>NZ_BAAGYY010000043.1:9297-338123 GCF_054779015.1 Flindersiella endophytica
GAGCTACGACCGGACACTGATCGATCGGCTCGGGCCCAGCAGCACACCATGACGGCCAGGCCACGGCCAGACCGAAAGCACTAAGCATCAGCACGATGACGATTGGTTGGTTCAAGCAGGATTCGGAGTTCAACGTTTCGCTCGATCGCCGGTCGGCTGTAGAGCATCGGAACGTACTCGTTTCTGCACCAGGTATCGAACAGGTCGCGATAGTGCGGGCTCCTTGGATCGCCGGACTGACCGGGCGTGTTGATGCATAGGGAGTTATCCCATTCCCCCACGTCGACAATCATCCGGAACGAGGGGCCCCAGAACGAAGACAGGGTCGCCGGCATATATGCCGAGAGGTTGACGGTAGATCCTGAACCTCCGATTGGCGCCGGACCGACGTTCAGCTCAGGATCGAGGTCTCCCAAGACGTGCAACTGGGCACTCTGATGCGCCTCTCCCCAACGCCACTCGGCCGGATCCTCGCCAAGTAGTGTGACGGCATCCTCGTAGGCAGTACGTAGGGTGCGCATGAGTAGGTCGTCACGAGTACTGGCCGGATCGGATCCGGCGAACCACGCCTGCGGGTGTGCGAGGGCCTCTCGCAAGACTCGTGGATCGGGACCTGGGATGAGTTTCGCAGCTTCAGCGGAAACGACCGTCTGTACAAAGGTCTGCCGTAGGTGTCTGGAGAGCCAGATCTCGTACAGTACGGCCGCTGCGGAATCGACGGACTCAACGGCGTCCCAGCTCCTCAGCATATGGACGGCTGCGGCAGTGAGATCGTCGTCTGGCCTCAGATTGCGGACAAGAGTCAGGATCTCCTGTGCATCGTTGGCTCGCTGGTCGGTCTGGAGCGACACCATGTCCTCAAACGAGTGCTTCGGCTTGGAGGACAGCACATCGACAATTCGACGTCGACGAGTTGAGTCTGGCCATTCGTAGGACGGAAGCGGCAAGTGGTCGGGTACGTTGAACTCATTCGCCGAGGCGACGAATCCTTCCGGCGGATCGACCGTGCCTGGAAACTCCGTGGCCGACAGGAATCCGTCCCAATCGACTCGCTCGTCTGCCGGTACCGGAAACAGGCCGTCGTGGCCTTTGCGCCGCGGCACAAGTCCAGCTGCACGCGAGGCTATCGTTCCGTTCACGTCTGCGTACAAGTGATTTTCTCCTGGACTGCGCCAGGTAGCCAGGCCCGCCTCGAACTGCCTCCAACTCTTGGCCTTCATGTAGTCAAGACTGCCCAGATAAGGGCTGGTGCCGGGCTCGAACCAAGTCGAACGCAGGATGTAGACCTTGCCCCGCTCCACATCCTTGTAAAGTACTGGCCCCACCCGGTCGAACTCGAGTTCGACTTGGCGTGGCTGCTCGCCTTTGACCGCAATGTCTTCGATCACAACCCTACGAAGCTCTCGGTCCATGTCACAGACATAGAGGTCCTCGGTATCGATCGCATAGATCGTGAAACCAAAGGCTGCGGTGCCATTGTGTCCAAGCGCCAAGCCGGGCATGAACGGCTCGCCAGCGCCAATGATGTCAAAGTCTGGGCATGACAGATGTGCGATGTAGCGTAACGACGGCGCAGTCTGGGCACGATGTGGGTCGCTCGCCAACAAAGGTCGACCGCTTACCGTGCGAGATCCCGCAAGCGCCCAACAGTTACTGCCATCGTTGCCGCCGCCACCTCCAGGCACTTGAACAGGTCCGGTCGCCATCAGGTAATCCCTCAGCACATCCTTCGGAAGGTCGAGATCGAGGTCAGGCGCCGGGGCCGGCGTGTGTCCCCGCACCAGGTCCAACCAGACCCGGTCTGCCACTGGATCACCCACGGATGCGATACGCGCACGATACTGCTCAAGGATGAGGTTGGCCGCAGGAGCATGTGCCCGCGGCCGTACGACGTCTTCTGGACTCCATTGCGCCGGCGCGTAACCAAGCATCTCGAACTCGGGAGGCAACGCTTTCGGATGGTCGTCAAGCCACCGCACGTACGCATTCACGCCATCAACGAAACGAGTGACGATGCGTTTGGTATCTGGGCCGTACGCTGCCCACTCGGCGTCCATGTCACCGCGGTAGATCAAGAGGCGTGCGGATCTATCCTTGTCTACGAAGGACGGGCCTAGCACTTCCGCCAGTTCGCCTAGTCCGCGCCGCCGCCACAGGTCGATCTGAAACAGACGATCACGCGCAGCGTTGAAGCCCTGCGCGAAGAACAAGTCATCCGGTGAGCGAGCGTAGATATGTGGTATACCCCATCGATCGACCAAGATCTCGACGGGCTGGTCAAGTCCGGCAACCTTGTGGGACTCATTCTCCATTGCTTGCTCCTTTGCATGAGGGACACGGCTCCTAGCAGACCTGGCAGGATGGAACCGGCCCAGTACGGTAGTTTCGGGCGCAGGACCATCGGCAGGTTCGACTAAAGGGATCAGAGCCTCTGTCCCCCGGGGCAGCGAAGTGGCCGCCGCTGTCGTGTTCCTGTCACAGCCGGATGTCGCTTCGCGGCCGTTGTGTTTGGCCTTGTGCCCTGCCTGACGGCGGTGACCTCCTCGGTGGCGCCACGGTCGTACATATCCGCAGTGTCGAAGAACGTCATGCCTTCCTCGACAGCACGACGGACAATAGGCTCGGCGGCACGCTCGTCCAAGTGCCATCCTCGCTCTGTACGCATAACTCTTCCTTGACGACCACGGAGAGAGGAGCGGGAGCAACGCTAGCCGGACTCACGTGCGGAGAGAAACAACAATCTTCTCCCAATTAACAACATTCCATTGTTGAACATCTTGCGACCCCGAAAACCTACCGGCGCTGCATGCGCGGCACTCCGGTGATCGGAGTGCCTGAGGCGACTGCTTGTGTCATCGATGCTGGTGACATCTGACATGGTCGTACGAGTCACCACCCAACGAGTCGCGAGCCATCACCGGAATGCTGAGCTTCACTGAAGCCGTGGTTGTCACGGCGGACGATGACGTCACCCCGTAGCGGTCGGAGAGTACCGTTCGGTACATCGACGGCTGGGCCGCCTTTCTTTGAGCTGTCGACCGGCTGAATTCCGTCGGCCACTTTTCGCGCCTGTCACGCCTTCCGCGCGGGTCCGGTTCCGTGGCCGGGCTCGAGACTGGTAACCAGCCTGTCGACGTACAGGTCTTCTTCGGCGAACGGGAACCAGGGCATCGCCGGTTGGAGGACGGCGCGGCCGTGTAGCGCCATCCACAGTTGGGTCGCCAGTTCGAACGCTTGCTTACCCTTGGCGCTGGTGTACCGGTCGACCGTCTCGACGAGCAGGTTGAACACCTCGAGCCCGGCCGTGCGGCCTGGGCTGGTCGTGCCGGCCTCGGGTTCCGCGTGGTCGTTCCGGGCCGTGCGGGTGTGGAACATCAGCGCGTACTGGCCAGGATGCGTGCGCGCGAAGCTGAGGTAAGCCAGTCCCATCGCGTTGAGCTGGGCGTAAGCGTCGTCCGGGTGGGTGGACTGGGCCTCGGTCAGCGCGTCCCCTAACGCGGCGAAGGCGCGGAGCTTCACCGCGCGTGCGAGCTCGTCCTTGTCGGCGAAGTGCAGGTAGAGCGCCATCGGGCTGACGCCGGCTCGGGCGGTGACGGCCCGGATCGACAGCTGCTCGACGTCCTCGGTCTCGTCGAGCAGGTCGGCCGCGGCGTCGAGCAGACCGGTACGGAGCTGCTCGCCCTCGCCGCGCCTGCTGCGGCGCCGCGTCGTCGATGCCATGGCGAATATCCTAGACGCGAGATGGATATACAGATGTACATTTACAAGTGTATAGTGAGTTGAAACTCGATCCGAGGAGCGCACTCATGCCGAACGGCAACGCACCTGCCGAACCCCATCCTGTGCCAGATCCCGCACCGGTGCCTGTGCGACGACGCAATCGTCGCTCGTTCCTCGGCGGAGCGGCGACCGGAGCTCTCGCAGGCGCTGCCAGCTTGGCCGCTGTGACCGCCGTTCCCGCCTACGCCGCCCGCCCGGCGACCTCCGCACCGCCGGATCCCACGCCGGCCGGCCGGTTCGCCGGCAAGGTGGTGCTGATCACCGGCGCCACCTCCGGTATCGGTGAGGCCGCGGCCAGGGCGTTTGCCCGCGAGGGAGCGAAGGTCGGCTTCTGCGGCCGGCGGACCGAGCTCGGCCGCCAGGTCGAACGCGACATCCGCTCCGAAGGCGGCCGGGCCACCTACATCCGCGCTGACGTACGCGAGCCCGAGCAGCTGAAGCACTTCGTCGATGAGGTCGTACGCGTCTACGGCCGCCTCGACATCGCGTTCAACAACGCCGGCATCACCCGCACCGGCCCGCTGCACGAGCTCAGCCTCGAGCTGTGGGAGGACGTGCAGCGCACCAACGCCCGCGGCGTCTTCCTCGCGATCAAGTACGAAGTCCCGCATCTGCTGCGCACGGGCGGCGGTGTGATCATCTGCACGGCCTCGGAGTCCGTCCGGCCCAGCGGCACCGCCTACACCGCCAGCAAGCACGCCATCCAGGGCATCGTGAAGACCGCCGCACTCGACTACGGCACCCAGGGCATCCGGGTCAATGCCATCAGCCCTGGCACCACCGACACCGCGTTGGTACGCCCTGCCGGCCTCCCCGACGCGGTGTGGACCGCGTTCAAGAACGCCTGGGGCCCGCTCAACGTCAACGCCCTGGAACGCATGGCCGAACCGGAAGAGATCGCCCGGGCCGTACTCTCGCTCGCCACCGACGAGTTCTCCTACATGACCGGCTCGGTCGTACACGTCGGCGGCGGCCCGGTCAGCGGCGGAAAGATGCAGATGCCACCAGGCGTCCCAGCGCGGCCCTAGCCCTTCGCCGGGTTCCTTCAGCGTTCGATCTGTCCGTTACGGATCGACCAGGTGCCCTGACTCACGCCGCCTGGCACGGCCCCGCTGCGCAGAGAGTTGTCCGCAGCGAGGCCGTGCCTCGATCTACTCTGCCAGCCCGTATGCACCCATGACGGTCTGATCGACACGGCTGCCATTGACGTCTCGTGCGCTTGCCCGCAGCGAGACGGTGGACGCATCCGGCGGCGGCTTCGGCACGACGCCCTGGAACCCGTCGGAGCTGAGATGTACCTCGATGTTGCGCCACGTCCTGCCGTTGTCGAACGACGCCTGGAGCGTGACCTCGGAGATCTCCAGGACCGGGGATCCGTCGATGTACTCGGCTGTGATCGTCAACGGGAAAGGGCGACCGGTGGGTGCCCGTCCGTACGCGTCGAAGCTTCCGTCGATGCGGAGGTTGGGCAGCGGGAGCAGTTCGGATTCCTCAGGCACGTCTGAGGTGAACGTCCAAGTCGCGGCGACCTTGCTTGCCAGACTCGACCAGGGCACATCACGCTGAGCTGTACTGGTCAGGCTGAAGCTCGCCTGCCCCTCGGGAAGCTCGAAGAAGCCTGCCGTTGGGTCGTCGCTCGTTCCGACCAGCTCGCCGTTACGGCGAAGCTCGATCTGTCCCGTTGTCCCGCCGAAGACGCTGGTGCGATGCTGCGCGGCAGCGGGACTGAACGCTTCCACTCCCGCGAACAGCCCTCCACCTCCGATGATCCCGATCATGTACGGGCCGATGGCGGCGTTGTCCCAGGTCTGCCGCCACTGCTCACCCGGGCGCAGCTCCCTGGGTTGCAGGTTGGTGAACTCGACGTACAGGAGGCCGTTCTCATCATGGCCGGCCAGCTCGAACTCCCACTTGCTCGTCCGTCCGGGTGCCGCTCCCGGCGAGACCAGGTACGTCACCTGGATAGGCGGCCGGACATCGACGATCGCACCCGGCGCGAAGTGCTGCAGGCCTTCGATGTAGACGCTGCTGGCCCACCACGCTGCGCCGCTCGGAACGCCTTGGGCGAAGATCCGCGCATCGACGGCGGCCAGGTCGCGGTCGCGGGCTTGGAAGGCAAGCTCGCGAGGGATGGTGCCATGTGCTGTGAACGTCAGCTGGTAGCCGCCTGGTCGATGACCATCCGGCTTGGGGTCGGCCATCACCTGGAGATACAGCAGGTCGTACGCACGCGAGCCGACCTTGGCGGTGGGTATGGCATACAGCTCCTGGGTGCCGCCGGTGGAGGTGTCGATCCCGTAGAACTCCTGGCCGGCATCAGGCGTCACCTGGCTCATCACTCCGAGGATCGCCTGTGTCGGCTTGGCACGCTCGTTGTCGACCGTCGCCGTCACGTGTCGCCCTTGCCTGGCGTCGAGGGTGGCCGTGGTGTCGTGGTCGACGTTGATCTCGGGGACCGATCCGAAGGTCGCGCTGTCGACCGTCTCACCGTCCGCAGCGAGCGTGGCGATTCCGGTCTCGAGGCTGTAGCGGCCCTTCGGGACCCTTACAACGTACTCGCCTCCGGTGAGCTGAACGCCGCTCAATTCACCCGTCTCGAGGTTGGTAAGGACTGGAGCGGCGAACGGCTCGTCGGCGTCTGTCAACTGCCGGCCGACGCGATCGATGACATTCACGGTGACGTCGTACGACTCAGGCTCCCGGTAGGCGCCTACTGCGGTATGGATCGCGGTCTCGTCACCGGTCGCGGTCACCATCGCCGAGTACGATCCGGGCGCGGCACCAGCCGGATCGATCGATACCGCCGCTGCCGCCGTTTCGTGCGGCGGCACGGTCAGCTGGGTTGGGTTCACCGCGAACATCCCACCAGGTGCGGGGTTTCCGTCCGGCCCGGTCGTCGCTATGCCGACGGCCAGCGTGATTGGGGCATCTCCGTCGTTGCGGTAGGTAATGGCACGTTCCACTGATGAGTCGCCCCACTTCAGGAACGTCGACAGGCTGCCCGGGCTCGCAGTTACCGATTGCCGGACCGCACGCGCGACGTCCAGGCGGCCAGTTCCCTGCTGGTAGACGGTGTAGTCGCCAGGCTGTGCGGCGCCCATCAGGCTGTCCTTCAGCCGTCCGGCGGTCCAGTCCGGGTGCTGCTGCGCGAGGATCGCGGCCGCTCCTGCCACGTGCGGTGTGGCCATCGACGTGCCGTTGGCGCGTACGTAGTGCTCATCGACCGGTTCGTCGAGTGTGGTGTCTGCTGCTCGGGCGGCGACGATGCCGACCCCCGGAGCGGTCAGGTCCGGCTTCACCGCGCCGTCGCGCAGGCGGGGCCCGGTACAGGAGAAGCTCGCGAGCTGGCTCTGCTTGTCGACTGCTCCCACCGCGAGCGCCGCGTCCGCGCTGGCCGGCGCGGACACGCCGCCAAAACAGTTGGGCTCGTTGCCACTAGCGACGACGAACAGGGCACCAGTCTGCTCGGTCAACGCGTTCACCGCCGCCGATACCGGGTCAGTCCCGTCGGTCGGATCGCCGCCAACGCTCATGTTCACGACCTTCGCGCCGTGGGCGGTCGCCCATTCCATGCCGGCGATGACGCCCGACCAGCTACCACTCCCGTCGTCGTCCAGGACCTTGCCGTTGAGCAGTTCGGCATCTGGCGCCACGCCCTGGTAGCGGCCGCCGGACGCCGAGCCGCTGCCCGTGATGATGGAGGCGACATGGGTGCCGTGGCCGTGCCGGTCCGCCGGCCCGCTTTCGCTTGCGGTGAAGTCCTGCTCCGCGACAATCGCGTCGGTGAGATCGGGGTGGGCTCGATCGACGCCGGTGTCGAGGACGGCAACCTTGACGTCCTTTCCAGTGAATCCGGACGCCCAGGCTTCCGGGGCACCGATCTGGGGCACGCTCTGGTCCAGGCTCGCCCGGACCTTCCTGTCCAGCCACACCTTTGCCACGTCCCCTGTGGCGTTCACGTTGGTCTGGTCCTTGAGCGAAGCCCAGAACCTGGCGGCATCGCGCTTGCGTTCCCTGGCGGCAGCACCGTGGGCGCTGGACAGCCACCTGGCCTCCGACAGGCCGGGCATGGCCGTCGCCTTGGTGGCACGGACGCTTGCCGGATAGGTCAGGATGAGCGGCAGATACTGACTGGCTCGGTCGTCATATCCCTGTTCGACCAACGCTGAAACGTTGAACAGATCGCGGTCCAGCCGACCGCGTGCGAGCAACGGAGTCGCGTCGGACGGTATGACGGTGATGCCCTGCTCGCCGCTTCGAATGTCGAAGAAGACATCTTCCCGGCCGGACGCAGCGAGTACCGTCACGGACTCGCGTCGCACTGGTCCCGGAGTGACCATCACTCGGTCACCGGTGATCAAGGTGACCGTTTTTGGCGCCGAACCGTTTCGCTGCGCGCTGGGTGCGATCCGGGTCTGCCCGGCTGGCCGGGCAGCCTGCACGGACGGACTGGAAGACAGCGGCGAGACAGCGATCGCTACTGCCAGGAGTACTCGTAGCTTCGACTTCATATCCTCCCTTTCGACAACTTATCTGGGCGCGTTACAGGACTCGAGGCATTCGGGATTCATCTTGGAAAGCAGCGCACCGGTCGGTCCGTAGGCTTCGAACTTCACGAACGTGACCGACTTCTCGGCGACGAATGCGTACAGTTGTGCCTTCCAGCCCAACCCTTGGCCGACGATGCGGCCCTGGTGCCGGTGGCCGTCGGAGTCGACGCCGACGACGTGATCCACCTCCGGTGCCGCGATGCCGTAGGCGAACTGGAAACGTTCGTCCTCGATGATGGAATCGCCCGGTATCGGGGGGTAATAGTCGAGGTTGTGCGGACGTGTCCAGTACTTGTCGCTGGTGGAGCCGCCGCTCGGATCCGGGAGGGTGGGCTTGACGCACAGAGTGTCGTCGACATAGCGAGTGGTCGCGAGGACTGGCTGCAGCGGCTCGATCTGCCAGCAGATCTCTTGGCCGGTGCCCAGCGTGGCGAGCCCACCTGAGAGTACGAAACGTTGGCCACGGGTCGTGGTGAGCACGTCGACGGGAATCCACGTCGTACCGGCGTGGAAGGCGTTGCTGGTTTGCTTTCGGATCGCGGCGGTCAAGTCGGCCGGCACGGAGTAGACGTACTGCCAGGCAGGAGGCGACCCAGGCCAGGCGGTCAACGGAGCCGCCATCGTCGCGGACGGCAGCGGCTCGGGGGTTGACGTTGGCGCGGCATCGTTGGTCTTGCTGGCTGTTGAGGTGGGTGTGGCCGTGCCGCCGATCTGCCCCTGTTCCGTCTGCCGGAGTAGCACAGTCGAAATGCCCACCGCCACGACCGCCGCCACGGCCACGACGATCGCCGGCCAGGCTCGCCGTGGAGACCGGCGCGATGTGCTTTCCATGACCCCACGCCAGACCTTGCCCGTATCCGCCGGTTGTGCTGCGGCGTACGCTTCCAGGGCGGCCTTGACCTTGCTTTCGACAAGGATCATCGTTCCTCCACAGAAGTCTCTTCCAGCGCTTTGAGGCCGCGAGACAGGTAGCCCTTGATCGCGCCGGCCGAAATACCCATGACCTCGGCGATCTGCGCGTACGGCAGATCCAGCCAATAACGCAACACGATCGCTTCTCGCTGCCGCCTCGGCAGCCGCCGTACCGCGGCGACCACCTCACGATGCTCTTCGCGCACGACCACGAGCTCTTCTGCGGACTCGATCTCGATCGGACCGGGCTGTTGCCGGCGCCAGGCGGTCAGCAGGCGTCGCTGCCGAGATCGAACCAGATTCGCGAGTGTGCGCTGCAAGTACGGAGTCGGATCATCGCCACGAATGCTCGCCCAGGTCCGAAAGACTCGGGCGAACGCTTCCTGCGCGATATCCTCGGGGTCGTCGGCGCCTAGTAGGGCCGCCAGCCGGACCATCTTCGTGCAGTTGGCGCGAAACAGCTCAACGAAGTTGTCCGTCACTCGTTCCCCGCCGTTCGCTAACGTCTCGGTGAGGCTCTTCATACCTTTATGACGCACTCATCGCTTCGATGTTGTGCTGCGCGCGCGTGGACATTCGCTCGGATCTGGCCACAACGATTCGTTGTTAGTTGTTGTGTGATTGGTGTTTCGAAGGCCAGAAGCGTTTCCTGTACCGAGCGCTCCGGGCTGCTTCAAAGGCAGCCTGTAAAAGCGCGGCCCTTGCCGGCCATCGCCGATGCCATGCCGTGCTCATCCCGACCCGCCTGATTGGCGATCCGGCCAGCGGAGCATTCTCTGCTGATCATCCTCATGGCGGTGTAGTGGGTCTCACTTAGGAGTTGGCCTTGGCGCGCCGGCGTTTCACGGGCGTCAGCAAGGATCGGGCCAGAGCAGGTCCAGCACCAGGCGGCGAGCCAGGCCCGCGCTCGGCTGCGGTGGCCCAGATGCCTTCGATGACGAGCATGAGCCGCTCGGCTGTCGGGCCGGGCTCGGCCAGGCCAGCGGATGTGGCGAGTTCACGCAGCCGTGCCAGGGTCCTGGCCTTGGTGTCGACCGCTACGCAGTGGACCTCCGAGTCGGCCGCGGGGTACTCGGCCAAGACGAGCCGGAACGGGCAGCCACGGCAGTCGGCCTCCCGGGCCTGTCTGTCGAGTTCCTCGACGACGTGAACGAGCCCTCCGGCCTCGACAGTCCGTTCCAGCCAGTTGAACCACTCTTGATCCGCCTCGCGCAGGTACGCGGTGACCAACCCGTCTTTGGAACCGAACAACCGGTACAGCGTCGCAACCGTCACTCCTGCCTCGGAGGCGAGGCGATCTGTTCCGACCGCATGAACTCCGTTGGCGTAGAACAACTTGGCCGCCACGTCGAGTACGTGCCGGCGCGTCTGCTCTGCGCGCCGGTAGGGGCGTCTCGTCCGCTCGGTCATGCACGGAGGATAGGGATCGCTTCCCATCTTGACAAAGAAAAAGAGCGATCCCTATCTTTTGGGCATGCTTGCAACTCTCCGAAAGACGCCGGACCGGCGATCGGGTTCGGGCTGCGCGCCGGCCGTTCTCAGCTCGGCCACGTTGGTGGCTCCCGCCTGGAAGGCGGGCAATGTCACGTTCATGATCACGAAGTCGTCCCTCGCTCATCAGGAGGCCTTTGCATGAACGACACGGAGCCAATTCCAGCCACGTTGCACGGACAGACGGTGCTAGTCGTGGGCGGCGGGCGTCATATGGGACTCGCCGTGGCCCGGACCGCGGCCGCCTGGGGAGCACGTGTCGTCATTGTCGGGAGGGATCAGTCCCGCACTGAGGACGCGGCCAGGATGGTACGGGCAGGAGCCACCGACGAGGTCGTCGTCGAGGTGTGCGACATTTCTGACGAGCGGGCATCCGGCGAGTTACTTCAGCGTCATACCGGGCTGGATCACCTGGTGGTCACGATCAGCACCGGAGCTGCCGTGGGCAGCATCGCCAGCACTCCGGCGCGGGCCGCCAGGGTTCCGTTCGACAACAGGTTCTGGCCCACCTATGGGATCTTGAACATGGCGGCGCCGGTCATGTCCACTACTGGCTCGATCACACTCACCTCCGGTTCGAGTGGCAGGCGGCCGCAAGTCGGTTTTGGGGTGTACGGCACGCTGCATGCCGCGCTGAACGGCCTGGCCCTCGCAGCGGCGGTCGAGTTGGCTCCGGTAAGGGTGAACGCAATCTCTCCGGGTGGGATCGGCATCGGTCGTACCCGACAACTGATTCCGCACCCTGGCCAGGCACGGGACTTCGGTGCCATCGCGGTTGCGGTGATGGCCAATCCCGCCATCACCGGCACGATCATCGACGTCGACGGTGGTGAGTTCCTCGGCGAGTTCAGCGACCGGTGACAGGGCCACTTCGGCCCAGACAGCAGAATCGGGACGTCAGGCCAGCCATCAGAACGGTTCGTGAGATGCGGGGATTGGGGAGACCTCCCATCCCCGCATCTCGTCAAAGCACGTGTTTGGGCGGAGCAGGTGGAGTCGGCGGTACCGCAAATCCGCCGACACTTCGGACAGTGCCCAGATCGAGCCGGAGTTCTTCGGTGCCGCGCAGCACGTTCAGGCGGAGCCCGCGGCCATGGCGTTGATCGATGGCTTCATAGAGGGCGGCGCTTGACCGCAGCTCGAGGCCCTCGGCCCGGGTGAGGACGTCGCCAGGTTCGATACCGGCCGACTCGGCAGGCGAGCCGGGCTCGACGGAGCTGACGAGGAGCCCGGCCACCGCAGGCAGGCCGACGGCTTGGCGGCGCCGCATAGTCACATGTGCTGGCTCCAGCATCAAGCCGAGTCGGTGGTCCAGGTCGGACGGTGACTGGGATCCCTCGAACTCTACGAGTAGCTTCCGCAGCAGGCCGGCGAGTTGCTCCTGCTCGTCGTCGGCCAGCGCCGCGAGCAGCCGGTTCTCGTTCGCTAGATGGACCGGGACGATCTGCTCGAAGCGTTCGCGGCCAGCGAGGGTGAGAGAGATCTGGACACTGCGTTTGGAGTCCGGGTCGGTGGTACGGGCGACGAGCCCCAGCTCGACGAGCCGATCGATACGGAGGCTGACCGTGCTGGCGGTCAGTCCAAGTTCGTCGGCGAGACGCCGCTGTGAGACACCGCCGTTGCCGGCGATGCGAGCGAGCGTAACGAGGGCGGCGAAGCTCGGTGAGGTCAGGTCGAAGCGCTCGAACACCGCGTCGAGCTCCCGGTCAATGTATGCGCGAACCCGCAGCAAGCGAGAGATCACGGCGACGGGCGACATGTCGAAGTCCGGCCGAGCCTGAGCCCAGGAGGCGAGCAGGAGGTCGATTGAGTCCCGTGGGCCGCAGTCTCGGCCCGAGCGCTTTTGAACTGGCACGGAAGCATGTTACTCTCTTGAGGTCAATTGTTTGGACTCAAACATTGGAGCCTAACGATGAGCATGGACAGCAGTGCCCTCACCCGAGAGTTGTACGAGGCGTTCCAGCGGGTCGAGTTCGACCGTTGGGACGCGATCATCGACGAGAACATGCTGATCAACAGCCCGGCCGGGTTCGGGCTGAGCGGCCTGAAAGTGTTGAAGGACTTCGCCAGGCAGTTCACCGACCTCGCCTACCGCATCGATCTCGTCGACGAGCATCTGGCCTTGGACGAGAGCGGCACTGGACGAGGATTCATCACGTTCCTGCTGCACTGGAAACACACCAAGGACTTCGGCGGGCTCGCCCCCACCGGCCGCGAGGGAACGTCGGTTGAGACGATGCTGCTCACCATCGTCGACCACAGGATCAGCCGTATCGACGTGGCCGACAACACCCTTGATCTCGCGCTGTACGAGTGGTCGCGGGGCTGGCCGATCCCGCACAACATCAGGCCGGAGGCGCTGGTCGTCGGCGTTGACCGGCGCGAGTCGGCGGCGACGTGAGGGTCGGCGTGATCGGCGCTGGGCGCATCGGTGGCGGCATCGCCCGCCAACTAGCCCGTGCCGGGCACGAGTTGCTGCTGTCCTACAGCCGTGACCCCAAGCGCCTGATCGCCCTGGCACGGGACATCGGCGGAGCAGCAACTGCCGGAGACGTTCGCGAGGCTGCGGAGATCGGCGATGTCGTGGTGCTCTCGGTGCCGTGGACGAAGATCCCTGAGGTGCTGACGGTGGCGGGTCCGCTCACCGGAAAGGTGGTGATCGATACCACCAATCACTTCGGACCGACAGGCCTCGAGACGCTACCGGCAGGGCGAACGGCAGCCCGCTTCAACGCCGATCGAATGCCGGGTGCACGCCTAGTGAAAGCGTTCAACACGCTGACGTCCGGATTCCAGCGCAGTGCGGCGGGCCGCGAAACAGAGCCCGTGGTCCTGTTCCTCTGTGGTGACGATCCGGAGGCGAAGGCGCTGGTCGCCGGGCTCATCGAGGACGCCGGGTTCGCACCGTGCGACCTCGGTGGGCTCGATGCAGCCGGTCCCATGGAGGCACCGAGACGGCCGGGTGCCGTATACGGCGAGGAGTATCGACCTTCCGACGCCCGCGCGGTCCAGGAGGCCCTAGCGGCCGGCGGACCGATTCCTCCGACACCCAAGTACGCATAGCGATCGGCACTCAGTATCCCCGGCGGTGTCACTTTGCCACTGTGTCTGCCGTCCGGGGGCCGGCCGGTGTGGACGCACGTACCGGTATGAGCGGCCGGGCGTCCGCTCGATCACGGCCAGCTAACTCTGGGTGTACTTGCCGGCGTGAAGGACGGCGTCCGGATGGTGTTTCTCCGGCAGGCATTGATTTCTCAACGAATCAGGAGTTGTCCCAATGACTGATAACGCATCGCTCATTCGAACTTTCTACGACCACGTCTACAGTGGTGAGATCGAAGACATACTCGCTATGCTCCATGACGATTTCACTTGGCTGATCGGCACGAATAGCGAGGAGTTGGCGGCGGCTATCCCCTGGGCCGGCCGGGTGCTGCGTGGTTCGAAAGGGTTCCTCGAAATGGTCGACGGGCTGTTCGGTGAGTTCGAGACAGTCGAGTTTCAGGCTCGCGACTTCGTTACCGCTGGTGACGACGTTTTCGTGGAAGGGATGTTCGTGTTCCGGCACAAGGAAACCGGGAAGACCGCCGTCAGCGACTGGCTGGCGCGTTTCCGGGTAGCCGACGGCAAGATCCTCGGTGGCCAGTTCTTCGAGAACACCTACGCGGTCGCCGCTGCCCGCAAGTGAAGCCTTGGCCCGCGTCGTGGGGGGTCCGCGGAACAGCTTCGGCTGTTTCCTGGTTGGTGCCCGCATGAATCTGGGGCTAAAGCAGCTACGGTGCTTCGTGGTGGTTGCCGAGGAGCTCAACTTCACCGCCGCTGCGCGGCGGTTGTACATCTCTCAGCAGGCCCTGAGCCGTATGGTTCAGCAGCTAGAGCGCGATCTTGAAGTGCGGCTCCTTGAACGTACAACGCGCTCGGTTGCACTCACTGACGCGGGCCGAGAGCTGCTTTCCTCGTCTCGCCGCATCATTACGACGATCGATGACGCAGTGAGCACCGTCAGGCGGGTGGATAGGGGTGAGAGATTTCGGACCTTGCGCGTCGACATCTCCTCCGGCGGTCTACAGACGGGCGCACTCGTTCTGCGCCGGCTGCGCCAGGATCAGCCTGACATCGAGATACACCAAGTCGAGAAGGGTGTGCGCCAGGGATTGGAGGCACTTGGGGAAGGTCGCCTGGACGCACTGTTCGGTCTTGCCACCCATTGTCCGCCACACTTTCGTGCCGATCTGATACGCCGCGAGCAGGTCGTGGTCGGTATGGCTGCGGACCACCCGCTGGCACAGTTCGATGCCCTACCGGTCGAGAAGCTCGCCGATTATGAACTCCTATTACCCTCCGACGAGGCTGCCGGTGAGTGGGTGGAGTTCGTGATGCTGTTCTGCCGGCAGGCCGGCGTGACACCGCGCCGTTGGCGCGGCGTCACGCACGGATCGGTTGCCCATGCGGAGGTCTTACGGGAGGGCCGGTGTGTCGTACCCACTGTTGCCTGGACCGACCCACCGGCGGACCTCGCCTTCCGACCGCTCATTCAGCCGGCGCCGACCTTCGCCTGGTCCCTTATGACCGCGTCGAGCAAGGAAGACCATCCCGAGTTGGAGGCGCTCAAGCACGCGGCACAGACCGTCGCCGAGGAACGCGGCTGGCTGGTCTAGGACGGCTACCAGACCACGGGGACCCGGTCAAACTCTCGCCGGACAATGCAGATCCGACCCCGGTCTGACACCCTCACCGCTCCACGACCTGAATGCTGAAGCCGCGGCCCCGCCCGCTCAGTGTCGCCAACCGGATCCAGATGATGGCAAGGGCTTCAGTCAGCCGGGCGTCGCGCAGCGGACCTAGTGTGATAGGCCGCAGACCCAGGTCCTCGGCGAGCCTGGCGACCATAGCGTTGGCGACGGGGGCGTCGCCGGCGATGAAGATATCGACGGGCGGCAGGCCCTCCGAGGCGTTGGTGAGGTGCTCCGCGCCAACGGTGTTGAACGCCTTCACCACCTGGATGCCAGGAACGAGACGCGCTACGTGTTCCGCCGCGCTCGTGCCATCGGTGCTGGCCAGGGTCGGACCTTCGTCGTCGAAGCGGAAGGCGTTGGTGGCGTCGACCAGGACGACGCCCGGGGAGAGGGACATCTTGGGCAGGATCTCCTCGAGGGCTACGAACGGCACAGCGAGCACCACTACGTCCGCGTCCTGGCCCGCTTGGTCGAGCGGTACGATGCGCGCCGAGTCTGGAAGGGCCCCCCGGGCCCGAACCGACGACGGGCTGTCAACGTCGCGTACCCCGACAGTGATGTCGTGGCCGACGGCCGACCAGCCGCAGGCGAGCGATTGGCCAACACTGCCGGCACCGATGATCCCGATTCTGGACACTTGATCTCCTTCATGAGGTCGAGTCGAAAGCGCAGCACCTGCGGCACCGGAGCACCCCGATTGATGATGTGAGGGCAGCGGGCTCACCTGGTCTCCGCACAGTGTGGACGGCGAGCGCGCCGGTCAGACCGCATCCATGCGATCTGACCGACGGAACGCTCGCGCCTTACTCTGCCTGTCGACGTGACCTGAACGGTCGTTGTGCAGAAACCCCGTACGGCGTCACACGCCTAACATCTCGATGACCATCTCGGCCACCCTTCGTCCTGAGTACTGCTGCTGGCCGGTCACCAGCCGACCGTCACGCACCGCGAACGGTTTGAACAAGCCGGCTGAGACGAAGTTGGCGCCACGCTCACGTAGTACGTCCTCGATCCGCCACGGCATGATCTGGACACCCGCGGCCTTGTCGCCATAGTCCTCCTCGACATTGGAGAAGCCCGTGACGGTCGCCCCATCGACCAGATACCGGCCGTCAGACAGCCGTAGGTCTACAAGCGCAGCGACGCCATGGCAGAAGGCCGCGACTGGCTTCTCCGCTTCGTAGAACTCCCGAATCGCCCGTTGGAGAGGCTCGCTATCCCGAAACGTGAACATCGGCGTCATGCCGCCGGCCACCAGAATGGCGTCATACTCCCCCACATCGATCGCGCTGATCGGCGGCGTGTCCTCCAGCAGCGCGACCAGCTCCGGGGTGTTGACGAACCCCATGGTGATCAAGTCCTCTGCGGACCACTTGGATGCGTCACGGGGATCCGACAGCGCGTCCATCTCGACCCGTCCGCCGGCCAGGCTGCTGATCGTCACCTCGATCCCGCGCTCACTTAGGACGTAATACGGGTGGGTCAGTTCCGAACCCCAGAAGCCGACCGGCCAGCCGTGCTGACTGATCGCCGGGTTACCGACGACCACCACAACTCGGCGAGCTCGACTACGTCGCTGGTCGGTGCGCGCCCGGTGAGTGATCCCACCACGTACCTCAGCGGTGTTACCTGACATTCCGATTCCTCTCCCAAGGCCAAGTCATTGGGCCCAATGTTTGAGTGCAAACTATCACCTTTTGAAATCTCGTAACACCAGCTATCCGGGCTTGGCGGTATTGCCAGCACAGGCGCGATTCACAATCTTGATGAGTGAATCGCGGCGCGATTGGTGTTTCTCTCACAACTCCGCCGGAGTTAACATCCGCCGCCGGCGTCCGCTCCGCCGACCGACACTACAGGCAGGTGGTGCATCGGATATCTGCCCATGACCGTCCAGCAACATGTGTGCGCTTGTCAGCGCCGTCGCTGCGGGTAAAGCTGCCGAGGAAACTGCCTGGTCCGTTGCGGGCCAGCGAATATCTTGTGTAGGTAGCTGTCGACAACAGATGAAAGGTGGGCCTGAAAACCCGTAAGTGCCTCACACCAATGGAAAGAAGGTGGACTGGAATGAGATCTCTCACGATGCTTGGTCGATGCATGGCGGCCACGGTCGGAATGATTACTGCGCTGGCGGCCGCCACCGGCGGTACGGCCCTCGCTTCTAGCAGCGGGTCGTCGTCGCAGGTTGTCGATTCCGAGGAGCACTGCATCGTTGTGCTGGACAAACTGAAGCCAGGTCAAAGCGTCTCGCGAGTGGCGGGGCGTTACTGCGCGGATTCACCGGAGGCGGCGGCCCGACTGCGCGCAGCCAACGACCCGTCGCCGCAGGCCACAACACTGTTGCTGGTGGTCTACGAAGACGCAAATTTCGGCGGCGCGAGCACCCGCCTGGAGGGTTCGGCCGGCCCGTGCGACACCGCCGGCTACGGGATCAGCGCACTCGTTCCGGCGTGGCGAAATCGAATTACGTCCTTCAAGCGGTTCAACGTGTGTCAGATCGTTACAGGCTATGACAACACCAACTACGGTGGAGCGACCTACGGCCCATGGAGGGCAGATACGGCCAATGTTGGCTCAGCGGCTAACGACCATATCGACTCGTTGCGGCTCAGGCGAGCCTGAGCCCAAGCTGTAGACGTCCCGGAGATGAAGTGGGCTCCCGGCGGTTACGGCCGTCGGGAGCCCACGCAGAGCCTGGCTCATCAGGCGAACAGGGTCGAGAGCTGCCTGTACCTTGACCTCCAACCACTGCGACAGGTGGCCTCTGCAGTTTGGTCCGGTGGTCGGGTTCACCGACGTCAGCCACGTCCGTCGGCATAGCAGGTACACACAGGCCAGTGCTTCGCGCACGTCCTGCGGAAGGGCGAAAGCATGCACGGCCGATCGGCCAGATGCAGGGCTTCTTGCTCGAGTGGAACCTCTCACCACGCTCGCCTATCGGCTTGTAGCAGTCGCCTTGTCCTTCGTCGGGGAGCTCAGAAGGGGTTCTACTCCTGCTGGAGTTCCGTTCGCAGCGCCGACCAATGCGACCTCGGCCCAGCGAGCGGAGCCAATTCCTCACGGTTACACCCTTCGGGCACTTCAGGGCCGCCGGCAGCGCAGGGAGCGCTGCCGGCGGCAGCGGTTCGGATAGCCGTGACGAGCAGGCGCACCAGAATGGCAGCAAGATTCGTCTATTTGGAGGTTGCGTCCGGATGATGCATGAGGATCGGGAGCCCAAGGACGAGGAAGATCGGGGCTTTGGTGGTCTGGTCAGGGCGATCCGCCGGCGCTCTCGGTTGACACAGGAGCAATTGGCTGACAAGAGCGGCGTGAGCACGCGGACGATCGTGCAGCTGGAGAGTGGCCGGGTTCGGCACCCGCGCCGGCAAACAGTGCGGCTACTTGCCGATGCGCTGGGAGTCGTCGCGGGTGAGCGGGACGCTTTCGAGGCTGCGGCGCGTGACGGCTACTGGAACGATGCTCTGGCAGCGGCGCCTGTCGGATCTGACGGCAAGGTGGCGCAAGTGCCGCGGCAACTGCCGATCGATCCGCTCTATTTCGTGGGCCGTACAGCTGACATCTCCGCATTGAGCGATGCACTGCTGACAACGAGCAACGAGGACACGGCGGTGCGGCTGGCTGCGGTAACCGGCACCGCAGGGGTCGGCAAAACGGCGTTGGTGGTGCACTGGGCCCATCGCGTTGCCGACAACTTTCGCGACGGGCAGCTGTACCTCGATCTACGAGGCTTCGATCCTGGCAGATCGGCCCTTGGGCCAGACGAGGCAGTTCGGGCGCTGCTTGACGCATTCGGTGTGCCGCCGGCTCAGATTCCTGTCGGCCTGCCGGCCCAGGCGGCTTTGTGGCGTTCCGTCGTCGTGGGCCGGCGCGTGCTGATCGTGCTGGACAACGCCCGCGACGAGGAGCAAGTGCGTCCCTTGCTGCCTGGCTCCTCGGCCTGCGTGGTCGTGATCAGCCGCGACCAGCTTTCCGGACTGGTGGCGGCCGAAGGCGCTTACCCGCTGACTCTGGGTCTGCTCAGACCGGAGGAGGCCCGAGAGCTGCTCTCCCGGCGGTTGGGTGAAGATCGGCTTGCAGAGCAACCGGCGGCCGTTGACGAGCTCATCCGACGATGCGCCGGGTTGCCGTTGGCATTGGCGGTGATGGCCGCACGCGCGGCCAACCATCCCAGCTTTGGGCTGGAGTCGCTGGCGGTAGAGCTCAAGGATGAACAGGGATGCCTGGACGCATTCGACAGTGGTGATCCTGCGACCAATGTTCGAGCGGCGCTGTCGTGGTCGTACCACACACTTGGCCCGAGCGCCGCGCGCATGCTCCGACTGCTCGGCCTGCACCCAGGTCCAGAGGTATCAGTACCCGCCGCGGCCAGTCTGGCGGGCGTGAACACCAGGGAGGCACGGTCCGCGCTCGCCGAGCTGGCTCGCGCGCATCTACTCACCGAGCAGGCACCCGGCCGTTACAGCAGCCACGACCTCCTGCATTGCTATGCGGCCGAGTTGTCAGCGTCCGTTGAGTCCGCCGGCCAACGGGATGCCGCTGTGCGTCGCTTGCTGGACCATTACCTGCAGACCGCCAATAATGCCGGGAAGGTCCTGTACCCGCATCGGGCCTCGATCCGCCTGGTACTACCCGAGCCCAGTGTCGTGGCTGAGAATTTTGTCAATCGACAGCATGCCAGTGCTTGGTTCGCCATCGAGCAGGCCGCGCTTCTGTCCGCCATCCAGATGGCAAACCGTGGCGGCTTCGACCGCCACGCGTGGCAGCTGGCCTGGACCTTCATGCTGTTCCTCGACGGACAGGGATACTGGGACAACCTAGCCGCCGCAGAGCGCACCGCGCTGCCTTCCGCCGAACGGTTAGGGGATCCGGTCGCACAGGCCCCGCGGCCATCGTGGCATAGCTCTCGCGGATATGTGGCGAGGCCAGTACGTGGCCGCACACACTCGGCTTGATCTCGCAGCCGAACTGTTCGCGGTAGCCGGAGACGACGTTGGCCAGACGCTGGCCCGGATCGACCACGTCGGTGCATACGAACGGCAGGGCTGTCCCGAGGCGGCGCTCCACCACGCACACGCGGCGCTGCGGCTGTTTCGAGAAGCCGGCCACCGTCCAGGGCAGGCACATGCCCTTAACGCGCTTGGATGGCTCCATGTCCAACTCGGCGACGGTCTGAAAGCGCTGGCCGCTTGCCAACAGGCCCTCGCCCTGCTCCAACAACTCGGCGACTCCCATGGCGAGGCCGACACCTGGGACAGCCTTGGCTACATACATCACCAGCTCGGCGAGTTCGATCAGGCCGCCACTGCCTACCTGGAGGCCATCGGCCTGTACCGAGAACTCGGCGACCGTACTGGTGAAAGCGGTTCTCTCGAGCAGCTCGGCGACTCGTACCACGCGACCGGATGCCCCGGTGCCGCCGAGGCCGCTTGGCGGCAGGCCCTGACGATCTACGACGACCTTGCACAATCGGATGCGTGTCGGCTCCGGGCGAAACTCGCCAGAGAATGAGGTGGCGATGCGAGCTGCGGAACTGGCGGAGTTGCCGTTCGACGTCGATACCGGAAGACACCGGCGTCGAGGTTCTTGGGCTGAGGGGTGCGATGACCGCTCATGCCCTGGGGAAAGCGCCGGGCGAGCGTGTTTGGTGACCGCAAGGTTTTCCTCTGTTCCAGCGGTGTACACCGCTTCAGGCTTGCTCGCCTAGAGGAGTTTTCGCAGGTCAGAGATATGCGGTGGGCAGGGGCGGGTTCGAACCGCCGACCTTCCGCTTTCAGGTCTTAGCGCCTGAGCGCTGTACAGACCTGCATCTTCACCATGTCTGGCTGAGCGAAAAACCTATAAGCGAATTGTCTTCAACATCTGTCGCTGCGTCAGACGGCGAACACCTTCCGCAGCCTTTGTCACGATACCTACGCCCGCCAATCTCCGCCAAGCTCTCAGGCATCCGACGCGGACGCATCCGCCTACAGCGCGTCCAGCCGGAGGAAGCGCTGTGATGACCTCATCTGTGACCGGGCCTCGTTGCAGCTCGCGGGTACTGGATCTGGGGACGATAGGACAGGATGCCGCTCGGGGGATGCAAGCAGTGGACCGGTCGGATCCTCGCGAGCGTTGATGCGCTGGTGGCAGCCAATGGCCGCCACCATGTGAAGGCATCCGTTGATCACCCAGAGCGCGGGCGAGCCGGAACCTTGGGCTTGGTGCCGTTCAGCGTGAACGGTGCTACACCAGCGCCCGCACTGTCGCAGGATTCAGTTCTTGTATGTCCTGATCCTGTTGTACCAGGTCTTGATGTCCTCGAGAGCTTGCTCCATCTCGCGGACATCCCGTGGAACGTAGTTGAACTCGGGGTCCTTGTCGTGCCGTCTCGCCCACGTCGAGCATCGCCCGTAGCCGGTCTGGTACTCCCGATCGTCGTCTGGTGTGAATCGGGAAAGGGTGCGCAGCTGCTTGAGGCGGAGCTCGGATCTCCTCGGTCGAAGACTTCGTGGATCACCTCGAGGTTGACCGCACGCTCCCAGGTTTCGGAGAGCTTCCCGGCCCACGAGGAGCACTTCTCGTCGTAGGTGGTCTGGTCCCACGATGGGTGTCGATGCTCAGTGGGCATTGCCCGCGTTGCGGAACTCCAGTCCGAGAGTACCGGGCGACCAATGCGGCCGGTCCCGAACTCAAGGACCGCCTGAACGGTCTGCTTCGGGCGGCCGACCGGAACGCCGAAGCCAAACGCCTTCACGACGTGCGTCAATTCCCAAATCTCGGCCAGCTTGGGGATACGACGCGGCAGGTCGGCCAACGCGGCCGTCGCTGCCCCAGCGCCTGCTTCGGCGCGTTGGCGAAGTTCATCCACATACGGCTGCCAGGCAGGATCTTTCTCCAGCAGTGGGGACCGCGGACCGTCCTGTCCTGCCTCCTGGCCAGGGCGATCGGCCGGGTCCAAGGTCTCGCTCGCCATGGCAGGAGGTTACCCGCGAGCCCGCAGCCGATCTCACCGCTCAGCGCAGAAACCCTTGCCGCCAGGTGACGACTGGGAGCCCGTGGCTGGGCGAGCACTGTGGGTGCCGTACCGGCGTGTTGTGCCAGGGGCCGGGTTAGGGTGGCGATACGTCGAGTGTGGTCCATGCGTCTTGGTGCGGGTCGTGACCCCGCCACCGCCGAGAGGTCCTGATCACCCTCTTTGAGGAGGTGTGGCGGTGGTGCGTGGTTCGGATGCTGTCCCCGGCGCGGCATCGGGTGCGGTGTCGGCGTTGGTTTCGAAGGTGTTGGCGTCGCTGCGTGAGGGGCGGGGGGCGCTGACGGCGCTGGTCACGGTGTGTCAGACGTGTGTGGAGCTGTTGCCGGTGGATGGTGCCTCGGTGTCGGTGATGGTGGGCAGGCGGCATCGGCAGAGCATGTACGCCAGCGACAGCGTGGTCGAGCAGATTGAGGACTTGCAGTTCAGCCTGGGTGAGGGCCCGTGTTACGAGGCGTTCGAGACCGGCCGTCCGGTGCTTGTGACGGATCTGGCGAAGGATGCCGGGGCGGCGTGGCCGGTGTTCGCGGCACAGGCCGCGGCCCAGTTCGACACCGAGCAGGTGTCGCGGCGGGTCGGGGCGATCTTCGCGTTCCCGTTGCAGCGGGGCGCCGCACGGTTCGGTGCGTTGGACATGTACCGGCACACGCCGGGATGGTTGTCGGAGGCCGAGGTGTCCACCGCGTTGCTGATCACCGATGTGGCCACCAGCGCGCTGCTGGCGGCCTCCAGCACCGGCGCGGAAGGTCAGGTCAGCGGTGAATGGATCGATGGCCTGGGGTTGGACCGGGTCGCGGTCCATCAGGCCACCGGCGTGGTAAGCGCGGCACTGGCGGTGCCGATGGATCAGGCGTTGGCCCAGCTACGCGGGTACGCCTTCACCGTCGACCTGCTGCTGGACCAGGTGGCCGCCGACATCGTGACCGGCCGGCTGGATCCCGAGGCGATCGGCCAATGAGAACGACCACCGCGACCAGCACCGAAACCAGACCAGTCTCCGGCCCAGATCAGACCGATCAGAGACAGATCAGCCCGATCGGACACAGATCCATCGGACACAGCCCACCGGTGGCCTGTGGGTGTCGCTGGCCGTTACCGTTGTCAGGGGAGATGAGACAGTCATGAATGAAGTAGCCACAGCCGAAGCAGCTGAAGGGCGTGAGCAGCAGCTGATCCTCGCGTTCGTGGAGATGGCCGACACCCTGGTCGACGAGTACGACGTGGTCGAGCTGCTGCACCGGCTGGCCCGCAACTGTGTCGACCTCCTGGGTGCCAGCGCTGCCGGCCTGCTGCTGTCGGACCAGCGACACGGCCTGCAGGTGATGGCGGCCTCCAGCGAGCGGACCAGGCTGCTGGAACTCCTCCAGCTCCAAGCCGACGAGGGCCCGTGCGTGGACGCCTACCGGCTCGGCGAGCCCGTCAACGTCGAAGACCTGGAACAAGCACAACAACGGTGGCCGACCTTCGCACCCGAAGCGTTGCGGGAAGGCTTCCGATCGGTGCACGCCGTCCCGCTGCGGCTACGCCGCCAGATCATCGGAGCCCTCAACCTGTTCGGCGACCAGCCCGGTCCGCTCGGCGAACAGGACCTGACCGTGGCTCGCGCGCTGGCCGACACCGCCACCATCGGCATCCTCCAAGAACGCGCGATCCGCCGCAGCGAAGTCCTCACCGAGCAACTCCAAGGCGCCCTCAACAGCCGGATCACCATCGAACAAGCCAAAGGCGTCCTCTCTCACGCCGGCCAGATCCCCATCGACGAAGCCTTCGAACGGCTCCGCGCCTACGCCCGCAACCACCGCCTCCGACTCACCGCCGTCGCCAACGACATCGCCAACCAACAACTGGCCCCCCACACCGTCCTGACCACACCAACCAAACCCCACCGCCCACCAAACCAGCCAACCTGACCCCAACCCCTCGCACACACCCCTGATACCGCCACCCAAGCCCGGAAACCCACCAACTTCTTGAGGCATGACACCTTCCGCTCGGCAGGCCCGACGAGCGGGACCGCTGGATCGTCGGCGACGTGCAAGAACGCGAGATCCCCGAAGGCACGGAGTGGCGCTACTGCGTGCCGAAGTCCAACACGCCAGGTGATCCCCTCCGGCCGCCTTCGGCCTGGTTGCCGGCCGACCATGCCGTGTTGCCCCTGCTCCGCCTCAGCGTGAGCCGCTGCTCGCCAGTCAGGACATTGAGAGTTCCGAGCCCTATCGACAAGCTGGCCTGGGTACCTAACCTGCGCTGAACAGGTATTCGGCATCCGTCGAGCTCAAGCAAGGCAGTGCTCGCGGCACCGGAGGGCGGGAGGTGTAACGGCAGCCCGTGCAACGACATCGACGGACGGGGCACAGCAGTGCCGTCACGGTCGGCATGCGGGCGGTATCACCACGCCCGCCTCGGCGGTGTGCGGCTGTCGCTCCAGCTGTCGGCTCGTGTTGGCCTATCGGAGTGGGCGCGGTTCGCGCTGATTGGGGTCGTGGTGCACGTGTACGACTGTCGATGGCTGACGTGATCGGCATGCGACTGCGAGAGCGACTGCCCATCCGATGAGTGTCCAACCGAGGAGGACGTTGATCACGACGGCTGATCCGGCGCTCGGTGCCTTCCGTGCGACGGCGATGATCGACGGCAGGAGGTACCCGGCGAGGAGTGCGCTTGCAACGATGGCGAGTAGTAACCAGTCCATGAGGCGTCCTCAGATGTTCTTATAGTGACCTGTTACCCGAGGTATGCGCGTCGATGAGCTGAACTGTGACGTCAGGGATCAGGCAATGCGCGGCGAGGCAGCTGCCGTGTGGATCGTCTGCGGGATGCCGGTCTACGGCCGTAGCCGTTCTCCAGACTCGGATGCGGCGGACCGCCCGAGGAGTTGCGTGACTTCGGGTTCGGGGTCGATATCGAGGTCCGCGCATTGGGCGAGGTAGCGGTCAGCTGCGGCACGCAGGGCATCGGGGTTGCCGGCTGCCGCTTCGGTGCGGAGCAGGTCGATCCAGAGTGCCTGGTTGCCTGGATCGGCGAGTCTGCCCTTGGCGATGGCGGTCCGTGCGGCGGTGAAGTCTTGCCTGGCGAGGTGTCGCTGGGCGAGCTCGTGGGCTACGTCCACGATCGCGGCGGTCATCTCAGTGAGGTGCGGATCGATCCAGCTGTAGTGGGTGTAGTTGACACCCTCGAACGGCCGCCCGCGAATCAACTGAAGTGCCCGCTCCAGGTATGCCGTCCCGTCGGCTGTCTGGTCGGCCATTCCCCTTCGGGCGAGCTGAAGGAACAGGTCCCAGTCCAGGCCGACGGAATCGGCCAGACGGTAGCCATCCGCCTTGACCGGGAGGAAGGCGTTTCCATCGGCGTCAGTGCCGAGGCGGCGGCGCAGCTTGGACAGGGCGGTGGTGCGGGTGCCTGATGTCGTTCGTCGTCCGGGCCAGAGCGCCTCCTGGATGGCGTGGCTGGTGGTGCCAGGGTGCAGCGCCAGGTAGCAGGCCAACGCCGTCAGTTGCCCTTCCTTGCCCTCTTCCCGGCTGCCTTTGGCGCCTTCGATCTCCACAGGTCCGAGTACACGAATGATCGGGGCCTCGGGTTGCGGCTCGATGTGGGTTTCGTCCTTGTCCATAGGTCCGACCTGAACGGGCAAGGACACCGGCCCGGGTTCAGCATCTGGAGTAGGTTGTCCGGCCGTGCGCAAGGCGGCGGTGATCTCGGTGTACTCGAGTTGTGTGAGCACCTGGAGTCTGATTGGCCAAGGTAGCTCCAGGGTCGATACGTACGGCTCGTTGAGGTCCAAGTGCCAACCATCGTCGATTGCGTGGTTGGCGTCGGCCACAGTCACGACTGCGGTGATCGCCAGCCGCGGTTCGGCGAGTACGCATTCGGCGAGCTGAGCGGTCTGGTCCTCGTTGGGCGGTTCGGCGCAGAGCAGGATCTCTGGTGTCCAGGCGTCTGCGTCGACGTCGTTCGTACGAGCCGTACGTACGTCGGGAGCCTCGGCGGATGCGATCAACCGCTGCCGTTCGGCGGCCTTCGGTGCCAGCTCATCCAGGGCGTCGTCCAGCTGCTGGACGTGGCGAACGGTTCCCGGTAGGGCGTCAGGTAGGTCATCGCCGAATCCGACGACGGTGACGGCGAGGTCGTCGGCCCACGGGCTGGCGGCCATCTCGATCGCCATGGCGGACAGCACCTCGATCGCCCGGTCTTGAGGGCCGAGGAGGTTGACCGCTCCGGCGGTCTCGAGGTCGACCAGCACGTGGTTGCCGTGCTGGTCGCGTCCGAGCGTGACCAAGGCCGGGTATGGGCTGGAGATCTCGCCGGGATCGACCTCGGGAAGCTCGGCATCGTTTGGGACGGTCCAGAGTTGCGACGAGAACTCGCAAGCCGGCGCGGGTGGCTGGTCGGTTTCTGCGGCGAGGTGGAGTTCGATGTGCTCGTCCGTGAGGCGGACTGCCGTCAGCGCCGGGATGATGCGCTGCCGGCCAGTCAGGTCTTTGGCGATGAGCCGCAGGACGTGGTTGACACGGTCGATGCCAGCGGGGTCTTGGGTGGCCCGCATGACGCGTTCGGTACCGGTTGTCGGCGACGCCGGGGATGCGAGGCGCTGACTGGGCATGCGTCGGACGTGGTGGCGTTTACGCCGGAAGGTGAGAAGACCGGTGATGGCGGCGGCCAGGTAGCCGCCGTAGCCAAGGATGCCGCCGACGTTGAGTTGGATGCCCTTCTGCGTCTCGGGCATGGTCCACAACGTCGGATCTGTCGGCGACGGACACGGTGTGCGGCTGGTGATTAGCGGTCCTGGTTCATAGGCGTCATCGGTCGGCGTCGGCGTGGATTGCGACGGGCGCTCTGTCGGCTGCGGTGTAGGTCTGACAGTTGGTTTGGTTGTTAGTCGTTCGCGCCGCGGTTCGGGGTCAGATGTGTCCTCGCGAGCGGGCGTTGGTATACGCAGCTGCCATCCGATGTCGAGCTCGTCTGGGTCGGTGAGCCGGTAGCCGTCGGCTTGGAGTACTCCCTTGTTGGCGTTGAAGATTTCCGGGTAACGTTCGCCGTTGCCAAGGTAGTGTCTGGCCAGCTCAGTGAGCGTGTCTCCGTCCCGGATCTCGTGGACTGTTCCGGCCTTCTTCACAGTGGGCCGCGCGTCTGACGGCCTGCTGTCCTGTTCTTGTGTGGGAACACGGAGGCGCCATCCGGGTTGCAGCCAGTCCTCGTCACTGATCCGGCCAGCGTTGAGATCGACGATCTCTTTGTACCGCCGGCCGTCACCGAGGTGCTCTTCGGCGAGGCTCCACAGGGTGTCGCCTCGGCGGACCGTTATCCACTTCGTGGTGACGGGTTGGTCAGCCTCGTCGTCGGGCGGTTGCGGTTCGCGTTCGGCCGTGACGGCGTAGGGCGTCGTCGTGCTAGCCATGGCCTGAGTGAGTGGGCTTCCGGCGGCCATCGCAACGACGGCGCTGACCAGGACGTCAGCGGTGCGTCGACCGGGGAGGCGCGGTGCGGCTGCGAAGTCAACGAGGTGCGCGATCATCCGGAGAACGACAGACAGCGCGAAGAGAGCCCAGGTGATCCACCCTGCGACGGCGAGTGCGGGTATGAGGACCACGCCCATGTCCGGATGCACCAGGAAGTCCTGAACCTCTTGCAGGCTGAGGATGTCTTCAGGCAGTGGGTTCCCGGCCGCCGTGATGAGCACAACCGGGACACCAACCAGTAGTGCTGCCAGGGCGGCGAGCGCTGCGATCCCACGTCCGATCCGAGTAACCATGGCAGCCTCCCTTGCCTAGCGATGCACGACTTCGACTGTGGCGCGCCCGTGCATGGGTTCGGGCTCCACTCCGAGCATGCTCAGGAGGATCGGATGCCACTGGAGGCTGGTCTCAACCACCACTTGCGTAGAGCTGACATTGACATGTCCTAGAGCGCCTGCTCGGTCGAGGTAGGCATGGGCGGCACGGACGGCCTCGTTCCGATCAAGAGTGACTGCCTCACCTCTGACCGCCTCCGACGCTACGACCTGTTGGGCAGCGGCTCGCCCAGCCTCGGCGGCAAGAGCGTTGGCTTTGGCGG
This sequence comes from Flindersiella endophytica, assembly GCF_054779015.1. NCBI lineage: Bacteria > Bacillati > Actinomycetota > Actinomycetes > Propionibacteriales > Nocardioidaceae > Flindersiella > Flindersiella endophytica. The sequence continues at coordinate 37,830 of NZ_BAAGYY010000043.1, forward strand.
CAGTACGGGCTCGGGTCCCGCCGTCGACGGCCAGCCCAGCAGCGAACAGCATCGCGAGGACAGCGACGGCGACGAACGCGCTGACAGCGCCACGTTCACGGTCACACGCCCGTTGTGCGTCTCTCATCGGCTCGTCCTCTCGCGGTAGGTGTCCAGGACGCTCACGGCATCAGCGCTCAGTGTCTTGCTCCCGGGCGCTCCGAGGACGAGGCCTGACAGAGGCACGACGCACGATACGTGCGCTCCGACCTGGGCCGGAACACCGACCGGTACACCGAATCCGGCCGTATCTACTTCCACGCTCACCGAGGTACACGGCACAGCTTCCCGCCGCAGGGCATCCGATGCCGCCGCCGTCGCCTTACTGCGTGCGCCACCGGGGTCACGGGACAACGACGCCTGTCTGGCGGCGTCGGCCGCTGCTTGTTCAACGGCGCCTCCGGCGATCTGGATTCGTCCGCCGAGGATCACCAGCCCGATCACAGCAAGCAGGACGGGTGCGAGGATCACCAACTCGAGGGCGGCCGATCCTCGTTCTCGTTCGAGACGGCTGGTCATGGGCGTGTCACCACCTCACGGGGACCGTGGGCTACCTCGGTCACGGTGATGGACATGCCGGGAATGACGTCCATGCTCTTACCTGTGACTTCGATCCGTACCCTGGAGGCCGTACTCCCACTGCTCGACACGGATGTGTCCTGCAGCGCGTCGCCGGCAACGGTGCGTAGGTAGCCCTCTGCGCTTTGGATGCCGGCACCTGTCGTGCTGCCGTAGCCTCGTGCGACCCGCACGCCTTCGCGTGCGGCGGACAGGGCCAGGTTGTGGGCGTGGTACACGGCCGCGGCCTGGATGGCGACGAGCACCAACGCCAGGACGGCGGGCATCAGCACGGCGATCTCCAGGTTGACCGCTCCACGCTCGTGCCGGGGACTCATCGTGTTTGCCCGAACGCTAGTTGATCTTGGCGATCCGCTGATCGACCGCGGCCTTCACCGCGGCGACGATGGCGGTCGCGATGACCAGGAGCCCCAAGGTGATGACGGCGACTTCGAGAGTGGTCATGCCGGTCTCCTTGCGCCGTTCTCGCCAGGCGTACACGAGCCTTGCACGTAGGGCCGACGCGATGACCAGCAAGTGCTCGATGAAGAGCTTCTCATCCATTTCCTCGATTCCTTTCTCCTCGCCGCTATCGGCGAACGTCTATGGAAACAAGAGCTTTCCCAGTACCGGTGCGCCGATGAAAGCGATGAAGACGATCACCGTTAGGCTGGCCGGGATCACCAGACGCTCGGAGTCCGCGTTGGCTTGCGTCGCTGCGTCGGTCAGCATCTCGGCACGTAAGCTCGCCGCGCGAGCGCGCAGGGTGTGGTAGACGCCAGCGCCGTCCTCACCGGACAGCCGAACGATGTCGGCGACGTCGGTCAGTGCCGGTACTGCCAGAGACTCGCTGAGCTCGGCGAGTCCGTCCCACGCCGGTCTGCCGGCTAGTTGCACCCGCTGCAGAGCTGCCGCAATACGCGTGAATGCCCGGGCGTCCGCGTGGCGTGCGGCCTCCTCCAGAGCCTCGACTGGGCCCGAGCCGGCGGCACGCTCCAACGCGACCATGTCCAGGTAGGCGCAGACCGCGTGGCGGATCTCTTGCCGGGCGTCGGATGCTCGCTGCTTCAGCTCGGCGTCGGGCAGCATGAAGAACAGGGCGCCAAGACACAGTGAGGCCAGCAGCGGTAGCAGGACAGGGAGATCGATCCCCGACAACGTCAGGATGAATGCCAGCGGCAGCGGCGCGGCAACACCGATGGTCGCCCAGGTCAGTTTTCTGGCTAGGAACCCCGCGCGGGTCCACCCGGCCAGCTCGAGGTCTTGCTCCGACGCCCTGATCCACCTGTGGCGCTCGGCCCAGCTTGCCAAGGATACGAGCGGAGACTGCACTGAGTGTGGACGTTCGGCGCCGGTGAGGCGGTCGAGAGCGAGGTCCAGGCGGGGCTGCGCCGGCGCGACCGCCTGTACGAGCAGCAGGATGCCCGCGCCACCCAGTGCACCAATCAACGCCGCCAGTACCCAGGTCATAGCCGCACTCCTGGACTAGGCTTCAGCAGGCGAGGGAGCGGTTTCGGTGCGGCCAGAGCTCGCATCCACAACCACAGCCCGGCCATGGCTAACGCGAGCGCGGCCAGGATGACTTGGCCAAGGAAGCTGTCGTATCCGGTCAGGTAGTCCGGTTGCAGGGCAGCCATTCCTACGGCTGCGCCGACGCTCAGCAACATGACCAGTCGCGCGGTCGTACGAGGTTTGGCTCGGTCCGCCTCGACGCGGCGACGCATCACAACTTCGTCGGCAACGCTGGACGCCAGTCCTTCGAGCACGGAGCCTAGCTGAGCACCGCGACGTCTGGACGCCAATAGCAGCGCGAGTACAACGAGGTCGGCGGAGGGGTCGGCCAGCTCATCCGCAAAGGTACGCAGAGCCGCCTGCGTCTTGGCTCCCGTACGCAGCCGAGCGACGAGCGCGCCGACTTCTATTCGGATCGGGCCGGGTACTGTGCGCCGGCTGGCTGTAATGGCTTCCTCGATGCTGTGCCCTGAGGCGAGCAGGTCGCCCAGCCTGCGGCACCACTCGCCCAGCGCTTCCAGCCGCGCAATCGTTACTGCCGCCTTGGGTGTGCGGCGCCCAAGCAGACCGGGGAGAGCCATCACGATGACGGCGGCGATGAGCGCCGGCACCGGCCATCCAACGACCAGCTGCACGGCCACTCCGACTCCTACAGCGGCAACCAACTGTACGGCCGAGACTCGAATGGCCTTCACACGTTTGCTGACCCTGGACTGGCCGGACTCGGCGCCGAACAGAGGCGTACCGCAGATTTCAGTGATGAGAAGCAGGAGCCCAAGGCCGAATCCTGCTCCAAGTACGGCAGCGAGGAGGACGGTCATGGGCTCACCTCTGTAAACCCGTTGCCGAGCTGAGTATCCAACAACGAGGGTTCGAACCCGGCGTTCACCAGCTCGGGCTGAAAGCTTGGTCGGTGTTGCGGCACCGCGCGACCATCTGGTCCGGGTCCGAACACCATCGTCGACGACGGACGACCGTTCTCCGCGACGTCATGGACCTCAAGGACCTCGGCAACGTACCGATCGATGCCACCGCCTTGGTACGACCGGTCCATCAGGTCGAGATGCACGATCAAGTCGACAGCGGATGCGATCAACGCATAGGCAGCTGGCGACGACATGCCCGGCGACCATCGTGTGCACAGGGTGTGCATCCGGTGGATGGCATCGCGCGCCGAACGGGCGTGCATGGTGCACATGGATCCACCGCTGCCAGTGGTCATCGCATCCAGCATGGCGACGATCTCATCGCTGCGAACCTCGCCGACAATGATCCGGGTGAGGTTGAACCGCAGCGCGTCGGTGAGCAGCTCGGTCAACGTCACCGCACCGCAGCCGTCCGCGGTACCCTCTCGGCCCTCCATCGCGACGACCTGCAGGTGCCGGTCATCCTCGTGCAGGTGGAGCTCGTACTCCTTCTCGATGGTCGCGAATCGTTCCATGGGGTGGATCTCGGCGGCCATCGCACGCAGTAGGGTCGTCTTGCCGGCATTCGGCATTCCGGTCACGACGATGTTGCGCCTGGCGCGGACCGCTGCGGCGAGGAACTCCGCCAGAGTGCGACTGACCGTTCCGAACTCCACCAAGTTGGACAAGGTGACGTTGCGGACTCGATGCCTGCGGATCGAGACCACTGGCCGGGGCGTAGTCCAGTTCTTTGCGGCCAGCCGGCTCCCATCCGGTAGGCGTAGGTCCAGCTTGGGGTTGGCTCGGGTGAAGCTGCGATCTCGCTGCCCTTCACGGGATGCGAGCTGTTGCAGCAACTCGACGAGTTCTGCGTCGGAGTCGGCGACCGGTGCGCCAGGGACACGTTCACCGCCAGTGGCGGTGCGACGGGTCACCCACACCTGGTCGCATCCGTGGACGTCGATGTTCTCGACGGCTTCGTCGTTCAGCATGGGCTGGAACGGGCCGACGCCGAACAGTTCGGCGTCGACGGCCTCGGCAAGCATCTGCTCGAATGCCGGCGTAGGCTCCCGACCGTTCGTACGAGCCTGTCTGTCGGACCAGGCCGTGACCTCGCGTCGGATCACGTCACGTGCGTACTGTCGGTGGTCCGGGCCGGCGACGGCGGCACCGTCCAACCGCTCTGACAGCGGATCGGCGACGCGACCCACGATCTCACGGACGATGGAACGTGGTGTGGTGTGCTCAACCATGCGCCACCTCCTGCAGGTCTGTCCAGTGCGCTGCCTCCCACAAGGTGGCCGCGGCCGATCGGATGCTGCGCAAGTACCTTGCAGATCGTGCGCCGTGGGCGCCTGCCGCTCCAGCGCTGAAGACGGCGGCAGCCCTCGGCGCGTACGGCACCGCACCAACCGGGCACTCGAGAACACGTGACAACTCGCCGACCGGATGGCCATGACCAGGCTGGCGCATAGCCAGTACGCACAGCCGTGGCACTCTGGAGTGTGCCGAGGCGGTGTGCCGTAACGCCGATAGATGCCTGTGCACCGCTGTAACGCTCGGAAGCCGGTTCGCGGCGACGACGGCGATCACGTCCGAGGTCCGTAGCAGGGGAAGGGGGGCATTAGCCTGAGCCACGCGGCCGCAGTCGACGATGATGTCCGTCGACCTACCTTGATATGTCAGGCCGGCAAGTGCGTTCGCGATGCGATCCCAGCTCGTGGAGACCATCGACGCCTGGGTTGCCGGATTCGCCAGACCGGGCAGAAGAAAGCGCGGTGTGGCGAAGTCGAGCGGCAAGGTCGATGCCCACAACTCCCGCTCCCCCGCGCCTCGTTTGACTTTCCGCGCGAAGTCCAGCAGGTCTTGGGCATCGACCAGTTCGGCCCTCAGGTATCCAGCCAGCACCTCACCGCCGGCGGGATCGGCCTCGACCAGCAGGACGGGTTGCCTCCAGGCCATCGTCAACGCGACCGCGGTTGTCGTCACGCCTGGTGCACCCTTGACGGAGCACAGGGAAATGATCGCCATGGCTCACCTCCGGGGCTCCAGTACAAGGCCGATACGGCCCGTCGCAGCCCAGCCGGCAAGCTTGGGCCCGGAATCGCTGCCGACCACGACGTCGACCACCCGGTCGCCCGTCTCGCTCGCGGATCCGACCGCCACGACAGTCGCCGGGATCTGGTCCGGCTCTACAGCACTTGGATCGCCGTCGGGCTGAGGGGTCGTTACGACGAGCACAGAGTCACGCGGGCGTAGCCCTTGCGCGGGGTATTGGTCGGCGCGCAGCGGCAGGCTCACGGAGCGGGTCCCCGTGGCGGGCTCGAGTTCATCGACGAGCTGATCGCGGGTCAGGAGAGAGCCAGCGGCCAGGTCGGTGCGTGCGACCTTTCCCACGACGCGGTTGATGTCGCCGGCGAGGATCGGCGAGAGCGCGGGATCGTCGGAGATCTTGGCGGTTGCGAGGTCTTGCTCGGTGAGCGTCGTTCCGTACGGAACGACGCGGGTAACCGCAAGCACGGCGACCTTGGCATCCACAGCGGCGACCAGGCCGATCACACCGACGGCGCAGGTGGTAAGCAGGGCGAGGCCTGCCATTACCGTGGTGAGGCGGCGCTGCCGCGCTAATGGTCGCGCCATGCGTCGAAGACGCTTCGGTCCAGGCGTCGTATCCGCGCTAGTTGTATCTCGCGATATCGGACGCTCGTCGACAGCGCCCTGGTATCGGCCCCCGTTAGGCATCACCATGATGTCCCTCCGTGTGCTGCTCCTTTTAGCCAACGACTCCTTGCGACTCGCCGACCCTGATCTGAACCGAGTCCTCGAGATCGAATGCGATCGTCCCGGACTCCCCGTTTGACGCCTCCCACTCCACGACCCAGTGCGTGGAACCGGAGACGACGTATGTCGATGCGCGCGCGTATTGGTGTCCGCAGTCGGGCGACGGTGTCCGGCCGTCGGCGTTTCGGTACGGCGTACCAGGCGTTGTGCACCGCCGCGTGTTGCCGTCACCCATCGACCAGTCGATGAACGCCGCATGCGCCTTCGCTGTCACGGACAGGCCGCCGGACGCCGCCGTGGCGCTGTTCGGCCCCCATGTGTGCGGGTTGACCTCGGTCCACATCCAGACCGGCATCCCGACCAGACCAAGCCGATCAGATCTCGCCTCCGGAACGATCCCGATGTCCGGCGCTTTCAATGCCATCTGATCGACCGCCTGCTGCGCCAGCTCCTCAGCGGATACCTGCGGGACGGGTTCCTCCGCGGGCTCGTCCGGCATCCAGGTGATGCACATCTCGTCGGCCTCAGAGGTCTCGCACCTGCCCGGCGGAGTTGCGCCTTCTGGGCAGTACAAGGCGTACACCGCGCCCTCGGGATAGTGCCCCGCCCACAGCGGCGAGTCCGGCGGCGGAGGCGGCACCATCTCGCGGAAGTAGCACTCCACTTTCGGTGACCACTCACCGTGGGACTCATCGCCGTCGTCCCCGTTGTCGCCCTGGTCTCCGTCGTCCGTCGGATCGGTTCGAGGAGCGCGCGGCGGGTCGACGACGACAATGCAGATCTTGGTCCGCGGGTCGCGCGCCTTGCACACAGGACCCGCGCCGGCCGGCGTCATCGGAAGCACGAGAGTCGTCACTACGCAAATGACGGCGAGGGTGATCGCGAGTCGGAGGAGCTTCAACATGGCTTGGCGCCCTCGTCGACCTCGGCCTCGACTACCAGCCAACGGCCCTTGTACTGCACCACCTTCACCGGCACCGTCAGCCGATCAGATCCACGACTGCCGGTGGCGGACTTGCCCGTCCGCTTGATGATCAGATCGTAGCCGGACAGATCCAAGCATGCCGTGAGCCGCACCTCGGGGTAAGGCTCCTTGGTCAGATCGACCGCGTCCACCTGGGTGGCGGAGATCATCGTGGAGCCGCGCTGCACCAGACCGTTCTTCTTGTAGAAGTCGATGGTGCCGACCCACTCGGCCAATGCAGGATCGCCAGACACCTTTGTGAACTGGCCCATCGAGACCACGCCTGTGCGCGCCGACTCATCCTGCAGGGCGACGAACCGCCGGTACGAAGCGGTGGCGGCCGCCACGGCGCTCCCCTGGGTCGGTTCCAACGTTGTAGTCGCCGAAGGAACCGTCGGCATGGTTGCCGTCGCGCTGCCCGATGTCGGCGACGCAGCAGATGGGCCGGTGTTGTCGGACGCAGGCGCCGACCCGCAGGCTGCACATGCAAATGCAAGTGCAGCCAATGCCCCCACCCTCATCGACGTCCCCATGGTGATCACACCCCCTGGTCTACAAGATCACTTTGTGTCATCTGATGTGTGTCGCTCATGGTAAGCACACATTGACAGCGAATGGAACCCACCGTTATCGAAACAGTTTGAACTATTGAAGGCGTCTCAGATCCTGACGAAATCATCGCAGACTCTGAGACGGCGACGGACCGGCTCGCTGCGGCGTGCGTGATCATGACCGCCTCGCCTTTGCCAAGCAGCAACAACCTCGCCCTACAGCGCGACCGGCCCAGGCTCCAGATCACCGTGAAGCCAACGTCAAGGTAAGTAAGGAGCGTCGGGATATTTCGCAAGGTGTGAATCGCAGATTCTGACGGTATCGAGACAGCCCGGCTTTCACCCGCGGAACCGCCTTCTGTAGGTCAAGTCTAGACGTCATTCCCGCCCTGTCAGGCTCAACGCAATTGGCCGGCGTCGATGAATGCAGCGTGAATCTACACTGCGTCAGTGCTTGCCTCGGCAAAGGCGGCGAGGAACACGTTGTCTGGCTAGTGACGGTCGAGGGTGAGCAAGATCGGTTCGTACCCGTCGAGGTGCAACGCGTCGTCGCACATCTGGCGCAGCCAATCGATGGCGAGAGCGGATGGTGGTTGCCCTTTGGAATCGGCGACAGCATAGGCGTGGAACCACGGCAGGACGCGGGTTCCGGCGAGGCGCTCGGAGTCTTTGACGTCAACGAGGTGAGTGAGATCGTCCCGGGTCGTGAACCACACGGCGACCTTTGTGGACGGCTCGGCTTTAGTTCCGAGGCAAAGCTCCTCAGTGAGCAATGATGTGGCGATAGCTTGTGGCACGGCGAGAGCCCCGGTGAGGTGGCGATGCCAGGATGCCAGATCCTGGGCAGATGCGGGCTTGCCGTGTCTGGTTCGCGGCTCGATATGGAGGACGAAGTCGGCGCATAGGGGATCTCTCCAGAACGACAGTCCGTTCGGCTCGGGCAGGAGGATCTGAGCCCAAGCGGCAGGGGCGAGGTGTTCCTGGCTACCGGCAAGCGCGGCGCTGTAGTGGTGCCGACCATGACCTCCTCGCGGAGTCCAAGCCGCGCCATCGGTGTACGTAAGTGCCTCGACGAGGTTCGCGATACAAGGCTGTGCCAGCACCCGGAGGAACGCCCGTCGTATCTCAGAGGTCGACATGTGCCCTGGCGTCACGGGTTCACAGCCCAGCCTAAGTCCGACGCGTACTGAAGGTGGCTCTTTCGCCGGCTCCCGGCCGGTGTAGACGGGATGGTCGAACCTGATGTCCCTGACGCCTGCGGACAACGGGCTCCGCTCGGCGTCGTCGATGGGTTGGCGCCACTTGCCGGTCATGCCTGGGCTTCTTCCGTTAGCAGATCGATAAGGATCGCGAGGATCAGGTCGGCCGAAAGGGTTTTGCGGCGGCGCTGCCAGGTATGGTGCTCTCCAAGTTGCCGCACCGCGTCGTAATGCTGGATGAAGTCGTCCCAGCGAAGACCTGTTGGGCGAAGGTCGCTGGTTCGCGCCAACGGATGGCGTACGAAAGTGTCCAAGTACCAGTGCTGTCGGTCACCGTCGGCTTCGCAGATTAGGTTAGCTAGCCGTTGATGTCCGTGGTTCGCGACAGCTGACACCTCACCGGCCAAGATAAGATCTTCGTTCCCGCTCGGCATGGTCTGCATCCACAGGACAAGGTCGAGATGGATGCCGTCGAAGTGGAATCGTTGGACGTCGCCGTGGTTGTCCCACCGCAGGTCGGGCAGATCCTGCCGCATGCGACCTGCTGCGGAGGCGCAGATGTCTTCGAGATCGGCCAGTGCTTGCCGACGTTCCGCTGCCCGAGCCTCGACCCCACTTGCCATCTGACTTTGCTCTACCGTCTGCCGACGGCGACGCTGGGCCAGCTTTAGTGCGGCCTCGGCCAACCCTCCAGGCAGTCCATTCGCACCAGGAAGGGCGGCGAGAACAGCGTCGGCGTCCTGTGGCCGGCGAGCGGGATCCTTGTCGAGAAGCCGCAGGATCAATCGGGCCAGCGCCGGACTGGCAGGGGTGTCGGATGGCGGAGCGTGTAGGTGCTGGTCTTGCAGCTCCGCGGGTTCGACACCGAGAAACGGGCGGCTCCCGGTCGCTAGCTCGTGGGCGATACAGCCCAGGGCATACAGGTCGCTCTTGTGGGTCGCAGGCTGTCCTCGCCACCGTTCGGGTGCCAGGTATGGCATCGTTCCGCCGTACCGGAAGGTGTTCGTGGCCGTTCGCGCATCCAGGTCGCGGCTCATCCCGAAGTCTGCCAGCCGCCAACGTCCGTCGTACAACAACACGTTCCCCGGCTTGAGATCGCGGTGCACGATCCCAGCGGTTTGGAGCTCGGACAAGCCTGATGTGATATCCCGCAGCACCACCAGTTGAGACTCTTCTGCCAGGCCATACCGGAGCCCAGCGAGCTCGTCAGCAAGGCTGCGATCCGCCAGCGGCATCACCAACAAGAGGTCGTCACCGGCGACAGACCACGTGAGTGGCGCGAGCAGGTGCCCGGGCGCCTGTTGGCCCAGTTTCAGGGCAATCTGGAGTTCCCGGTTCGCGTCCGGCCCGCGCATCGCGCCTCCGACGATCCGCTTGATCGCCACGGCCCGGCGATCGGCGCGGCGACGGCCGGTGTGCACAGTTCCCTGCCCACCGTGCCCAAGAGTGGCCAGGGAGAACTCATATTGATGACCGTCATCGGCCTGACAGGTCGTCGTGATCACATTCTCAATCTTCCTAGCTATGGACGCCCACGGTACGGGAACAGCATCCTGCTGTGCTCGACATTCCGCGGCCGCGGGGTGGGCGGAGTACGCCACAAACGGGGTTGTAGGACATCCGGTGGGCGGGGGGTTGGCGAGCCCTGGCGCCGACTAAGACGACAAGCCCATCGACGCATGCTTACGGCAGACGACATCGTGACGGCGCCGACATACTCGGCGGTTTCGTCGTGATCTCGCCCTCGTCGCCCACCCCCGGGATCCTGCCGACGGGCTCGAGTATGGACCGCGAGGACAGTTGAGCCAGCTGCGATCGGTGACGAGACTTCACCACACTTGCGCACAAATGGGGCGGCCACCGCCCTCATGACCTCCGCTGTATCGGCACCGCCTTCAGCGCACGCTGCGGGAGTCCCACTCCTCCAGCACCGCCTGGAGTTGTTGCCTGAGCTCCGGCCTGGTCACGCGGTCCTGAGCCCTCCAGCGGATGTACTCCTCCGCTCCTTGCAGGAGCCCGGACCAGGGATGTTTGAGCACCATGGCGACGTGGGTCCCCGGCGAACTGAGATGGCTCCAAGAGTCGAAGTCACGCCCGGGCGGCTGCTTGGCTGAAGGTATATGCCCGTCGACGTACTCCCCGTTGGGTTGCTGGCACGTCCACTCGGTACCCGTGGCACACCTCGAACGGGCCAGGGTGCCCATCATCTGCGGAAACCGGCGTTGCCACTCTGCGTCGAGCGCGTACACGTCCGAAGCAAGAGGAATCGCCTTCCCGCACAAGCAGCACGCGATTCGGAATTTCGGCCGCAACATGTGAAGCTCCCCAAACGACGGTCAGAAGCCCCATGCTGTCACGACGATCGAACGAGGCTCGGATCTTCCGGCCCTGCGCGTGCTGTGTGTCGGCCCGGATCGGCGGCCGGCGCTTCTTCAAAGCACATCTTTGGCCGCCTGAAGCGCAGTAGGGCGCGCCTCGTGAGGTATTGCCCGTCGCTGAAGGTGAGCACGTAGGCGTCGGCCTCGATGAGCGCGTACGAGACCTGGTTGGTGTTCACGGTGTCGATTCATGCTGTGTGACGGTTGCTTGATCGTGGCGTCGCCGGGTTGATGTTCACGCTGTCGCCGGACCGCAGGCGTATTGGCCCCTTAATGCCGCGGTTGTTGGTTGCCCGAAGGGAAACGTCGGCGGCGGATTGCCCTCATGCGGTTCAGCGGGTGACGCGGCCGGACAAGGTTGATCCGATCCGTGCGCGCTCGCGCTTTGGCCACGGCCGCAGAGCGGCCAGCCGCAAACCCGGCCAGCGGATCCTGCCAGGCCGCGATGATCGCTCCGACCGGCTCCCGTCACGTGCGCAGCTTTGCTCCCGTGGCTGGACTTCGGTTTCAGCGCGGCGAAGGCACAGAGTCTTCGGCGGTCTCAGTAGCGGAACCGCAGAGGTAACGGTTTGGTCTCCGATGGTTGCCGTGATGCTTGCCGACGATGTTTGTGCTGGTCAGAAGCCTTCGGCAAGCCTTTCGGCAAGGGTGGATTTACAGCGTGGGTGTTCACCGCGACTCGAAAGGGGACTCCGGTGAACACCTCGAAGAAGCCTCAGGACCGTCGGACTCAGCACGGGCTGATCGGCCGCCTCAACCGCGAGTGGGACGAACTCTCCACTAACCCGGCCACTACGAATGCGCTGGCGCGCTGGGGCCAGGAGCAGCTTGCGTTGTCTGGCTACCCGACCATCGAACGGCTGGAGGCCGCCGTCGCCGCGGGGTCGAGCGGACGGACGGACGGCATTTTCCACGCCCTACTTACCTTCGCTACCAATTCGGACAAACCGGACTCGGCTCTGGCTGCACGGATCGTGCTGCAGTTGATGCTGCCAGCCGTGGTGCGGATGGCCCTGAGTCTCCACCACTCGTCCGGGTGGTCGGAGCGGGAGGCCGTCGCCGTCGATGCGATGTACGAGTCGATCGTCACGTATCCGCTGCGGCGGAATCGGCTCGTGCCGGCCAACATCGCGCTGGACGCGCTGCAGATCGTCGATCGTCGGCTGATACCGCGGCTGGATCCGGGCGTCTACGAGAACCCGTGTGGCGAGTTGCCCGACCACCTACAGCCGCCGGCCGGGGACAGGTCGGCCGCCGAGGAACTAGCGCGGCTGCTGGTCTGGGCGGTGCGCACCAACGTCGTCACCCAGGAAGAGGCCAGCCTGTTGGCCACGACGACCGGTCACAGGGACGCCAAGCGCGCAGCTGCTGAGCTCGGCATGTCCCACGCGGCACTCAGGAAGCGGCGCAGCCGCGTCATCAGCAAGCTGCGTGCCGCAGTCGGCGACTACGACGCCGACCTCGCCTTGGTCGAACGGCCCGCCGCCAATCGGTCCGACGAGGGACGTCACAGCTAGCCGCCGTGGCGCGCTTTCCCTGTGGTGCAGATGACCAGGGCGGCGGCATTGGAGGCATGCGGTGAACGACGAACGGGATCACCGGTCGGCAGCCGATCATGCGCAGGCGCTTGTCGACAAGTGGATCGCCGATCCGTCCGGCAGCTCGGCGTTTACCTACCTGATGCAGCTGGCCCGACAGGACTCGGGCGCGTTCGATCGGCTGGTTGCCGATGAGCGGCAGTTGCTGCTCGAGCTCCTCGACTGCGTACTCGGCTCCGATCCAGGCTCCGGTGCGGAGGATCGCTCGTGAAGGACGGCGGTTCTGTGATCTCGGCTGCCACGGCGACCCGCTTGGTCACCGTGGCCCTGTGGGCGGCGATCGTTGCTGGGCCAGCGCTAGGCGTGGCGGCCTTGCTCAACAGCGATCCGCCGCCCACCAAGGTCGGGTCGGACGTAGCGACCGTTCAGCGGTCTGCGGTCGGCCCTGGCGACTTCGCAATCCGCTACGTCACCGTTTGGCTGGAACAGAGCGACGGCGACGGTGAGGCGTTGCGCGCGTTCTATCCGGACGTTCCGGCGCCGTTTCCGACGGCCCAGGTTCGGCGTGCTGCACGCGGCCTTCGGGTGGCATCTGCCTGGGAGGTACGACCGGGGTACTGGTCGGTCACGGTTGCCGGACAGGCCGTCGAGCACGACGGCAAGGCCTGGCGACGCACGCCCGACCGGTTCTGGCGGGTTGGCGTTCTGGCGCGGGGTGACGCAGCCGCAGGTGGAACGGCGTCGAACGGCGCGGCCGCCGGCTATGTGGCGACCGGGCTGCCGACGGAAGTCGCAGGCCCGCAGCAGGCCGAGCTGCCCGAGCTGGCGTACGGCCAATCTGTTGATGGTGCGCCCGGACCGGTGGGCGACAGTGTCGAGCGCTTCCTCGGCCTGTATCTGACTGGACGCCCGGGCCTTGACCGTTACCTGGCGCCGGGCGCGCGGATCACATCGCCGAGACCCGCGCCGTACTTGGACGTCCGCGTGCTGCGCCTGGCCGCTGCCGACCAGGACGGCGAGATCGATCTGACCTCATCGGCGGTGCCCACCGACGGAACCGAACTGAGCGTGCTGGCGACGGTGCAGCCGTTCAGTGACGCGGGTCAGGCTGCGCCACTGTCGTACGCACTCACGCTGTCGTCCCGCGCCGGGCGGTGGGAGGTCGCCGGTCTCGACGCCGCGCCCGCGCTCGCACCAAACCGCACCAGCCCGACAAAGGCTCCAGGAACCCAACCGCAAGGAGGACAGTGATGCAGACGATTCTGCAAGCCGGTGATCTGATCAACGAGATCCAGGCCAAGCTCGGCGAGATCAAGACGCTGCTGCTGACCATCATCGGCGTAGCCGGTGTGTGGATCGTGTTCAAGGTCTGGTGGCAGACCAAGGCCATCGTGGCCGCCGCGATCGCGATCTTCACGGTCGCGCTCGTGCTGTGGGGCGTGACCAGCGTCGACTGGCTGAAGGGCAAGCTCGGCACGGAGCTGACCAGTACGCAGGCTGTGGTCGTCATGCATGCGATCGACCCCTCGGACAAGCAGCAGGGCTGACCCCATCGTGGCCATGGACTCCGGCGAGGTGCTCACCGGGCGCTGCTACACGCGCGCACAGCGGATCCCGTTGATGATCGGGCGGCTGCCCGGGGCGCAGGGTCCGCTGTGGGGCGGCCCGTACACGGTGACACAGTTCGCCGTGTTCTGCGGCGGGATCGTACTGCTGTGGCTTACTCGGAGTCTCTGGGCGCACCTGGGCACGGGCTGGAACGGCGTGACTCTGATCGGCCTGCCGGCGCTGGCGGCCTGGGCCGTACGACGCGCGCGGATTGACGGCCGCGACCCGCTGCACGCCGCGCTGGGTATCGCCGCGTTCGTGCTGGCGCCGGCGACTGGCCGCCTGGCCGGCCGGGCATGGCGGCCTCCGGCGGCCAGCGCCTGCGGGCGTGGCCGGTTCTTCGTCACCGTGGCCGCCACGTCCGACGCGCCGCCCGCTCCTCGCGAGACGCCGGATCGGCCCGCCCGGCTGACCACACACACTCGGCGGACGAGGGTCGAGGAGTTGCTGGCCGCCGCTCGTGCGTTGGCGGCCGAACGGGAGGAGCAGTAGTGAAGCACCCGATCCGGCATCTCGCGGGAAACCTGATCTGGACCCGCTACGGCACGGTCTGGGCCATCTGGCGGGTCGAGGCGCCGCAATACCGCAACGCCCCGAACGCGGCCCGATCCGAAGTCCTGCAGCGCACCGAGGCGCTGTTGAAGGCATTGCCGGCCGGCGAGGCACTCCTGCTCTCGCTGTGCCCGCAGACCGATCCGGACGACGTGCTTGCCCGAATGCTTGCCGAGATCGACCTGGACGCTTGCCCGGCCTGGGCAGAGGCGTGTAAGGCTGCTGCCGAAACCCTTGCCGAGTTCGTGCTCACCGAACGCACGCACTGGCTAGCTCTGCCGCTGCCGAACATGTCTGGGCAAGGCCGCCTTGCAGATGCTACGGCGGCGGCCTGGTCGCAGGTGGCCGACACGTTCGGGCTGCCCGCGCCACCGGTGACCGCGAAGAAGGTGGCGGCCAACCGGCGGTTGGCTGACAAGATCGCCAACAGCTTGCCCGGAGTCGGCATCCGGCCGGCGGACGCGGCCGAGGTGCTCTGGATGTTCACCCGCGCTCCCCTCCGAGGGCTCGCCGAGCCGCCGCTCGTACGTGGCGAGTCCGGCGGATCATATGTGGTGGGCGAGCAGATGCGTGGACCGAGCCTTGCCGGGCTGGATCAGGTGTGGTTCGACGAAGGCGGCAAAGCCGGCCGCACACTTGTCTCGCCGTTCGCCCACCGGTACGTGACCGTGACCCATCCGGACTACCCTGATCAGCCCTCCTACCAGGCGTTTCTGACCCTCGCGGAGATGCCGGCAGCGTTCGCCTTCCCAGGCAGCGAGTACCTGGAACGCCTTGACGACTTCGGCTTTCCGATCGACTGGGCGGCGCGGCTGACGCTGGTCCCGCGAGACAAGGCCGAGGCGCACTCCCGTCGCCGCGCGCGGGAACTGTCCGAGCAGGCCGTCCAGCGCGGCGACGGCTCAGGCACGCTTCCCTCCGAGCTGGAACAGGCTCTACGCGACCTGGACGAGTACCGCGCTCAGCTGTCCGCCAGCGCATCGCAGGTCGAGGTGCAGGCGAGGGTCGTGTTCTGCGTGTGGAGCACCGACCCCGACCTCGTGGACGAGTACGCGGACACGTTGCGCCGCGAGCTCGCGCCGAGCGACTACCAGATCGTTCGACCGACGGGCGCGCAGACCGACCTGTACGCCGCCATGCTGCCCGGCAACCCATGCCCGCGCGTACTGCGCGACTACACGCAATACCTGTTCGCCAAGGACTTCGCGATGGCGATCCCGTTCGCCGCCACCGAGCTCGGTGATCCGCACGGCGGCCTGCTCGGCATCCGGATCGACTCGTCCGGTACCGCTCCCGTCCTGCATGATCCCAGCTACGGCCCGCGCCAACTGCATACCTCGGCCTCCGCCGGGTTCATCGGTGAGCTGGGCGGCGGCAAGTCCGTCACGATGAAGGTGCTGCTCGACCTGATCGTTCGTCGCGGTGGACTCGCTTTGGTGATCGACCGGACGCCGAGCCAGGAGTGGGCACGCTTCGTGGATGCGGTCCCCGGCAAGAGCAGAACGCTTCGAGTGGCCGCCGACGCCGCGTTCAGCCTGGATCCGTTGCGCTGCTTCGAACCCGAGTCCGCGCAGCGCTACACCGAGGGCTTTCTTGGTCTATTGCTCGGTGTCGAGCCCTTGTCCAGCGAGGGCGCACTGCTGTCCGAGGCGATCAGCTCCGTGCTGGCCGGGGCTTCGCCATCGATGCAGAGCCTACGTGACACGCTCGCCACCGCCGGCGACCCACGATCGGCGGATGTTGGCCGCCGACTGGCGGCCGCGCAGCGTCTGGACCTGGCCGCCACCGTGTTCGACGAGCGGCTGCCGGCGCTGGAGATCGACGACGTGGATACGTCGGTCCTGGTGTTCTCCACGCACGGCATCGCGCTGCCCGACCGTGACGAGCTGGCCAACGAGTACCAGCTGCGCCAGCTGCCACCGGAGAAACGGCTCGGCCGAGCCGTGATGTACCTGCTGGCCGCCATCTGCCGCGACAAGGCATTCGCCGCAGACAGCTTCGCGGGGGTGTTCCTCGACGAGTGCTACTGGCTCACCTCCAGCAGCGAGGGAGAACGCCTCGCCCTCGAGCTCGTTCGCGACGGACGCAAACACGACGCCGCCGTCTACCTCGGCGGCCACGACCCGGCAGATCTGGGCAACGAAGTGATCAGCGGCCTGCTGGGGCAGCGGTTCCTGTTCCGGCACCGCGACAGGTACCTGGCCGAACGCGGGCTTGCCTGGCTCGGTCTTGAGGCCGACGAGGACCTGGTGCACCTCGTCACCCGCGACCTGTCCCCCGTGGATGTCCCGCCGGACCAGCAGGAGGAACGAGCCGGTGAGTGCCTGTACCGGGACTGCCGGGGCCGGATCTCGCTGATGAAGGTACTCATCCCCGACCTGACCGGCCTCGCCGAGGCGATCCGTACAAACCCCGCCAGCGGAGCATCCGGATGAGAAGAACGGGATGGTGGACGTTCCTGCGCTGCGTTGTGCTGATCGCGGGCACTACCGGCGTGCTGTTCGCGGTCATGGCCGCGGCCACATCCTCCCCCGCGAGTGCAGCCACACCTGGAAGCGTCGCGGCTGACGGTGGCGTGCTCGGTCCGCTGAACCCGGCCGATGCCAACGGGATCACCATCGACCACTACGACATCACGGCCGACAACGGCGGCGCGCTGGACTTCGGCCGTAAGGTCCTGATCTTCTTCACCAACGCCGCGTTCGCCATCAACCGATGGGTGGTCGGTCTCGCCTCCTGGCTGGTCGAATGGGTGCTGGACTTCAAGATCACCAACTACCTGCTCGGCCCGGTGATCAAGCTGAGCCAGGTTCTGGAGTCCCACCTGATCATCGGCACTGGCCTCGGCGCGTTCGCGCTCACGCTGGCGGCCGTCGTGTGTGGCATGTGGGTGCTGCGCGGTCGGCGCTCCAAGGGCCTGACCGAGTTCGCCGTTACGCTGGTGATCGCCGCGTTCGCCGCCACCTACATCTCGTCCCCCGCATCGACAGTGTTCGGCCCGACCGGGCTGCTGGGCAAGACGCGTGACCTGTCGCTGGAAGTGGGCTCGCTGGTCATCACCGATGGTCGTTCCTCGACCGGCGGTTCGGCGAAGGTCACCAGCGAGGTACGGGCCATGTTCGTCGACACCTTCGTCCGCAAGCCCCACCAGCTGATCAACTACGGCGAGCTGTTCGACGCCGACCCGCAGCGGCCGCATCGATGCCTGCGGGTCTACAACGACCTGCTCGCCGACGGCCCGTGGGGAAGCAGCCCTGAACCCAGGACCCGCATGACTGCCTGCGACCCGGAGCTGGCCGACTTTAACCGGGAGGCAACCTGGGACCGGCTCGGCGCCGCCCTGCTGTCGGTGATCGCGGCTCTGTTCGTCGGCGTCCTCGCGATCCTGATCAGCCTTACCCTGCTGGCAAGTCAGCTGTGGCTGGTGCTCGAGACCATACGGCTGCTGTTCGCCCTGGTGATCGGGCTCGTACCCGGGCCGGGACGGCGCCAGCTGTGGAAGGCGATCGGTGGCCTGGCCGCCGCTCTGGCCGGAGTGATCGCCACGATCGTGTCCCTCATGCTGTACGTCGTGGTCGTCCGTGCTCTGCTAACGGCCGCAGGGAACCAATGGCTGTTCGTCCGATTCTTGCTGCTAGATGTTGCGATCTTCTGCGGGTTCGCCTGGTACAAGAAGCTCCTCGCGGGCAGCCGCTCCGTCGCTGCACGTATCTCCACGCGATTCGGCGGCGCACCCGCGGCCGCTACTCCTCCCAGCGTCATCCCCACCTACCGGCAGGGCCGCGCTGAGCTCGCCCGTGTAGCAAACGCCGTCCGTACGGGCGTACGGCCGCTGCGCAGGCCAAGCCGAGCCGCCGGCCGCCACCTACAGAGCTGGCTGCTGTCCAAGGTCCGCCTTTCGCAACCCGGGACGAGTTCTCAGTCGCCACCGGAGGAGCCAGTGACCGAGCAGCCCACGCGACGGCGTCGCCGCGCGCCGCAGAGGAGAATGCCAGTGAACCGCAGGCCGGACCGGACCACCACAGAAGCGGAACGGCCTAAGCGTCGGCGCAGCTCGCGTGAGCCTGCCAAACGGCCTTCCCGCAGCTTGAAGAAGTCCAGATCCCGCAGGGCGGCCAAGGCCGAGACCAAGGCGGCCAAGAAACCGCGGCAGACATGTACGGCGGCCACGGCGGCCAACGTCGCGCAACGGCGCAAGGCGTCTGTCGCGCGATCCCGGAGAACGGCCGAGCGCCAGCGCCGCCGACTCCGGACCCGCAAGGCCGCTCAAGCCACTCCAAAGCGGCGACCGGGCCGCAAATGAGCAAAAAGCTGCGCCGGCTGGTCGTCGCCGTCGTGGGTGCGCCACTACTGATGGCTGGATTCCTCGTCGTTGCGGCCGGCGCCGACGAGGACGGCCAGGTGGCCACCTCCCTCCCGGACGACGTGCCCGGCATCCCGGCAATCCTGTTGGACGCCTATCTCCGGGCGGCACGAGCCACCCCCGATCTCGCACCACGGTGCAGGGGCATGCGGTGGTCGATACTCGCGGGCATCGGCAAGGTCGAGTCCGATCAAGCCGGACGAAGCCTTGTCCACCTCAACGGCAACATCGTTCCGGCAATTTTGGGTCCAAGGCTGGACGGCACCAACAACACCGTGGAGATCCGCGATACCGACGACGGCCGGTGGGACTTCGATACCGCCTACGATCGTGCGGTTGGGCCCCTGCAGTTCATTCCCTCGACGTGGAAGCATCTCGGGCGGGACGGGAACGGCGATGGGACAGCAGATCCGAACAACGCCTACGACGCCACGTACGCGGCAGTCGTCCACCTGTGCGGGACGAGGCCACGCGACTTCAGCGATCGGAGGCAGCTTGCCGACGCGCTGTACGGCTACAACCAGATGCGTTCATACGTGACGAACGTCCTGCGCTGGGTTGACCACTACGACGCTTACATCGGCAAGGCGAGCTTGCCGACGAGCTCCGGCAACGGCTCGCAGATCCTGGCCGCGGCCATGCGATGGCGGGGTACGCCGTACTCGTGGGGTGGTGGAGATGCCAGCGGACCCAGCTACGGCGGCTGTTGCAGTCCAGGCGGTCAAGACGGATCCACGATCAAGGGCTTCGACTGCTCCGGCCTCACCATCTACGCGCTCGGCCAGGTCGGCGTGCGTGGTGTTCAGCATTCGGCCACGTGGCAGTTCCGCAACGCCGAGCGCCTCGGCGCTCAGCGGATCTCCCGTAGCCAGGGCATGGCAGCACTCCGACCCGGCGACATCGTATGGTTCTCGACTACGCCAACCAACCCGGAGTACACCCATCACGTCGGCATCTACGCCGGCAACGGCCAGATGATCAACGCGCCGCGCCCTGGGAAGAACGTCGGCCTCGATCCCGTCGACCTCGGCGAATACGCCGGCGCCGCACGCTGGTAGGCGTCACACGCCAGATCTCGAACGCGCTTACTCCAGGCGAAACTGTTCAGCGTTCCACTGGAGTTGACATGCGTGACTTCCAGAAGGCCGTCCAACACTGCCGAGACAGGCTGCGTCAGGGACAGGAGATCTCAGACGCCGGTGCCCGCGTAATCGCCTCCCTGTACCACGAGGGCCAGTGGTCGTCCTCATACGCGCTCGCTTCGAGCGGCGCGATCACCGTCGAGCCAGATCACCTGTGGCGAGAGCTGTTCGGCGACTACAAGCTGGACCCCGACGAGCTGCTGATGGCCGAGATGCTCCGCGCGTACATCGAACGCCGCTGGCGAAGCGGGCAACGCGACCCCGTACCCGGCTGGCCCACACTCTGGCTCCAGTAAGAGGAGTCACAGCAATGAAGCACACCGTCGTCAGCTGCGGTCAGTACCTCGAGTGCCACGTCTGCGGGACGTGGTGGAGCAGGAGCCGCTACCAGGACCGAATCCTCAGCACATGCGAGGGCCCGAAGGGCCGGCACGCACGCGACTGCGACTGCCCCGACCACGGGAAGTGGCTAGGCGAGGTAGTGCTATGAAGCACTTCGTCTATAAGGCCGCTAATCCACCTCGATGGTGCGCACTGTCGCCCGACCAGTGGCGTGAACAATGGCGCAATGCACTGACCGCGGACGACTTGACAGAAGGCCGACCCGGTCTGAGCTGGGTCGAGCACACCTGGTGGGGCCAGCTACGCTGGAGAGCCGCGACGTACTACGACGCACTTGCTCTTGCCGAAGGATCGGCCGGCGCCACCGTGGTCGAACAGGTCGTTGTTTACGACCCGTCCCGGGGTCAGCCGCTGACGTCCGAGCCAACAACACGGCTGCGGTGGTGGCGCTGGCGCAGGCATTCGTCCAGGCTGACCCATCCGGCAGGCGGGGTCATGCTCCGTTGTTGCGGCACCAAGGATGTCCTCGACGGCCTGATAGCGCCCGCCAATGAACTGGACACCTACCTGTCGCTGTTGGACTCCGCGGACCTGTCCTACAAGACGTCGACGCTGGCCCATCGTCTGCTCTGGGAGGGTGTCCTCCTGGCGGATCGCGTCAACTCGATCTGCGAGGCCAGGCGTGCCCTGACGGACATTCAGGATCGGCTACACCAACTCAGTCTGGCGGCCTGGCAAGCGCACGAGTCGCTTACCGGCAAGCGTGCCCAGAGCGCCATCAAGAGAGCCCAATCCACGACTGCGGACCTCCAAGCATCTGTTGATGCTGCACTGCGAGACCTACGTGAGATCGCCGATCGCGCACCGTACGCCAACAACTCGGAAGGTGACCATGCCGTACACAAGAATTGGCGACTTCCCCACGGATTCAACTGGAACTAAGCCCGTCTGCCCGGACTGCGCGTGCGCGCTGACGATCGGCGGCGCACTCACCAAGAGCGGAGGAGTTGGCTACGCAGAATGTAGGCAATGCGGCAAGCGCTACTGGCTGACCGGCTGACTGAATGGAGTACCACAACAGATACCGAAACGGATACCACAACGAGTACCAAAACAGGTACCGAATCTCCTTCTCCCGTTGTACATATACGCGCTGGTCAGAGACCATCCGGCAAGGCTCATAAGGAATCGACTCTTTCTACTGCCTGCTGTCCAGCCCCATCCATATGGAGGTCGATGATGAGAAGCTGCTCGGGCTGGACGGCAGGCCTCGAAAACGTCAGCGCGCCGCAGGCGCTCGATATGCACCCCGGGCAATGGGTAAGCGCGATACCGACAATCACCATGGGAGTGGTCGCGCTCCTGATCGCGGTTCTTAACGTTCGACGAGTCCTGATCAACAGAAGACTTTCCGAGCGAGTCAGCTATGAACTTCTCCCGACGACCTCCTTCGACCCCAGCAGTGAAGATGTCCTCCGCTTCGCCAACCAGGTCGCCCGCACCCGGCCGTCGGTCTGGAGCGGCGCCCCGGCTGCGGCGACTGCGGTCCGCGTGCGGCTGACCACCAGGCCGGACGGCCAGCAGACGTACGTCCTCGAGGGACACCTGACCTCCACCTCCGTGCTGCGTCACCAGAGCTACCCGCACGTCGAGATCCGCCAATGCCCAGCGAAGGAAAACTCTCCCTCCTCGACGCCCGCCGACCGGCGCGTTCATGTCGCTCGCGCCGAGCTCGTGCTTGCCAAGGACTCCGACCAGCCGCTTCGAGCTGTGCCGTTGCGTCCCGACCCGCTGCAGGCTTTGGCGGCCGCGGTCTGCGATGTACGCCAAGATCTGGGTGAGCGAGTCGACGTCTGCCTCGACCTGCTTCCGCTCACCGCGGCAAAGGTGCAGCATCTCCGCCACCGAGGGATGCAACACGTTCGATCGGGCGGTGATGGTCTCTGGCATCATGCCGCCGCCAGCCTGACCGGTGGTTACTCCATAGGACAGTTGGCCCGCCTGGTGCTGGGCACCACGCCCGTAGGCAGCCGGGCGAGTCGACCACGGCGTACCGAGGGGAGAGACGTCCCCCTCAAGCGCGGCCGCCTCGACGTCACGGTCGACAAGCTTTCCGGAGCGGAGCCCGTTTTTGTCGCGCAGGTTCTGATCCGGGCAGAGTCGGAGATCCCGGGCCGCGCCGAGGCACATCTGCATCAGATGCTCGCCGCGATGGACCAGTGGCGTTCCGGCCAGAACTGGTGGCGAGTCGCCGGCCCGAACCTGCGGCTCCTCCACATTGGCGCGGATTCCTGGCCGCGACGCCGCGGCTTCGACCGGCGCTTCCGTACCGGAGAATTCTCCCCGCGCAAGCAGTCCCTGGTGACGCCAAGCGAGGTCGGCGGGCTGCTCAAGCCAGCCACGCGGCATTGCGCAGCGCGCAACGTCGCGCGTTCCGGCGGGCTAATCCCGCCCGCCCCCAGAGAACTCACCGTCTACAGGGGACAACCTGATCTACTGCCACTGGGCTTCGTGCGTCGCGCCGACGGTGGCCAAGCTCTCGTCGGGGCGCCTCTGGATGAGACTTTGTTCTCGCTTCGTACTGGGAAGGCTGGCTGCGGCAAGACCGAGCTGGCATTGGTGCAGGCCGTCGCGCTGGCCCGGTCGGGGCACGGCGTGTGGTTCCTTGACCCGCACCGGGACGGGTGGGAGCGCGCGAAGCCGTACCTGTGCAGGGACGGGCTATACCAGCGGGTATGGGAGATCGACCTGACGCTGCGGAACGATGAGGCGCGCCAGTGCGGCTGGAACCCGCTGTCCATGCACGGGAAACGCCGCGAGCACATCTACGACCAGACCTCCGCCGTCGTCACTGGGATCGCCTCAGCGCTGGCGTGGGGCGACGGCGCCAACCGAGCCCAGACGATCCTGACCAAGGCCTGCGAATCCCTGTGCGAGCTCGGGCTGAAGCTGCCCGCGGACCTGCAACCGACGCTGTTCCAGATCCGTACCTTGCTACAAGACGAGGACTGGCGGATGGCGATCATGCCGCACCTGAGCGGCGGGCTCAAGGCGTACTGGGCGACCAGCTTCCGCTCCTACAGTGCCGATGCCATCCCCGTGGTCACCAACGTGATCGAGCGTCTTGCTGCCTCGCCTGCGCTGCGAGCCTTCCTCGGGCAACCCCAATCGACCTACGACGCCCGCCGGGCGCTCGACACCGGCCGCGTCGTAATGGTCTGCCCGCAAGGAACAGGAACAACCGATCGAATTGTCACCTGCTTGCTCATCTTCGACCTATTCAACGCCGCGCTGTCACGCAGGGACCTTCCGGCTGAGCAACGCCGCCCCTTCCATGCGTTCGTCGACGAACTCACCGTCGTGGACGGCGCCGCACGCGGTACGATCGCCGCGATCGTCGAGCAGCTCAGGAAGTTCGGCGTACGTGGGCACTTCATGACCCAGATGGCTTCCCGCCTGTCGGCGACCACCCGGACTTCTCTCCTCCAGAACCAATCGATCCTGGCCACGTCCACCGCCGAGATCGACGCCGCGAAGACCGTCACGCGCCAGTGGGGCAACATCATCGACCCGAACACCGTCGTCCAGCTGGAGAAGTACCACCACATCGTCTCGGTCACGATGAACGGACGGACCACCGAGCCGTTCCTGATCCGAGGGCCGCAACTCGGGATCGACCTGTTCGGCGAAGACCATCACCCAGAACGAATCCCTGTGCTCGACGCCGCGATCGACACCAACCTGCGCCGCCGACGCATCCAGGATGTGACCGAGGAACTCGACCAGCTCGACAACCGGATCAAAGCGCAGCTTGGGCCAGCACCCGCCCTGCGATCCATGACCAGCTCATCGACGGGCGAACGATCCCGGCGCGGCACCGGCCAGGGAACAGACCTCGGCCCGTCGACAAGGCTCGGGTAGGGCTTCCGATGCGCTCGTCGCTGTCGAAGCTCGACTCGGCGCTCCTCACGTTCCTGTATCAGTGCAGGCTGGCCACCACTAGCCAGCTGGCACGGCTATATGTCCCCGACGCCAAGACCTCGCGCTACATCCGCAGCCGCCTTGGCGGCCTGGCCGATGCGGGATTCATCGAGACCGTAGGCGTGCGCCACCGACGGACCCGACCAGAGCTCGCCTGGTACGCCACCGGCGCAGGTGCCGAGCTCGTCGAGGCCGCCGGCGAGGTGCCCTGCAGGCCGTACCGCATGACCGCGCACAAGGCCGCCGGACCGGCACAAACCCATCTCCTCGCCGTCAACGAGGTCGGCGTGCTCTTCGTCGAAACCGCCCGAGCCAGAGGCGACGAGTGCGAGCCGTTGGACTGGACCCTCGAGGTCGCCCATCGCATCCGCGACGGCGCGAACCGCAGGTTCACTGATGACCATCTGATCGCAGACGCACTCCTGCACTACGTCGTCAACGACCCGGACGGGCACCGCACCCACCTGCGTTACTTCATCGAGCTCGACCGCGCCACCATGACCGTCGCCAGACTCGCCGCCAAGATCGACCAGTACGCGCGGTACTACACCTACACACCAGCGACCCGCAACGCCGGTGCGGCTAGCTGCCCAGCCTGGCAGGAGATCTATCCCCGCTTCCCCAAGCTTCTGATCGTCCTCTCCGGCAAGTCACAAGAACAGCTCGAAACCCGGATCAACGACCTGTGCGCATACTGCCATGCCAACCATCGCTTGACTGCGCTGTGCGGCGTCTTCACCGTGGGCGCGGTTACGTTGGAGCGCCTACACCGCGGCGGCGCTTTCTCCGTGACCGTGACCCCGCTGCTGGATGACTCCGCAGGTACCGACATGGGCACGAGCCTTGCGCGAGCATGACGTAGATCATTGATACCGCCCGTCCATGGGGGTATTTCAGAAAGGGCGAGGCGACTGAGGTCAGGCTCCCGCCCCCGGAGCCGAGCCGTCCGGCCTCTTCTCAGGCGGTGCGACCTTCACCCTCCCCACTCAGGTCGCACCGTCCCGACTGCAGGCATTTGGGTCAGCTCGTCGTCGCGTAGCTCCAGATCGGGCTACTAACGCGGATTCGGTCAGAATGCGCTGTGGACAAGCCAGTGCTCGAACAGTGCACGGTCTCCCGCAACCTCCGGCGCTGAAGACGCCAGCGGCAGTCGACGGTTCAGGAGCAGGTCCACGGTATGGCCTGCCGCCTGCGCGCCAGCCAGGTGCGCTCGTCGGCCTGTTCCAAAGGGCGAGCTGGTGGACGGGTTCGAGCTAGCCGGCTGGCTGAACCGGCTCCGCAGCCGCCGAACCCAGGGCAAACTCACCGCCGACCAGATCGCCACGCTCGACGAAGCCGGAATGGACTGGGACCCACGCGAGACCCAATGGCGGCGACGCTACGGCGCACTCGTCGCCTACCTCGTCGA
This sequence comes from Flindersiella endophytica, assembly GCF_054779015.1. Taxonomy (NCBI): domain Bacteria; kingdom Bacillati; phylum Actinomycetota; class Actinomycetes; order Propionibacteriales; family Nocardioidaceae; genus Flindersiella; species Flindersiella endophytica. The sequence goes on from NZ_BAAGYY010000043.1 coordinate 63,651, forward strand.
GTGGGACAACGTGCTCGTCCCACAAGACCACGTGACCGCTGGCGGAATCAGGCTCGGCGAATGGGTAAGGCGACTTCGCCACCTAAGAAGCCAAGGCAACCTCACCAAAGAACGAGGCGCCGCCCTCGACGCGCTCGGCTTCGAGTGGAAACCTCCGAAAGGTGGGGCAGCCCGCCGACCAAACAGTCATACGACCGAACTAACCTCGACAACACCCGACCAGCGAGGGGAACTGAACCATGCGGTTGAGGCGACGCCTACCTGAGCTGCACGACATCGTGAAGGTCCCGTGCGTCGCGACATCAGGTGTGCGCTACGGAAGGACTTGGAACGGTCCCAGCGTTGGCGACTCGGCGCCCTGCCACCGACGCGGATTCGGCATTGAGGTCACCGAGATCATCCTCGACCTAACTGCCGACCAGGCGCGGTGGCGATTGCCTGCGAGCCGATACCTTGGTGACTAGACTCCGACAATCCACGGACCTGACGCTCCACCATAGGGAAAGTGATGACTGAGATACCGGATCCGCACGACGTCATACAGTTGGTCTTCGGCGCCCACATCGAGTATGGCCACAGCTACCCTGGCAAGCTGCCAGCCGACCTTGCACCGTGGTACGCCTACTTCAAGGACGCCGGCCACAGCATTATCGTCGCGTTGGCTTCAACATATGAGTCCGTCAATGACCCGCGCGCCGTGCTCGCCTCAGCCCCGGTGAAGGCGGTCCTGAGGAGCGGGTGGGAGATACGTGCCGGGTTTGTTGTCTGCGACATTCCCTATGCGTGCCTCAGATTGCTTACCGAGGCAAGCGACCTTGAGATTGATCCGGTGGGGCAGCCCATCGAGTAGGAGCGACATCAACCGCCGTCGGGCTCCGGCGGAGGCTGCTGGTCGTGCTGCGGGTTCCAGCCCATATCGGTGAACGCCAGCATCTCCGGAGTATCGCAAACGATCGCTTGGAGTCGGCGCCCGATTTGAATCAACTCGATGTGCTGTCCTTCCGACAGGCTGGGGTGTCGCGATGCCAACTGCAGAAAGGTGACGATCGCGTGCAGGTCGGCCCGCTCGTTCTCGAGCTTGACCGGCGGCATGTCGGCCCATCGCGCATGTGCGTTGAACAGCAGTTGGAAGTCCGGATCCGGCGGGTTGGCTGGCTGCATCCCACCAGTATCCAGCAGTGTGGCCTGGCTGCTCGGCTACGACCGAGTCAACACGCGCCCGGCTTCGGCAAACATCGCCGACCCCTTGGCGCTCGGCCACGACGGCCCGGACATTAGCTCCATTCCGGCGGGCGGGTCGAGCAACACCGTCTCCATCTGTGACCGCCTTCTGCTCCTGGCAGCGCGACGGCAGCCAAGGCGTGGACGCTAGAGACGACCCGGTACACCGGGCGCGACGTTCGGGTCGATGCTGTACTGCAGGCACCATCCGTAGTACAGCCGCTTGGTGCCGCTTCGCCGCCAGCGAGCATGCGCACCGCGGTATAGAGCAGGATTCCGCGCTGGGTCGTCGTCACGGCAGCTGACGCCGACTGGTAGAGGCGTGTGAGGTCCAGCCGACCGAACGATCCGCGCCGGGAATTCTGACGTCCGCCGGTGGCGGAGCTTTCTTGTCCGCCAACGCGGAGAACGACTGACTACTCCGTGAGAAGCCGATGTCTGTTGACGCCACGTGTCGCCCGCTCATCTCGCTTGAAGGCCCGATCAGTGGGCACGTCCTGAGCAGCTGTCGCGCCGGCCTGTGCCAGCGCCTCCAATGCGGACGGAAGCCCATCGTCGGCCGTCACCCCTTCCTCGGGGTATCGCAGCGGTGGAGGCGGCGGTATCGCGTCGTTGAGCACGCTCAGCGCCTCGCCCGCGACCAGCACCGTGTCCAGGTTGTCCTCGAGACTCCATCGGCGGCCAGATCCGCGGCGACCAAATGGTCTCGGCCAACGGTCAGTTCCGCGTCCAGTCGGTGGATCAGCGTGTCGTGGGTGAGCTTTCGCAACCAGAACCCCGTGGTCTGCTCCTGCGGCGACCAGGTCCACACCCCGCGCGGTCCGGTCCTGCCGCAGGTACGGCATCGGCCAACCGCCGTGCGCCGGCCTGCAGCCAGTCCGACAGTTCGCCCGGGTTGGAAGGCGCCTGCGTCTCGACCTCCATCTCATCCATCGGCACCAGCCGCTCGGCCCGCCGCTACACGATCAGCGCCGCCCAGCGCTGACCCCGACCGACATGCTGGATCAGATCGAACAGACTCCACGCTGGACACATCGGCACCGGCACAGCCAGATCGGCACCCTCGACAGCAGCCGCCAGCGCCGCCGTCTCGGCTTCCAGCTCGCCGAAGTACCGCTCGTGACCCAGAAACCCCGATACCACAGAGCAGGCTCCATTCAGATCGGCAGACGCCCAACCGGACCAGGGTCCCACGCTTCCCGTGGTGCAGGGGCACCGCCGTTGCGCATCCACAACGTCTTGCCGTCACACAGAAGAGACGACCTGCGCTTACTTGGAGGTGAAGTTGCCGCCAGGGTGCTGGGACGGTAGCAGGGTAGGCAGCGCCCCGGCTTCACAAGGTCCGATGCGTGCGAATGCGTTCAGTCACCGAGAGGTGAGGTATCTGGGGATGAACGAGGTATCAGCTGGCGACAGCGCCCGATCGACTACGACCAGGATGTACGCTCGGTTGGCGGCGTCGGAGAACCTGCGACGCCGGCGGCTGGAGATGCTTCCGTTGCGCGGACCGGGTGCGGTGTTCACCGAGCCGCAGGGCCGGACGCCGGGCCAGTCGAGCGCGCCGGAGGACTTGGCGGATCTGATCTCGTCGATCGGAACGGTGGGACTGCTTCAACCGGTGCTGGTCGAGGAGTTCGTCGACGGCGGTGGTGACGAACGGCGGCGCCTGCGGCTGGTCTCTGGAGACAGACGGTTGCGCGCGATGCGCTGGGGTGCCATCCACGATGCCGACAATCCCCAGTTCGCCGCATTGCCTGCCGTGGTGTGTCCTGGCCCGTTGACAGATGCGGACCGGCGGTGCTGGCAACTGGTCGAGAACGTCGCTCGCGAAGACCTGCGGCCCGGTGAGCTTGCCGCAGCGCTGTTGCTCGAGCGGTGCGCGATCGCGACAGCGCGGTTGCTCGCCGCAGGGAGGACTCCTCTTGACGAAGTGATGACGTTGGAGGATCCGGTCGAGCAGTGGCGTGCGATTGAGCGGTTCCGCGGCCACGACGCCGAATGCGCCGCTCCGTGGAGCGAGGTCCTACGCAGGCTCGGCTTGCAGCTGTCGCCTCGGAAGGCGCGCCAACTTGCCCAGGCGTTTGCTGCTCTGCCACGTGAGATCTCGGAGGAGATGGATGAGGCGAAGGTCAGCCTGCACACCAGGATCACCTTCGCCGGGCTGCTTCAGGGCCGTCGGGCGGCCGCCGAGGAGATCTGGACGGCGGTGAAGCAGCGCCAACGGACGGACCTTCTGTCGGCGGCCGTCAAGGCCGGTGCGGAGAATTCGAGCCTGGGGGCCGAACAGGCTGTGCAGATGGCAGAGAAGATCCATGCCGGAGCAAACGAAGCCCGTGCCGAGAAGCTCCGCAGATCTGACCAGATTGAGAACGACTCCAGGGTCGTCTCCGTCGACGTCGTGACGGCTGTCCTGGACTCCTGCCGCTGCTTGGCCGCGGGCTTGCGCGACGGTGGAACGATGCCGCGCTACGCGGCCGGGTCGTTGCGGCTGCTCATCGATGAGCTCTCCGAACTTCTCGCAGGCGACCAGCGTCCGGGGATGTCGTGATGCGTACGGACCTCCCGAAACCGACGCTACGCTCAAGCGGAGAAGGCGGATGGCCGCCGATGCCGGGCCGCGGTTGCGACTGCCGAAGCTGTGCGTTCTGGTCCGGTCCGGACGGCTCTGGTGGACCGGCCACGGTGGAACCGCTATGTTCGGGCACGAATGCGTCGTGCTCGTATTGCGCTTGCGCTCGAGCGGAGGTGGGTTCCCCGCAGGGTGCGTGTGGGCAGTGTCCGATTCGGTGCGGCTCCCGTACCGACATCGCGGCGTGGATGGCCGAGGTTGGCGGGACGCTCAGCTTTGACGACATCGCCCTCGACACTGTCTTGCCAGCTGGGCTGCCGGTCTTCGTCCCGCAGGTGGACGGATCGAACATCAGGCGGCTGGACGCCGATCTGGGCTGGCCGGCGTACGGAGTCGGGCTGCGCCGTGTGTTCTCACCGGCGACCTACGAGATCTATCCCAGGCTGCGCGGCCGCGCCGCGCACGCGGCGCTCGGCCTGCCCCCAGGGCAGCTGGCGCTCCTGGTCGGATACGGCGAGGACCCGCTGGTAGAGGCGTTCTGGTCACGTCGCCACACGGGACGGTTGATCGAGCAGATCGCGTCGCAGGGCTGGGATCTGGTGCTCGCGCCCAACTATTCGATCTACGGCAACTGGCCACGCACCGAGCACCTGCTGAACATGCGCCGCTCCCTCCTGATCGCCAAGGAACTCTGCGACGCGGGCGCATGCGCCGTTCCGAATGTGTACTGGTATCGGCTGGAAGATCTGCGCCGGTGGGCGACCTGGATCAGCGACACCGCGCCGTCGGCGATCGCGATCAACCTGCAAACCGTCCGCCAGGGCGGCGACTGGGAGTCATGGACTGAGCCGGGGTTGTACTGGCTGGCTGAGCATCTTCCACCAAACGTCCGTGTCATCCTGACCGGGCTCTCGCGGGCGGACAGGATCGCGCTCGCCGTCCGGCTGTTCGGGCGGCGGTTGATCGTAGTGTCGCAGAACCCGTATCAGTACGCCCTGCATGGCGCCGTGATGACCAAGCAAGGACGCATTGACAAATATGCCCAGTCATCGGATGCCTTCGCGGCCACCGTCAGGTACATGGCCGGACTGCTACCCGAGCTGGGATGAGGCGAGGTAATGGGATGACTGTCGATCTCAAGAACTCCACCGGATCACGGGAGCCGCCCGCCGCTCCGGTGAAACCGGACGGGACGCCGTACAGGTTCGAGATGATCCATGCAGGCGGCCGACGGCGGTGCTACGCCGATACGCACCTCGAGCTGGTTGCCGTACTGATCCCGGGCTACGACGAGCTCGATGGACATGGGCGCTCGCGGGCGCGACTTCGTTACTGCGTTGACGTCCAGGTCCGGTTGCAGGCAGCGCTTGCCACACCAGAGCTCCTCGACGCCTGCACGGCGGAGCAGCGGGCTGTCGTGCTGGGTGGCAGGGACGCTCCTCCCTCCCCTGCCGTGTGGTCGGCGCCAGTGCCCCTGGCGTTGGTGACCGCGTTCTACGTACCGATCGGGCCGCGCCCACGGCCCGAAGCCGACGGCGCCGGCGAGCTGGTGTGGTTGGACCCGACCAGCGACTTGGCACTGCTCACATCACTGCACGTGGCGGGCGTAATGGATCTGGCCGTGCGGGAGTCAGAGGTACAGCAGGTTGAGGGGGCCTGATGGGCACAGGATCCCGCAGCCGGCATCAGCCGTCCGTCGTGAGGCCCGGCGCCTGGCACTACCAACCCGTTCCGGAGCCCGCTGACGAGGCTCGGCCCGCAGTCGTCGTACCCATCGATGGCGACTACGGCGAACTGCGTATGCCACCGCCGGGAGAAGTCCTGAACGTCCTGGGACAGCATGGTCAGGACACATTCACCGTAAGCGGGGTGCTTCCACCGATCGGCGAGGGTCGCTCCTACGCATTCCACGGCACAGTGTCGGTGATCGATCGTGGTTCGGGCACTCCCGACTCCAGCCGCTGGGACGTCAATGCCGACCGAGTGCAATGCGCCTGCGGTCACGAAGAGAACGTCTGCTTGGACTCAGAACGGGTCGCCGACGCGGTCCTCGAGCAGCTGCGGGCCCACCACGCCGATACCGCGAACCTGCGTCGGACAACCCGAGGCGTAGACGCCGACCTTGCCGACGAACACCAGGCTTCTCAACGCGCTCAAAACCAGGCGGAAGCCACTTGGCCCCAGCCGCCAGAAGTGTCGTACACCGAGGATTTCGACGCCTTCCGAGCCGACTATCACGAGGCCATGGCCCGGCAGGCCCGAGGCGACGACCCGGTCCCGTACATGACCGATGACGCCACTGGCCGACTCGGCGCACGCGACGGCGGCCGGGGCTTCGGCGTCGAGCTGGAGTTCGATTTCGAACCCACCGTTGCCAACCGCGCAGCAGCGATGGCGGCGATCACCCGCGACCTGCGCGCTGCAGGCCTAACCAGACAACGCTCGCAGGGCCGCTACCACGCCGCCGCTGGCCGTGGCTACAGCGACGACCCCACCGCTTGGTCCCTGGAGTCCGACGCGACGGTCGCCGGGGAGCTCGTCTCTCCGATCCTGTACGACGAACCTCAGACCTGGCGCAACCTCGCCGCTGCATGCGAGATCATCCGCCGCCACGGCGGCCGCGCCAGCACCCACACCGGCGGTCACGTCCATGTGTCCCTGCATGACTACGACCACACCGTCGACAACCACAACCGGCTGCTCGGCCTGGTCTCCGGCTACCAGGACACCATCTACCGGCTCGCGGCCAACCCGCAGCGGCGCAGCCACCGCGGCCTGGCCTGGTGCGTCCCCAACCGCAACTCAGGCAACGGATACCGCACCATCGAACACGCCCGCGGCGACAACGGCGGCCACGCAATCGGCGTCAACCTGCAAGCGGTCTGGGGACGCCTCAGCGACCACGTCGAGTTCCGCATGTGGGACGGCTCCATCGACCCCGGCACCATCCAGGCACAGATCAAACTCAGCCTCGGCCTCGCCCACGCAGCCTTCCGCACCGCCGGCTCCGGCGCATCCCTGCCGCCGCCTGAGCCAGTCGGCACCCACCATCGCACCAACCCCGGAAGGCAACGCCTCACAGGCGACGCTTGGCGCGAAGCCACCGGGAGCTTCCGCAACCTCGTCGACACACTGTTCACCCGCGCGGCCGACAAGGCCCAGGCAACAGCGCTGTTCGCCTCCACACGCTGGCCCACGGGTAGCGGCAGGCTGGCCGCGTGATCAGCGCACACCCACAGCTGCGAACATCGACTGACGTCGGCTGTGGCTGGATTCGCCGCTAGGTCTCCCGGCGGATGTGGTCGGCGGGGATCCAGCGGCCATTCTTCAACCGCAGGTTGGGCTGCACGAACCCCCACAGGCTGTCGTCGCTGCGCTCCATGCGCGTCAGATACCCGCGCTACCATCTGCGGTGAACCCACGCGGTGACGCGTTCTGGTGGGTGGATATCGACGCAGGTCGGTGGCATCGGGTCGGTCGAAGCTGCGGCGTTGTGTTCAGCGGCGAGTCGGGAGGCATGCTCCTGCGTGAGGTCGAGGGCGACCCAGCACCCTTGCTGGTTGTCCTTGACTCCGTGGCCGTGTCGTGTGGGTTGTGCCTCATATCTGGTCTGGTGCTTGGTCATCCCTGCCGTCTCTCGTTGATCAGGCGGGCTGGGAACTGTACAGGTGTTCGACCATATTACGACGGCTCGTCTCGTGCATATCGGCTGGGCCCAGATTGGGGGACTTGTGCCCGGTCTGGCCGGGCGGGAGTGGGAGCGCCGACGTCGAGTTCTGCCGGATCCTGGCGGCGTCTCCGCCGGTCTAGGCAGAGCGCGCCGACAGACCGCGTTGATGAATCCAATCGAACAAGGTATTTGCAGGATCCCATCGCCGCTAGGGTCTGCTCATCCGTCTATCCATTCAGCAGCCAGCAGGAGCCCCACCGTGCCCGCTACCGAACCCGGCCTTGGTGCCTTCCTCACCGTCGAAGGGCCGCAGATGATCTTCAGTGCCGTCAGGAGCCCGCTGGCGAGTGCAGGTGAGGGGCACTTCACCACGCTGTCGGCGGAGGCCGTAGAGGCGCTTGTAGCCCAGATGCAAGCCTGGGCGCTCTCGCGAGTGCTTCGCATGACAAGCCAGATCGACGAACTTCCGGCGGCCATGCGAGTGAGGGTGCGGCTCTCCGGCGCCGAGGACAACACTCTTGAGCCTGAGCTCGACATCCTGTGGCACCGGACAGGTCCGGGGCAGCCGGAAGCGCACGGCGTTGAGCCGTACGGTGGCGAAGCGCTGCACGTCTTGCGGAATCGGATGCACAGGTGGGTGCTAATGCAGCTGGTGGATCCGGCGCGGGCTCGGATGCCACAGGAGCTGAAGGTGTCCGTCGACGTGCAGCCGGCCTAGTGCCGACGTCGTGGATCTGCGGACGTCACGTTGTGGCCACTTTCCTGACCATGCGGGCGGCCTTTGCTTTGACGGGTTCGGGGTTGAGCAGGGAGCGGTTGAGGCGTGTTTCCCAGGAGCGGGCGCGGCGTACGTGGTCGGCGTACTCGCCGGCTGCCTGGACGAGCCCGAACGCGGTGTGCGCGACGGGCGCGGTGGTGTCGGACCGCAGGATCTTGCGTAGTGCGGATCTGGCGTGTTCGATGTTCTCCCGGACGCGCTTGGAGGTCAGTCCTTCGGGTGGGGCGGGGATGAACTCGCTGATGAACAACTCGGTCTGCTGGGGTGTGACGGTGATGCCGAGCAGCTCGGTGGCGGCCTGGCAGTAGGCGTGGAAGTCGCGGCGGACACCGGTGATGACTTGGCGGGCTTCGTCGACCTTGTGGCGCCAGTGCTTGGTGTGGCGGAAGGAGAACACGGTGCCGGTCTGATCACCTTCCAGTTCGGAGGCGCGCCAGGTGTTGGCGCACACGATCCGCACCGTGGTGGACTGGACCCGCAGTGCGGATCCGCCGTCGTGCCGGTTCATGATGCTCAGGTACGGCAGGGTCAGGGAGTGATCCTGCCCAGCGGTGCCTTTGAGTTGGACGGGCTCGTCGAGCAGGGCGAGCGCCCAGACTGCGCGGCCTTCCTCGAGGGAGCCGGCGGTCTCGTACTTGACGCCTGGTTGGTCCAGGATCGCTTCGACCACTTCGCCCATCTCGGCGTGGGTGATCAGCTGGTAGCTGTCGTTGGCCACGGCGAGCGTGGCGCCGGTGTCGGAACGGACGATCCGGACTCGGTCGGGGTCCTCGAAATAGTCGCCGGTCACGCCGTCCCCAGGCTCGCAGACGGGTATGCCACCAGTGTTGACGCCACGGAACTCGTAGCTGGGGACTCGGATCGGTTCCCAGTCGAGCCCGGCCAGGCGGCGGGCCTCCTCCCAGCTGCCGGGGTAGTCGTCCAGGACGGTAGCCAGGCGATGCCAGGCCGGTCGGCGGACCACGAAGCCGGTGTCGAAGTAGTGCGGCATGAGCTTCTCCCTTAATTTGTTGCCGGTTGGCTGACGTGGGGTTGGCGGAGCTTGTGGAGCTCCTGGAGGTGGAGCTTCCAGGTATTCGCCTGGGCGAGGCTCTGGCAGTCGGCACAGTCACCGCTTCCGCAGTCGCCGCTGTGCGGTTGCGGGAGGTCGCTGTACCAGTCGATGGCGGCGTTGAGCGCGTACTCCACCTCCTCCCAGTGCTGGTTGACGTAGCCGCCAAGATCCGACAGCCGGTCATTGGCCGTACGGGCGATGCCGAGGAGGACGGACTGTGCCAGCCGTGCACCGGCCGGTGTGTACCGCTGTTGGGCGAAGTCGAGCCTCCACCGGGCATGTGCTTCTCGTAGGAGGCTGGTTCCGATGCCCTGGCGCCGGTGGTCGGGGCGGACCCAGATGTTGTAGTTGCCTGCCTGCTCCCAGGGCGGGAAGTCCTTGGCGTAGTAGTTCAGGATCCCGATCAGGCTGCCGTCGTTGTCGCGATAGAGCAGGCAGTCGACCCACTCGGCCTCTGAGATCTCGCCCTTGTAGTAGGACAAGCCGGGAGGGCCGGAGGCAGGGTACTGAACAGCCTGGGATTCGAACGACAGGATCTGCCACTCGGGAACACTCACGACCAGCACAGTCATTAGCAGATCTCCAATACATGCACGGAGACTGGGAGGAATGCTCGCCGGAGACGTCGGCACGGCGAGTCGGCTGGCGACCCGGGCAGCGGGAGAGCTTCCGTCGCGCTCACCCCGGACTGGTCAGCGCATTCGACTCAGTTCACGAAACGTTGTTCATATCTCATGAACCAACTTAGCTCGGCCAACGAAAAGAGTCAACACTGATGAACAAAGTTTGTGGTTGACAGCGAGTGCGACACGCCGACCAGCAACTCGCGGCGAGGGGAGCCGGCGTGGCAAGGTGATCTAGCTGGATCCACCCATGAGGAGCGCGATGGTCGAGGGCAGTGACCACCCGCCGGAGGCTGACGTACTCGACCGCTCAGCCGTCGCGGAGCTGCTGAACGTCAAACCCATCACGATCAGCCGTTACCTCACGGAGTCGCGGTCGGTCGTAGCGGGCAGACCTGGCCGCTACGCCAACCACCCGTTCCCCAATCCGGACGGCCACATCGCCCGCTCGCCGTACTGGAACCGCGACCGCACTCAAGAACTCCTCGACTGGGCCAAGAACCGGGCGGGCCGCGGCGCCGGCGGCGGCCGCCCCCGCAGGCGCCCATCTCCGCCCACTGCCCAGAGGTGACAGCGAGTGTGCGGCGTTGATTGCTGCGCAAACTCGCACCGGTCCAATCTCCGAAGTCCAGCGGATCCCCTCGGTAGCAGCTCCCCTTTGCCTGTTCGTAGAACGGGTCTGAGTGAACCTGCTGACTCAGTGCGGGGCTATCTTGGTGAATTCGGCAGGAACGGTGCTTGCTTGTACCGGGTGGTCCGTTTGGCCAGGCCAACGAAGCAGGGGAAGCGGCGGCGGCCCGATGATGGATTGGTCAGCGGCCCGCAATTGTTGTCTGAGGCGTCTCTCAAGAGGTCGGGAACCAGAGGGCCAGTTCACGGACGGCTTCGGCGGAGTCGCCGGACGCGTGGACGAGGTTGTGGACGGGGCGGTGCTCGGCGTTGGCTTGTTCGGGGGCGTCGTTGCTGTAGTCGCCGCGGATGGTGCCTGGGGCGGCGTTGAGGGGGATGGTGTGGCCGATGAGTTTGCGTACGGTTTCGATGGCGCGGTGGCCGCGGACGGCGACGGCGACCATGGGGCCGGACAGCAGGTAGTCGACAAGCCGGCCACGGACGATGCGGCCGATCTCTTCGGGATCGTCTGTGCGAAGGTCTTCGATGGTTGAGCGATCGCGGCTGGCGTAGTCGGCGATGGTGGTGTATCCGATGCCCTGCAGCCACGCTGGATCGTTTGGGTAGTGCGATTCCGCTGCTGTCTTCTCGTCCCGCGTGATGCGGATGTGCTGGATCGTGAGGTTGCGTTGTTCGAGTCGGGCGAGGATGAGTCCGGTGAGACCGCGTCGGCACGCGTCGGGTTTGATGAGGACGAGGGTGTCTTCCATGGTTGAGATCTCTCCCGCTTCGCTTCGATGACTGCTATTCTGAGCTTGGCTGTTGAGGTGTCATTGGCGCCGATGAGGTCAAGCCGGGTAGGGATGAGACGACGCAGCCTCGATATCGACTTACCTGGACCCAAGACTGTGGGTTTGCCGGTTGCGCAGTAGCCCGACGCATCCGGCGCGGCGGCATCCCGTCGCTTGTCCGAGTTCCGCGGTGGTGAGATCGCTGATGATGACTTGGATGTGCTGCTGGGCTTCGGCGATCACCTTCTCGATCGATGTCGTATATGCGGGATCGAGGTCCGCGGCGAGGACGAGGATGTCGAGCCGGCGTCGCTGGATGGCGCGTTCTGTCGCGGCGCGGCCGATCGCCACGCCGCTGGCGTCGACTGTGGCGATGAGGTGAGCCAAGCCGTGCAGGTCGGCGTGCTCGACCTGAACGTGTTTTCGGAGCTCGGTAATCGATACAGGCATGCCGATCATGTCGTGGAGCTCGTGGGCGTCGACGTCTGCGGTCTGTACCAAGATCCAAGGTGATAGTCCTGGTGTCGGGACGATGGTGACGCGGTGATCGCCGTTCGCCACCAGCATGTCTTGGAGGGCGTTGGTTCCTGGATCGGCGCTGATGAGCGTAATCTCGAAGAGCCGGATCACTCGTGCAGTGGTCGCCTGTATGGTCATCGGCGGAAGGTTCCGATCCACGCCGCGAGGTTGGCGGATGCCCGCTGCTCATCGTCGTTGTCGATGGTGATCGCCGGGATTCCAAGCACTGCGGCGATTTCGCAGGCCCCTTCTTCATTGACGGCTTGCTGTTCAGCAATGCGATCGTCGCTGTCCTGAGTACGCCGACGTGACCGGTCGTCGAGACGGCGACGTCGGATCGTCTCTGGGGATGCTTCGATGACTGCAATGCCGATTGGGTTGTAGAGACGCCAGCTGCGAGCCGGGAAGGTCGTAATGTTTCCGTCCTGGACGATGCTGAGGTGGTTTTCCATCAGTAGGCAGGTGGGATCTGTGTTCCCTGCGCCGAACCAGTTGTCGAGGACCGCGTCGATCTGCCGGTAGATGGTTTGACGTCGTATCCAGTCGATCGCCTCGATGCTGTCCTTGTCCGTCAGGTCAGGGTCAGCTTTCAGCATGAGGTCGGCGTAGTCGTAGCTGCGCATACCGAGCTGCTCGGCGACCCGGGTGGTAATCGTGGTCTTGCCGACTCCTCGGACGCCGGTGATGAGGATGCTGCGCACGTTGTCCCTCCCTGGAAGCGGTGCGCGACTAACGCAGGAACATGGCGTCGCCGTAGGTGAGGAAGAGGTAGCGGCCGTCATCGACGGCTTTCTGATAGGCGGTCGTCAGCAGGTCGAATGACCCGGTGAAGGCTGCGGTCATGGCCATGATCGGTGTCTGCGGGTACGCGAAGTTAGTAAGCATGTGATCGACCACGCGGAATGTGTATCCGGGTGCGATGTACAGGTCGGTCTCGCGATGCAGTGGTCCGGACGACTCGCGTCCGATCGGGTCGCGGATCTGGTCAGCGAAGGTCTCCAGGGTGCGGACCGTGGAGGTGCCGATGGCGACGACTGGGCGTCCGTTGCGTCTGGCCGTGCGGAGAGTCTCCAGCGCGGCGGCGTTGATCTCGCAGACCTCTGTGTCCATGACGTGCTCGTCGACGTACTCGCTGGCGAGGCTGCGCCAGGTGCCGTAGCCGATGTGCAGGGTGACCTCGGCCACCTCATGCCCGGCTGCCCGGAGAGCCTTGATACGGCCCTCGGTCAGGTGCAGGCCGGCCGTCGGGCATGCCACGGAGCCAGGTGTAGAGGCGTAGACGTTCTGGTAGTCGATGGCATCCGAGGCGTCGGGATCGCGTTGCGCGTTCACGTAGATCGGGATGGGCATGTCGCCGTACCGAGCCATGAACTCGCTTAGCGTGGTGACGGTGGGATCGTCAGGGACGATTGTCCCGGTACGCAGGTCGCGGCCTGGTTCGGTGACGGTCTCGACGTCGAACCGGCCACCGCGGATCGGGACGCTCGTGCCGGTGCGTGGCTTCCAGGGGCACAGGCACGTCACCCGGGACAGCGCGGTGTGGAACGGGTTGACAACGTGCAGGTAGGTGCCGTCGTCCGGGATGCGGCGCAGCGCCGCTTTCACCACGGCGGAGTTGTTGACCACGACCAGGCTGTGCTCCGGTAGCAATTCGGGAAGCTCGTCGGCCATCCGGTGCGAGATCTGCTTCGTGGCTCGATCGACGAGCAGTAGCCGGTCTTCGCCCGCGGGCCGTGGGCGGCTGGCGATCCGGTCGGCCGGGAAGTCGAACGTCAGGTCGGCGCTGCGAATCCGCCCTTCGTCAGATGGGACGGCTGGTTCGGGGCGGGTGCGGCGCACCAGCCATTGCCCGAATCTGGCGAAGACGGAGTTGTCCTTCCACCGTTCGAATAGCTCGGTGCGTTCGGCACCGGCGAGCGCCGCCAATGGTGCGGTTGTGCCGGGTGCGACGAAGACTTCCCACAGGGGCGACCAAGAGCCCGGTTCACCTTTCCGCGCAGGCGCCTCGGCGATGATGCCGGGTTCGCCTTCGTCGGTGAACGCGCGCGGGACGCCGTGAGCGTCGATGTAGACCAGGACGGAGGTGAACCGGCACGCCCGCGATCTGGTCAGGTCGGCCAGGTGGGCGATGCCGGCTGCCCCAACCGCTGTGACGAGATGTTTGACCATCGGGCCGGGCCAGCCGCCCATCTCGTCGATCCCGAACCCTGAGTCCTCGACCATCAACGGAACTTTGAGCACGCGGAATGCCTGCTGGGCCTTGTGCATCGCGACATCATGGACCGACGTCGACTGAATCTCATCCAAGTCAAGTCGGGCCTGTGCGACCTCGATCCCCAATGGAGAAAGGTGTTCGCGGGCCGTAGTCAGCTTCCCGGCGTTCCCAGTGACGAAGACAACCAATGGAACGGATTTGGTCATGACTTCTCCTCGAGCCGAGTCGTGCATTGTGCGGTGATGGTGTTGGCGATCGCGCCCGTATGCGTCCTGGTCGTGTAGAAGCGGTCTTCGCCGACCAAGATGGGCGTATCTGGATATCGAGCGCCCGCCAGGCGGCGGGCGACGACGAGGGAGGAGATCACATTGGAGCTGGTGTAGGTGAACGCTCCGGGCAGCAGGCGCTCGATCAGGAAGCCGCAGGCCGTCAGGTCGGCCTGGACGGCCAGGAGCAGCTCGTCGGACCACGCCTCGGCCAGCACGGCTGGTACGGCGACGTGCACCTCGCCGGTGTGGGTAAGCAGCCGGCACGCCAGCCCCACGAACGTACGCATGCCACCCTCGGCGTACGGCGGATCGGTGACCGCGACGTCGAACGTTTCGCCGTACTCGCCGATGATCTCCTCGACGGCGCCGGGCACCGTGAGATCCACGTGATGGGTCACCAGGCGATCGGCCAGGTCGAGCCGGTGCGCCTCGGCCCGGACGACCGCCAACACGCGTTCGTCGACGTCGAGCAGCAACAGACGTTCGGGTGGGTCGTGCCGCAGCAGCGCGACGCTGGCCAGGTCGTCGTCGCCTACGAACACCACGGAGGTGTTGGACATGGGGCGGCTGGCACACAGGATGGTCAGACGGCGCAACAGGGACGGTTCGTCGAGGTGGCATTGATCGATGGTGGTCAGTTCAGAAGCGCGTAGCGCCGTGGTCTCGCGAGCCCACTCCTCCGATTGGCAGGTCAGGAAGCCAAGGCCTGAACAGGCGGGGCAGGGATGGACGGGTGGCGGCCCGGCGCTGTCCCGGGTCTGCCCCGGCAAGTCCTGAGTGACCGCACCGCGAAGTTGGGCGAGCCGGAACACTTCTGCGGCACCGAGCCCGCCCTTCTGCCAGGAGCGGCGGTGGGCAACGACGGGCGAGGACGGGGTGATCAGCATGCGATCACCTGATCCAGGTCTTCCTGCCAGCCGGATACAAGGGAGGTCACTGGACGTGTCGTCCCAGCGTGTAGTGACCCGGGAAGTGCGATGGTCGCCTTTACGGAGGCTGTGACGGGCTCGTCCAGACGTACGCCTGAGGACTTCGCGATGCGCAGCAGCCGGCTCCGTAGGCCCGGCTCGTCGCGAAGGTAGGCGTGGACTCCCCGGCCTCCGCTGGAGACGAGGTCCACCCAGGGTGCTTCTGGCAGGGCACGCCTGAGCCTGCTGAGCTCGCGTTGTGCGTGCTGTCCACAATGCCGGCAGGTCCGTTGAACGGGTGAGAGCTGACAGGCGTACATGGCACGGTGGATCCGGTCACCGTCGATGTCGACAGGAACGTATCCGCCCAGTGCGGTCAGCTTGCTGCGTCGAGCGATAACGTCGCGCGGGATGGTGAATCTCTGCGGTGTCCACAGCACGCGTGCCGGTGGGCTCGGCAACGTATGGATGATCCGCGTCATCGTGTCGGCGTGATAGATGCGGGTTCGAGGCTGCCCGACCACGATCCTGCCGCTAGCAGTGGGACGGGTGAGCATGAACCGGATGTGATGCTGGCCGGTGGCCAAGGTGGCGTGTACCCAGGCCGGAACGTGTGTGGTCCAGTCGGTCGAGTAGTACGCGGCGATCGGCTCCAGATCCGGCATGAAGACAACTGCTCGAACTCGTAGCCTCGCTGAGGCGAGCAACCTCAGAGCGGGCCGGGTGAACTCGGGTGCGACCAGAATGAGCTGGGAGAACCCGAGCGCGCCATACTTGGCGACGACGTCCTCGGCCGTATCGGTGTGGATCGTGTGCGCCTTGATCTCGGCAGGCAGCAGCCTGCGCCCGTTCCCGGCGAGTATCGCGTCGATCTCCGGGCGGCAGTGCGGCGGTCCGGAGAGTCCCCACGGCACGTTGATGAAGGCCTCCTGGTCGAACAACGCGGCGATGTGTCTCTGTGCTGCACGCTCGTAGAAGCGAGGTTCGAACACCGTCCTCATGTGACCTGCCCAGGGATGACTTCGAAGCTGATCCATGCGACCGGATAGTCCTTGTCCAGCTCCTTCCGGTACCAGTCGGTGTATTCGCGGATGAAGAAGGCCGGGTCCTTGCCCTTCCAGGTCGACCCGATCCGGTCGACATCTTCCTGCGTGGCTGTCTCGAATCCGCGTACGGTAACGTCGAGGACGGCGGCGACCGCGAAGGTGACGGGCACACCCATCCGCGGGCCGTACGTCAGGCGGACGTGACTGGCCGCTGAGATCTTCCGGACCCAGCCTTCGCTGCGCGGCCGCGGCTCGAGCGTCTTGGCCCCGCTCAGAATGTCGTCTACCGCGTCCTTGAAGAACTTGATCGCCGGAAGCAGCTGAGTGTCGAGTTCTTCAGTCATTCGCGCTCACTTCGTCGGCGCCGAGCTGGATGACGCATTCTTCGACGTGCCGGCTGGCAGGCTTGAGGAACGTCGTGAGCATCCGCCACGCGCGCAAAGCTGTGGCTCTGGGTCCGCAGATCGCGATGTCGGCAACCGCGAGCCGGTGTTCCGGCCAAGTCGACACGACCAGGTGTGATTGGGCCAGGATGAGTGCGACCGTCGCTCCATGGGGTGTGAACGAGTACTGGGCTTCGGCGACGATCCGCAGGCCGGCCGAGTCCGCCGCTTCGGTGCAGGTGCGGGCGAGGGCACGTGGGTCGTTCAGCTCTCCGGCGCACCCCCGGCCGGTCACGATGAGGTGGGTCAGTTGTCCGCCCTGGTACTCGCGGGCCGGTACGGCGTCGGGCGGCGGGGCCGGTTCAGCGTTCGTTGTCGATCGAGTCATCGGCGGATCCGCGACCAGGTCGCGGTTCTCCTTCCTCGGGGGTCACGGGTGGGCGAGCAGGAACCGTCCGGGCTTGGCGCCGGTGAGTTTGCCTTGGTCGTGGACGATCTGACCGGCTACGAGTGTGTACCGATATCCACCCGGTGGGCGGCGAAGACGCAGTGCGCGGCGTGGCAGGTCGTCGACCATGGAGTCGGGCAGCCACTGCAGCTCGTTCAGGTCGAAGACCAACAGGTCGGCCGCGGCGCCGGTGGTGATCACGCCACGGCGACGTAGCCCGAGCAGGTCGGCCTGGCGGCCGGTGAGCTCCCAGACGGCGCGTTCGAGGCTCAGGTCGCCGCGCTCGCGGACGTGCTCGGTGAGCAGCAGGGTGCTGTCACCTGCCGCGCACATCATCTGGACGTGGGCGCCGGCGTCGCTGTTGGAGACGACGGTTCCGCTGTGGTCGAGGAGGGCGGCGACGCCGTCGGGGTCGGCGTTCATCACGCCGATGCCCACGACGCCGGGGTTGAGGTTGTTTGCCAGTACCCAGTCGGCGAGCACGTCGGACGGGTGTCCGCCAACGTCGAGGGCCAGGTCAGCCAGCGTCGCCCCGACCCACTTCTGATGCTCGGGCCTGGCCGCCGAGATGAGCAGGATCCGGTCCAGCTCGCGGTGGCGGATCAGGGTGAGGGGTTTTGCATCCCATGCCGTGCGCGCCGCAGAGCGCCACTCGGAGTTGGCCAGCAGGCGGCGCTTCTCGTGATCGGGCGCCAGTACCAGCTGGTGCCAGGGCGGCAGCGAGTAGAACGCCATCCCACCCGACCAGTTCACCTGGACGTCCATCCGCCGCGGTGAGACCTGCGGGAAGACCATCGCGCCGCCGGCCTGCAGTCGTTCGGCCTGGTCGAGGATCTCCTTGCTACGGAAGGGCTTGCGCTCGTCGTGGAACAGCCCATTCCACGACGCGACCACGTCGTGCTGGCGGCACAGCTGCGCCATCCGCTCGACGTCGCTCAGGATGCCGTCGTGGGTAGCGACACCGGGGATGAACTGCAGCCGGCGGCCGCGGCTGTTCAGCACGGCGAGCAGGTCGGCGAGCTCGGCGTCGTCGGCCAGCCGGCTCGGCACCGGGTGTCCAGCGGCATCGGAGTCGAACAGGGACGTGGAAAGCCCGAACGCACCAGCGTCAAGGCAGTCGTCCAGCATTCCGGCCATTAGGCCTCGTTCAGCGGCGGTGGCAGGGCGCAGCCACGCCTGGTCGCCCATCGCGAACTGGCGCAGCGCGGTGTGCCCGACCATGGCCGCCACGTTCACGCCGTAGCCTCCGCCAAGCAGCTCGGTGGCGTACTCCCGCCAGGTCGACCACGACCAGGCCACCGAATCGGTCAGCACGTGCGGCGGCATGTCCTCGATGTAGGCGAACACCTCGCCCAGCCGTCGCCGATCGGCCGGTTTCACCGGCGCCAGCGACAGCGAGCAGTTCCCCGTGACCACGGTTGTCACGCCGTGCTGCGGCATCGGGTCGCACAGCGGATCCCAGAACAGCACCGGATCGAAGTGCGTGTGGGAGTCGATGAATCCTGGCGTCACGTAGGCGCCATCCGCGTCCAGGACCGGCTCGCCATCAGGGGCGAGGTTCTCGCCGATCTCGGCGATCACTCCCGCCCGTACCCGGACATCTGCCCGCAGCGCCGCCCGGTTGGTGCCGTCCACGACGATGCCGCCGCGCACTAGAACATCTCCCGTCATTCGCGCGCCCGATCGCACTGGCATCGTGACGTCCTCCCTGCTCCAGGCGGGTATCGAACGGTGGAGGACGCGGCAGCCGGGGGGTCATGGAGCAGCTGGAGGGAGCGGCTTCGTCTCCGGCTGCCGCGCCACTGGTACTGGCAACCATCATGGAGCCGATGGTCACGGTCTGTAGATGTCCGGGTGCTGATCGGGTGCTGAACTACTGCTGCACTTACGCTGGCCATGTCGCTGGAAGGCGGTGAGAATCGCGGTGACGATGATTCGGCGATGGTCTGGCAGCGAGGCGCGGGCGTTGCGCAAAGCCCTGCGGATGAGTCTGCGCGTGTTCGCCGGCAAGCTGGGAGTTTCCGCGCGCACCGTGTCGAAGTGGGATGCCGGCGGGAGCAGCTATTTTCCGAGCGAAATCTCGCAAGCCTTGCTGGACACCATGCTCGAGCAGGCGGATCCGGAAGCCAAGGAGCTGTTCGCTCTCGAGCTGCGTATGGCGGGCAATAGTAGCGGGACCGCGCTCGAGTCGGGTGATCCTGGCGTTGTTCTCGTACCACGTTTGGAGACCGGTGTGGTCCACCGACCGGACGACTTTGAAGTCCTGCTTTCCCTGCTCGAGGACGCGGAGGCTAGCACCGCGCCGAACGTCGTCGCGCTCTGCGGACCTGGTGGTTTCGGCAAGACCACGTTGGCGACTGAAGCGAGCCATGATCCTCGCGTGCGCGAGCGCTTTCGGGACATCTTGTGGGTCGAGACGGGCGAACAGTGCACACCGGCGCGGGTCGTCCAGCTGGTCTCCGACCTATGCGTCCACATGGACGGGATGCCGCCGGCGCTTTCTGATCCCGAGCAGGCCGGACACTGGCTGGCTCGCGTGCTCGGCGAACGCCGCGCACTGCTCGTGATCGACAACGTGTGGTCGGCGGCCGATCTTGCCCCGTTCCTGCTCGGCGGCCCGAACTGCGTGCGGCTGGTCACTACCCGAAACCTGCGAGTCTGCCCGTCCCGTACGAGCGTGCTGCGACTCGGGCCGATGTCCCCGGTCGAGATCTGCGAGCTGCTCACCCGCGCGGTGTCCACGCTGGAGCAGACCGAGGCCGCGCGTCTGGCCCAGCTATGCGGCGGGTGGCCCTTGCTGGCGAGCGTGGTTGGCTCCAGCATCGAGCAGGATCTCGTTGCCGGTGCATCTCCAGGGCTGGCGGTGTCGACGGCTTGGCAGGCTCTGCGTGCAGGCCCTCAGGCCTTCGACGTCTGGGACGCCGACCAGCGCGCGAACGCGATCGGTCACGCGATCACCGCGAGCTTGCGCAGCCTCGAAGAGCACGTCACCTTGGGCGGTCGGAGCGACCTGCACGACCGTTACCTGTCCCTGGCGGTCTTCCCCGCAGCGACCCCGATCCCGCTGTCGGTGCTGTCGCGGTGGTGGCAGCATACCCACGGGTGGTCGCCTGGCGCGGTGCGTCAGCTCTGCCGCGTGCTGGCCGACCGCTGCCTCGTGGACGCCTACCTCGCCGATCACGACGCGATTGTTCTGCACGATGTGTTCCGCTCCTACCTTCGCCATCTGGCTGCCGATGGCTGGGCCGGTATGCATGCGTCGCTGCTGGACGCCTACCGGCCTCTCGCGGCTGGCGGGTGGTCCAGCCTGCCTCCGGAGCACGAGTACCTGTGGCGGAACCTGCCGTACCACCTTGGTCATGCCGAGCTGGAGAACGAGCTGATCGAGCTCGCGGCTGATCCGCGTTACCTCATCACTAAGGCCGCCAGGTTCGGGTACCGGGCCCTCGCACATGACAAGGCAGCGATTGACGCCGTTGGCCAACCCGATCCTGACGGGCCTGGACTCGAGACCTGGATCGCGGCCCGTGCACTCACGGGCTCGGCGTACCTGCTGCACGGCCTTACCTTGCCCAGCGACATCGCGGGCACGCTGCTCGCCACGACACTCCGCTCGGAGGCGGCACCGGGTGCGGTGGACGAGCTGCGCCGCGCGATGTCCGAGGTGGGCGACGGCATAGACGTTGAGTGGGCGACCACACCACTGCTTCCGGCCGTCGAAGCCAGCGCGACGGGCCACGTAGGCGCGGTCACTGCCGTCGCCGTCGCCGGCGATCTCGCCGTATCAGGAGGAGAGGACGGCATCGTCCGCGTCTGGGATCTGCCAGCCCGGCGTCAGCTGCGTACCTGCCGCGGCCACACAGGATGGATCTACGCGGTCGCGGTCCCGACCGATCGTCGAACCATCGCGTCGGCCGGCGACGACGGGCTGATCCGGCTCTGGCGCGCTGACTCCGCCGAGCTTGCCGGAGTCCTCTTTGCGCATACCCGGCGCGTGCGCAGCGTCGCGTTCGGACAGGGCGATCTTCTGGTGTCCGGTGCCGAGGATGGGCGGGTGTGTGTCTGGGATACCAGCCAACTTCGCCTTGCCAGGGCGCTCAATACGCCGGGTGTTCCCGTGTGGTCGGTCGCCGTCGGCGGCCCGCCGGACGCACCCGACTCCTTGGTCGCGGTGGGAGGCGAGGACGAGTTCTTGCGCCTGTACGACGCCTGCTCCGGAGAGTTGCTCGACGAGCAGGCCGCCCATCGTGACTGGATCAAGTCCGTCACGTTCGACAGTGCGATCCTGGTCTCCGGATCGGGAGACCATACGGTTCGAGTGTGGGACACGAGCCAACGCCGGCTGGCTCCGATCCGAGGCAGTGCGGCGCAGCCGGCACGGATTCGTTGCGTGGCGAGTACCAACCAGGGCGAGCTCGTCGTGGCCGGCGACGAAAGCGCCACGCTGCGGGCCTTTACCGCGAACGGGCCGGCCGGCCAGGTCTCGATGCCAGCGGGCGTCGACTGGGTGCGGGCAATCGCGCTGTCGGAGAACGGAACCGTCGTCGCCGGATGCGAGGACGGCGCCCTGCGCACCTGGCTGCAACCGCCGTCCGGCTCCATCGCGGTTGTGGCCAAGGGTGCCAACACGATCTGGTCGCTCGCCTTCGCGGATGGTGCCCGCGCAGGCATCGTCGGCCGCGCGGACGGGCTCATCGACGTCCGCGACACCAGCTCGGGCGAGACTCTCCGCACGCTGAGCGCGCCACCCGGCAGGGTTTGGTCTCTGGCCGCCGCAGGCGACGTGATCGCGGCGGCTTGCGGCGACGGCAGCGTGGGTGTCTGGTCGGTTCGCAGCGGCGATCAGGTCCACCAGTTCACGCCGGCCGAGCGAACCTGGGCCGTGGCGCTCGACCCAGCAGGCAACCGGTTGGCGGCCAGCGCGGCGGACGGGATCGTGCGCGTCTGGGACCTGCCGTCGGGGAACCTGGTGTGGGAACGCGTCGCGCACGCCGGCCGGGTCCGCTCCATGGCGTTCCAAGCTGACGGCGCGGCCCTGGCGACGGGGGGCGGCGACGGAACCTTGAGGCTGTGGGATCTTCGCGGCGGCCTGCTTCATGAACTGGATGATCTCGGTGGCTGGGCACGAACCGTCAGCCTGGAGCCAGCCGGGAAGCTGGTCGCCGCCGGGCTGGGTAGCGGCGATATCAGCGTGTACGGCACGACAAGCCACGAATCTGTTGCGCGCCTGGCTGGACACACCGGCCGCATCCTCATGCTCGGGTTCACTCCCGATCTGGAGCACCTGGTCACCGCGGCGGCCGACGGCACCGTACGGCTCTGGTCACTGCCCGACCAACGCCAGCTCGCCCAGGTCCGCGTCGACGCCTCGCTCCACTGCGCGGCCTTCGACAGCGCCACGGGTGGCGTCATGACCGGCAGCGCAGCCGGTGCCACCATGCTCCGGATCAACCTCAACCAGATCATAGAGCCAGCACGCTAGGAGTCCCGTCTTGCCTTCGAGCCAGCCTCCTGATGCACCGCCGATCTTGTGCAACGAGCACGACTCGTTCGCCTGGGACGTCCTGCACCGGCGTCACCCTGCCTTGATCGAGCAGATCCGGGAGGCGTTTCCGTTCGGACCAGAGCAGCATGAGGCGTTGGATGAGCTGGCAGAGGAAGGCCAAGGCCGTGTGCTGCCGCTGCCAGACTCCGATCCTGCCAAGGTGACATGGGACCAGTGGGCCGAGCCGTACATCGGGAAGTCCTGGTACGACCTGTCGTTCCTGTGGGCCGAGAGCTACTTCTACCGCAAGCTGCTCAACGCCGTCGGCTACTTCCGGCCCGGGCCGTGGTTCGGCGTCGATCCGTTCGCCCATCTCAAGTCCGCTGAGCTCCAGAATGACTCGTTGGACGAAACTCTTGCCGCGCTCGACGATTTGGACCGGCTGCCCGCATCCGAACGGACCGATGCCCTGTTGCTTGCTGCTTTGTGGGGCAACCGAGCCGACCTTGGTTTCGCAGTCGGCCGTGATCAGCACGATGGTCTGCCCGAAGCCGTAGAGCACTTGGTCGCTGACCACCGAGCCCAACTCGTCGAAGTCCTGGCCGGGGGCGCCGAGACGGTGTATGTCGTGGCGGACAACGCCGGACGCGAGCTGCTGGCCGATCTGATGCTGATCGATCACCTGCTTGCCGCCGCCGTGAATCGTGTTGTCCTGCACGTCAAACCCGACCCGTACTACGTCTCCGACGCCACGACGACCGATGTCGCCGCGTGCCTACAGCGGCTCGCCCGCGGACACGGTCGGGCGCACCTGGCGGCGGACCGGCTCCACCAAGCTGCCCGCGACCGACGCCTCGTCATCGCCACCCACCCGTTCTACTGCGCGCCACTTCCGTTCCACGACATGCCGGACGACCTCGCTGACCAGTTAGCCAACGCCAAGTTGACAATCCTGAAGGGCGACCTCAACTACCGCCGGCTCGTCGGAGACCTCCACTGGCCACCCACCACACCGTTTGCCGACACGGTGGCTTACTTTCCCGGCCCAGTCGCGACCCTGCGTACCCTCAAGTCCGATGTCATCGTCGGCCTGAAGGGCTCCACCGTCCAACAGCTGAATGCTGGTGGAACAGCATCCTGGCGAACCGCCGGAACCCACGCCTTGGTCCAAGTGAAACTGTAGGACCTAGGACCGGATCTCCTTCCGCGCTGACAATCCCGGCCTGTGGATGGACCACTGCCACAACCTCGAACACGCCGCCAACGGCATGACCATGCACCTGGCCTACCAGGGATACACCACCGGTTTCCTGGTCAGCGACACCCCAGGAAACCACCCCGAATAGGCCACGGGAAGCGCGGCCTGGATTGGAGTTTGTTGGCGAATACCAGCGGCGTTTGTTATTCAATCACGACGGCGGCTTCGTCAGCGGGAAGGGTGTGTTCGCGTATCCTGACGGCCCTAACGCGCTCGTGCAGCATTCATCCGACGCCTGTGCTCGATGCGCTCGGCTCGTCACAGAGGTGCAGGGCAGGCGGCCCAGCGAAGCAGGCCTGGTCCGGCTGTGGGCGACAGGAGAGTCCAAGCGGTGGAGTGGCAGGTCGACGCCGCCTCGCCCGATGCGACGGCGGCCGACAGCAGCTGCTCTGCTCCGGCTGCTGGCCGAACCTTCGACCGGGCGATCTTCAGGTCGGTCGACGTGCCGGCCGGCTCGCCGGCGGTGATCTTCGACGTGCTCTGGACACGAGGTCGGTTGGGACTTCGGCTACGCCCAGGTGTCCACGACCGAGCACGGGCCGTGCGCGATCCCGGCCGTGGTCGACAACCTGCCCGGCTTCGATGGTGACTCTGCCGAGACGGTGGCCGCAATCGTGATGTTCGACGACCGGATGGAGAGCATCGTCGACGAGGCGGGCTAGACCCTGTCGGTCGACGGGGTGAACCAGCCGGCGCTAGATCTTCTCCACGCACGGTGAGAGGGGTGCGGCCCGGCGGGCCGCACCCCTCCTCTTCCATCGCTGGTCAGATCGCCTGTTTCTGTGCGACTCCTGCCGGTCTGCCCCGCGGTGTCACCTGCGGTTGGAGGGGGCGCCGAACGGGCCGGTGATCGCGAACACGTGGCCAGGACTCTGGATGTTGGCGAACAGCAGGTGGCCGTCCTTGGCGAAGGTCGGGCCGGTGAACTCCTTGTCGTAACTCACCTCGTTGCGAGCCAACGGGTAGCTCTTGCCGTCCTTGGTGATGCCGACAAGGTGGGAGTAGCCCTCGCCGTCCTCGGCCAGGACCAGACCGCCGTTCGGGTCGACGACGATGTTGTCCGGGCCGTCGTAGTCGATGTCGGCGTCGGGGTCCGGGTTGACGCCGAAGATCGTCGTCAGCGTGACCGTCTGCGTGGCCGGGTCGTAGAACCACACCTGGCCGTCGTGCTCGTTGGTGCTGCCGTCGCCAGCGCGGGCGAAGCTGGCCACCAAGTAGTGGCCGCCGTCGCCGTAGTAGGCGCCCTCGAGCTTGCGGCTCGCGGTCACCTCGCCCTGGCCGAACTGCTTGCGAACCGAGACCTCGGTAGCCAGCCGGTCGGCCACGTCGACCCACTTGACGTTGTACCGGGTGCCTACCTGGGTGGCCTCGGACAGGTCCGCGATGTGCTTGCTGCCCTTGTAGCAGCTCATCGCCTGGAAGCTGCCCGCGGTGTCGCCCCCGTCGGACAGCGCCAGCCGGCGCAGCGCGCCTTTGCCTCCGGCGAAGCCGGCCGGCGGGGTCCAGCGGAAGTAGAGGCCGTGCGGGTCGTTGGCGTCCTCGGTGAGGTAGATCCGGTTGTCGGCCGGGTCGAGGCTGATCGCCTCGTGGGAGAAGCGGCCCAGGAACTTCAGCGGCACCGGGTCCAGGTTGGCGTCGCGGTCGAACGCGTCGACCTCGAAGCACCAGCCGTGGTCCATCTGCAGGGCGCCACCGGCGCGTTCCTCGGTCTCCTCGCAGGTGATCCAGGTGTCCCAGGGCGTGCGGCCGCCCGCGCAGTTGTTGTGGGTGCCCGCGATGCTCACGTACTCAGAGATCCGGTTGCCCTCGTCGTCCACGACGATGTTGGTGCACCCGCCGCGCGCGCCGGGGTCGAAGGTAAGGCCCTCCAGCGGCGGCACGCCGTACGCCTCGCTGCCGCCGATCTCGTGGTTGTTGACGAGCACCATCTGGCCGTCGTCCTCGAAGACGGCGGTGCCGTCGGGGTCGGACGGGGTCGGCTCACCGGACTCCAGCAAGGTGACGCCGGTCTCGGCCACGATCTTGTACGCAAAACCCTCCGGCAGCGCCAGGATCCCGGCCGGGTCGGGGACGAGGGCCCCGTACCCCACGGCCCTGCGCGTCATCGCGGCCGCGTTCGGCGCCGCAATGGCCTCCACACTGCCCGCGACCATGATCCCCAGGCCCCCCAGAGCGCCCGCGCGCAACACACCCCGCCTCGAAACTGCTGACTCCGCCACAACAACCTCCTGCTCCCGGTACTACGGTCCTCGTGAGTCAAGTCACGGTGCACGTCATCCAGCCCTCAGGCATGCGACCGCGAGGCGAACAACACCGGTCGACAAGACGACCGGCGCCGCGCTGTCCAGGCCGAGGACTCCCGAAGCTGTCCGGAACCGGCAACACGAAATCAACGTCACGCCAGGTGCCTGATTCCTTACGGTCGCGGTTGTGGCATGGATCGGGCAAATTGGCCCCGCCCCTCAGTTGGACGCGGCGATGGTCGCGACCAAGCTCGACCGGCTCGGCCGCCCGGGCACCTCGCCGGAGTCGCAGCCCAGCTTCTGGGTGGTCGCTGTGTTACTCGCGGGTGTCGGCGAGGGCGCTGGCGCGCAGTGCCGCTTGGGCGGGTAGGACGGCGGCGGCGATGGCGATGGCGAGGCTGCCGGCCTGGTTCTGCCGGCCGTAGCGATAACTTGGCCATCGTTACGACACCACTCGCTTTGATTCCCCGCCGCGCCCGAGAGGCGAGCCCTGGCAAACCACTCTCATCCGCAACCGTTTTCGTTTCGGCCGCAAGCGGTGGCTATGCCGCACAGGCTTCGGCGAGGGTGAGGTGGACGGGGATCACCCGGTCGAGGGCGGTCACACTGAGGACCTTTCGGGCCTGCGGTCGTGGAGCGGCGATGCCGTAAGGGCGGTGCAGTTGTCGGGCGCACTGGTAGCCGGCGATGAGTGCGCCGATACCGGATGAGTCGATGAACTCGACTCCGGCCATGTCGATCACGACCGGCCGACGGGAGCTGGCCAGCAGCCGGAGCAATGCTCTGCGCAGCTGGGGTGCGGTGGCCATGTCGATCTCACCGATCGGCCTGATCACGAGGCTGCCGCCACTGATCTCGGTCTGGATATCCAGCTGGGCACTGTCATTTTCGGTATTGTCTTCGGTCACCGTCGTGACCTCCGATCTTCCCGACTGCGACAACTCACCAAAGCCTGGCAGGCAACCGGGCGCTGGCGCAATGTCACACTGACCGCAGCCGTACAGACGTTGCTCACCGACGACGGCAGCCCAATCTGGGCTGAACCGGCTGTCCGGCACTAGTCGGTTGGGCCACGTGGCCCTGGGGCCCGGCGCCCGGGCCGGGCAAGGTGGGTTACCGACAGGCGTCGAAGCGGTGTGAGGACAGCATTCATGCGGGACGAACCGGCTGTGGTCCGGCGGCGCGCGAGGAGTCTCGGTACCGAAGAAGCGCTTCAGCTGCTGGGTAGCGTGCCGGTCGGACGGGTGGTCTTCTCCCACGAGGCGATGCCGGCGATCCGGCCGGTCAACCATCTCGTAGACGACGGCAAGGTCATCATCCGCACCCACGAAGGCGCGGCGATCATCCCCGCGATGCTGCGACAAGCAGTCGTCGCCTACGAAGCCGCCGACATCGACTCCGACCACCGAACGGGCTGGAGCGTCATCGTCACCGGGATGGCGAGGTTCGTCACTGATCCAAAGCGAGTCGCGACATACCACCAACGGCTGCATCCGTGGATCGACCGCGCGATGGACCACGTGATCGAAATCAGCCCAGGCCGGGTCACCGGGATCCGCCTCGACTAGAAGACCCGCGGCTTACTGGAACGTCGGCGTGGATCTCGGCCTCGATCGCGGCCCGCGAGAGGATCAGCGGCACGTCCCCGGCTCGGAGCTCGAACGACGGATCCGGAACGATCGGGGTGTCGTCGCCGATGACCGCCGGGAGGATCGACCTGACCGGCAACGCGACGTTTCACGCGTTCCGGAAGCTCGACCGCATGGAAGCAGCGATCGACAACGAGACATTTGGCGTATGAGTTCGGACCGAAGGACGTCGGCGTGCTGAACCAGGAACTTCGACGAACGTGCAGGTCAATGGTGCTGGTTGGCCACAGTTGCGCCAGGGTTGCCGTCAAGAAAAGGACACCGGCGCGGCGTCGGTCCGTCATGAAGAGGCTGGCAGATGCGACAGGGCGCGGCGGACAGCATCGGCTAGACCGGCGTCGTCGAGGTCGCCTGCGTCGCGGAGTTCTGGTTGGTCGACATAGGCCTCCAAGGCGTAGAAGACCTCGACGAGGGCGCGGTACAAAGGGTCGCGAGTTCGTTCGCCGGCGTCCAGGGAACGGTCGCGGGCAGCCTGCCAACGTCGCGAGAACTCGGGAGCGGTCATCTCTCCGCGGTCCAAGGCATGCATGAGGGCGAGTTGCTCGCTGGCCGCAGAACCTGCCGGCGGCGACTTGGACCAGGCATGCAAGCCAGGAGGATACTTCTCAGCCACGACTGGTAGTGCCGGGAAACGCCGTGCGAGCTTGGCCGCCATACGACGAAAGTGAGCGCGGTCGCCATCTACTCCTCTGTCGCAGAATCCCTGCAGGAAGTCCGATCGCCCCGCCGCCAGCGCGTAGCCACGCGCGGTCATGCAGATGGCCGCGGACAAGTCCGGCAGAGCGATGAAGGTCTGCCCATTCGGGGCGTCTCGCTGGATGTCGTCCCCGACCGCGCGTACCTGGAGCGCTGTTGCGTCCGGGTTCTCCAGTTGGCCCACCCAGAAGAAGTCCGCACCTGCCGAACGAGCTCCCCCGGAACATCGGACGGCCAACGACCGATCGATACCAGACAATGCCACCACCGGCACCACGGCCTTGTCGTCCTCAGCCAGCCAGCCGCGGCGGAAGCCAGACCCGTCGAGCACCGCGGCCGACAAGTCAGCGACACGAGGGAGAAACATGTCATCACCGGTCATCACCGAAGTCCTCCGGTGGTTCACGCCCGTACACGGCACAAGACCATCCGGACCGTACCATCGCGATCGGTCGTCTCGCTCGTCTGGTAGAAGCCTTGCGTGGCGAGGGTCGTGGCCGTTACGTGGTGGACGTTCGTCCTCGCTCCGCTGCGGGCGCTCCACCTGGACCCTGCACCTTGTTGGCGGCGAGTGCGGCATGGATCGAGGAAGGCGGCGCACTGCCCCGACGGCGGTTCGAGCCCATGGTGGGGCCAGAAGTAAGGATCTGGCCCACTTTTCGTGATCAAGTTGGCCCTCTTCTGAAGCGACCTTGCTGGGATTCTTAGTTTCTTGTAATAACCAAGTCTTGACCCGGTCGGCGTGTGTCGGTCACTAAATGCGGTGCCCTCCTTGTGCAGGTTCGGTTTCGCTCCTTTATTCCCCTGCTGACGTTGGGCATCCCGGCAAACGCGACGATGGCCGTGATCTTCGGGGCGCTGCTCATCCAGGGGGTGAGCCCGGGGCCGCAGCTGGTGAACTCGGACCCGGCGCTGTTCTGGGGCGTGGTGAACTCCATGTACCTCGGCAACATCCTGTTGCTGATCATGAGCATCCCGCTGGTGGGACTGTTCGTGAAGATCCTGCGGGTACGGGCGACCATTCTCGCCCCGATCACCGTCCTCATCACCCTCATCGGCGTCTACACAGTGAACAACGACGTCTTCGACATCGTCCTGGTGATCGCCTTCGGTGCGCTCGGCTACGTCATGAAGAAGCTCGGCTTCGAGCCCGGGTCGCTTGTCCTGGCGTTCGTACTCGGCTCGCTGCTGGAGGACTCGTTACGTCGTTCCCTCCTCCTCTTCGACGGCTCCCCGTCCGGCTTCCTCACCCGCCCGATCTCCGGAACGTTGCTGGCTGTCTTCGTCGTGGTGGCCCTGCTCCCGCCCATCCGCTCCGCGGTCCGTCGCATCCGAAGCGACTCATAGCCGCTCATAACGCTGCCGAATCAGGCGCCGGCGGGCTCGGCGTGGACGGTGTCACGGGTGACCGGCCGGCCGCAATGGTGGCAGACCAGGTCGACCTGGACCGGGTGACCGCAGGAGTGCCGGCGGGTGAGGAACGGGGCATCGACCGCCCACTTGTCGCCCCACTGGGACAGGGCGAGCATGACCGGGAACAGTTCCCGGCCGGCCTCGGTGAGGTGGTACTCGTGGCGCGGCGGATGCTCGCTGTACTGCCGGCGTTCGATGACACCGGCAGCCTCCAGCTTGCGTAGCCGGTCAGCGAGGATGTCGCGAGACGCGCCCGTATAGCCGGCGATGCGGGCGAAGCGGTGCACGCCGTAACCGATCTCACGGAGTGCCAGTAACGACCACCGCTCGCCGAGGACGTCCAGAGCCGCTGCCAGTGAGCAGGGGCGGACCCCCAAGGGCAGCTCGGCCAGGCTGATGCCCGTCCGCGTCTCGGGACCTGTCATGACTTCAGCTTAGCCGAGTGTGTTGTCATTTCCAACTCACTGGTCTATCGTGTCTGTCAGTCGGTAGGAATTCACAACACACCATACGAGGGCGGATGACCCAGCAAGGATCGGCGACCGCTGCACCA
Source organism: Flindersiella endophytica (assembly GCF_054779015.1). Classification (NCBI taxonomy): domain Bacteria; kingdom Bacillati; phylum Actinomycetota; class Actinomycetes; order Propionibacteriales; family Nocardioidaceae; genus Flindersiella; species Flindersiella endophytica. Next base: position 94,051 of record NZ_BAAGYY010000043.1, read on the forward strand.
CCGGCGCTCGGGCGGCACGCGGCCGCGGTGCTGGCGGTGACCAGCGCGGTGGTCTTCATGGTGTTCCTGGACGCCACGATCGTGAACGTCGCGTTCGAAACGATCAGCCGCGATCTGCACGCAGGCGCGAGCCGGCTGGCGTGGGTGCTCAACGCCTACAGCCTCGCCTTCGCCGCCACGCTGATACCGGCAGGCCGGCTGGCCGACCGCTACGGTCGGCGGCGCATGTTCCTGCTCGGCGTGGCCGGCTTCACCGTCTTCAGTGCGCTGTGCGGGTTCGCCTGGGATCCGGCCGTATTGGTCGCCGGCCGGGCGCTGCAGGGGATGTTCGCCGCGCTGGTGGTACCGACCGCTCTTGCCCTGCTGCTGCCGGAAGTGCCGCCGGCGCGGCGGCCGGTTGCCGTCGCCACCCAGGCGGCAATGGGTGCGGCAGCCGCGGCGGTAGGCCCTACGATCGGTGCGCTGCTCATCGAGTACGGCAGCTGGCGGTGGGTGTTTCTGGTCAACGTGCCGATCGGAATACTGGTCGCCCTCGCCGGACGCCGGCTGCTGCGGGAGAGCCGCGACCCCGACGCCCGTGACATCCCGGATCCGGCAGGCGCGCTGCTGGTCGCTGTCATCCCGGCACTGCTGAGCCTCTCGATCATCGAGGGACCGTCTTGGGGTTGGGACAACCCGTGGGTCGTCGCCGGGTTCGGGCTTGCCGCACTGCTGCTGCCGGTGCTCGCCTGGCGCAGCGCCACCGCCCGCTATCCGGCGCTGGACCTCGAGCTGTTCCGGATCCGTCAGTTCCGCCTGATCAACGTCGCAAGTCTGCTGTTCGCCACCGCGTTCTACGGCATGCTGCTGGCCAACATCGTCTTCCTGCAGGCCGTGTGGCACTACTCCGTGCTGAAGGCCGCGCTGGCCAGCGCACCCGGACCGCTCATGGTCGCGGTGCTCGCCCGGTTCGCGGGCCGATTGGCCGGCCGGGTCGGTTTCCGCGCCGTGCTGCTGGCCGGCGCGGCCTGCTGGGCCCTGGCCGCCGCCGCGTTCGCGCTCGTGATCGGCCCGTCCCCGCAGTGGATCACGCACTGGCTGCCACCGGCGCTACTGACCGGCGTGGCCATCGGGCTGACCCTGCCTGTGCAGCCCGGCGCCGCGGTCGCCGCACTGCCGCCTGCACGCTTCGGTCTCGGTTCGGCGATCAACGCCAGCTTCCGCCAACTCGGCGCCGTGCTCGGGGTCAGCCTGTTCGTCGCACTCGCCGGCGACATCCGCACCGCCACCGCAGCCGACTACCACCGCGCCTGGTGGGTCCTCGGCGCCGTCGGCCTGGCAAGCGGCCTGATCCTGCTGTCGCCACGCCTCACCCAACGCCGCACCGCGCGGGCACCAAGTCAACACCCACTCAACACGGCACATCAATAGATCCACCTCCAGGAGACGACCATGTCGACCACAGCCAACACCGAATCCGGAATCAGAATCCCCGGAACGAGCAGCCGATTCCTCGACCCCGCTGGGGTGGGCGACCAACCGCAGGGCCGACTGCGCTATCTCACCGGTGGCAGTGGTGCGCCCCTGGTCCTGCTGCACACCGTGCGCACCCAGGCCGAGCACTTCCGCCACCTCATCCCGCTGGTCCAGCAGCGGTACACCGTGTACGCGCTCGACCTGCCGGGAATGGGCTACTCCCAGATCGTGCCCGGCGCCTCCTACGACGAACCCGCCATGCGCGCCGCCGTCACACGACTCCTCACCCAACTCGACCTGCACGACGTGACCCTGCTCGGGGAGTCGATGGGGGCCTCACTCGCCCTCACCACAGCCGCCGACCTTCCCGACCGGGTCCGACGCGTCGTGGCCGTCAACGCCTACGACTACCCCGGCGGAATCGCCCGATCCAGCCTCCTGGCCCGGCTGATCGTCACCGGCGTCATCGCACCCGGCATCGGCCCGATGCTCGCCGGGTTGGAACCCAAACCCGTCATGCGCGCCATCCTGACCGGCGGGCTCGCCGACCCGAGCGCGCTGCGCGAGGACTACCTCGACGAGCTCCTCAACGTCGGCCACCACCCCGGCTACCCGACCGTCGCCCGGGCGGTGTACCGCAACCTGCCCAGCCTCATCGCTGCCCGCGCCCGCTACCCCAAGGTCGCCGCACCGATCCATCTCATCTACGGAGACAAGGACTGGTCCCGACCCTCCGACCGGCAGGCCAACAGACGACAGCTGCCTGACGCCGAGTACACCCAAGTCCCAAACGCCGGCCACTTCATCGCCCTCGAACGGCCCGACGTGCCAGCCGACCTGCTGAACTCGGTCGTATAGCCAAGGGGTGCGCTGACGGATGCGGCGCTACGGGATCAACCCGGCGCGGCGGCAGCTGGAAACCAGCGCCATCCGGTTGTGCACGCTTGCCCTGCGCATCGCGGACTTCAGGTACGACTTCACCGTGGCCGGGGTGAGGCCGATCCGGGCAGCGACGTCGGAGTTCGACAGTCTGGCGGCGACCTGGGTGATCACGTCCAGCTCGCGCGGGGTCATTGCGGGCGTGGCGGCTGGGCGACCTGCTGCGGGGACTCGGACGCGATCGGTCAGCGCCACGATGCGGCCACGCAACTCCGGATCGTCAACCTGGGAGGCCAGAGCGGCGATCTCCGCGTGGATCTCGCGCAGCCGATCGCGCATCCGGGCGGCCTCCGCTTCGAGCAGTTGCGCGCCGAGATCGTCCACGGTCCGCGCGACCTCGTCGTCCACCCGCAACTCGAAGCGGTACTGGCTGACCAGCCGGTGCATGATGTCCAGCTGACGGTCACTGACCGGCACCGGCCTGCGCAGTGCGGCGTACAACATCGCCCGCGGCCTGCCGTCCAGCAGGACAGGGATGGCGAACACCGCCCGCAGACCGGCCCGCGCCACCGGAATGTCGAAGTCGTGGGTGATGGACGGGGCCGCTTGGTAGTCGGTGACGCCAGTCGGCTTGCCGAGCAGCAGCGCCCGGCCGCCAAGGCCGAACCCGGCCTTGATCTCGAGGCCGTCAAGCACCGTCATCCTTTCACCGGAGATCCGGTCGATGACGTAGCTGTCGCCGAGCGGGGTGACCTCGCCGCCGAACGTCCCGTCGAGGCCGGCCTGCATCCGGGCTCGCTCGACGAGGTCGTCCAGCCGCGCGCGTGGCATCTTTCCAGTGTGGCACGCAGTGTGGCACGTCATGGGGGGGTCTCACCCGGACCTGCCGAGCAGCTCGACCGCTTGCTCGCGCATCTCCACTTTGCGGACCTTGCCGGTCACCGTCATCGGGAACTCCTCCACCAGGTGTACGTAGCGCGGGATTTTGTAGTGCGCGAGCTTGCCGGTGCAGAACTCCCGTAGCGCCTCGACGGTCAGCGGCTCGGCGCCGTCGCGTAGCTTGATCCAGGCCATCAGCTCCTCGCCTCCGGGCTCGCCCACCCAGGCGGCAAGCGATCCCATGTTGATGATGCGCCGGCATGGCGGGAACGCGTGCCTGGGAGCACGGCGTTGGTGACACAGGCGACGCCGAACAGGTTTGTGTCGAACAGGTCTGCCGCATCCTGGAGTGTGGTTTCCTCGGCGAAGCCCTCGTGCATGACACCGGCGTTGTTGACGAGCGCATCGAGACGGCCGGTGGCGGCGTGGACCTGGTCAACGCACTCGGTAACGGATTTCTGGGAATGGACGTCGAGCCGGAGCATCTCCTCGCCGTACTGGTCTGGCCGCTCGTGGCGGCTGGTGCCGAAGACGCGGTATCCGTCGGCGGCGAGCAGCCGCGGTGGCCTGGCCGATGCCGGAGGACGCTCCGGTGACCAATGCTGTCTTCACGATCTGTTGATCGTGCATAGCCGTGACACCCTTCCCTTGGAGCCATACCGCACCGGCATGCGACGCACATCTGCCACTGCCGAGACGTTCGCCCACACGGCACCAGCCGGTACCCCATTCCCGCCCCGAAGTCCTACCGACTGGGCAGCCACACCAGGGACGGCCCGGCGATAGGGAGCGTGCCGCAGACCAAGGAGGGGCCGAGCGACACGCCCACACTTGAGCCAGAGACGTGGGGCGACCCTCCAGCCCGGACGTCTGTGATACCCGCATACCCACCAGCAAACCAGCTCCCGCCCCACTGTCATGACCACGCGCTTCCCTGCCAGCCCATGGCCTGGGGACACGGAGGAAACGTTCAAACCCGTCATGATCACCGTCACGTCGGCCATGCGGATGCCCCAGGGGCCCTAGTCCGCAGGCAGCAGGGTTTTCAGCTCAAGAGGGTGGGTAACCCCCGCTGATGGTGCGCAGGACCCAGGGCCGAGCACACTTAGCCGGACTCCCTGACCAGAGGGTCGGCCAGGACAGTCCCAACGACCCGCGGTGGGCGCTGCTGGAGCATGATCCGGCCTGGCAGGCCTACGTAGCCGAGCTTCGCCGGCGCGCCGACGCCGGTGTGGCAGCAGCAGCGGCGGCATTGGGCGACCTGCCGCGCCGGATCCCGAAGCTGGCCGAGATCTGGGAACTGACCTCATGGCTGCCGACAGCAAGATGTGCTGGCGTTCTGGTTGTCGGCGCGGACAGGCGGCGGGCTGGTCCTGTCGGCTGGCCGCTCAGCGGTTCGGGCTGGAACGCTGCCGAGCGCGCAGCTCGTCGGTGGCCTGGTGCTGGGTCAGCGGGATGAGGTGGGTGTCGAACCTGGCTGTCTCGCTGATCCCTCGATAAGCGCCACGCACGATCTCCGCGACGGTCTCGTAGTCCTCTTCGAACCGTTCTGTCAACGTACTGATCAGGTGGTCGATGGCATCGTTCGGAGGGTGAATCTGTGTATGTTCAGAAGGCATAGCAACATTCCGTGTCATCTAGGGACCACATCCACTATTACACCTCCGGCCGCCGCGACAACAGGCACCAAACGTCCCTAACGAGGTCAGGTCGACGCGAGGTAGCTCACTATCGGCGGTCGTGGCGGAAGTGGAGCTCAGGTCGGCGAGCTCGGCCGCCGGCGTCCAGATGAGGATCGCGGTAAGGATGGCGAAACCGGCCAGTACCGGGGACGGTGCCGGCGACGGTTCCGCCCGCCGTACCAGCGGCCGTACCGGCGAGAGCCGTCCGTAACCATTACCGCAACGGGTACCACAACAGGTACCGAAGGTCCTGGTCAACAACGATTTGCCGGCGCAGGTGAGATGCGGTTGGGCAAGGGGTTGCCCCGCGCCGATTCTTTCTCCCGGCCGCCATCATCATCGACCATGGTTGTGCTCTCGGGATTAAGACAAGCCGAGGTCCAGCCACTTCGGGCTCGTGTCGCCGCAGGCCCACAGGGCGTGTGAAGGGCTGTCTTGCTGGCTACTACGCGGCCCATGCCGAACTACTACCGAGCTACTACCGACTGCCACACCACTGCCACGACGCCAGCAACGCTCAGACGGCCGGATATGACTGCTGCTCTTGTGGTCAGCCTGCTAGTGCTCGGGCGGCTTGGTGGACTTCTCGTGGCTTATGCGGCTGGGGTAGCTCGTGGCCGCTGGATGGGTTTGATCCGGTCGGTGTCGAACCTGCCGCCGCCGCGTGCCGTGGCGGGAGCCACGGCCAGGCCGAGCGGGAGCGCCTTGCCGATCAGGGCACGAAGACGCTGGTTGGCTTCCGCGATCTCCTCCGGCGGAGCGTCGTGGCTCTCCTGGCCCCACTGGGCTTCCAGGTCGGCCAGCAAGCCCTGTGACGCCGAGGAGACGCCAGCAGCGGCAACGGAGGCACCTCCGGAGGCGGCCGCTGTCGTGCTGGTGGGGCCGTGTTGTAGGAGGGCGTCGCGGTCGGCGTGGAGTTTGGCCAGGCGACGGTCGAGGGGTTCCATGATGGCGTCGTGCCGGTCCAGGGTGATCTTTCCCTCCCCGAGCCGCGCCCCGACCTGGCGGGCGGTGGTCTCGGCATCGGCGATCTTGGCGTCCAACTCTGCGACCGCCTTGGAGCGCTGCTTGACCTGCTCGGCATGCCGGGGATCGGCCAGCCGCTCGAGCGTCAGGTCGCGCACGACAGCATCGGCGCGGCGCTGGTCGATCAGGACCTTGCCGCAGGCGGGCTTGTTGTTGCACAGGTAACGGCGCACCGGTGACCCGTCCGGGTAATACGTGCCGCCCTTGGCCTTGGACACCAGCCCGGTGCCGCACAGCGCGCACCGCAAGATCCCCGACAACAAGTTCACCCCGGTGACCGGACGGCCGACACTACGGGAAGCGAACACCGCCCGCACCTGCGACCACTGCTCCTCGGCCACGATCGGGTTGAGAAGGTTGCCGTCGTCGTCCTTGGCCTTCCCCACGATCACCCCGTCGTGCTCGATCAGACCGGCGTTGCTGGCCCGCGACAACACCATCCGCACCGTTGTGTCGTTGTGCGTGCCACCAGTCGCGGTCCGCAACCCGTCCACCTCCGCGACCTCACCATCGGCAGCATCGCCGGTCCAGATCAGCGACCGGACGTCGGACCAGGTATTCCACTCAGTCGCGATCGCGGCCAGCGTGACACCGTCCAGGTGATCCTGCGTGCCCTTGGTGATGGCTTCCCGCTCGGCCCGTACCTGCTCACCCGAGACGTGTGGGATGGGTTGTTCGGCGCGGCGGAACCGGTCGGCAGCCTCTTTCGGCATGCGTACAGCTCCGAGGAACCCGAAGCCCGTGCCCCGCCACTGAGTTTGCCTTGCTGCCGCAGGGCCTGCTTCTTGCGTTTCTGCCGCCGCGAGATCGCATCCGACTCCGCCGCCGCCCGCGCGGTCAGGATCCGCAACGTGAACCGCTGATCGGCATCATCCAGCGCGTAGTCGCCGTAACAGGAGCCCACCCGATCCGGATCTGACCCTACGTAGCTCTTGGCGGAGGCAGACTCAATCAACGGAGTTGGAGCATGCGCAACGACACCCGCTGATGTGACCACCGCTTATCGCCAGACGGTGAGACCTCCTGGTCGGTTACACCGTGCCCAGGTCGTCGGTAGCAGCCCCGGGCGTGACCTGAGAAGGCCGCACGGACGCTTTAGTTATCGTCTGGCTGTCGTCGTAGCAACCCACTTTTGTGGAACACCTAGGGTCAGGGCGGTTGTGCGAAGGATGTGGTCGAACGAGCGCGAGCGTCAGGTCCTTTCGCATTTCGAGCGAACACGCGGGCGAGGGAGCTTGGCTCTATCGCGCTGTCCAAACGATGGAGCCGTGATAGGCGCGGTGGATCGCCTGCCCGATGGCCTTTGGCAGTGGGCGGCCGGCTCCAGGTTGAGTCCGACGGCAGGTCGTCAAGAGCTGGGCTCCTGGTTTCTTGACGCGTGCAACACTTCCGAACTTTGCGCGGAGGTGTACAGCGAGGCCGACAGGCGCAAGCCGTATGTGTCAGAAGCGCAGCATACGCGCGGGCTCCACGATCTGGCTGGGAGCCCGTCCTGTTTGCTATGGCAGCGACTCGCCCGGGTAGAAGCGCTGCCATACCTGTCTGCCGGCGGATTGGAGGTCGTCTGGAGCTGTGGGCAAGGGCAACGGGACGTAGTAGTCAACGGTGGACGGCACCCGATCGACCTCGCCATGTACGAGCTTGCGGAGATCTTCACGGAACTCGTCATCGCCGCCTGGCACTGGCTCGCCGCGGTACAGGTCGCGCCAGAGCCTGCGCAGGAAGCTGCGTGCATCGCCGTCGTCGTACATGCCGCCCGCCGCGTCGTTGAGCGCGCCTGGATGCGGTAGTTGGCCGGGGTCGAGCAGCAGCGTTCGATGTTCTTCCTTGAACTGATTCCGCCAGTCGCCGGTTTCAGGCTCGTTGACGATCTCGATCAGCTCGTCGTAGCTCGAGACATCGTGGCTGTAGGAAGCGAGCGTGCTCAGGAACTCATAGAACGGCGCGGTCGGATTCTTGTACCAGTAGTGGGCGGTATACGTCATGGATCTGTTCCTAGGCTCGCGGTTTTGGGTACATCGTGCGGACCTGCCAGTTGGCGAAGTCTGGTGTTCGGCAGAAGCTGAAGGTCATGACGCCGTCCTGGAAGGCCTCCGCTGGCATGGGCTGGGTTTCAGGAGCCACCATGCCGGCACGCTGGTCGGGTTCGGTTCCTACCCAGAGCTTCCGGTTTCGTTGGCGGCGTCGATGTCGCCATCGATGGGCAGGAGCCGGTAGCCGACACAGTACTGGTGGCCATTTTCGCCGAGCACGTCAACGATCGGTACCTCCACATCAAATGGCGGCCTCTCGTGTGGCTGGCGTGGCCGGTCGAGGACTGTCTTCACGTCGGGATGTTGGATCCCGGAGGCGAATGCGGCGGCGAACGCCTCCGGTTGGTTGATAGATGTGGCCAGATCCTCACAACCGTGCAGCCTTTGCGGCTTCTCCGAATCTTTGCCCCGGGTTCGCAGGCCCGAGTCGAGTTGGGCAGGGTCTTCGAGCCCACCGACTCGACGTTCCAGCCGCTCGTCTGTTGCGTAGCCCTCGTGCCGCTCCAAGAAGTGGCCGCCGCCCTGATCGACCGCGGCAACGACGTGCTGCACCTCGGCTGGCGAGCGTTCGGCCGGTTTGAGCCACGGCCTCTGGTCGGCGTTGTCGCGAACATAGCCCACGGCGCCCTCACGCGAAACGTCTGGAAGGTTGGCCCGCCGAGGTTCGAACCGTTCGATGGCTCCTACGCCGTCGTCAGGCAGGCGGTCACGTTGCGGCTGCTGGTCCGCGTGCACGGGTTCGTGCCGTTCTCTGTTGGCCTGTTCTTGGGCGTTCGCCGTGAGGCCTGGCCGATGCAGGCGTGGATCGAAGTCCGCCAGCGGGTCCACCGGGCCGCCTGATTCGCCTTGCGCCGGCGATTCGAGCTCCGCTTCGGCTGCGATATCGGAGCGGTCGGTTGCGTTGGCCCGACCGGACGGACTGCCGGGAGTCCTGTCGGGCCGGGCATGGCCTTGAGCCGAAGCGAGCGCTTCGGTACTGAGCCTGTCGAGATTGAGCCAGTGTCCGGTGGGCTTGTAGGTCCACCCTTTGGCTGACGCGGCCTCAGTGGGTCGGTCCGCGCCATCCGGGCTGGAATCGAGCTCCTCGCCGGGCTCGCGCGTGGGTTCGGCGCCAGGCTCGTCGTCGCCTGCCTGCGCTCGCCAGTATCCGCTTCCTCCCACAATGGAGATCCTGCCACGGAGTGTGACACCGTAAGCGCTCGGCTGCCCGCCGTGTAGCGCCGCGCGTGGGCGTCATGATCGTTGTCCTGAACCTGTTCGATCGCGGCTGGGTGTGGTCCTCGGTACCTGACCTGGCCAAGCCGACAGGTAGACCCGCATCCTCGCAGACGCCCCAACTCGGGGAGGTTGCGCGGCCGAAGCCATTGAACCCCTCCGGTGTGCTATCGCTGCTCGACACCGATGCCCGACAGCGAGGGATAGGATCGGATCCGCTCGCGTAGTGTTTGGTTCCGAACTGTTCGGATCCTGCGGAGGCTTGTATGGATCACAGCCCGCTGGCTCGCTGCCTGCGCCTGGGCCGGGAGATGGAGCGGCTGCGCCAGGACCAGGGCCTCAGCCAGGAGGCGCTGGCGAAGAAGTGCGGGTTCGGCCGGTTGAGGATCTCGAGCATCGAGACCGCCGCCCGGAAGCCAGACGTGGGCGATGTGCTGAAGGCGCTGGAGGTTCTCAGTGTCCCTGACAGCAGCGACAAGTGGCGTGAGCTTCTGAAAGTCGCCCAGGACGCCCGCGAGCAAGGCTGGTACGACCGTCGTCCCCACAATCGGATGGGTGAGCGCCAGCGCCGCTGGGCGAACCTTGAGCACAGCGCTGACCTGCGCATGTACGACCCGTTTCTCGTGCCAGGGCTCCTGCAGACCGAGGACTACTACCGCGAGCTCAACGAAGCTGCCGCCGATCTCGAGGAGTTCGACGCCGAGGTCGAGCTCGCAGGTCGGATGGAGCGGCAGCGGCAGTTCCACGCCGGCCGCGGGACGCTTGACGTCGTAATAGAGGAGATCGTCGTACGACATCTGTTCGTCACGATCAGCACGATGCAGGGACAGCTGCGATATCTGGCTGAGGTGGCCGACTCCGAACGCATCTCCGTTCGGGTGATCCCGACGCAGGCTTCCCTCCAGGGCGCTCAGCCGCCGCGGTCACCGTTCGTGTTGCTCAAGTACCTGGACGCAGGTGATCCCGAGGTCGTACTCCTCGAAGGCGTCGAAGGTGACGGCATCCACACGGGAAAACCTGTGGAGCCCTACGCACGGTCGTTCGACAGAATGTCAGCTGCGGCGTTGTCGCCTGCCGACAGCGTGAGCTACTTCGCCAAGGCGGCAGAGGACCTTGGCGCTGCGTGATGGGATCAGGAGGCACTGTCCACGTGACTGAGCAGTGGAGCGGCTGGCGGAAAGCGCGAGCCAGCGGCAACCAGGGAGGCAGCTGCGTCGAGGTCGCCCGTGCGACCAACCGCACGACGATGGGCGTTCGCGACAGCAAGGACCGCGGCGGGCCTGTGCTGGCGTTCGAGGTCGACGCGTGGTCTCGTTTCGTCGATGGCGTTCGAGCGTGCGAGTTCGGTCGCTAGATTCTGGTGGCAGGGCTAGCGATCAGCGTCGAGCGCTGGCCCTGTCCGACGCCGTAGCTGCTGCGCAAGCCGGTTTTGCACATACTGAACCCGGCTGGTGAGACGCGGCGAGTTCACGTCCGATGCCCTCTGAGTAGCACTTTCGAGTACGCCTTTGGCCGCGTCGAGCTCGTTCGCCTGAACGTAGGATTCGGCCAGCCAGGTCTCGTACAACGCCGTCTCTCGGCTACGAGAGTGGTCGTAGTGCGAGATCGCCTGGCCGAGCAGTGGAACGGCTCGCAATGGTCTGCGGAGCTCGACGTAGCATCGGCCGGCCATCACGTCGATCTCGTGCTGATCCAGCCAGTAGACCCAACTCGGTTCGGTCTCGACGTTCTCGGCGAATGCTTCGCCCACACGATCGAGAGTCTGGTCGGCGAGTTTGTTCTGTCCTGCCTTCGCATAGCTCCAGGCGAGTCGTTCGAGCAACAGCGCGCGAACACGGCCCTTCGCGTCAGGGCCGGCACCCTTCAGCGCCGCTTGCGCAAGCAGGATGGCATCGGAAGCGTTGCCGAGACTCGCCTCCTGGTAGGCCAGGGAACTGAGGAGGTTCGCGGCCCCGATCGGATCGTGGCCTGCGTGCGCGGCGCGTACCCCGTCCAGGTAGTACCGCCTCGCCCCACTGTGATCGTCGGCGTCGGAGGCAGTCCACCCCGCCAGCTGGCCTAACTCGCCGAGGACGCTCAACAAGCGCCGGCCGACCAGCTCGGTGTAGGACCCTTCGTTGACGAGCGCCTCCACGCTGCAGAGCTCCTTCTGGACGAGCGTCAGTGTGTCGGCTCCACCGAGGTGGTCGTCGAGGAGGCGTAGTTCCTGAACCCGCTGCTCAGCGCGGGCCGTGGTCCCTTCGCCGATGCGACGGCCTGCCCGAAGGTGCTCCAGCTGAGGCGGGTCGGTGACAAGCCACTCGAACGCGATCTGGATCGCGTCAGGGGCGGACAGCAGCTCTTCAGGGTCCTTGCGGCCGTAAGCCGCACGCTCGAGTTCGGCGTAGTCGATATGGAAGACCGTCGCGAGCCGGTAAAGGATGCGCCGACGAGGTACGCGATCGCCGCGCTCGTACCGGCCAATGTTTTCTTTGACCAAGAGGGCATCGCTGGGCTCGGCGAGGTCGTTGAGGCGCTCCGCAACCTCACGTTGCACCCAGCCACGCTCTTTGCGCAGCCTGCGCAGAAGCTCGCCGATCGTCTCGTCACTCATGCGGAGTCGCTTTGGCTCTCCTTGTGGCCCTCCTGCTGGCTCTCCCATGACCCGAACTCGATGGTACAGGATCTTGTCACTGTTAGGAAATGAACAGTTCGGGAGTAGACGGATGAGATCTGCGGCAGATGTGTGCCGAACGGTTCGCGGAGAAGCTGATCATGGTCCTCTGCCCCGGCAAGGACAGGGGCATCGCGTCGGTGGGAGGAGCATGTCGATGGCTGAGCATGGCGACGAGCTCGACCGCCCAACTACGGCCGGTATCTATGACCGGCTGTTGGGCGGATCAAGCCATACCGCCGCAGAGTGTGAGGCAGCGGAACGCCTTTGCGAGATCGTCCCGGAAGTAGCCCTCGGCGCTCTGGCGAATCGTGCCTTCCATCAGCGGGCGGCCTTGTGGCTGGCGGAGCGAGCGCAGCTGCGCCAGTTCCTGGACCTGGGGAGTGGGCTGCCGACGCAGGAGAACACTCACGAAGTGGTTCGGCGGATCGCGCCCGACTCGCGGGTCGTGTACGTCGACAAGGACGAACGTGCGGCTGAGCGTTCGAAGGACCTGCTGGATGGCGTTCCGGGAACCGCCTTCATCGCCGCGGACATCTGCGAGCCGGCGTCGGTGCTGAATCACCCGGAGTTTCGTCGGCTGATCGATGTACGCAAGCCGGTGGCGCTGTTGGCCACTGCAGTGCTGCATCTCATCGATGACGAAGTGGACCCGTGGCGACTCATGGATCAGTACATGACGGCGTTCGCGCCAGGCAGTTACTTGGCACTTTCGCATGGAACGTCGGACCATTACGACTCGCGTCAGCTGGATCTAGTGAAGGCGATCTACCGCAACGCCGACCGCCAGTACCACCCGCGCCCGAGAGCTCAGGTTAGGCGGTTCTTCGCCGGACTGGAGCTGGTGCCTCCCTATCCAGGTGCACGTCCGGAAGTGACGTACGGAGGGTTGTGGGGAGCCGAGGATCCAGTACTTGCGGACGACGCATCCACCCGCTGGTTCTACGCAGGCGTCGCCCGGAAGCCCGATCTGCCGGGTCCACAACAGAAGACCGAACTGGCGCCCTCGCGCTGAGTCCGTTAGGCGCGAGGGAACTGGGCCCGGAGGAGCGTGGGCCCCTGCACCCTCCTCCGGGCCCTTGCTTCAGGAAGGAACTGTGAGAACGATGAACGACCAGCCACACCAACGCAGCAACGCACATCGATCTGGTCGAGCAGTGGGTCAAGCGATCGCACGTCGCGAACAGATGCGCCGCCATCGCCCGACCGGTGGTTGGTCGATCAAGCGACTGAGCGTGGCTATCCCCTACCCGCCATGGGAACCACGCGTCTGCGCGGCAGACAAGCGACCGTGGCCTGAAGAGTGTCCATTGATGCAGCGGCTGCGCGAATGCGACGCGGATCTGGACCACGCCCTGACGTCCGGCTACGTCCCCGAAGTGCTCCGTGAGTAATGAAGCACACCCGTGGACGCGGGAGGACGTTAGCGCACTCGCCCGTTCCTATGCGCATGCCGCCTCAGACGACTGAAAGACGCTTGCGACGCGGGCCTCTTGGGACCGCGGAGCTCGTCGACTTAGGAGACGCCGATGCTCGGACTCGGTATGACATCACTGGCACTGACGCTCGGCGCGCTCGTTGGTCTTGGCATTGTCCTTGCCACGTTCTGGAGGTTCCGGTGATCGAACACGCCGCAGTCGCGCTGTCTCGACCATGGCATGAGGGGAGAGATCGTTGATCAGAAACGAACGAAAGCATCTCGGCCGAAGCGCCCGGTTTCCGTTCCACAAAAGGCGAAAGGTGCTGATCCTTGCTGGTCTCGCGGCGATCTTCCTCGCGCTTGCTATCCCGACTATCGGTGCCATGGCGGATGGGGTAACACCGTGACTGCTCTCCAGAAGCCACGGCCGCCTGCTGAGCGGTGCAGCGTCATCGCGATCGTGGTGCTCGCGCTGCGCCAGGACCTCGCGCTGTTGCCCAGGGCTGTACGGCAGCCCCGTAGGCCGGGCGTGGCGGCTGACCCCGTAACGAGCCATTCCGGCCGCCAGGCCCATTGAGCCGCTCCGCCCACCTAGGCCCACGAGGGACAGGTCGCCAACACATCCCCGCAACGCGCATGAGAACCCGGAGCAATGACAACACAACTCCCCGATCTGCCGATGAATCAGCTGCCGCTAGCTGCCATCGTCAACCTCGACGCCACCCTCAACGCCGGCCTTGACATCGACGAAGACTGCCTCGACCACTGCAACGGAACGCCAAACGACACCAGTCGTCAACCAGGCCCGACGAACGGACACATCGTCGTGGTGGTCCGTGCTTTGTTCGTGGTCGGCGTCAAGATCCACCTGCTGGCCAGCACGCTAGACGAAACCCGGCGAAGCCGCCTTGAGACCTGGATCGACGTCTATCTTGGCGTTCCTTACGAGGCGCTCCACCTGCGTGGGATCGGCGACGACAGCTGCGCGAGGTCGGTCAAGTCCGCTCTGTACGTCGAGCACATCCAAGGCCGGTACGACGTCGTGTGCGTGATCGACCACGAAGCGGCCGACACGCCGATGTGGCATGGCCACGACCTGGACTGCCTGCTGGTACGTCAAGCCCTCCCAGACGAGCGAGGAGGTCGGTGACAATGGCGAGGCACAGAGTAACGCCGGGCGTCATCCATCTCACGGGGTTGGACACTGATGTTCGCTGCCTGGACGTGAATCCAGTGCTAACGGATCAGTCGAAGGATGTCGGCAAGTTGTGTGGGCTCGTTAGTGCTGCGGGTGTGGCCGGCGAGCTTGCGCCAGGGCAGCCGTTGACCGCTGGAGGGCATTGGTTTCCTTGGGATGACATCGAGTGGATTCGCTTCGTAGATCCGTTGAAGACGTCGGTCGGTGATCGTTGTGCCGAATAGGCCACCGGGTGCGATCGACCCTGCCCGACCGGTAAGTCACTTTACGGCGCTCGGAATTCCGATCTCCGACCTTACGTCAGAGTCCGAAGTTCTGAACCAGGTGATCGCCGACGTGTACCAGACCGGCGGATGGCACCGGTCCCCGGACGGTCAGCTGACGTCATGCGCATGGGTCGATGCTTCCGGCGCGCGACTGGATCTCCTCATCACTCAGGAGCACCAAGTGGTGTGCGCGACTCCGCAGTTGGAGGGCTGTCGGGGATCCCAGGTCGTCCGCATACTCGCGGTCGTCGACAAGCGGCCCACGGGCGGCTGCCCGGGCTGCGCAGTGGTCGAGGCCGAGATCCTCCTCGCCAACGGCCGGGTTCGTCCCATCACCTTCGCTCCCGCCGGCATCGCGCCTCACCGGGAATCCTTCGAAGCAGCGGCCGCCCAGCTGGCCACCGTCCAGGTCGGCATGGTGCTGGTTGCCGAGGCAGCATCTTGTCGTGGCCGCCCGGACAGCACCATGAAGACCACCTTGCATCAGGTGAGCGAGCTCGCTGATGTCTGCTCCCGCGCGACCGTTCGTGCGTCCGTTCGCGTGACGGCCGTTGCCGAGCGGGAAACGTCGTTGAAGCGCCGGTTCTGGAGCCTGCAGGTCGAGTGTCTGGGGCATTGCTTCGACCTGGTCGCTGACCCAGCAGTCCTTCCGAGCGTGCGTGAGGGCGATGTCCTGAACGTGACGGCCTGGGTGTGTGGGCTGGCCTGGTGGTGACCATGACTGCCGAGCTCAAGTCCACACGAAACGCGAACTCCACCGTCGCACCAGCGACAAGCCGCGGTACGGGCCGGAGTTGGTGGGCTGTGCCGAGGCCTGCGGCGCGCCGTACTGGATGCCCTGCGACAGGCCCTCACCGGAACAGGCTTGTCGCGGCGACTAGATACAGGTTCCGCGGCCTCACACGCAGGCTTGTGGGGCTGACCAACCAACTGCCCAACCGGCTGTGGCCGGGCACTGTTTCGACGATCACCAACCAAGGCGAGTGCTGGCGACCTCACCCTGGCGGCTCATGGCCCCAAGCGGCGCGATCCGTGATGCCGCCCCCGGCGACTTCGACCCACACGTTCCATTCGCCATAACGAATTCACTACTGAACGCACAGCGAGTGCACGACAACGACTGCAAAGGGGCACCTTCGTTGCAACGCAAACTCGGCTTTTCCATGGCCCACATTGCCTATCTGAGCTTCATTGCCGCCACCGTGCTGTGCCTGGCCGCTGGGTCGAGTCTGGCGCCTGGCAACAGCTTCAGCCCAGCCTCGGACTCGAGGCCTGTCGGGCCAGAGATCCTCGCCCCTGGCCCAGTCCACGCGCACTGCGAAACCGAGGCGCCTGCACCGGCGGCGGTGCGGGCGGTCGCCGCGATCCCGGTGCTCGTCGGGGACCGTGGGCAGACCTGCGGGGCGCCTGACGGGCTGGCCGGCCAGATGGGTGGTTGGTCGTGACTGCACAGCCGTCCGAGCGCAGGGAGACCGCCGGCGGATCGCGGGTCTTGGAGCTTGACGCGCTCCGCGGTTTGGCGCTACTGGGTCTGGCGGTCGTGAACTTCCTGTACCTGGCCAAGGACATGAGCGTGGACAAGTCCTGCGACTGTAACGCGGTGCCGGTGTGGGCGATCCAGGACGCGTTGTTTCATGACAAGGCCTACCTGGTGTTCTCCTTCCTGGCCGGGTTCGCGCTGTGGCGCAGGCGCAGCAACCTCACCGACTACGCCGCGCGGCGCGGGATCGTGCTGGCCCTGCTCGGCGTCGTCCACCAGTTGTTCTTCAGCCTGTACGACGTGTTGATCATCGAAGCGATGGTGGTCGTCGTGGCCGTGCTGGTGGTATTCGTGTGCCGGTTGTCCGACTGGTGGGTCGTCGTCGTGGCGACTGGATTTCTGCTGCTGCAGGAGCTGTGGTACTTGTACCAGCTTCACCTCCTACCCCTGTTCGGCAGCGCACAGGCTGGCGCACCTGATGGTGCACAAGGCGGTGTCGGGGGCGACTTGCGGTTCGAGGAGCTCGTGACCTCCAGCCCGGGCGACACCGCGTATGCGATGCAGGCCTCGTTCTGGCCGGCGTGGGAGTCGACGCTGATCTGGCGTGGACCGGGCATGGCCGCCGCGGCCCTGCTCGGCGTGGTCCTGGCCCGGCGTGCCTTGTTCGCTCGGCCGTGGCGGCGCCGCTGGCTGGCGGCCGGTCTGGCCGTGACCGTCCCCCTGGCGGTCCTGGAGGCCGCTAACTACTTCGTCGACCCCGGCTGGATGTGGAAGGTGCAGGCTGTTCTGGAACCGTGGACCGCCGTCGTGGCGGCCGCCACGTTCATCGGGGTCGGGTTCGCGGTGTTCCACACCCGGCCACAGTGGGGCCGGGTGTTCCTCCCAGCGGGGCAGCTGTCCGGCACCAACTACATCGTTCAGTCGATCATGGTCATGGCGATCTTCTCCGGCTACGGTCTCGCCCTGGCCGGGCACCTGACCGTCTGGTGGGTCGCCGCCCTCGCCATCGCGACCTGGCTGACCCAACTGGCCACCAGCCGGTGGTGGCTGTGCCGCTTCAGGTACGGGCCGATCGAGTGGTGCTTGCGGTACCTGTTCACCACCAAGTCTAGGACGAGCCCACCCGCCAGACCCGACGGTCCCGTCGCAACGACTGCTCAAGCGCAGCCAGCAAAGGCCACCCAACAACGCGGATGAGGTGGGAGACGAAAGTGAAACGGATCGAGGTCGCTGCGGGTCTGGTGCTGGACGAGCACATGTACGCAGCCGTGATTGACGCGTTGCACAGGTATGCACCCGAGCACACCGCCGGTCTGTCGTGGGAGCGGTTTGTCGCGCGCACCAGCTGGTGCCTAGTGCCCGATGTCAACCGGCCTCAGTTGCCGTTCTACAAAGCAGAACTCGACGTCTACAACGAGCCAGGCTGGCTACGCAAACTCAGATTGAACGTCTGGACCGCACCTGACCTGCGGCGCGACGGCACACCAATGCCGCACAACCATCCCTGGGCGTTCGAGTCCCACGTGCTGATGGGCGGCTACACCGAAGACCGCTACGAAGTCACCAGCGAGCAGCACGCGGCCGGTGGTAGTGCGGTTGGCGCTGGTGTCGAGGCTGCGACCCGGCAGCACGTGGCCGGCGATCTCAACCAGATCGCCAAGGCGACCTTCCACGAGGTCACCGACATTCTGGTGCCCGGACGCACGGTGACGTTGATGGACTGCGGCCCCAGTACCTCAGGTGACTGGGGCTACCTCGACCCCGACACCGGCACGTTCACTCCCAATACTCCAGACCCCCTGTTTCTACAGCTTCTCCGCGACCGTAATCCCCACCTGCGATTCGGATAGTCGCAGGGTCACAGTGCAAGTCGACGCTCACGATCGAGCCGGATCCTGCCCATTCACCAATGATCGGAGAACCAGGCGTGGCAACACCAGAACTATCCTCTCCCGAAGCGATCCGCTTCCTGGAATACGAGTACTGCTCGGCACTGGAGATGAAGCGTCACCTCGAGCATGACAAGCGGGCCAAGGAGTTGAACGACGAGAAGGTCCTGACCCTGCGCGGCATGCTGCTTCGCCACTTCCTCGGAAAGGGCAAAAAGGAAGACGACGCCGAGGACGAGCGGCGGTGGGTTGGCGAGCGGATCTTCAGCATCGCTTGGTCCGAGCAGACGACGCAGGACTGGCTGACGCAGGTGGACCGGGCCAGCGTCCACATCGTGGTGCGCAACCAGGACGACCATTTCCTGATCCAGCTGCGGTCGAAAGACGCACCGACCAGCCCAGGCAAGTCGAGCATCCCAGGCGGCAAGCTCCGGCCAAAGGAGACACCCGAGCAGTGCGCCCTACGTGAGCTGAAAGAGGAAACCGGCCTCGGCCCACACATGCTGATCACCGGCAGGCTGACCCCTCAAGGTAGCTACCTCGACCCGAAGGAGAACGGCGAGCTGGTGCGCCGCTACCTGTTCTACGTCCGCACCTGGGCGACCGACCAGAACGTGATCTGCGGCGAGGGTGACGAAATGCGATTCCGCACCATCGAGGAGATCCCCAGCCTCGACCTAACCGAAGAAGCCGCCGTCGGTCTGGTTGGTTACTTTCCCGTCCCGCTTCCGGGAATCCCCGGCGCGAGTAGCGACTGAACCGCATCCGGTGCCTGGAGAGGGACAGCTGTGAAGATCACCGACGTCGTGCCGTTGCGGGTCGGCAAGTACCTGCTGGTCGAGGTACACACCGACGAAGGCATCACCGGGCTCGGCGAGTCCGGCGCGGTCGGGGTGCTGGACGGCTCGTACGAAATGTTGGGCTGGTGCCGCGACTACCTGATCGGGCAGGACCCGTCACGAATCGAGCACCACCAGCAGTACATGTGTGCGACACGAGGTCGCTCGGAGCGAGTGGGCTGCGTGAGGAAGGAGGTCGACGTGATGTCGACAGCGTAGCCCTGGTCCCAGTGTCCGATGGGACTGTTCCTGCTCTCGACGTGCGTCGCTGGTAACGGCGGGGTGCGAAGCTCGGGAGTGAAACGTCCAAGGGTCCCTGCGCCACCTGGGGACTACAGGCGAAGGAAAGACCGGACGGGTGAACGTGAGTGAACCTCTGATGAGGATCCCGTGAGGCTGATACCCCGTGGGTGGAGATGTTGCTGGCGGGGCACAGGGCTGGCCGCTGAGAAGCGGCAGGTGCCGGCCGGTGGACATGTGCCGGCTGGGAGGACACCACCGCCCCGGGATGAAGGAGGCACCCAACCCGGTCGTTGCTCGCGTGAGCGGAACGTGGAAACCCCGTTGCAGTCCAGCAAACCAAGGGTTCTGCTGGTAGGCCGACCGTAAGGGAAGCGGAGATCTGTAGCGGGACAGGATGGCCAAGAAGCGAACGCCGACAGCCGAAAGGCAAGAGGAAACCACTCCGGCGTTGCCGTTGCTCCTTCAACGGCAGGGGTGGATAACTCGTCGGATACGGGCCTGGTGCCTGACCCGAAAGGGTGCTGACGTGGCCAGGTGAATCTGTGGAGATGACTGTGGTCGCGATGTCGGAACCGATGGACAAGTTGGACGCCCCGCCAGCCAGGACAGCACTTGCTATGTCGGCTGTCGGGGTGAACGGACCTGAGGACGGAGAGCTCGCCTGGGACCTTGACCGGGATCTGAAGTGGGATCAGGTCGATTGGGAGCAGGTTGAGGACAACGTACGACGGCTGCGGCAGCGGATCTTCACGGCTGTGCGGGAAGGGGACCTGAAGAGGGTCCGCAATCTGCAGAAGCTGATGCTGCGGAGCCTGTCGAACACGCTGGTCAGCGTGCGGCGGGTGACGCAGCACAACGCCGGACGCCGGACCCCAGGGGTCGATGGGCACGTGGTGTTCACCGACCGGCAGCGATCCGAGCTGACCCGATGGGTCCAGACCGGCTCGCTGTCCTGGACAGCTCGGCCAGCCCGGCGGGTGTACATCCCCAAACCCGGTGGGAAGCAGCGCCCGCTCGGGATCCCGGTGGTCATCGACCGCGTGCTCCAAGCGCGGATGGTGAACACGCTGGAACCCGAATGGGAGGCACGGTTCGAAGCCCGCTCGTATGGGTTCCGGCCCGGCCGTGGCTGTCATGACGCGATCGCGCAACTGTTCCAATCGCTGAAGGGCAAGAACCCCAGGCGATTGTGGGTGCTCGACGCCGACCTGGCGGCCGCGTTCGACTGGATCGACCACGACCAGCTCATGGCCGCGATCGGGGAGGTTCCCGGACGGGAGCTGATCCGGGGCTGGCTGAAGGCCGGTGTGATCGAGAAGAACCACCTGCAACCCACCGAGCGGGGCACCCCGCAGGGCGGTGTGATCAGCCCCTTGCTGCTCAACATCGCCTTGCACGGGATGGAGGAAGCC
The DNA here is from genome assembly GCF_054779015.1 of Flindersiella endophytica. Taxonomy (NCBI): domain Bacteria; kingdom Bacillati; phylum Actinomycetota; class Actinomycetes; order Propionibacteriales; family Nocardioidaceae; genus Flindersiella; species Flindersiella endophytica. The sequence continues at coordinate 114,620 of NZ_BAAGYY010000043.1, forward strand.
GCAGGCATGCGCTACCGGAACACCATACGCGCCGACTATTTCGCCAGGTCGTCGTCGCCAATTCTGGTGCGCTATGCCGACGACCTGGTTGTGTTGTGCCTGACGCGTGAGCAGGCCGAACAGGTCAAGGCGCGGCTGGGTGCATGGCTTGCCCCAAAAGGGCTGGCGTTCAACGAGGACAAGACCCGGATCGTGCACGTGGATGCGGGATTCGACTTCCTCGGGTTCACCATCCGCCGCTTCGGCACCAGAAGCGGACGGAAGCTGTTCATCAAACCCAGCCAGACAGCGGTCAAGCGAGTACGAAAACGCATCCGTGAGGTGGTCCGGTCCCTGCACGGGGCCGGTTCGCCGTCGGCGGTGATGGCCGCGCTCAACCCGATTGTGCGCGGCTGGAGCGCCTACTACCGCACCGTGGTGTCCAGCAAGATCTTCGGACAGCTGGACTCAGCCGTCTGGCGGCGGGTCTACCGGTGGGCGCTCAAGCAACACCCGAACAAGTCGAAGTCGTGGGTGGTCAAACGCTACTTCGGCACGTTCAACCCGTCCAGGAACGACAGGTGGGTCTTCGGCGACCGCGACAGCGGCGCCTACCTGGTGAAGTTCGCCTGGACGAAGATTGTCCGGCATCAACTGGTCGAGGGAAAGGCGTCGGTCGACGACCCGACCCTCACCGAGTACTGGGCCAAACGCCGACGGCGTAACCGTCCACCACTCGGTGCTGGCATGCTGCGCATCCTGGAGTCCCAGAAGGGACGATGCTGGCTCTGCGGCGACCTGCTCTTCCACGCCGACAGCCCACCGCAAACCCCGGAAGAATGGGAGCAGTGGGCCAAGGCAGCCCGGCGAGCCGTCAAGATGCTCCAACTGGCCTACCGGGCACAAGAGCAACCGGACAACACCGTCGTACTCCGCCTCGTACACCCAGCCTGCAAACGGAACGCCGAAACGGCAGGCACCAGCCATGCATAACCCACACAGCCCAAGGGATTTGCTTGAGCCGGATGCGCTGAACAGGCGCAAGTCCGGTTCTGAGGGGGCCCAGGCGCAGCAATGCGCCTGGGCTACCCGACACCGGTCGTGGCACGTGCGCAGTGCGGCGTTGATGGGCGCGATCGCCGCGATCGACATCGCGCTGTGGGACATCGCCGGCAAACGCCACGACGTCCCGGTGCACGAGCTGATCGGCGGGATGGCGCGGGACCGGGCCAGGGTGTACCGGCACGTGATCGCCAAAACCCGTGCAGACCAGCTCGCCGGTATCAAGCAGGCCCCGGCCGACGGGTACACCGCAGTCGGGCACCTGTCACCGATGCCCGACGGTCAGCGGACACGGCCGGAGGAGACGCACAGCTACGTCCAGAAGCTGCGCGCCGCGATCGACACCGTAGGCCTGTTCCGGGCAGCGGCTGGCGACCGGGTGGACCTGTGCATCGAGATCCACCGGCGGCTCAAACCTCCTGAGGCGATCACGCTGGCGCACGAGATCGAGCCGTTCCAGCCCATGTTCTACGAGGACCCGATCGGCCCGGACAACTTCGACTCGATGGCCTACGTCGCCTCACGGATCAACCTCCCGATCGCCACCGGGGAACGGTTCACCACGCCCCGCGAGTTCGCGATGCTGCTGCGACGTGACGCCGCCCGCTACGTACGGCCCAACGTGTGCCTGGTCGGCGGCATCACCGGCGCGATGAAGATCGCCGCGCTCGCCGAAGCCCACGACGTCGAAGTGGTGCCGCACAACCCGCTCAGCCCGGTCTCCACCGCCGCGTGTCTGCAGGTCGCAGCCGCGATCACCAACCTCGGGATCCTGGAGTACTGCGGCGACGAACATCAACCGCCCAAGGCCTCCATGGTCCTCTTCCCGGCACGGCTCGACGGCCAGGGCTATCTGCTCGTGCCGACCGAACCCGGGATCGGCGTCACCCTCAACCGCGACGCCCTCGACCTCGTACAGCCATACCAGCGGGGCTTCATCACCCGCCTGCACTACGACGGCTCCGTCGTCAACGACTAGACAGCGCGCACAACGATCCGGTCGCTCCAGAAGGGCACATCAGCTATGGGCCGTAGGGCCGTCTCCCGTCTCCGTCTTGCAGTACTGCTGCCGACGGCGGCCGCCGCGTGCACGATCTTGCCGGCAACCAGCACGTCCGAAGACCGGGACCAGCTGGCCCCACCCTCGAGCAGGCTCGCGGCCACCGCACCCGATGAGCCCTCGGCCAGCCGCACAGTGACCGGTGCGCAAGCGTGGCTGGACTACTACTACGCGGTGGCCAGCTACGGCCACCACACGCAGGGCTGGGATGCGCTCGGAGCGCTCCACGCCGCTGCCGGCTGTGGCCAGTGCGATGCCATCCCGGACGGCAGTCGCCTGGCCAGGCCAGGCGAAATCAGGCGTTCCCCGATCGTCGGCGGTCCGTCGCCCGTGCTCAGCGATGGAGGCGACAGCATCGAGATCGTGACCGCCGTCGAGCTCGTGCTGCCCGACGGCCGAATCCAGGAGCAGTACATCGACCGGGTCACGTTGGCCTGGGACCCGGCACCGCGCGACGGCTGGCAGGTGACCCACCTGACCTTTCACCGCATCGAGTGAGGGCTCGGAAGTAGCCAGCTCGTAGAAGTCACTGCGTTCCTCATCATCGCGCTTTTGGGAGAGGGCGGAACAGCGATGAGCGACGAAGAGCCGCTTTCCGAACCAGTCAACACGGTGCTGCGTCATCTGCGTAAACAGCGCCGCATGTCGAGAGAGAAGGTCGCCGAGCGCCTGCGCTGGTCCGCGGATCGGGTTCAGCGCGTCGAGCAGACGTTCGTCACCTTGACCCGCGTCGAGCTCGATGGGCTGCTCGAGCTGTACCAGCCGCCAGCGGCGCTGTGGCGTCGCATCGTGCATACGGCGGAGCTGAGCGTTCTTCGGCCCGACACAGAAGCCGAAACGTCGAACCGGCGGGGCAGACAGCCCATGATCACGCCCGAGCAGGCGGCGGAGTTCCGAGAACAGTACGACGCCGACGTCAGTGTGGAGGAGATCGCGGCCGGCGCCGGCTGTTCGGTGAGCACGGTCAGCCGATCGCTGCGAACAACCGGCGAGATGCGCCCCCGCGGCAGCCAGCGGGGCGTGACGCCGGAGCAGGCGGCGGAATTCCGGGCGAAGTACGACGCCGGTGCCTCCATCGACGAGATCGCCGCCGAGTCTCCCTATTCGCCAGTCACGGTCAGACGGTGGCTGGAGGAGTCTGGTGGACTGCGCGACGTCGTACGCCGAACGCGTGTCAAGCCGGAGGATGCCGCACGGATCCGGAAGCTGTACGACGCCGGAGCAACGGCGGAAGATGTCGCCGCCGAGACCGGGTTGGCGAAGCACACGGTATACCGCTGGATCAGCCGGACAGGTGGGGCACGCCAGCGGGGGCGTCGCCGCAAGCCAGCCCCGGTGAACGCCTCGGTGGACGCCTCGGCGCCGGCACTGCTTCCTCACCCGCAAGTTGCCGCCGAAACGCTGGCGGCGCCGGAGCTGCGCCCGCGTGTGGTCGAGGCGATCAAAGCCGTGATCGCCGAAATCGCCCTTGCCGGACGGTGCCGGATCACCCTGGCGCCTGGCGTGGGCAAGACCCGGGTCGGGGCTGAGGTTTCCAGACAGCTGGCCGAGGACGGGCGGGTACTTGTCGTGGTGCCAAGCCTGCCGCTGCTGGCCCAGACCGCCGCAGCCTACGTCGACCATCTCGGTGACCAGACCGGTGTGCTGGCAGCGGTCTGCTCCGACCCGAACGCCACCCGCGACACCAGCCAAGACACCGGACAAGACACTGGCGAATCCGCCACCGAACGCGCAGCAGTCGAAGCCGATGCTGAGTCCGCCGATGATGCCGTAGCTGACACGGAGACATGGGATATCGAACTGGCTGAGGAGTTGGCGGAGCTTCGGGTCGGCTCGTCGACCGATCCAGGCGAGGTTCATGCGTGGACGCGCTTGGACGGCCGACTCACCGTGTTTTGCACCTACCACAGCCTCGGCGTGGTAGCCGAGGCACATCGCCTAGGCACGCCGGCATGGGACCTGGTCGTGCTGGATGAAGCGCACCGGGCAGCAGGGGCACGGGAATCGTCGTTCGGCATCGTCAACGACGACGCCCACATCCCGGCACAGCGGCGCCTGTACATGACCGCCACGCCACGGGTGCTGGATGAGAACCGTCGTGGCGAGGTCGTCCCGGTCTACTCGATGCACGACGAGCGGGTGTTCGGTCGCGAGGTCTACCGAGTGCCGGTTGGGCAGGCAATCGACGAGGGCATCCTGGCCGACTACCGGATGCTGGTATGCACGATGACCCCCGGCGAGCTGGAACGCCTCCAGTCCGATGAAGCTGCCGAGGCGCTGACCGCCACTGACGAGGCGCCCGCGGTTCCCCCGGAGATGCTGGTAGCTCAGCTCGCTCTCCTCAAGGCGGCCGGCCAGTACGGTGTGCGGACAGCGCTGTCGTTCCACCATCGGGTCGTCTCGGCGCAGCTGTTCGCCGAGACCCTGCCGTACGCGGCGCAACTCCTGCCTGCCGCAGATCGGCCCTTCGAGGTGAACGCCACAGCGATCCACGGCACGATGGATCCCACCGAGCGGCGCCGCATCCTCCACGACCTGGGCCAGATCAGCCAGAACAGGCAGGACGGCCAGCAAGCGCAGGACGGCCGGGACACGTTACTGGTGGTCCCCAACGCGCGGGCCCTCACCGAGGGCATCGACGTCCCGGAGCTGGACGCGGTGCTGTTCGCCGACCCACGCGACTCCACCGTCGACGTCGTGCAAGCTGTCGGGCGGGCACTGCGACGCGGGCAACGGGAGGACAAGACAGCCACCGTCATCATCCCGATCCTGCTACCCGAAGCCGACAGCGCCGACGGCTCGGCTGGTGCCGAGGTGGCGCTCAACGGGTCGCAGTGGCAGATCCTCTACCGGATCCTGCGCGCGATGCGCGACCAGGACGAACGGCTGGCCGACTGGCTCGACCGGCTGCGCGCCGCCGGCACACGCGGCACCCGGGCCAGCAGCAAACCGCAGCTGCCGCCGTGGCTCGAGCTGGTCGGAACCCAGGTTGATCAAGCCTTCGCCGACGCGCTTGCGCTTCGGGTGCTGGAACGCACCACCTCGGCCTGGCTGGTCGGCTACGGCGCCGCCCAGGCCTACGCCGCCAAGTACGGAAACCTGCTGGTGCACGGTGACCATGTCACCGACGACGGCCTGCACCTCGGGAACTGGATCGCTCACCAGCGTGTCGCTTACAAGCGTGGCGAACTCGCTGCGGACCGGATCGTGATGCTCAATCAAATCGGCATGAGCTGGGACGCCCTGGAAGCGGCCTGGCAAGAAGGCTACGCCGCCGCCGAGGCGTACTACGCCAAGAAAGGGCATCTGCGGGTCACCAACAGCTTCGTCACCGCCGACGGCTACAACCTCGGCAACTGGATCGCCCACCAGCGTGTCGTCTACAGGCGCGGCGAACTCACCGCCGATCGGATCGAGATGCTCGAACGGATCGGCGTGTGCTGGGACATTCTGGAGGTCGCCTGGCAGGAAGGCTATGCCGCCGCCAAAGCCTGCTACACCAACAAAGGCCACCTTCGCGTCACCAACCGCTTCGTCACCGCCGACGGCTACAACCTCGGCCCCTGGCTAGACCACCAACGCACGTTACGGAAACGAGGCAGCCTGTCAGCCGAGCGCATCAATGCCCTGGACGACATCGGTATGGTCTGGGACCTCCGCAAGGCCGACCAGGAGGAGTACCTCGCGTTGGCCCGCGCCTTCCACGCCGAGCACGGCCACCTGAACGTCCCCGACACCGTAGTCACCAGACACGGCAAGAAACTCAACGTATGGCTACAAAACCAGCGCGCACGTAAGAACACAGGAAAGCCGAGCCCACTCAAGCCGGAGGAGATTCAGGCGTTGGACGAGCTCGGCATGGACTGGGGCCATCGAGACAGATGGCAGACGAATCTCCAAGCCGCCGCCGACTACCACGCCAGGCACGGCCACCTCAAGCCACGCAAGGGCGAGATCACCACGCCAACGGGCCTCGATCTGTCCACCTGGCTGAGCAACCTCAGACACAAAGCCCGCGTAGGACAGTTACCGCCGGAACGAATCCAGGCACTGGATGACATCGGAATGATCTGGAACCTCGAAGCCGAGAAATGGCGCGAACACTACGCCGCCGCCGTCACCTTCTTCGCCGCTCACGGACACCTCAACCCACCACCTGGAACCTGCGTCGGAGACGTCGACCTCTACCGCTGGCATTGCGAGCTCATCACCCGCAAACACGAACTCACCGACGAACAGATCGCAGGACTGGAAGCGCTCAGCATCAACTGGGAACGCGACCACGACGACCCCTGAACCAGTTACCGGTCGAGGCAACCGACCTCACACCATCGCCAATGAGACGAACCGAGAGCGACGCGCGATGGTGTAGCCGATCACACATGGGCGGCGGACATGGCCTGTCACACTCAGCACTGTCATCGCGCTTACCACGACGTATCGGCAACCTCGCCGAGGAGGAGAGTGGCTGCGCCATGGAGAGACCAGCAAGACGGATCTCAGACAGTCAGGCAATGGACGAGATCGCGAGCATCCTAAGGGCCGATCGTTGGTCTTGGGGAGACCTGGAAGACATCGCCTCTATCGCGCGGGCAACTGGTCGGGAACTGGGCAGTAACTAGCGATCTGCGGCGCCGCTGCCCGTCTGTCACATCCGACACCGATCGCGCGCTTACCCTGTGCATGAAGACTTACTACCTCACCGGTCCCGGCGGTCGACAGACCGAACATAACTCCTGGTCCAGCGTCGAAGACGTGGCCATGGTCGTGTCGTTCGTCTGTGACGGCCCGTTCGCTGTCACTGACCAGAGCGGCCAACACCTCGGCGAGTGGCGCCACGGTTGCTGGCATCCAGCCTCCGGCTGATGACGGCGTGTGCAAGGCGCATGAGACATGTCAGGAATCAGCGTCGCCGACAAGGAGCAGTTTCGTCAACCGCTGCGGCGAGTACCCGTAGACCAGACGCCCGGAAGGCGGTCAAGTCCACTGCGCCTTGGGCGGTTCCGCGGAACCAGGTGTCAGAGCTTGGGCGAAGCCTTCCTGTGGGCGGTGTACGTCAACGGCGGAGACAGCCGGAACGACGGACAGCGATAACGTGCGCAAGGCGCCGGATTGACGGGTCGTCAGTTGGAGCCGTCGTCTGCCTGCTCGGCGCCGGTGTCGAGCGCATGATAAGCGTCGAGGAAGGCTCTCGCCTGCCGGGCAGAGTTGGCGATGTCGATGGATTCGTCCCGTTGAGCCAGTGCCCGTGGAATCCAATCGTCCGTCAGGATGTCCGCGACGCCGAGGACAACCTTGAAGCCCAGCTCCCACAGAACCGTGTTCACAGCTAGACAGGCGATCGCCAGAGCGTCGATGTCGACGGCGTACCAGGTGACGGTGGCGGGGTCACCGCCTTGCGCGCGGATGGCCTGCGCGGCAGCGCGAAGCATGCCGCCAGTGCCGGCGGTGGGTTCGTGAATCACACTGCGGTCGTGGATATCGGTGAGGCACGCGATGATGCTGCAGATGTCCGGTGGTGTGTAGATCTGGCCGCGCGCTGACCTCGCTGAGGGTGGGCGAAGTTCGGAGAGCAGGGCACCGAAGAGGTCGGTTTCGGTTCGCATCGCGCTGCCGGTGAGCTCGAGCTGTCCCGCGCGTAGAGCGGCGTCCGCGGCTAGCTTGGCGGCCTTGATGGCGCTCTCGTCGAGTGGATGGTCGCCATGCCATACATTGATCAATGGCCAGGCTGGGTTGACAAGATCCGGCCGTGCGTGGACGAAGTGCCGCCATTGGAATCGCATCAACTTGGTGAAGTCGTCGACGTCGAGGCTGCGAAGCCAGGATTCGAGATCGCCGCGTTCGCCCTGAGGCGGAGAGATGAAGGAGAGCGCGGCGACGACGGAGACGGGAACCTCGACATTTCCGTGTCCGTGCGCGCCGTGCCAGGCGTCGTTGACAGCTTCGGCGATCTTGCGGGCATGCTGATGAGAGCTGTGCATGAAGGGGTTCCTTGAGCTACCGTCACCCGCTCGACCGGGGACGGGGTATGTTGCTTTGTGGTTCAGTTGCTGGAGCGCGGTCGATGGCATCAGCGATCTCACTGGCAGCGGTGACCAGGGCAGCCTCTGCCAACTGCTCAGCAGCTCGGGTCACGTCGGACATGTCGCGGCCGAAGATGTCGAGTACGGCCCGTATGCCATCGTTGGCGACCAAACCGGCGATCGTGGGGTCACCCTGAGGGACCAAGGCAGTGAGGACGGCGCGTCCGGCTCGCCCGTCGTTCCAGCTTGTGTTGCTATGGCGCTCGCGCGTCCTAAGTGAGGCGCCGGGCGAGGTCGAGGACCTGCCAGGGCAGATCGATCGCGTCTCCGGCGTCATTGGTGCCGACCAGGAGCACTTGGCCACGGATGACCTGGGCAAACGTGGGATGTACGTGGCGCACCAGTCGGTTGGCCAGCGGGTTGGCCGGCGCATCCTTGCGCTGAGCGTCCCGGTCGATGTACAGCTGCCACTCGGATGCCGCGTGAACGCTCTGGGGTGCCCCGCCGATCAGGTTGAGCAGCGTGCCAGGATCGAGCAGCTTGCTCAGGACGACAGGCGGTTCGGACGTTGAGATGTAGAGCGTGCGAATCGTGGTCGTCATTGCTGTTCTCCTTCGCCGGTGTGGGTTTCGTGGGTCCAGGTGCCGGCGGTCAGGACATGGCGCCACGCGGTGTTCTTTCGCCCGGACTGCGCCGAGCGGAATGCGATGCTGGACCGCGTGCCCTCGGACGGGTTGTGCGCCAGGAGGGACAGCCCTGTGTCGTCCGCGTCGCGGATGACGTAGCCACCGTGATCGAGGAGCCGCAGCAGGCACCTGAGTAGGGAGCGCTCGGCGGCGTGGACCTGCGGCGAGCGTGCTCCGAGTCGCCCGGCCAGCTGGCGCAGGTACGTGCCGATGTCGCGGAGAGTCTTGCGCGCGTCGCCGGTCAGGGTCAGCGTCACCTCGGCCAGCGTGGCGGCGGCGTTGGCGACAAAGGCCGAGTACTGGCCGTCGGTTTGCAACGCTGCCAGGGCGGCGCGGTGTGGGTGCGTGCCGGACTCGTACGCGGCGCGCCATCGCTGGTCGGCGATGTCGCGGTAGCCGATGGCGAATCGCTGGATGAGGAAGACGTCGGCGAGAATCAGCCACGCCGCATAGTCCGTGTCGCCGCTGGCCTCAGCCAGATATCTCTGCCCGACGCTGCACTCGAGCATCATCATGACGGCCGAGTGCTGGACGGGATCGGGATTGGTCCAAGGCATGACGAATGTTCCTTTCATGCCGTGAGGGGAGTTGCGTGAAGAAGGGGATTAGCGGTCAGGTATGGAGCGACCACACTCCGGCTGCTTCGGCTGCCGGCTGATCGGTCCGGCGGCGGTGGAACACGACCTCATACGTGCGGCCGTCTTCGGTGAGCCCGGTCAGGCAGTGCTCGTCGGTCCAGCCGAGCCGTCCACCCAGATGCAGAACGCTCAGCAACATGCGCACCAGGGACCGCAGCGCCTCCCGATGCTCTCGGGAATCGTCGCCATGCACGAGCGCCAGCTGTGCGGCTTCCGCCGCTGCGCGGTCCAGCACCGTCAGCGCTGACGGCGTCACGTGCAAAATGACAGGTCGATCAGTCACCTCGACCTCCCTTCCGGCTTCTGCACCGCTCGGAGAGCAAGTACGAAACCTGAACATCATTATGTTGTCTAGGTTTCGACTTGTCAAGGCACCACGCACTCCATTGGCGCCGGTAGACGGCGTGGAGAACTGACTTGCCAGCGCTGTTCGTGGCAAGCTCGATCGGTGGCAGAGCCGGAGTACATGGACATGGCGGCCATCGCCGATTACCTGGGCCTGACGTACGCAACCGTGCGCGGCTATCACGGCCATGCCGAGAAGCGTCGCCGGGACGGCAATCCCCGTCCCGGCGATCTTCCGCCTCCTGATGCCCAGTTCGGCCGCTCGCCGGTCTGGTTGCGCACCACGATCGAACGCTGGAGCACGAGCCGCCCGGGCAGTGGCGCTGGCGGAGGCCGTCCCCGCAGGAGTCCCGGCTAACTGCGGCTTGAGCCCTTGTCGGTGTGCCTGACTCGCTTGAGCACTCGGCCGCCGGTCCGCTCTGGTACACCGAGTTGGCGTGCCAGTTCCGCGCCGGTAATGCCGGGATCCTGCGTCATGATGTGACGGGCCGTCTTCTCGAGCTCCGCCGCAAACCGACGTCCGCTGGCCGGGCTGTGACCGTCGGATGCGCTGGCCGCCTGTCCGTCATCGAGGCGGTCCGGCTGATCAAAGGCGAGGGATGGTCGTCGGGCGTGGATGCGATCGGTTGCCACGAGCGTGGCCGCCAATTGGACTGCGCTGGCGACCGAGACACCGTGTGACCGAAGCATGTCGCCGGGACTGTCCTCGATCTGCTTGAGGACTTGCAGCCCGAGGTAGAGCCCACCGAACGCGGCTATCGGAGGAACGGCGGCGGTGAGGCGGCCAGGCAGGTCGGTGGCGGCCATGTGGCCGACGTTGAAGCCGGTACTGGCGGCCAACCCGGTGATCGCGGCCACCCACGGCCAGACCTTCCGGCGCGCAGGCCAGTTGTCCCGGTAGCCGACATAGAGTGCGAGCTCGCCGACGGCGATCCAGGCGTCGACCTGCAGAGGCCAGGTCCTGGCCCATCCAGGGCTCAGATATCGGCTGGCCCAGCCGTACAGGCCCTCATACGACTGAACGAACGCGGTGACCGTCCCGGCGACTACGAGAACAGCGATGACGTACAGCGCGAGACGGCGTGTCCGCACGCCGTTCCCGCGACGGGAGAGAGCAACCGGCTGTTGCATGGTGAAGCTGACTTTCTGTGGAGCGAAGATGTGGGTGCCGGGAACGCGGGCGTCGTGCTCCGCGTTCCCGGCGAGCGATCAGACCGCGACGAGGCCGGCCGGTTCCTCGAGTTCGTCGTCCGTGGAGGAGGAGCGCCGTTTCCGGGGGATGAGGTTGGCGACCTGGGTGCTGCGTTGCCGGTCCAGGCGCTTGGTGACGTGGAGGTAGATCTTGGTGGTGATCGTGATCGAGGAGTGGCCCAGGACGTGCTGGACGTACTTCAGGTCCGCACCCGCTTCCAGCATCAGCGATGCCGACGTGTGCCGCAGTTGGTGGAAGGTGATCCGCGGGACGCACGCGGCCTGTTTGATCAGAACGTTGAGGTGCCGCGAGACGAACTCCGGATGCAACGGTGTGCCGTCCTCTTTGGCGAACACCAGTCCGTGGTCGTGGTACGCAGAGCCGTGGGCGAGCCGTTCGCGCTTCTGTTTGGCTCGGTGGGCCTTCAGCGTCTCGACGTTGTCGTCGTCCAGCACGATCTCGCGCTGACTGGCGTCGCTCTTGGGTGTACCTTCCTCGGTGGCGTAGCCGAGTTGGACAATGCTGCGGCTGACCTCGAGCACGCCGTCGTCGAGATCGATGTCCTCCCATCGGAGTGCCACGATCTCGCCGCGCCGCAGGCCGCGGGTCACGGCCAGGTGGTACAGCGGGTAGAGCCGGTCGTCGACGATCGCGTCGAGGAAGGCCCCGGCCTGCTTGCTGTTCCAGTACTTGGCCTTCGGTGCCGAGACGCTTTCCAGCTCGACCAGGTGGGCCGGGTTGATGTCCAGGTACCGGTAGCGCCGCACAGCGTCGTTCAGCGCCTTGCGAAGAGTTGCGTGAATCCGCTGGATCCGGGCGGGCGCCAGCCGCCACGTTGGATTCTCCTCGTCAGCGGTTGGCCTACGCCGCCGCGGCTGCCGGAGCAGCTTGTACATCCCTCTGATGTCCTCGCCCCCCAGCTCGCCCAGGCGGACGTGCCCCAGGTGCGGGACGAGATAGAGGTTGATGTGCTCGGCATACGAACGCCGAGTGCTCGCCTTGAGGTTCTCGCGATCATCTAGCCACTGCCGCAGATAGTCGACGACATACATTCGCCGACCGGCCAGGATCTGTTCCGCGGCGACGCCTGCTTGCCGGTATCGACTCATCGAGTCGACCAGGGCTTCCTGCGCCTCGGCTTTACTGCCGAACCCGCCTTGCCTGGCGCGGCGCCGCCTGGCGCCCGGCAGCGTTGGCAGGTCGTGGACGAAGTACCAGGAGCCATGCTCCTTCTTGCAGCTCTGTCTGACCTTCTCGGTGCATGGGCACCGCTTGAAGACCGATCCGTTCACTGTGCTTACTCCTTGTCGGAATCCTCGGGAGGGAGACCGAGCAGGCGTAGAACCTCAGCGGTAGGGATCCGGATGCAACGTCCCACGCGCAGGACGCGGGTGGGCCACTCGCCGGTCTTGACCGCCTGGTACGCCTTGCTGCGGCCGATAAGGAGCAGGCGAGCTGCCTGCTCCACGGTCAGAGCAGGCGGCAACCGGCGGATCTCGTCCTCGGTGAAGTGGTCGGTGAACGCGGCGTGCATGACACGCCCCCTTCGATTGCCGGATGGGGACGTGCGAGGTAAGTGCGGCGTCGGTGGCCGCTGTGACCGGGATGGAGAATGATTCGCGTCCCCAGTTCGTCCCCAGGCGGCGCGAAACTCGGGCATAACGGACCGAGGAATCGGTCCCAGATGAGGTATATGCCCACGTCAGAGGTGGTGCGCCATCAGGGACTCGAACCCCGAACCCGCGGATTAAGAGTCCGCTGCTCTGCCAGTTGAGCTAATGGCGCGCGCCGATTGGCCTCGGAGAGGTTAGCACGACGGATCCATGCCGACAAAACCGATACCCCTCATCGCCGATCACCCGCCGCGACCGGCTCCCGGAGGCGGCGCGCCGACACGGTGCAACTGGTTCCGGCGACCCCTCGCGGCCTGCCACACTGAGCCACCATGGCGCATGACGCGGACGTGATCGTCGTAGGTGCCGGGCTGGCGGGGCTGGTGGCCACGGCCGAGCTCGCCGCGGCGGGCAGGCGGGTGATCCTCGTCGAGCAGGAGCCGGAGGCGTCGCTCGGCGGGCAGGCCCACTGGTCGTTCGGCGGGCTGTTCCTGGTCGACTCGCCGGAGCAGCGGCGGCTGCGCATCCACGACTCCCAGGAGCTGGCCTGGCAGGACTGGCTCGGCACGGCCGGCTTCGATCGGGAGGACGGCGAGCACGCCGAGGACCGCTGGCCCCGGCGGTGGGCGGAGGCTTACGTCGACTTCGCGGCCGGTGAGAAGCGCGCCTGGCTGCGCGAGCTCGGCGTCAAGCTGTTCCCGGTCGTCGGATGGGCGGAACGTGGCGGCTACCTCGCCACCGGTCACGGCAACTCCGTACCGCGCTTCCACATCGTCTGGGGCACCGGGCCGGGCCTGCTCGAGCCGTTCGTCCGGCAGGTACGCGACGCTGCCGAGCGCGGGCTGGTCGAGCTGCGCTTCCGCCACCAGGTCGACGAGCTGCGCGAGGACGGCGTGTCCGGCCACGTACTGGAGCCGAGCTCCGCCGAGCGCGGGAAGGCGAGCTCGCGTACGCCCGTCGGCGAGTTCGAGCTGCACGCCCAGGCCGTGATCGTCACGTCCGGCGGCATCGGCGGCGACCACGACCTCGTACGGCAGAACTGGCCGGCCCGGCTCGGCAAGCCGCCGGAGCGGATGATCTCCGGCGTACCCGAGCACGTCGACGGCCGCATGCTGGCGATCACCGAGTCGGCCGGCGGGCGCATCGTCAACCGGGACCGGATGTGGCACTACACCGAGGGCATCCACAACTGGAATCCGATCTGGCGCGACCACGGCATCCGCATCCTGCCCGGCCCGTCGTCGCTGTGGCTGGACGCTCGCGGGCAGCGGCTGCCCGCGCCGCTGTTCCCCGGCTTCGACACGCTGGGGACGCTCGAGCACATCATGCACACGGGCTACGACTACACGTGGTTCGTGCTGACGCAGAAGATCATCGAACGGGAGTTCGCGCTGTCGGGCTCGGAGCAGAACCCCGACCTGACCGGACGCAGCGTGCGCCAGCTGCTGCGCCGCGTCCTGCCGGGCGCGCCGGCACCGGTCGAGGCGTTCAAGCAGCACGGCTCCGACTTCGTGGTCGCGCGCGGCCTGGAGGAGCTGGTCCGCGGGATGAACAAGCTCACCGGCACCGACCTGATCGACCGCGCCGCGCTGGAACGCGAGATCGTCGCGCGCGACCGGGAGGTCGCCAACCCGTTCGCCAAGGACCTGCAGGTCATCGCGATCAACGGCGCCCGCACGTACCTCGGTGACAAGGTGATCCGGGTGGCCGCGCCGCACCGGCTGCTCGACCCGAAGGCCGGGCCGCTGATCGCCGTACGGCTCAACATCCTCACCCGCAAGACGCTGGGCGGCCTCGAAACCGACCTGTCGGGCCGCGTCCTACGAGCGGACGGCACAGTGCTGCCCGGCGTGTACGCGGCCGGCGAAGTCGCCGGCTTCGGCGGCGGTGGCATGCACGGGTACCGCGCGCTGGAGGGCACGTTCCTCGGAGGCTGCCTCTTCTCCGGCCGTACCGCCGGCCGAGCCGCGGCCGCCGCCGTCGCCTAGCCACACTCGAGCGGTCCTTCAGACCGTCCAGGCCCTCCTCCTCATACCGCCGCTTCCACCGGTAGAACACGTGGACTCTCACATTTGTCAGGTCGCCTTGACGTTATTCCCGCGATCGATCCCCGCTGCCGGCGAGTCGCCCACGTGGGAATTCCGGTGAGCAGGTCTGGGAGGATCCATCGACCGCCATTACTGCGTCAACCCTCGCGTGCGTCGCGACGAACGCGGTCTCGCGGTGCTGTTCATCACCCACGACCTCGGCGAAGCCGTGCACGCCTGTGACTGCGTAGTCGTGCTCCATAGCGGTGATGTCGTCGAGTCGGACCACCCGGTCGGCTCGCGACCAACCGAAGCACCAACACCGCCGTGCTCGTGTCTGCTGGCCACCCCCACACGATCAGAGCTCGCCAGGCCGCATCTGACAGGTTGCCGCGATCGGGGCCTGTACTGCCCGTTCGCTCTTCGCGGCTGGACGCCTTGCCGCACAATTGACCGATGGGCTTGACAGGGTTGAAGGACAAGATCGTGTTGATCACCGGCGGTACGTCGGGCATAGGCCTGGCCGTTGGGCGGGAGGTCGCGGCTCAAGGCGGGGCGGTCGCGCTGGCTGGACGGCGTACCGACGTCGGCGAGCAGGCGGCCGCCAGCATCCGCGCCGAAGGCGGCCGCGCGATCTTCGTCACGACGGACGTCACGGACGAGATGTCGGTCGCCGCGCTGGTGCGCGCAACCGTCGAGGAGTTCGGCCGGCTGGACAGCGCGTTCAACAACGCGGGTGGGGTGAACGCAGGTGGACCGATCTCCGGAGTGGACGGCGCCCTGTGGCAGGCGGAGGTGAGTCAGAACCTGTCCAGCGTGTTCTACAGCATGAAGTACGAGGTGCCGGCGATCACGGCTGCCGGCGGTGGCGCCATCATCAACAACGCCTCGACCGCAGGCGTCACCGGCGTGCCCGGGCTGGCGGCGTACACCGCGGCCAAGCACGGCGTCGTCGGGCTGACGAAAGCCGTCGCACTGGAGAGCGCCGAGGCCGGCGTACGGGTGAATGTGCTGGTAACGGGTAACGTCGACACTCCACTGTACCGGCGCCTGCTGGGCGCACCGCTGGAAGGCGAGGTGGAGCTGGACGCGCCGAACCCGACCGGACGCGTCGCTGACGTCAGCGAGGTGGCAGCATTTGTCGCGTTTCTCCTGAGCGATGCCGCCGCCTTCATCACCGGAGCGGCGCTCCCGATCGACGGAGGATCCACCGCGGGCTAGAGGAACTGCCCATGAACGAAACCGGCCTCAGATCGGCGAAGCGTCCGACGTCCCTCCAGCTGTCGGCTCAGCCATGAAGGTGCGGGCCTGGCCAGGCGGCCCCAGCGACGCCTACCGGCCACATCGGCCACCTCGAGGCGGTGTCGCTAGCCCCGAATCGAACTGTGCGTTCGCGACACCAGGACCGACCACCAGACCGCAGGCGGCCCCGGTCTCCTGGACGACCTTCCGCTGCCGTCGCGGACGGTGACCTCGGCCCAGTTGGACGCGACCCTGGAAGCGGCCGGCTGGCAGCGGACCAGCGAGTGGATCGAAGACGACGACGTAAGCCAGCCGCTGTCAAAGCCTGCGAGCAGAAGACCGAGATCGCCGCCCACGCCGGAGTGAGCCGAGTCCGCGTCTACCAGATAGTCGACGAGACCGGCCGCTAGTACGACTGCCGTAAGTTGTGGTTCCACTTCTGTCACGTCTGATACTGGAACAGTTCCGCCCTGTTTCGCTGTTCGGCTTCTGGTATTGATGCGTGTTGTTCACCCGCTCGCCCGGCAGGCTCCGGTTCGGCCGCGAGCAGAACATCACCAGCCAGCCATTCGACCTCGTGATCGGGCCTCCAGGAAAGAACGGCGCCTGGTGGAATGGCGACACCCATGCGGTCGCGGCTTCCACACACGATCCACCCGATCTGGCACGAGACCGGGACGGGCACCTCGCGATCTACACCGCGGTGCCGCACAACTTGGTTGGCGTTTCAGTCAGGACGGAGCGGTGGCGGCGAGCACGGCGGCGTGCGGTCGGGATGCCGGTGGATGAAACGAGCGGCATGTCGTGCTGCCGCTTGCCGTTGCTGGGTGCTCAGCTGTCCCGGCCTGTCCTTCGGCGAGCGTGAAGTGCTGGCTTGCCGGCGGTGAAGAGGTTGGCGTTCGGCGTTTGCTATGAGCGGGAGTCCGGCTTGGTCGAGGACGCGCCACGTGCCGTGGACGGCGACGGTCTGCCTGGAGGCGAGGAGGCGTAGTCGCCAGGTGAGCGTTCGGGTGAGCGCAGGAAGGCTGCCGAGCCAGTGAGGGTGAGGACGAGGATGACCGATCCGGCCGCCAGTGACAGATGCATTCCGGTGACGAAGTCGGGAGCACCGGCCACCAGCGCTCCGAACAGTGCGACGCCGAGTGCGCCGCCGACCTGGCGGGCGGCGTTGAGGATGCCGGAGGCCAGCCCCGCAGCCGCGGCGTCGACGGCATCCAGCAACGCCGCGGTCATGGGCGGGACCGCCATACCCGCGCCGATGCCGATCGGGACCAAGGCGAGGAGTAGCGCCACGCTGGGCGTGGTCTCGTCGACGATCAGCAGCCCCAGCAGGCCGACGGTCAATACTGACTGGCCGAGGAGAATCGGAACCTTCGGTCCGAGTCGGGTGGTCAACCTGCCTGACAGCATGTTTACCACCATGATCAGCGCGGTCATCGGTAGGAACAGCAGCCCGGCTCCTAGTGGCGTCGCATCGAGGACACGCTGGAAGTAGAGGCTCAGGATGAAGATCAGGCCGTAGGTGGTGAAGTTCAGGGCGAAACCGACGGTTGCGCAGACTGACACGGTCGGCGCGCGGAACAGGCGCAGGGGCACCATCGGATGGTTGCTGCGGGCCTCGATGGCGAGAAATGCCGTAAGGCCGATGACAAAGGCGGCCGACGATCCGAGGACGACCGGTTCGCCATAGCCTCGGGCGCCGCCCTCGATCACCGTGTAGGTCAATGCCGACATCCACAGCGCGGCCGTGAACTGACCGCCAAGATCAAGTGGCGCCGGCCGCGGCGCGGATCGGGAGGTTCGCAGCGTTCCGACGACAGCCAGCACACCGAGTGGGACGTTGAGGAAGAAGATCGACCGCCAGCCCAGAAGCGAGGTGAGTACGCCACCGGCAACCGGCCCGGCCGCGACCGCCGCGCCGCCCGCAGCAGTCCAGATGGCGATCGCCCGGGCACGCCTGGTCGCGTCAGCGTACGCGTGCCTAACCAGTGCCAGCGACGATGGCAGCATCACGGCTGCGGTGATGCCCTGTACGGCCCGCGCCGTGATGAGCAGACCGAGGCCCGGCGCGAACCCGCAGGCGACGGAGGCCAGGCTGAAGCCGATGAGGCCGAGCAGGTAAGCGCGAGACGCGCCAACTCGGTCGGCCAGGGCACCCGAGGACAGCAGCAGCGCGGCGAACATCAGCGTGTACGCGTCGGCCACCCACTGGAGGCCGGCGACATCCCCGCCGAGCTCGTTGCCGATCGACGGCAGCGAGACGTTCACCACGGTCGCGTCCAGCGTGATCAGGACGAAACCCAGACAGGCCACAGCGAGTCTCACGCTCCTGCCGGACTGAGTGCGCTGGTCCCTGAGCTGCTCCACTCGACCATCGAGCTCGGACGTCCCACTGTTGGCCATGGCCAACCTCCTTCCGCGGCAACGCCGATGTCTTGTCCGCGCCCCTGGGATGCGACGCGGCGATCTGTGGCGAGTGTGAGTGCGCGGTACGTCGTTGGCAGCCTGTCCGAGGAGATGACGCGCAGGCTGCCAGGCCGCGACACGTCCCGGAGTCCTTGCTCAGTGGATCCCAGAGGCCACTACGAGCATGTGGGCACCGCTCGAGTGGAGCAAGAACGATCCGAGCATCTACCAATTCCCTGACGGAATCGATCCGTGGCGGGCGAGGCCGCGCGATCCCACAGCAGCCACACGGCAGAGTCGGCGACCTTGACGGCGTACGACGAGCTCA
This sequence comes from Flindersiella endophytica, assembly GCF_054779015.1. Lineage (NCBI taxonomy): Bacteria > Bacillati > Actinomycetota > Actinomycetes > Propionibacteriales > Nocardioidaceae > Flindersiella > Flindersiella endophytica. Next base: position 133,221 of record NZ_BAAGYY010000043.1, read on the forward strand.
TGACGTCTCGTGGCTTGATTTGGCTGGATCTGGGGTGTGTGCCAAGGTTGCTCCAACGGGAATCTCTCGGACAGGCCTGGAGCCGGGCGTGGAACTGGACCAGATCGATCTCGTCCTCGTGCTGGCCGAGGAGTTGCACTTCGGTCGGACCGCTGAGCGGCTGCACGTCTCGCAAGCACGGGTCAGCAAACGCGTCGCCGCTATGGAACGAGAGCTCGGCGGCCCGCTGTTCGACCGCTCCAGCCGCCACGTCCGCCTGACGCCGCTCGGCCAGCAGTTCGTCGAGCGCGTCGGTCCCGCCTACCGCAGCCTGCTCGAGACTGTCGACGAGATCGCCCACCGAGCACAGACCCACGTGCGCGTAGGTTTCCTCCCCCTCACCGGCGGCGCCGCGTTCGGACGCCTGATCCGCGCGTTCGAACGCCAACACCCTGAAATCACCCTCCGGCTCACCGAGGTGCCGTACGACGACTCCTTCGGCGCCCTCCACGCCGGCGACGTCGACGTCCTCCTCTGGTGGCGGATCCAGCCCGAGTCCGGCATCACGGTCGGCCCGGTCATCGACACCCAAGGCCGCGTCGCGGTCATGTCCGCCGAGCACCCGTTGGCGACCAGAAACTCCATCTCGGTTACCGAGGTCGACAACTGGGCCCAAGCCGTCAACGTGACACCGGCCGCGATACTCACCACATTTCTGCCCCCGTCAGCAAGCGACGGCACACCTATCTCACGGACGGGCGTCACCTACAGCAACCTCGCCGAGTACATCGCGCTGATCGCCCGCAACAAGATCGCTCACGCCACCGTCACCTCCTTCGCCGAGCACGCCAATCGCGACGACCTCGTCGTGGTCCCCATCCGCGACCTGCCACCGCTCGACCTCGTCCTCTACTGGCGCACCGCCCACGAGAACACGGCCATCCGCGCCCTCGCCAAAACCGCGCGGAAGCTCCGCGAAAGGCGGCCATAGCCGAGCATCACCGCTGCGGACACAGGGCCATTGAATGCCACTGGCGAATTGACGGTCTGCGGTGGTTGATCAGTTGAACTGGTTCGGCAAGGCTCCCGGTCCAGGTCGGGGCGTGACCTGAGTCGGCGCGAGTGCGGCGTTGCAACGCTCGCAGCGGGGGTACAGCTGGACCGATCCGCCGCAGCCGTCGTGTTGGTAGGTAACCGGTGGACCCTGGGGTGCCGACCACCGATCACCCCATGCGGTAAGTGCGAGGATCGCCGGCTGAAGGTCGAGCCCCTTGCTGGTGAGTACGTATTCGCAGTTCTCGTTGCCCCTGCCGAGCTGCCGTGCGGCCATGATGCCGGCCTCGACGAACTTTCCCAGGCGGTCAGTGAGGATGTTGGGCGCGACCCCGAGGTCTCGCTGGAATTCGGTGAACCGGGTCTGCCCGCCGAACATCGCGTTCCGAATGATCAACAGACTCCAGCGTTCGCCGACCACCTCAAGCGCTCGCGCCGCCGAGCAGTTCTCCCGCTCGTAGGTCCTTCCAAGCATCGTGCCCCTCCGCAGTCACGTCGCATTTTTACTATCATCATACTAGCACACCTGCTAGGTTACTTGCATCATGCTAGTAATTTACAACGAAGGGAAGCTCCTCATGACGACACGCCAGGCGCCACCTAGCCAAGGCAGGGCGAACCTTGTCCTTGCCGCACTGTTCCTGGGAACGTTCGTGCTGGGGACCGCGGAATTGGTCGTGGTCGGTGTGCTGGATCTGATCGCTTCGGACTTGCGCATCCCGATCCCCGCGGCTGGCGTGCTCGTGACCGCGAATGCTCTGGGCCTGGCTATCGGGGGCCCGATCCTTACCGCGCTGACGATCAAGCTGAACAGGCGGACCGTGCTGATCGGGGCGCTCGGCTTGTTCGTCGTTGCCACCTTGGTCCCGGTCCTGAGCGCCAACTACGGCCTGTTTGTCGCGGCCCGCAGCGTCGCCGGTGCCGTCCAGGGATTGTTCATCGCCGCCGGCTTCGCCGCCGGCATCTCGGTCGTCTCGCCAGAGCGGATGGGCCGCGCGATCTCCGTGGTCATCTCGGGTGTCGCGGTCTCTGCCGCCATCGGTGTTCCGCTGGGTACGTTGATCGGCCGAGTACTGGGCTGGCGCGGTACGTTCACCGCGGTCGTTGCACTCGCCGTACTCGCGCTGGCCGCCGTCGCGATACTGGTTCCGGCCGTACCTTCCGGCGGTGGTGGTGCTGCCGGTCAAGCGAAGTACGCCTTCGCTCCGAGGGTGCTCGCGGTCCTCGGACTGAACTTCCTGATCTTCGCAGGACTATTCGCCGCCCTGACCTACATCGTGCCGTTCCTGCGGGAGGTCACAGGAATCTCTGGCACGGCCATCAGTGTCTTCATGCTCGCCTACGGTGTCGCCACCGCGGTCGGCTCCTTCGGCGGCGGTCGACTCGCCGACCACAACGCCGCGCGTGCCCTGACCGTTGGCACCATCGGCGTCACGATCTCGCTTCTCGCGCTCTATCTCCTCGGTACCATCGCGTTCCTCGTCGCACTGGCACTGCTCGCCCTCGGACTGTTCGGCTTCGGCATGGCGCCCTCGCTCCAATACCGCGTGGTCAGCCTCGCCGGCCCCGGCGCCCAACTCGCGCAGTCACTACCCGCCTCCGCGATCAACCTCGGCATCGCGTTCGGCTCCGCTGCCGGCGGCGTCGCGATCGGCGCCTTCACGGCATCGGCCACGGTCATCACCGGCCTCGCTCTCGCCGCGATCTCCGTCGCGGCCGCCTGGGCCACCCGTCTCCTCGCGCCGCCAACCCCGCCGGCCGAACAGGCCGAGGAGGAACCAGCCCCCAAGGCCGCCTAGGCCCAGGACCCGATCCCCTACCCGGACACGGCGGTGACGACCAACTCACCCGCATCGTCACCGCAGTCCGGTCAGCCTCGGCCAAGGCACACCTCGAACGGAGCACATCATGAACGACCTGTCCAACACGACCGCCCTTGTCATCGGCGCCAGCCGCGGCCTGGGCCATGGAATCGCCGCATCTCTTGCCGAGGCCGGCGCCTCGGTCGTCGCCGTCTCCCGCACCCCCACCACGTTCCCCGAACCGGCCACCAGGACCGGCAGCATCCAAACCCAGATCGCTGACGCCGCAGACCCAACCGTGCCCGCCAGCCTCCTCGATCGCTTCCAGCCACGAAACCTCTTCCTGGTCGCAGGCGCCAGCCCTCACATGCGACCACTGCACCACCAGACCTGGGAGACGTTCTCCGTCAACTGGGAAAGCGACGTACGAATCACCTTCCAGTGGCTGCGCGAAGCACTGCTCACGCCCCTCCGACCCGGCAGCCGGGTGATCGTGTTCAGCAGCGGCGCCGCGCTCAACGGTTCACCGCTCAGCGGTGGGTACGCCGGCGCCAACGCCACGCAGCTCTTCCTCACCAGATATGCCCAGGAGGAAGCCAACCGCGCCCACCTGGACCTCAAGTTCACCGCCGTTCTACCCGCGTTGACACCGGGCCACAGCGGACCCGCCGCACCCACGACCGGTGTCGGAGTGCCGGCAACCCAGGCCTACGCCGAACGCGCCGGTCGAACACTGGACGAGTTCATTCAGCAGATGGGCCCACTACTCACCCCCGAGATCGCCGGTGCCTCCATGGCTGAGCTAGCACAGACCGAACCCGCCAACCTCGCCCCTCGCTACCTGCTGACCGCCAACGGCCTACAAGAACTACCCTGACCCAGCGACGCTGGACTCTTCCAGTCTCGGCGAGTATTTGCGGATCGGGCCAGTGGGCGTACCGCGGTGCCGAGCCAGTGGACCACGCCCTCCAAGGGCACAGGTACGCGAACATCGTCGAAGAGGCGTCAGCCGTGCTGGCGGCGCCGAACCGCTGCAGCGATCCGCTCAATGCGACGCACCTATGGTGACGGCAAGACAGCCAGCTCGGCCACGTAGGCGTCGGGAGGCGCCATCAGGGCCCATACGACCATGCGGGCAAGCGTTCCGGGCTGGATGCAGAGTCCCGGGTCGTACTCCCTGCCGAATGCGACCCGGATGGTTTGGAGCCGTTCGGTGGCCGTTGCGCCCGGATAGATCGTGGTGACCCGGACTCCGTTGACCCTTTCTTCGGCACGGAGCGAGTCGGCAAGTTCGTGCAAGGCTGCCTTGCTGGCAACAAAGGCCGACCATCGAGGAACGGCCCGCATCCATGGGCTGGCATTGACGAAAATGACATGGCCGCCGGAGCGGCGCAGCGCGGGAAGCATCACCCGTTACGACTTGCCGGAACGGATGCCTCCAGGCATGACTTCACGCTGGAAGGCTCCGGCCCGGATGCACAACCGCCAGGTGCGGTCCCAGCGAACTGTCGATGAGTGCCGTCATCCAGTCTTTGCCTTCCGGGTTGGTTGTATCTCTTGTGTGCCCTTCCAAGGCAGGTACGAGTGCTGGCCGACACCATGCCCTGCTGTGACAGGTCCAGTGTGACCATCGCCCAGGGCGCCTCGAGCTGCCCACATTCCATGACGGCTGGTACCGGTGATGCAATACGCAGCCGTTGCAGCGCCACGATCAGCGAGGGTCTGCGTGCTCATCCGGCCTCAACCAGGAGCCCGAAGGTTTTCTTGATGCCGGCGGCACCGCCGGGTGTGATCCGAAGTGCTCGGCTATCGGGTCGCTGCTCGACCCAGCCTGCGTTCAGGACGTGGTCGCGCAGAGCGAGGCCGAGTTGCCCGGCAAGGTGGTGGCGGGTCTCAGTCCAGTCGACGCAGTAGCGAATCAGTGGGCGGCGGCCGCCGGGAAGGCGGACGCCCACGTGGTCGAGGAACTGCCGCCCGCCGCTGGTGAGCTGGTAGTCGACGTCGCGACCGTAGGACGTCTGGCGATCGGCGTCGGGGCCGTCGGGGTCGAAGCGGCCGTCGCCGCCGTGCAGGAAGCCGCGATCGATCATGGTCTGCATGAGCCCTACGCCAAGCCGGCCGGCCAGGTGGTCGTAGCAGGACCTCGCCCGGCGTAGCTGGGAGGCGCGGGTGCTGGCACGAAGCGAGGTGATCGGTTCGGGCGGGGCGAACTCCATCAGCCGCTCGAGGACGTCGGCCACCGCGGGTCCGGTCAGCCTGTAGCGGCGGCTCTTGCCTGTGGCGCGTACCGCGATCAGCCCGCCTTCAGTGAGCTTCTTCAGGTGGGCGCTGGCTGTCGGACGGCTGACGCCGGCCTCTTCGGCCAGCAGGCTGGCAGACAGCTCGCGCCCGGGGGTCAGGGCGATCAGGATCCGGCTCCGAGCCCGGTCGGCGATCAGTTCGGCCACTCGCGACAGGTCGGCGTCCCCACTCATGGTCGATCCTCTCCAGAGGCCGGGTGATGTGCTATTGCCGCGACGGTACTCAGGAGTCCGGCCGCACACACTACTGCGGCAACGCCCAGCGCGACGGCGAAGCCCGTGCGCGCCCCGCCGGCATTGAGCACCGCCCCGAGCAGCGCCACGCCGATGGCCCCGCCGATCTGGCGGGCAGTGTTGAATGAGCCACTGGCCAGGCCAGTGTGCTGGGCGGGTGAGGCGCTCACCGCGACCGAGGTCATAGCAGGCACCGCGAAGCAGCACAGGCCGATCACCGACAGCCCGGCCACGATCAGCGGCGCCGAGCCGGCCAGTCCACCAGCCGTGGCAACGATCGCGCCGAGGCCGGCACATGTGAAGCCAAGCAACATCGGTCGGCGCGGGCCCTTCGCGGCGGCGAGCAACCCACCGCTGATCGCCCCGATGCCGACCAGCACTGCCATCGGCAGCACCGCGAGCCCGCCCTTCAGCGCCGAGAAGCCGTAGGCCGATTGGAGCGTCAACGACACACACAGCAGGGTGCCGTACATCGCAAAGTTGAAGAAGAACCCGGTCAGCAACGACCAGCGAAATGCGACAGACCCGGTGAGGCCGGACGGGACGAGCGGATCGGCGCCGCGTCGCTCGGAGCGGACGAACAACCAGCTAGCCACGACCCCGAGCGCCAGTGCACCGGCCGCTGGAGTCACGCGGCGCTCACCAGCTTCAATGATGCCGGCGGTGAGCGAGGCCAGGGCAACCGTGCCCAACATGGTCCCGATCGGGTGGATCCGGCGCGGTCGCGGTCGTTCGCGGGGCCCGAGCACCGCGACCGCGCCGCCGACCACTGCCGCAACAGGAAGGTTGATCCAGAAGATCGCCGGCCAGTTGGCCACCGTGATGAGCAGCCCGCCCAGCAGCGGTCCGGAAGCGAAGCCGAGAGTGGCGATCCCGCCCCATACCCCAAGAGCTCGTGACCGCTCGCGGGGCTCGGGGTAGAGCTCGGTGATCATCGCCAGCGACGCCGGGAGCATCACCGCAGCACCGATACCCTGGACCGCCCGGGCGCCGATCAGCACCGGCCAGTCGCCGGCCAGCGCGGCCATCGCCGAGGCCAGCCCGAACAGTACGAACCCCACCACACAGGTACGACGGTGACCGTGCCGATCACCGAGCGCCCCCGCGGCCAGCATGCAGGCTGCAAACGGGACGGCGTACCCATCCACTGCCCATTGGGCCGCACTCACCCCACCACCGAGGTCCGCACGCAGCGTCTGCAAGGCTACGTTGACGATCGTCGCGTCCAACTGCACCAGCGCGAACGTCAGAGACAGTGCGACCAACGCGCTCGTCCGGCGCCGGCGCTCGGCTTTGGTCAGGTCCAGGGTCTGCTCAGCGAGGTCTATAGACGTCATTCCTCGATCATGGGGCACAGATGATTCGATACAGAACGAATCGAAACCGCTGCCCGAGCCTGGGAGCACTCGTCGCAGAAGCAGGCCGCTGCATGCGGGCTTCGCTGCTGTCATCGTGGAATTCCGAGCGCGTGTGTGGATCGTACTGTCACGCGACAGGATGCAACGGGATGGCTGGGTTCTAGGTCACCACGAAGTTCCCCATCATGGCCATGTCTTCGTGTTCGAGGTTGTGGCAGTGGAACACGTACTTCCCGCGGTACCCGTCGAACCGGATGGCGATGGCCGCCTCTTCGGCCGGGCGCAGGTCGATCGTGTCCTTCCAGCCGGCGTCGAACGGCCCTGGGCCACTGAGTCCGCGTGAGAGTACTTGGAACGGGTTCAGGTGCAGGTGCACGGGATGGTGGAAGTCGGTCATCAGCCGCCACACCTCCACGGTGCCGAGCGAGGGCCGGGCGGCCACGGCGTCCATGCTGAACGGAACACCGTTGATCCGCCAGCCGCCCTTTCCGGCGAACTCGAAGCGCATGGTTCGTGTCACGGCCGGCGGGCCTGGTGGCTGGACGCTGCTCAGCTGATCGGGTAGGTGGAACCGGTCCGGCGCCCGCGCGCCGACATGGAAGCGCAGCACCTCACCCATGCGGCCCTCCCCGAAATCGTTGACCAGTGTGACGGCCGTACCCGGCGGGTAGGCGGCGAAGTCCACGATCGCGTCGAGGCGCTGCGCCGGTGCGAGCTCGAAGTGCTCGTGCCGCAGTGGAGCGGCGAGCAGGCCACCGTCGGTGCCGATCTGGGTCAGCGGGCCGCCGGGGTCGAGCCGCAGGTCGAGGCGGCGGGCGTTGCAGGCGTTCAGGATCCGCAGACGATACTGGGCACCTTCGACCTTCGCGACCGGCCACGGCGCCCCGTTGACCAGCATGACGTCGCCGAGCACCCCGGCCAGGTACGAATCGGTGACGCCCGGTGTCACCAACGTCGGGTCGAGGCTGGGGTACTGGAGCGCTCCGTCGGCGTCGAAGCTGCGGTCGGTGATCATCAGTGGTAGCTCCCGGGCGCCCGACGGCAAGCCGAGGGCGTCCTCCTCCTCATCCCGCACCAGGTGGAAGCCGGCCAGGCCTCGCCACACGCTCGGTCCGGTGAAGTCCATCCGATGGTCGTGGTACCACAGCGTCGCGGCTCGCTGGTCGAGCGGATACGTGCAGTCCGCCGTGGACATCGGAGCCCGCAGATCGCACGGGTAGCCGTCGCTGCCGGGCGGTGTCCGGCCGCCGTGCAGGTGCACGACCGTGGGCACGGGCAGCAGGTTTCGGTGTCGGACGACGCTGGTGCGCCCACGGCGGGAAACGATCGTGGGACCAGGAAAGATTCCGTTGTAACCCCAGATCTCAGTCCGCACACCAGGCAGCAGGGAGGCCTTCGCCCTGGTCTGGGTGATCTCGTAGTAGTCGGTGTCGGCGTCGCGGCGCACCGGGTTCAGCACCGGCGGAACCGGCAGCGGGACGGCAAACCCGGGCGGCAGCCGAAGCCGACTGGTCAGGACAGCACCGGTGCTCGCCGAACCGCTCGCGCCGAGCGCGAACGGGATGCCGACTCCGAAACCGACACCCACGGCCACACCGGCGCGGAGGAAGCCACGACGGCTCAACTCGTTCATGGCCGCCACGCCCAGACCGCCAGAGCCGCCGCCAGCAGGATCGTGGCGACGCCGAGGGGTATGTGCGCCGTGATCACCCGCGCGAAACCCAGCGTGATCTGCAACGCGACCAGGCCGAAGATACCGAGGCACCCCGCGATCGGCCACCACGGTCCACGACCGGGCCACCGCACCAGCACGGCAGCCACCGCAGACACCAGCACCGAGATCCCCGCGTAGGTCGCGTTCTCGCGGTGGGTGTGGAGCGAGTCGTAGCTGCCCGCGAGGAACTGGCCGGCGAAGATGGCCTGGTCGAACAGCATCACCGCGCTCACGAGCATGGTGACCCGGAACACCCACTGCGGCCATCGCGGTCGCACTATCGCCGGGGCACGCGTGGTTTCGGTCGTCAAGGAACTCCCCCTCAAGAGATAGATTCAAATGAATCGGATTCACATGAACCTAACATAGGATGGTGACCGATGCCGCCAGCACGTGCACCGATCCAGCTCGGCCTGCTGCTGCGCCAGTCCCACCGGCGCGCAGCGGGTGCGCTCAACGACGCCCTCGCACCACTCGGCCTGACCGGCAAGCACTTCGGCGTGCTGCTGCTGATCCACCGCGACGGCGTCTCGACCCAACGCGACCTGATCCAGGAAACCGGCAGCGACAAGGCCGGCATGGTCCGGACGGTCGAAGACCTCGAAAAGCTCGGCTACCTGACACGCACACGATCCACAACAGACAAGCGAGTCGCCGACCTAACCCTCACCCGCGCCGGCGAGGAAGCCTTCGCCACCGCCCGGCAACTGGCAGGAAAAACGGCACGAGAGCTGTTCGGGATGTTCAGCGCGGCGGAAATCGAAAAACTCGAAGAACTGCTCACCCGATTCCTGGCGGACGACAGCGCTTTGACCGAACAGCGAGCCGCGCGCTGATCGCGCCCCACGTCGCTAACCCGACTCACCGTCCAACCGGGTCGGATCCGCGATCGCGAACCGCCCCGCGCAAGACACCGGATCGCCGCCGATCAGCTGGTCCACGACCTGATTCCCAAGCCCCAGCCTGCTCGCCAAACCCAGGTCGCGGACGCCCGCGTACACAGGCGGTTCAGCCCCAGCAGCACGACCTCGATCACGTTGTCCGCTGCCGGGCGTAGGCCATCTCGTAGTCATAACTGCCGTTGGTTTCACCCACACCCCAAGTCTGACCGCACGTCAGGTCCCACGTCAGCGAGCGCGCCAGCTTGGCGCCAGCACCGCGCCAGGGTGCGTGACGAGGATATGTTGATACGCCACCGCCCGCCTTCGTACGCAACGGGCACCGGGGGCCGGTTCCGCAGCTGAGGGGCGCCTACGCATCTAGGGCCTGAGCCGGACCGTCGAGGCGTATGGATCGCTTGCCGCTCTGGCGAGTGGAGACTGCGGTATCGAGCCAAGGGGAAGGTTTGATCTTGCGTTCTACGGAAGCGGGACTGACTGCAGGCGTCCGGTTCAGTGTGCTGGGGAACGTCGAGGTACACGATCGGGATCGGCTGGTGCGAATCTCAACCGGCAGGGTCCGGACGTTACTGGCTGGGCTACTCGTACATGCCAATCGTGTCGTGCCGGTGGAGGATCTGGCGGAGATCATGTGGGGCGATCGCCCGCCGCAATGCGTTCGGCCGGCGGTACAACTCAACGTCGTCCGGCTACGGCGGGCGCTGGGAGGCTCGGCGTGCGACGTACGAACTCGACCTAACGGCTACCTGGTCGAGCTGGGCTCGAGTCGCCTCGATCTCCTGGATTTCCGCAGGCTGGTTTCTGAGGGGCGCACGTCGTCGGACTTGCGGACGCGTTCTGAGCTGCTTCGGAACGCACTGGGCAGGTGGCGCGGCAGGCCACTGTCCGACATCGCCTCAGACGTGCTCCAGCGTGATGTCGTGCCGTCTCTGGTCGACGAGTACCTGGCCGCTTGCGGGCAATGGGCAGAGGTCGAGTTGGACATGGGGAACCACGCGGACGTCATTCCCTTCCTGCGTAAGGTAACGCGAGAACATCCAGGAAACGAACACGTGTGGGGCCAGCTGATGCTGGCTCTCTATCGCGCGGGTCGGCAAGCTGACGCGCTGGAGACCTATCGATCCCTTTATCGATACCTGGACGACACTCTGGGTCTGGCACCGAGTGCGCCGCTCCGTCACCTTCATGAAGAGATCCTTCGGGGCGGCGTCACGCATGACTACTCGTCGGCCAGGATGGCCACGGTCCTGCGAAGCGGAACGTGAGGCGATCCGGTACGACCCGTGCCCCATGCCCGTGCCCCCTGCCGGTGAAGCTGATCTGAAGCCGATGTGAACGTGCCGGCGTATCTACTGGCAACGTGATCGGACGTCGACGTCAGAGCCTGGGTGGCCTGCGCCCACGCATCATCGTCCAGCATCTGCGCAGCGCGGTCGTACTCGCCTGGCGAGCCGGGCCGGTCGCAGTGGCGTCCCAGGTGGTGCTGACCATTGTCGCTGGGATCGTTCCCGTCCTGGCCGCGTGGTTGACGAAGCTCGTTCTGGACCGCCTCGCCACGCCGGGCGCGCAGAGCGACATCGTCGTCCTGGCGGTGATGCTGGCCGGCGCAGGTGTCCTCGCCGTGGCCGTGCCCCAGGTGAAGCAATACGCACAGGCGGAGCTGAACCGCTCCGTCGCCCTGACCGCCAGCGGCAACATGTTCTCGGCGCTGAACCGGCTGATCGGGCTTGCCCGGTTCGAGGATCCGCACTTCCGCGACCGCCTCCAACTCGCCCAGCAGTCCGGCCGGACCGGCCCGACTCTCCTGCTCGGCACGGCTCTTGGCATCGGCCAGAGCGCCATTACGCTGGCGGGCTTCGTCGGTACGCTGCTGGCAACGGGGCCCTGGATGGCGGCAACCGTCGCGTTGGCCGCAGTGCCGACGCTTCGGGCCGAGCTCGCGCTCAGCCGGCGTCGTGCGCAGATGATGTGGGATACCAGCCCCGCCGCGCGTCGCGAGATCTTCTACTCGCGCCTTCTGACCGACACGCAAGCGGCCAAGGAAGTTCGGTTGTTCGGCCTTGGTGCGTTCTTCCGGAGTCGGATGCTGCGGGAACTGAGCACGATGCAGGCGGCTGACCGTCGCATCGACCAGCGGGAGCTGGCCGTTCAGGGCCTACTCGGGTTGATGGGTGCGGTCGTGGCGGGTGCGGGTCTGGTCTGGGCGATCAACGCTGCCAGGTCCGGCCGGCTCACCATCGGGGACGTGTCGGTGTTCGTCGCCGCGGTGGCGGGAACGCAGGCCAGCCTCAGTTCCATCGTTCGCGGGACGGCGACTGTTCATCAAGCATTGCTCACGTTCGACCACTACCAGGCGATCGTGACCGCCGCGCCGGACCTGCCGACCCACCCAGAGCCGGCCTCCGTGCGCCCACTCAGCCACGGCATCGAGCTTCGTGACGTCTGGTTCCGCTACAGCGACGAGCATCCGTGGGTCTTGCGTGGTGTGAACCTGACGATTCCCAGCGGCACCGCCGTTGCCCTGGTAGGGCTCAACGGCGCGGGCAAGAGCACGCTGGTGAAGTTGCTGTGCAGGTTCTACGATCCGACCCGCGGCTCGGTCCGGTGGGACGGCGTCGACCTTCGAGAGCTCGACGTCGAGCAGGTGCGCAGGCGGGTCGGTGCCGCTTTCCAGGACTTCATGGCCTATGACCTCACCGCCCGCGAGAACATCGGTGTGGGCGACCTGTCCACACTGGACGAGAAGGACCTCGACCGGATCAGGTCCGCCGCGCGGGTCGCCCGGATCGACGAGGCGATCACCGGTCTCCCCCGTGGGTACGAGACGATGCTGACCCGAGTGTTCTTCCAGCACGCCGAGCGCGAGCGGGAAGATCCGGAGGTCGGAGTGTTCCTGTCCGGCGGCCAGTGGCAACGCGTCGGCCTGGCCCGGGCGTTTCTGCGTGGCGACACCGACGTGCTGATCCTCGACGAACCGAGCTCTGGACTGGACGCCGAGGCCGAGGCCGAGATTCACGCCCAGCTGCGACAGCACAGGGCGGGGCGGACCAGCGTCCTCATCTCGCACCGGCTGAGCGCGGTGCGCGACGCGGATGTCATCGCTGTGCTCGCCGACGGCGAGATCGCCGAACAGGGCAGCCACGACGAGCTGCTGGCGGCCGGCGGGCGCTACGCGCGCCTGTTCAATCTCCAGGCGAAGGGCTATCGCGCCGACATCGACATCGACGTCGAGGACATCGGAGTGGCCGCATCGTAGAGGTTTCTATCGGGCAACCGCGGCGAGGTCGTCGAAGCGTACGACGAACAACGCGCCAACCCCGGCAACCGACAGCGCCAGTACGACACCGGGCCAGCTCAACCGCTCCAGGCCGTCCGCAACCGTGGCGCCGGCCGCACCGCCGAGGCACAAGCCGATCAGGATCGTGTTCCGGACCAGATGCGCGGCGCTCAACTTCGTGGTGGAGGCACCGAAGCAACGGCACGTCGCGGTCCGTCCGAGCCGAAGTGCCAGCGCGATACCGGTGGTGAATGCAGCCAACAGTGCCGCGCCGACGACGAACCCGATCGTTGTCGCCGTCCTCCACGGCAACGCCAGTAGCAGCAGGACGGCAGCCTCACCGGCGACCGTCCCCGCCGCGGCCACGACCGACCAACGACGGGGTAGCACGCGCCAGTCAACGACCGATTCGCGGAAGTCGGCGTACGCCGTTCTGCTACGAACCTTGCCGGCCAGCGCTACGACGAAGACTGCGGCCAGCATGACACGGGAAGCCAACAGCAGATAACTCATGGAGGGCTCACCTGGCCGGCAGGTGGGTGACCTTGGCCGGCGAACGCAGCTCCTCCATCGACACCGCGGCGTCTACGACGGCTCCGTCGGTGTCGAGCCGCACGAAGGTCGGGAACGCGCCGATGTTCAGCGCCTGGCGTACCTCGCTGCTCGTGGGGTCGAGCACCACATCGACAACTCCGTCGAACATCCGGATCAGATCCTCTGTCTCAGCGTCGGATCCGGAAACGGCGACCAGCGCCAGCGCCTTGCCTTCGCCGAGGGCCCGGGCCTCGTCGAGAAACCGCGGTGCCTGCTCGTGGCACGGCCCGCAGTTGGGGCGGAAGAATCCCAGCAACTCCAAGCCGCCGGCCACGCCCTCTCGGCCGACGGCCGCACCCCGCATGGTCTGCGTGGAGAACTCGGGCAGCTTCTGGCCCAGTAGCTGGTCCCGGTCGAAGCCGAGGAAACCTTCGTTGAAGTCGGGCAGGCGGCCGAGTTTCTCCGAGTGCTCGCGCAACCGGCGCAACACCGCGAACGTCAGGAGCAGATCGATGGCGCAGAGAAGGCCAACCAGCGAAACTGCGACAGCGAGGATGGACATCGAAACGTCAACTCCTTCAGGCGAATGGTGGGGTGTGACGACCTCCTTCGACGGCGCTGTGGCGCGGACCGGACGAAGCTGGCCCGCGCCACCAGGGCGCCAGCGCCGCCAGGACCTACACGCAGCAGTTCCCGCCGATGAAGAAGCACGGAGTACAGGAACCGCTGTTGTCGCAGTACTTCTCGATCCATGAGCACGGGTACGAGCTGCCTGGCGGTGGCGAGCCGATGTCACCGCAGTAGCAGCGCCTGTACCCCGCCGCCGGTATCGCGGCCGAGCCTTGGTAAGCCGTGGCCTTCGTCTTCGGCACGAGTCGCTCCAGCAGGCGATCACCGAGGCTGGTGATGACACCTCTCATGTCCCACTCTCCTTTCGAATTGCCGGCACCAGCCAGAAATCAGAATCCGACCGGCGTCTCCAGTCATCTTCAATCCTGCGTGGCGGTGCCTTCAGTTCTGCTTCACTTCGGCTTCGGCCGGTCCAGCCGGCGCATCACCACACCGAGAAGGTCGGCGGCGAGGTAGAAGCCGCGCTGGCGCGAGTCCGTGCTCACCGCACCGTCGCCGAGTACGACCAGTGCCCCTGGTGGGACACACTCGGCGTCTCCCACCTGCGTCACACTTGGCGGAACCGGGTCGCCGGGCAGGGCGACCGCACGCTTGATGTTCCACGGACGATGATCGACGGGCGCGTCACCGGCGTACACGCGATGGACGCCGTCCAGCGGCGGCGGCTCGAGCACGACCAACTGGCCTCGACGTACCCGCGCGATGCCACGCCGGTGCACCAGCACGCGATCGCCGGGGAACAGCGTCGGCTCCATGCTCGAGCCTTCCACTGTCACCAGTACGAGCCGGCGGCGTGCCCACAAACCAGTTCCAACGGCGAGCGCGAGGATGCCGAGACCAGCGGTCCCTATCCAGATCAACCCATCCACTTGCGTGCCTCGCTACCTGACCCCGATCAGGGGCAGGGGCAGCGGCAGGAGCCACACGAGGGTGGATGGCCAGGGTTGTCACAGCAGGTCTTGTAGCAGTCCACGATCGTGCCGTCCGGGCACAGGGCGGTCAGGCACTGCACCGGCAAGCACGTCTGAGTGGACGCGGCCGCCTGAACACGGGGCACCAGCCTGGCCAGCAGGCGGTCGCCCAGCCTGATCACGACACCTTTCATGATCACCCCTCTCTCGATCGCCGGCACCGTCGGGAACCCGGTCCGGCCTCACCAGTACCTCCAATCGTCCGGTGCGATGCCTTCAGTCCGGCTTCACTTTGGCTTCGTCCGCCACTGGCGTCAGTCGTCCTCGGGAGGCGTCTTTCTCGGGTCCGGCCCGGGATCCGAGCCGTCGCATGTCGGCGGCGGGTTGGGCAGGTCACACTTCTTCTGCGGGTCGTCCGACGGCTCGGGCCCATCCGAGATCGTCAGCGTGATCACGCTCCCGGCGCTCGCCCGGTGGGCCGGCCACTGCTTGATCACCGTGCCCTTGGGCTCCGAGGAGTACTCGGAGTCTCCGAACGCGACACTGAAGCCTGCATCCCTCAGGACGTTCCTGGCGTGCCATCGGCCCATCCCGACGACCTGTGGGACGTCGATCTTCACGCCTTCGATCACCTTCGGGTCGGGCTCGGTGAAGTCCGGGCTCTCGACGCCCTTGAGCGCGCCCTCCATCGCCGCCTTCCAGATCGGACCGGACAGGCGGCCACCCCAGACCTCGTTCCTTCCAACCTGCTCGCCGCCGATGCGTTGTCCGATCAGGGTGCGCAGCCTCGGGTGTGCGTCCGCGATCGTCGCGAACGCGGCGAGGTTCGAGGTGTAGCCGGCGAACGACACCACCTTGCGGGCGGAGTTCGTCCCCGTCTTGCCCGCTGCCTGGCGGCCGTCCAAGTGCATCGCCTTGGCCGTACGGCTTGGGTCGTCGCCGTCGATGACCTGACGCAGGACGTAGTTGACGCCATCGGCGACGTCCTGCGGGATGACCTGCTCGCAGTCCGCACCGGCGATCGGCAGCTTGGCACCTCTGCGATCGCGCACGTCGATCAGCGGCGTCGCGTCGCAGTGCTTGCCACGTGCGGCGAACGTCGCATACGCCTCGGCCATCGAAAGGGGTGTCACCTCGTTGACGCCGAGCACGAACGACTGCACCTGCTCCAGTGGTGCGCCGTCTCCGCGCTGCACGCCGGCCGCGGTCGCCATCTTGAACGGTTCGCAAACGCCGGTGCGCGCCTCGAGTTCGGCGTAGAACGTGTTCACCGAACGCGTCGTACCGCTCACGATCGTACTGGTCGAGCCCTCAGCTTTCGTGGAGTTGACCACCGGCGCCGGCTCGTTGGTCCGATGCTGCCCCTTGCAGGTCTTGATGCTGGTCGGGAAGTACGCGCGCTCCGGAGACGGCAGCCGGGCATCGAGTGAGATTCCCTGTTTGATCGCCGCCGCCATCACGAACGGTTTGAACGTCGAACCGGGCTGGTAGCCGAGACCGCCGTGGCTCTTGCGGCCGACGTTGTAGTTGATGAACGTCTCACCTTTCTTGGCGCTGCTGCCCCTCGGCATCGGGCGGGACTGCGCCATCGCCTTGAGGTGTCCGGTGCCGGGCTCGACCATCGAGATCGCGGCGACCGCGTTGTCGGTCGGGTGAACTGCCTTCCGGATCGCGGCCTCGGCCGCCTTCTGCGCCTTCCGGTCGAGAGTCGTACGAATCGTCAGGCCGCCCCCGTAGAGCCGCTTGCGGCGCTCGTCGCGGGTGTTCCCGAGCGCGGGCTCGGCAAGCAGGAGGCTTTCGGCATAGTCGCAGAAGAACTGCGGGCTGCTGTTGGCGCAGCCGTTGGGTGTCTCGGTGAGCCTCAGGCCAAGCGGCTGCTTCATCGCGGCCCGAGCTTCGGCCTCGGGGACCGCCTTGGTCTCATACATCCGCGAGAGCACGAGATCGCGGCGGGTGTGCACCGCCTCCTCGTTCTTCTCGGCGTCGAGGGAGACCGGGTCGCGGACGAGACCTGCGATCATCGCAGCCTGGGGAAGGGTGAGGTCCTTGGCGGGGACGCTGAAGTAGTGTTTGGCCGCCGCCTCGATGCCGTACACCCCGTCCCCGAAGTAGACGATGTTGAGGTAGCCGAGCAGGATGTCGTCCTTGGACAGCTGTTTCTCGACCTCGACGGCGTAGCGCAACTCCTGCAGCTTGCGTCCGTAGGAGTCCTCCAGTGCCTTCTGGTGCTCCTCCGCCGAATCGGCGCTCTCGGCGAGAACTTGCTTGACGTACTGCTGGGTGATGCTGGACCCACCCTGGGTCGTCTGGCCGGCCTGGTTGTTGCGGACGAAGGCGCGGGCGGCACCTTGTGCGTCCATCGGGCCGTGCTGGTAGAACCGGGAGTCCTCGATGGCGATGAGCGCCTTGCGCATCACGGGTGCGATATCGTCCAGACTTGCCAGATTGACCCGATTCTGGTCGAAGAACGTCGCGATCACATTGCCGTCGGCATCCAGCATCCGGCTGCGCTCCGGCGGATCGAGCTTCGGCAGCTCCGAAGGCAACGTGTAGAACGAGCTGGTGGCCGACTGCATACCCAGGCCGGCCATACCCGCGAACGGAACCGTCAGCCCTGCGACCAGCAGACCGACCAGAACACTTACCACCAAGAACAGGAAGAGGTCCCTGCCAACTCCCCAGACAGTGACCCGATGTCCGCTCATCCGCTTCCGTCGGCGGGCCCTCCCGATTCCTGCCGGCATTACGACACGCACAGATGCCCCCCTCGAGCTCGTCTGATCTCACACGTAAGGACACCCTGATCGGCCAATAACGTTGCATGCGTTCAGGCGGAAAATTACGACCCGGGGCGTCCAGTGCGCGGGTTCAGGCTTGCTCGACCAGGTAGATCGAGTCGATCTCGGCATAGCACGTGTCGTGCGTGAAGCGGATCGTGTTCGTGCTGCCGGTCAGTGGCAGATCGAGGCTGGTGATCGTCCAGTTCTCCCAGCCGTACGGTGCGTACGTCATCGTCAGCGGGGTGCGACCGTTGACCGCTACCTTGTGGGTGCAGGTCCTACCCATGCCGTTACCGCCGCGGACGAACATCCGGTACGTCGCGGACTCGGGCAGGTCGATCCTGAACTGCAGATAGCTGTCGTTGAGGTCGATCTTCCCGACCTTGCGGTATTCCGAGGCGTTCGGCGTGTTGAGCACACTCGCGTGGTTCAGGGTGGTGTGCGAGGGATCCTCGGCTTCGTATCGTCGCGGCCGGGACGAGGTGAGCGCGGCGTACCACCCAACCGCCAGCTTCGCGTTGCCGCTGTGGGTCAGGTGGTAGAAGTCGCCGTTCGGGTCGTTGCGGACGTCCGACAGCTGGAGCGCCGCGGCGTTGTCGACGAGGTAGACCGGGTCGCCACGGTCGAACCGTTCGGCGACAACGCCGGGAATCGCCGCGTTGAACGCGTTCGCGCGGGCCTGCACATCCGCCTTGTTCACCGGGCCGACCGTCGAAACGTAGATCTTCGTGCCATGCCGGGTATCGAGGATCTGGTCGATCAGCGCACCGAGCCGGGCCGGCGCGGTCGACAGCTGATAGTTCTGCAAAACGTCGTTGGCTCCCGCATGCAGCAACACGATGTCGGGCTGCGCCGCGGTGACCCATCCCACGACCTCCGCGGCCATCTGGTCGATCCGGTAGCCGCCGTGCCCCTCGTGATCCGGATCGCCGATCGGCGTTCTGGTATCCGTCATCGAGCCCACGAAGTCGACCGGCCAGCCTTCGGCGACCAGCAGTTGCCACAGGTCTACCCGAAACCCGCCCGGAGTGCTGCCGGCAACGGTGGAAGAACCCATCGGCATCACGCGGACGGGTTGCTCGGCACCGGAGTCGGCCACGGCCGCGACCGAACTCCCACCAGCGGTGAGTCCGGCGAGCATTCCCGACAGAACTACTGCGATCGCGGCAGGTCCGAACATGTGGCGAATCCGTTTCAGCGTAGGGACGATGACGCAGGCTCGGCCGGCGGAAGGAGCTGGTAGAGCCTGCCTTCGCCGGGCCCGAGACCTACCTGGAACGACCGTCCCGACGTAAGCGGGATCCTCTGATACGTGCGGGTCGCGGGATCGAACACCGCGACGGTCGACACGGCCGCGCCGACCGTGAGGCTGGTCGAGCCGGCGGCACTGCGCGAGCGGTTCGCCACCAGCAGCCAGCGCTCTGACGTGGTGCCGTCCTGCTTGAACTGCCCGAGGATCACCGGGTTCCCGGACACGGCCTGCAGGTAGCTCGTCGGCGCGAACGCCACGGCGCCCAGCGGGAGCGGCGAGTCGTTCGCGTGCACGACCGATTCACTTGTCCTGTGCTTGAGCTCCCGCCCCACCGGTTGCAGGTAGTTCCGGTTGAGGTCTCCAGTATCGTAGTAGAGCTGTGTCCTGCGCCCGGCCTTGTCGATCAGTGCGGTGCCGAACTCGAAGTCCGGCCGGTTGACCGGCGTCCAGTAGGTGAAGTACTTGATTCCCTTGCATCCGTAGGCGAGTGAGACGTTGATCTGCCACGCCAGCTCCGCGCGAGTCGGTCGTTTGAGGTTCCAGTGGTCGACCACCTGGAGGTACACCCAGGTCGGGAGGCCGGCGGCCAGCCCGGCGTTGCGGACGCGCATGTGGTTGAGGAAGTACGTCGCCCGGAGGGTTCCGTCGGTGAACAACGGATAGTGGTCGAACGAAACGAACGCCGGGTCGACCTGCGCGATGAACCGGGACAGGTGCTCCCGGTAGGCCGCATCGGCGTTGGCGTTGTAGACCGGTACCAGGTTGAAATGGCTGAGGTACCGCGGTGGGTTTTCCTTCAGCACATCGGCGATCATCCGCAGCCGCGGATAGTGCACGGGATTCGGCTCATCCGCGATCCGGAAGCCCGCGAACGCGGGATAGGCCTGATACTGCTCCAGCGTGCGCAGGATGTTGTCTCGCCAGCCAGGGCAGGGTACGGCGTTCGAGATCCGGCTCCCGTCGACGGGCAACGCCCGCAGCCCCGCACCGGCGGCGCTACGGAGCATGGCGTCGTTGGCCGGCATGTCGACGACGTCGTTGCCGCCGAGGACCAGGTTGATCCCGCACTCGGCGATCTCGTCGTATCTCGCCTGCGTTGTCTCCGCCTGTGGCGGTGGCCAGAAGAAGCCGATCGGGTAGATCTCGTCGCTCAGGATGTCCGGGACCGTTCCCGCCGCCGGCGCCGCCGCCTCGAATCCGGCGGACGACGCGGCCGAGGCGGACGAGGCGGACGAGGCCCCGCGTTCCGACAACAGGGTGGTCAGCGGATCCGGCACCGCCACGGCGCCCGCGGCCGCCACCGTCAGACCCAGCAGATGCCGCCGGTCGATCCGGCCCGACGCCTGCCGGAAGGTGCGTTCGTGTCCAGTCATCGGTTGCTCCACGAGGCCGCGGTAGGTGCGGAGGTGAACTGTTCGTCGCCCATGCGCTCCCACGCGCTCCATTGGCCGCCGCCGAGGTGGTAGCGCTGCCAGACGCGATGGTCGGTGCCGAGGGCGAAGAGGTTGAGAGTGCCTGGGGCGTGAGTGGCCGCGGCGGGCGCTTCGGTGAAGGTCTGGGCGCCGTCGAAGGCGTACCAGCCGCTCCAGCCACCGCCACCGAAGCGGTACCAGTTGTGCCAGATCTTGTCGTCCGTACCACGGGCGAACACCTCGAGGTGGGTGGAGTCCCACGACACCGCCGCCGGACCGGAGGCGAAGGTGTTGCTGCCAAGGGCCGCCCAGGCGCTCCACGTGCCACTGCCCAGGTGGTGACGTTCGTAGATCCGGCCGTCGCTGCCCTTGGCGAAGACGTGGAGACGGTCTGGCGCATACGAGACCGCGGCCGGCGCTTCGGCGAAGGTCTGGGCGCCGTCGAAGGCGTACCAGCCGCTCCAGCCACCGCCACCGAAGCGGTACCAGTTGTGCCAGATCTTGTCGTCCCTGCCGCGGACGAACATCTCGAAGTGACTGTCGCTCCACGACGCGGCCGCCGGTGCGGAACTGAACTGCTGGGTGCCGAGAGTCGTCCAGTTGCTCCAGCCGGCTCCGAGGTATCCGGAGTTGACGAACGACCGGTCGATGACGCGACCGTCGTTTCCGAGGACGCCCAGGTGCAGGATGCCCGCGCCATGGGAGGCGACGCCTGCCGCGGAAGCCACGTTGCCCTGCAAGCTCTCCCAGCACGTCCAGGGATTCCCAGCGGTCCACCAGCGGTGGTACAGCTGATTGTCGGTGCCCCTGGCGAACAGGTCCAGCGTGGGTTGGTCGTTGGTCCGAGTCGGTGGCGCAGCCGCCGCGGCGATTGGTGCCGTCCGGCAGCTCGCCGCTGCCTCCCGGGCCGGCCCGGAGAACCCGGCCGCCGCCGCGATCGCGGTGAGCACCAGCAACAGAGCGATCCATCTCTTCATGAGCGGTTCCCTATGTCGGCACCACTGGACAAGATGCTCGAACCACATCGTGTTCAGGCCGAGAGGGCTTGTCAATATTTTTGGATAAAGGCGAACGAGCCGGAAATTAGTACCAGCCGTTGTCAGCCGGTGTATCGGCGGGTCATCGTCCACGTGTTGTGGTCATCGCGGCGTTGATACGTGAGCTCGTGCACGGCCGCGCGGGCGAGGGCGAGGCCTCGGCCTGACTCGCTGAGTGGCTCGGCGGTGGTGGCCGTGCCTGGGTCGGGGGCCTGCTTCGTGCTGGTGTCGGTGAGGACGGCGCCGAGGTGATCCGGATGGACGTCGAGGCGGAGCTGCCATTCGACTTCGCCGGGTGGTTGTCCGTGTTCGATGACGTTGCCCGCGATCTCGATCACCGCGGTCTCGACGAGGGAGAGGTCGATCGGGGGGATACGGGGATGGTCGACCGCCACGCGCTCGAAGAGCTGGTGGAGGAGCTCGAGGCTCTGGGGAACCGCGAACGCGTCAAGTGCGTACTCACCAGGCATCGACGGCGCTCTGTACCTGGTCGTAGGGCCGGAGAATCCTGTCGAGCTTGGTGAGATCGAGGGCGGCCCGGACCTGTTCGGTGGGCGCGGCGATACGCAGGTCGCCGCCGGACTGTCTGGTGTGCTTGAGGCCCCCGATGAGCACGCCGAGGCCGGAGGAGTCGATGAAACCGGTTTCGGCGAGGTCGATCACGATGTGGTTGTGGCCGGCGGCGACGGTTTCGTCGATGAACGCCTTGAGCTGCAGCGCGGTGACCATGGTGAGCCGCCCTTTGCATCCGACTACCGCCGTGGTCGGGTTGACGATCTGCTTGGTCAGGTCCATCAGGCCTCCAGCTTCAGCGAACGTTCGGGTGCCTGGTAACGCGCGGCTTGGAAGACCACGCTGAGGATCACGAGGTTGTAGACCGACCAGACGAGGTTGACCGAAACGCCGAGCGCGCTGGCGTTACCGGTCAGCAGCCGGGCCACACCCGCCACGCAGGCCACGACGAGCAGCGCGATCGCGACGAGCTGGGGCAGGATCGACCGCCAGGCGAAACCTTGGTAGTGCTGCCGGGTCTTGGGCGTGACGGCGAAGCCGAGCGGCCTGCCGAACCAGACGTTGGCCGCGGCGGTGACACACGCCTGGATCCACAGCGGGAACAGGGCGACGCTGTACTGGTGGCCGCGCCAGGTCCTGAACCCATATCCGACGACGAGGAACAACAGCTGGTTGACGACGAAGTACGGCACGAAGTGAGCGATGAACTCGATACCGAACGAGCGGACCGGGAGAACGCCGAAGCACAGATAGATCACCGGCGCCGCGAGGAAGACCACCGTGGCGAACCCGGACAGGTAGGTCCAGATCGTCGTGAGGTACATCAGGCGCTGCGGCCAGGTCAGGCCGGGCAACGTGAGCGGACTCTGCTGGAGTGCGATCTGGATGGTCCCCTGCGCCCATCGCAGCCGTTGCCGGAGCATGGTGCGCAGGTCTTCCGGAGCGAGACCGTCGGCGAGAATTTCGGGATGGTAGACGGAGGCCCAGCCCTGGGCGTGCAGCCGCATGCTGGTGGCCATGTCCTCGGTGACGGACGCCGTGGTCACCGGCATCACCGGATGGGCCTCGCCCGCCCGGTCGATGTTGAGGTCGGTGACGAGCTTCTGGACGGCCTCGACCGCGCCGAGCGGTGACCAGTCGCGGGTGGCGAGTCGCTCCATGGCCTGGTCGTCGACGACCGGCATGCCCAGCTGGTCGTCGATGTCGATCGCTGACTCGCCGAGGGCTTCGAGGTCGGCACGGATCGCCGCCAGGTCCTCCGCGACGATCGTCTGCGCCACGGTGTCGACGCGGCGCTGGAACTCATAGGTCAGCTCGGCGACCGGATCGCCGTCGGCCAGGCGGGTACGAGCGTGGGCGACGGCCGTACGGACGTGCGCGATCGCGGTGCGGGTGGCAGGGCCGTCCTCGGCCGCCGCGGCCGCCCGCCGCAGGATCCGGTCGGCGGTGCCCAGCGTCTGCCGGACGGCGCGGTCGACCTCGCGGACGTAGCCCACGACGCCGAGCTCCATGATCGCCTCACGCCGCAGGACGCCGTTGGAGCCGCAGAAGAACGCGGCGTTCCACCCGTCCTTGCCCTGCTGGATCGGTCCGTAGAACAGACGGGCCTGGCTGCCCAGCGGATCCGACTCGGTGACGTTGTCGAACCACTGTGGTGTCTGCACGAACGCGACCTTCGGGTCGTCGAAGTAGCCCAGCGTCCGGTCGAGGATCCGCGGGTACGGAACCTGGTCGGCGTCGAGGATCAGCATGAACTCGCCGTTGGTCATGAGCAGCGCGTTGTTCAGGTTGCCCGCCTTGGCGTGCCGTGGCTTGCCGACCCAGTCCTGGCTGCGCACGATGTAGCCGATACCGAGCCGATCGGCCAGCTCGCGCATCTCTGCTCGTGCGCCGTCGTCGAGGATCCAGGTCTGGTGGGGGTAGGCGATCCGGCAGGCGGCGTTGGCCGTCGTCTCGACGAGTTCGACCGGTTCGTTGTAGGTGGTGACGAAGACATCGACCGTCAGGCCCGCGGGCGGGTCCGGCGGCTCGCCGCGGTGCTTGACCCGCCAGACGGTCAGTCCGAACAGGAACGCGTCGATCAGCGTGTAGGTCTCGGCGACAACGAGTGGGACGGCGATCCACCAGTTCGGCCAGTTGACCGAGAACAGCCATCGCCAGCCGACATAGAAGGTCCCGAGCGTCACCGAGAGTGCGGCGAGAACGCGGATGACCTGCCGGCGCATCGTTGCCTATCCCGCCCGCCGCAGCACCAGCACGGTCACGTCGTCGGTCGCCGGGCGCCTGGTCGCATGCCAGGCGATCAGGTCGACGAGCTCCTGCGCGCTGGTCGTGTCGCCGCAGGCCGCGGCCGCGGCGCCCAGGGCGTCCTCCGATTTCGGGAACAGCTCGAGATAGCCGTCGCTGACGCAGATCAAGGTGTCGCCGGGGTCGAGGTGCTCCTCCTGCGTCACGAACGCGTCGTCTGTGACGCCGAGCGGGAGCCCGCCCGCGCTGAGCCGCCGTTGACCGCCGTCCCTGCCGACGATCTGGGTCAGCCCGTGCCCGGCGTCGACGTAGAACAGCCGATGGCGGACGATGTCGAGCCTGGCGTAGAACAGCGTGACGAACGACGAGGCCTCGGAGAAGTCCGACTCCAGCCCGCGCGCCGCGATCTCCATCGCCGATCCCAGGTCGCCGACGTGCCACAGGCCCTTGAGCATGGCGCGTACGCCCGCGGCCGTGATCGCCGCCGGCAGGCCCTTGCCCATCGCGTCCCCGATGACGAACTGCAGTCGGTTACCGGTCAGCTGCCAGTCGAAGAAGTCGCCGCCGACCTCCCCGGCGGACAGGCAGACACCGGCCAGGTCGTATCCGCGCAGCCGCGGCGTCTGCCTGGGATACAGGCTCTGCTGCAGGGCGCTGGCACGCCTGAGCTCGTCCTCGATGGTGAGCTCCTTCTCCACCCAGGCGGCCAGGTCGGTCAGCAACGCGGCATCGGCGGTGGAGAACTGCCGTGGGTGGAGGTCGGCCAGGCACAACGTCCCCACCCTGAACTCGCCGCGGACGGTCAGGGGGTGTCCGGCGTAGAAGCGCAGGCCGGCCAGGACGGCGGCCGGATGCTCCCGGAACCTGTCGTCGGCGAAGGTGTCCGGGATGATCAGTGGGCCGGGCTGCTGGATCGTGAGGTCGCAGAACGTCGACTGCCGCGGCACTTCCGTTCGGCTGAAGCCCACCTTCGCCTTGTACCACTGGCGGGTGTCGTCGAGCAGCGTGACGGCGGCCAGCGGTACGCCGAACAGCCGCTGCGCGAGCCGAACCACCCGATCGAAGCGCGGTTCGGGCGGAGTATCCAGCACGTGCAGCGCATCCAGCGCCTCCAGGCGCTCGGCTTCCTTCACAGCCACGGTTCCACCCCTCGGCAGGCTCGGTCTGGAGGTCCTCTACCCACCTCGGCCACTCGGATATGCAATCCGATCTTGACGCGAAGGGCTCAGGTGGTCAGCCCGGCCTTGAACGCGTTCAGCGAGGCCTGGGAGCTTTCGATCCGCCAGTCGGTTTCCTTGTTGTAGTTGAACCACGTGAAGCCACGAATCTCCAGGTGCTGGTTGAGCGTGGCGAACATGTCGGTGATCCAGGCGGCCTTGTCGCCGTCGGTCTCGGTGCAGGCCGTCTCGCCGATGTAGAGAGGTTTGCTGGTGAGGCCGCGGACCGTTGTGATGCCGGACTGGAAGATCTGCCAGAACGACTGCCACGAACCACCCGGCAGCAGAGTGGACCAGTTGTAGCCGTCGAGCGCGACGTGGGTGACGTAGGAGTCACCCGGATAGAGGGCCGGCAGGGGTGTCGAGCCGGGATAGGGAACGTTGGGCGACCAGCGCCACTGCACGTTCGTGGCCCGCTCGGCGGTGAAGATGCCGTGGACGTGCCTCCAGGCCGCGATGTAGTCGCCAGGCCCGTTGTTGTTGACCTGTTCCGACCAGGGATACCAGTTGCCGTTCATCTCGTGGGCGAAGCGGATCAGCACTGTCCTGGCGTAGGTGCGGATCTGCTGCGCCCACTTGCGGATGTAGGGGTCAAAGGCGCCGCTGGTGATGCGGTCGAGCGTGTACGCCGGCTGGAAGGTGCCCTCAGCCGGGTCCCAGGGCTCCCAGACGACCTCCGGCAGCGAGCCGTTGAGGGCGACCTGGTTGGCCTGAGAAGCGGGGAAGTCGCTGTTGAGCGTCCAGGCGGTGTACCACGAGGCGATACGTGGTTTCTTGCCGACCTTGGCGGCCAGGTTGTTGAGCTCGGTGAGGTCGCCCGGCAGCCCGGGCACGGCGGCACAGAACCAGGTCGTCGACGGGAGCGCGGCTACTTCGTCCGCGCCCTCCGAGGCGAACGCGGGCTGAGCCGGCTTGGACAGGAAGAAAGGAGTGGACGCCAACAGCGTGAGCGCACGTCGCCGGGACAACAGGCCGCCCACGCGATCTTCGGCAGAAGTGCCCATGATCATCTCCGCAAGTGGATTCCTGCGATACCGCCAGAACGGCACCAAACTATCACGATGAGCACCTTCGGCACTACTGAAAGTTATGTTGCGGAAGGACCGTTCGGCGGTACCCGGAAGACGTTCGTGCCATGGCTCCGCATCGGATCCGGGCTGAGACTGAACGTGCACCAAGCAGTTCCGTTCAGCCCCGAGGAGTTCGGCATGCAGCCGGTCCGTCGCCACCACAGAATCCTTGCCGTCGCCGGCCTGTCCGTGCTCGGCGTCGCTGCCATGCTGCCCGCCGCGCGCGCAGACGTCCCGATCGCCGACATCACGGGCTTCCGCGCGCAGAACCTCAGTGTCGCCTCGATCGGCTGCCAGAGCGTTCCGGTCACCATGACCGTGTCGATCGACCCGAGCGTCTGGTACCTCGACGTCAGCACCTCCATCTACCGGGGAACCACTCGCATCGGCCACCAGTGGTTCCAGCCGAACGCCGTCACCAACTGGCACTGGTGCCCCAAGGTCGAAGGCCTCGGCGTCTTCCGGGTCGGGCCGTCGGACGTCCTGGCCTACACCGACACCGACACGGTGAACGCCAGCGACGCCACGTCCACCACCGTGAGCATCAAGGCCCGGACGACCATGACCATCTCCACCGCGCGGTCCGGCAAGTACGTCACCGTCACCGCACGGCCGCGCTACTACAGCGTCAACTCCGGCGCCTACACGAAATGGACAGGCGCCACCGTCGGCTTCCAGTACCGGCTGCCCGGAACGACCACCTGGAAGTCCGCGGGCACGGCCACCTCCAACAGCACCTACGGCATCGCGACGAAGAAGGTCTACGCGTCGTCGAGCCGCTACTGGCGGGCGGTCGTCTCCCAGAGCACGACGAAGTGGTCGGCGACCTCGGCACAGGCCAGCCGCTGAGCCCTTCGTCAGCGTCGCGGACCTCGGTCGCGAGGATGGATGTGGCATGACGTTCCATATTCGCTCCGGCCGCGGTTTCCTTGGCCTCGGCCATTGACCGTTCGGCGCGCTCAATTTAGAGTCGCCGACATGGAATGGCGTGCCATATCAAGCCCTCGGCCGGCGAGGCCGGCGTGATCGCCGTGTGGAGTGCGGGCGCGCCGTTCCTCGCCGAGGCCGTGCGCTGCCTCGACGAACAGGACGTGCCCTACCACGTGCTCGGTGACGAGCCGACCGGCCGCGACTTCGCCCTCGCGGCAGCTGCGCGCGTGCTGATCGTGGGCGGTTGTCCGGTCACCCGCGAAGTGCTGCGCCGGTTGCCCAGGCTCGAGCTTCTGGTGCGGGCCGGCGTCGGTGTCGACAAGATCGACCTGGAGGCGGCGACCGAGCAAGGCATCGTGGTCACGAACATCACCGACTACTGCGTCGAGGAGGTCGCCGACCACACGTTGCTCCTGCTGCTCGCCGCCGCCAGACGCCTCCCCTCCTTCGCCCGGCAGGGCGCGGGCGACTGGGCCGATGTCTCCTACGCCGCGCCGGTACGCCGGTTGAGCGGGCGGACCTGCGGGCTGATCGGTCTCGGCACGATCGGTTCGGCCGTGGCCGGACGGGTCGCGGCGCTCGGCATGTCCGTCATCGCGCACGATCCGGGGGTGCCGCCGGAACGGTTCGCCGCCGCCGGCGCTCACCCGGTGTCGTTCGAGCAGATCCTCGAGTGCAGCGACGTGATCAGCCTGCACATCCCCTCGACACCGGAGAACCGGCATCTGCTGGACGAGATGGCGTTCGGCCGGATGCGCCGGGCACCCGTGATCGTCAACACCGCCCGCGGCTCGCTCGTCGACACCCAGGCGCTGGAACGTGCACTGGAATCCGGTCGGATCTCCGGCGCCGGCCTCGACGTACTCGACGAGGAGCCAGACGTCGTCGGCCAGACCTCGTTGCCGGACCGGGAGGACGTCATCATCACGCCGCACGTCGCGTGGTACTCCGAGGACGCGAGAGCGCAGCTCGGGCGCAGCGCGGTCGAGATCGCCCTGGAGTTCGAACGCACGGGTGACGTGAGTGCGGAGCGCCGCGTCCTCAATCCCGAGGCGGCCCGCTCGCCGCTACGCGAACGAAGGTGAGGGATCACCATGACGCTCCTCGACGACACCTCGGAACCGCCGGCGTTCCCGATGACCAGGGAGACCCCGCTGGACCCGCCGGCTGGGTACCGCCGGGCCCGGGAAGCCGGCGGGGTCGTCAGGGTCAGGCTGTGGGACGGCAGGGTCGCCTGGCTGGTCACCGGCTACGCCGAGGTGAGGTCGTTGCTGAGCGACCCGCGGATCAGCGCCGACCGCGGCCACCGCGGGTTCCCGTTCCCGAGCCCGGGACGCGCCACGCTGGAACGATCCGGCCGGACGTTCATCACCATGGACGATCTCGACCACCGCCGGCTTCGCCGGGTCTTCACCCGGTACTTCTCGGTCAAGCGGGTCGAGGCCTTCCGCCCGATCGTCACCGAGGTCGTCGACGACCTGATCACCGGCATCGAGGAGGCCGGTCCGCCGGTCGACCTCGTTACCCAGCTGGCGTGTGAGGTCCCCGCCCGGACGATCTGCCGGGTGCTCGGTCTCCCTCTCGAGGACCGGTTCCACCTCCAGGAACTCGACAACGAACGGAACACCCTGGGCACGTCACCCGAGGCCGTTCAGCTGGCCACCGACAAGATGCTGGCCTACGTCGACCGCCTCATCGCCGAGAAGCGGCAGCATCCCGACGACGGCATGATCAGCGCGCTCGTACACGAGCAACTCGCCAATCAGGCCCTCACCCACGACGAGCTCGTTCCCGCCATCCGGCTGCTGATCACCGCCGGCCACGAGACCACGACCAACATGATCGGCCTCGGCGTCCTCGCGTTCCTGCGTAATCCGGAGCAGCTCGCGTTGCTTCGCGCGGACCCGTCCCTGCTGCCGGGTGCGGTCGAGGAACTGCTGCGCTACATCAGCGTCTTCCACATCTCACCGACCCGGGTCGCCACCGACACCATCGAGATCGCCGGCCAGGTCATCGCGGCCGGAGACGGCGTGATCCCGGTCGCCGCCGGCGCCAACCGCGACGAGGCCGCCTTCCCCGACCCCGACACCTTCGACATCCGCCGCCAGGCGCGACACCACGTCGCGTTCGGATACGGCGTGCACCAGTGCCTCGGCCAGGCCCTGGCACGGCTCGAGCTGCAGGTCGTGTTCGACACGCTGTTCCGGCGGCTCCCCACCCTGCGACTCGCCGTACCCGCCGACCAGCTCACCATCAGGGAGTACGCCTTCCTCAGCCTGGCGGAGCTCCCCGTCACCTGGGACCCGTCCTCGCCTCGGTGGACGTGACCGCGGGCGGTGCCTATTCTGTGATCGGCCAGGTCCTGGCGGACGCGCCGACGACGTTCGCCGGGTTCGTGGCCGAGGACGAGCGCGGTTTCCCAGCACAGGAAGGCCGATGATGGCTGTCCAGCGGGTGGTCGAGACCAACGGCATCCACCTGAACGTCGCCGAGCAGGGCGAGGGACCCGTGGTGTTGTTGTGCCACGGTTTCCCGGAGTCGTCGTACTCCTGGCGGCATCAGATCGCAGCGCTCGCCGAGGCGGGCTTCCGTGCCGTGGCTCCCGACATGCGTGGCTACGGCCGGAGCGACCAGCCGGAGGCGATCGACCAGTACACCCTCTTCCACCTGGTGGGCGACATGGTGGGCCTGCTCGACGCGCTCGAGGCACAGACAGCGGTGATCGTCGGCCACGACTGGGGCGCGGCAGTGGCATGGCACGCGGCACTGTTACGGCCCGATCGCTTCCGCGCGGTCGCCGGTCTCAGCGTGCCGTTCCGGCCGCGCGGAAGCACGCGCCCGACCGACGCGATGCCGAGGACCGAGGACGCGCAGTTCTACCAGCTCTACTTCCAGGAGCCCGGCGTTGCCGAAGCCGAGCTGGAACGCGACGTCCGCAACTCGGTGCGGGCCATGTTCTTCGGCGCGTCCGGCGACGCGCCGCGCGGCGACGCCGAGACCGGCGCCGGAGTCGGCCCGGACCTGAGCATGGTGCCCTACGGCGCGGGATTCCTGCGCGGCGGCAAGGCGCCGGATGTGCTGCCCGGCTGGCTGACCGAGAACGACATCGACGCCTACACCTCCGAGTTCGAGCGCACGGGCTTTCGCGGAGCTCTCAACTGGTACCGCAACATCGACCGCAACTGGGAGCTGCTGGCGCCGTTCGCCGGGGCCAAGGTGACCGTTCCCGCGCTCTACCTCGCGGGCGACCGCGATCTCGTGGTCGGGTTCGCCGGCATGGATCGGTTACTGGCCGGCTTCAAGCTCTTCGTGCCTGCCATCCGGGACGTACGCCTGCTGCCGGGTTGCGGCCACTGGACCCAGCAGGAGCGGCCGGCCGAGGTCAACGCCGCGCTCGTCGACTTCCTCACCGACCTGCCGGACTGATGGTGTATGAGCGCACGGGTCCACCTGTTGTGTGGCTTGGTAGGGGCGGGTAAGACGACCTGTGCGCGGCGGCTGGCGGCTGACCTGCCGGCGGTCCGATTCAGCCCGGACGAGTGGATGCTCCGGCAGCTTCTGACGTGGGCGTGCGGTCCGATCCGGCACGCCGGGTGAAAGATGGCTGACATGGCTGAGACGACGGTGGCCGAGGTGATGGCCGAGCTGGCCGGGCTCGAGGATCCGAAGGTACGTGCCGTGAACGAGAAGCACGGTGACGATCACGGCGTCAACCTCGGCAAGCTGCGCGCGATCGCGAAGCGGCTGAAGACCCAGCACGAGCTCGCGGGCAGGCTCTGGCCGACCGGCGATACGGCAGCGAGACTGCTGGCGATCCTGATCTGCCGCCCGAAGGCGTTCGAGCGCGACGAGCTGGACGCCATGCTGCGCGACGCCCGCATACCCAAGGTGCACGACTGGCTGGTCGCCTACGTGGTGAAGAAGAGCCCGCACTCCGAACAGCTGCGCCTGACCTGGTTCGCCGATCCGGATCCGGTGGTGGCGAGCGCCGGCTGGGCGCTGACCACCGAGCGGGTGGCGAAGCAGCCCGAGGCACTCGACCTCGCAGGACTGCTCGACGTCATCGAGGCGGAGCTGAAGGACGCCCCGGATCGCCTGCAATGGGCGATGAACCACTGCCTGGCCCAGATCGGCATCGAGCACCCCGAGCTCCGCGGCCGGGCGATCGGCATCGGCGAGCGGCTGGAGGTGCTCAAGGACTACCCCACTCCCCCAGGCTGCACCTCTCCGTTCGCGCCGGTCTGGATCGCCGAGATGGTGCGCCGACAGGCGGGGTAACGGCCGTTCACAGGAATGGCCGCACCTCGAGCCTGCGGTTGCAGGCCTTCGAGCCCTCGGCGGCCAGCGCGAGTGCCGCGTCCAGGTCGGGCGCCTCGATGATCCAGAGACCTGCGATGAACTCCTTCGTCTCCACGAACGGCCCGTCGGTGAAGATCGGGGTTCCGTCCCGGTTGTCGATGACGGTGGACGTGGTGGGCTCGGCGAGACCTCCGGCGAACACCCAGTTTCCGTCCGCCCGCATCCGGTCGTCGAGCACCGTGATGGCGGCCTGCTCGTCCGGGGTGGCGTCGTTGGCCTGGTCGTGGATCACCGAAAGCAGGTACTGCATGTCGCATCATCTCCTGTGGTTCGCCACGCCTGTCGCGGGCGGGTTCTCATTCTGCAACGAACCTCGGACTCGGCGCCGGGACGGCGCGGGAAAGTCACCGGTGCTCTGTGGGCTGCTTTCGGAGACGGATCACGTCGACGAACGACTCGGCGTCGACGACCGGAAGCATCCAGCGGTCTCGGCCGGCTTGGAGAAACACGACCCGGGTGCCGGCTCGAACCCGGGCGGGATAGTGCATGCCCGGCAGCTCGATCTCGGCCGGTGCGTCCAGAGTCCGCACCTGGTGCACATGCATCTGCTCGAGGGACACACTGGTGCGCTGGGTGCGGTTGACCAGGCTTGCCCGATAGTTGTTCTGGGACGTCCGGTACAACGTCAAGTCGTGCTTGCCGACGAGCGCGACGGCTGACGTGCCGGCCAGGCGAAAGGGGAGTTCGAGCCGGGACGCCGCGAGCTGGGACGGCTCTGCCCGCAGTGCATAGGCGCGTAGTCCGTACGCCGCCAACAGGATCAGGAGCGGAACACCGGCGGCGCAGGCGAACGCCGGCAGCACCGCCGTCCCGGGAGGCCGGCCGCCGGCGGCGCTCGCCGACAGGCCGGCCGCCGCGCCGGTCGCGAGCCCAGCGGGTATGCCGGCATAGGATCCGGCGACCGCCCAACGGTGCGGCCGCCACCATGCGCTGCGCAGCTGCCACAGGCACAGGCCGAGGACGGCGAGCGGTACGACCAGAGCGATCGGGCTGTACCGCACCGCTCCGATGCCGCCGACGGTGAGGAGCATGGCTGCCGGCACCAGTTGCAGCACGGCCACGAGCACCTGCGCCAGACGCACCCGCCGGGCGTACTCCGTGACGCTCTTCGACACGTACCGAACGTACCCCTCCTGGGATTGGACGAATGAGACCGAAGCCCGGCGAGCAACCTGACCGACGTTCGAGCGTGTCAGCAATGTGAACATCGACAAGGCGAGGGTGATGGAAAGCGCCTCGGGCCGAACAGACGAGGCCGGCCTGACCGAGCTGTTTCGGCAGAGACAGCTCGAGCTGGTTCGGCTTGCGCTGTTCTTCGTGGGCGACCGAGCGACCGCCGAGGACGTGGTACAGGACGTCTTCACTCGGGTGTGCTCGCGGTGGGAACGGATCGGCGACCGCGAGAACGCGCTGCCGTACATCCGTTCGGCCGTGATCAACACCTGCCGATCCGTTCTACGCAAGCGGGCTGTGATCCGCCGCTTCGGCACCGAGCCCGACCAGCCACCGGTGTGGTCGGCAGAGGCGGAGGTGGTGCTCGGCGAAGAACGCCGTGCGGTGCTGCGGGCGCTCGCCGCACTGCCGATCCGGCGCAAGCAGGTGCTCGTTCTGCGCTACTACTTCGACCTCAGCGAGGAGGAGATCGCTCGCACGCTGCGGATCAGCCGCGGCACCGTCAAGTCGACCGCTGCCCGAGCGCTGGCCTCGCTCGCCAAGACCCTGGGAGACCAATCATGAACGCTACTGAGAACCGGCTCCGCGAAGCACTGGACGGCGCGGCGCGAACGGTGCAGCCGGACGACCTCCGTCCGCTCGAGACCGGCCGGGCCCCGTCCCGGTTTGGGCGGCGGGTGTTGATCGCCGCCACCGCCTCCGGGCTGGCTGTGGCCGCCGCCGGTGTGGTGCTCTGGCCGACGCCTTCCGACCTGGCTTCGGCGTGGTCGGCCGCGCCGCAGAGAGCCGACCCGGACCTCGTTGCCGAGCTGGGCGAACACTGTCTGAGCATGGACGAAATCTTGCCGGCCGATCACCGCGAACAACCGGTGATCGTCGACCTGCGAGGCAACAGCGCGGTGGTGATCGTCGATCTGCGGGCCAGCCGCTCGGCGGCGCGGGGTCAGGCCGGTCCGTACGCCCTCTCCTGCAGCTTCCTCGGTATCGACCGGTCGGCGGGCGTCCTGAAGTTCGTCGCCGCCAACGCGGGCTTGATCGACTACCCCATCGAGCCGGTCGGCGACTCGGTGTTCACCGTCGAGAGCATGAGCAGATCGGGCGCCGAAGGTGACGCGTTGAGCGAGATCTCCGGCCAGGCCGGGCCGACAGTCGACCACCTGGTCGTCACGCTCGACGACGGGACCGAGCTGCAGGCGACTGTCCAGGACGGGTGGTACGTCGCGTGGTGGCCGGAGCGGTCCAGGGGACTGCTCCCGTGGAAGCTGAGCCAGTCCCGGCGGATGCCGACGCTGGTCCGCGCGTACGACGCGAGCGGGAAGCTGCTGAAGCAGCTCGTCCCGGAAGGGGTTCCTGGCAGATAAGGGACGTTTGAACGGGGCTGCGGCCCGCCGGCGCGGGGCCGGCGGGCCGCAGGTGTGGAGCTGTGCCTACTCGCAGTTGACGATCGTGTCACCAACATCGGCGGTGCAGGTGTCGGTGTTCTGGCCGCCGTTCACCTGGTCGTTGCCGTTCACGTTGTCGACGCCGTCCAGCGTGTCGTTCCCGTTCTCGCCGAGAAGCTGGTCGGCGCCGGCTCCGCCGGACAGGCGGTCGATGCCGTCTCCGCCGCTGAGCCGGTTGGCCAACGTGCTGCCGATCAGAGTGTCGCCCGCGTTGCCGCCGACCACGTTCTCCACAGTGTCCGGGACGTTGTCGTTCTCACCAGCGGCACCGTCGCCGGGCCCGAAGCTGAGGTTGACGGTCACCGGGACGACCCGGCCCGCGTACCGCACGGTGTCGATACCGGTACCGCCGAAGATGAGGTCGTTGTCGGGCACCGTGCCGACCGGGCCTGGCCCGCCGAGCAGGGTGTCGTTGCCCGGACCACCGTCCAGCGAGTCCGTCCCGCCGGCGCCGTCCAACGTGTCGTTGCCCGGACCGCCGAAGAACAGCGCGCTGCCGTTGTCGCCGGCCATCGTGTCGTTGTTCTGGCCGCCGACGAACTGGGTGATGTTGATCAGCGTGTCGTTCTCACCGGCCGCGCCGTCGTTGGCGATGCCGTCCAAGGTGATCGAGATCGGTACGGTCCTCGAGGAGTAGATGACGCCACCGCCGAGGAAGCCGCCGTCGATCACATCGGCTCCGTCGTTCACGGTGTCGGACGACACGAAGAAGTCGGTGCCGTCGCCGCCGTTCATCCGGTCCGCGCCGGGGCCACCGTCGAGCGTGTCGTTGCTGCCGTTGCCGAACAGCCGGTCGTCGCCGGCGCCGCCGAGCAGGCGGTCGCCGTTGCTGCCGCCGGTGAGTGTGTCGCTGCCCGCGTCACCGGTGACGAGGTTGGTTCCGGGGGCGTCCCCGGTGACGACAGAATCGTCGCCCGCACCGGCGTGGATCACACCCCCGAGCGGGCCGCGGACGACCACGGTGTCATCGAGGTCACCGGTGCTGATGTCCAGCCGCGGGTTGCTGATCAGGACGCAGTTGACCTCATGATCACTGACGGCCGTGCAGTCGTCGCCGGGGATCACGATGTCCCCGGTGTCGGCCACCGTCAGCACGGTGGCGGTCGGTGTGTCGGTCTCGGCGACCGTGATCTCGTTGATCCGGCCGTCCGCGGCGAGTATCGAGTACCCGTTGTTCAGGTCGCGCTGGACCACCGTGCCCGTGTCCGCGAGCGCCGCGGGCGCCATCGCCATGACGGCCGCACCAAGGACGGCCGCTGCCGCTCCGGACAGCCAGGTCCGTGCGCTGTGTTCCCCCATTACTCGTTCTCCCATGCCTGTGATGTGTGTTTCCGAACGGAAAGGACGGTCGCTGGCGGCGATGGGCAAACGATTGACAACCGATGGGCGGCCGGCGGAAACCGCTGGCGAGGCGACATCGGGAGGGCTTGATCCACCCTAAGGTCAGTCCGACTCCTCGAAGTCCTCGAAGATCTGGTCGAGGACGTACATCGCCGCGGCCAGGTCGGCGCCGCCGGACTCCAGTGCGCCCGCGCACGCGCCGAGCGTCTTCCACAAAGCCCAGCCGCGACCGCGGGCCCACGTGTCGGGATCGACCGAGAGCGTGTCGCGGAAGGCCTTGCGGCTCTCGCCCGTAAGCAGCGTCCACGCGATCGCGAGGTCGCAGGCGGGATCACCGACACCGCACGTACCGAAGTCGATGACGGCCGCGAGCCTGCCGTCGCGTACCAGCAGGTTGCCCTCCGCCACGTCGCCGTGGAGCCACACCGGCCGCCTGTCCCAGGTGGGCAGCAACGCACGCCGCCAGATCTCGCGCGCCACGCCGGTCCTGATCCGCCCGTCCAGCGCCTCGAGGGCGTCCTGCGCCAGCCCGCCGTACGTCGCGACCGGGCCGCCCCGGTACCAGTTGTGCAGGCCGGGCGCCGGACCGCCGGCGGGAGAGATCTGCCGTAGCGCGATCAGGAACTCCGCCAGCCCGGTGGCAAACGAGGTCAGGTCCGCGATGTTGCCCAGGCTGGCGGGCTCACCGTCGAGCCATCGGTACACCGACCACTGGTACGGATAGCCCTCGCCGGGTACACCCATGGCCAGCGGAACGGGTACGGGCAACGGAAGCCGCGGCGCGAGGACCGGCAGCCACCGATGCTCCTTCTCGACCGCCAGCGCGTAGGACTCGGCACTCGGTAGGCGTACCGACAGCTCGGACCCCAGATGGAACGTCCGGTTGTCCCAGCCCTCCTCGGCGACCGGCCGGACGGGCAGGCCGGCCCACTGCGGGAACTGCGCGGCGACCAGGCGCCGGACCACATCTGTTGGGACGTCGATCCGGGTCGGCACGGGACCGAGGTCGGGTACGGCGGTTTCGTCGTCTGCCACGCGAGCAGAGTCTGTGCGACCGCCTCCCGGCAGGCAACCGAATATCTCGGTTCGGGCCGCAGGTCAGCGCCTGGTGCGCGGCACGATCCGCGCGTTCGGCAGCGGCGGTGCCGGGAGCCGGTGACCGGCGTAGCCCTCCACGCGGCCGAAGCGGTCCGACTCCCGCTCCCACGCCTCCCGGAACGCGACGATCTCGTCGTGGCTTCGGCCGACGAAGTTCCACCACATCACGATGCCCTCCTCGAACGGCGCACCGCCGAGCAGCAGAACCCGCGCCGGCTCGCCGCCGGGGTTGGCCAGGGTGAGGCTGGGCGCGCCGGGGCCGGCGTAGCCGAGCGAAGCCCGTTCCAGCCGCGTTCCGGCGAGCGTCACCGTCCCGGTGTCGACCAGGACGCCGTGCTCGTGGTCGCTCGCCACGGGCAGCGAGAGCGTCGCGCCCGGCTCCAGCACGATCTCCGCGCCGAGCAGCGGCGTGAACGTGGGTACCGGCGACCGCTCCCCCGCGAGCTCGCCGAGGAACACCCTTGCCGCGGCCTCGGTGCCGAGCCTGACCTGCGGCGGTGCGTAGTGCTGGAAGTCGCGTGCCGTGTCGCGGTGCGCGTCCGGCAGCGCGACCCACAGCTGCACGCCGTGCAGGACAGTGGTGTCCGGCGTCGAGACCTCGGAGTGGCAGATGCCGTGGCCGCCGGTCATGAGGTTCAACTCGCCGGGGCGTACGAAGGCGTGCGTGCCCAGGCTGTCGCGGTGCTCCACCTCGCCGGCGAACAGCCAGCTCACGGTCTGCAGTCCGGTATGCGGATGCGGCGCGACGTCCATCCCGCCGGTCACCGACACGTCATTCGGGCCGTAGTGGTCGGCGAAGCACCACGCGCCAACCAGCGACCGCTTGCGCTGCGGCAACGTCCGCCGGACGGCCATCGCACGCGGGCCTCCGAGGGGTACGTCGCGGGCGGTCAGCACCTCGACCTCGGCGGCGCCGGGCTCACCACCCCGGCACGCCAGCTCGACGGGAGCCGTTTCCGCGTTGCTCACGCCCTTATCCTCCCCGGCCCGGCAACCCCCAAGCCGCGTGCCTGGCCCGGGCGGCCGGCGACTCAGCTCCACCACCTCGCCGCCGCCACGCTCACCGACGTGACCCGCACGCCGCGCCAGCGCCCGACCGGCTGTCCTGCTGCACCACCTCGCCGAGGCCACTCGCCAACGCGACCCCGCTCGGGTGGCTCTCGGAACGCACATTGAGCCAGCGGTTCCATGCCTGCTTCGGCATGTCGCCGCGGAGCTAGCTCCGCAGCGCGTGGACTCGCGCGATGGGACCGCCGGCCGCGACGCAGCGACCGGCACGGGATCGGCGGCGGCGGCTGCGGGCGGCTTGCGTGTCGTCGTCAGCTGGTCGTCCAGGGGCGGAGCTTGTCGGGGTTGCGCACTGCCCAGATGTGCCTGATCCGGCCGTCCACGATGTCGAACGCGTACACCGTCGAGACGACGCCGTTCTGCCGGCCGATCAGGCCGGGTTGGCCGTTGACCATGCTTTCCTCGAGGGTCAGGCCGGTTGCCCGCTTGGCGAAGTCGACGCAGAAGCGCGCGATCGGCTCGCCGCCCTGCAGCGGGTGGATGCCGGCGGTCGCGCGCCCGCCGGTGTCGGCGATCGCGGTCGCGTCGGGGTCGAGCAGGGCGATCAGGGCGTCGATGTCCTTGGTTTCCCAAGCCTGCTTGAAGTCTCTGACCACACCGGCCGACTGGACGCTCGTGGCCGCCGGTTGCCGGGAGTCCCGGATGCGGCGGCGCGCTGACGAGGCCAGCTGGCGGCAGGCCGCCGGCGTACGACCGACGATCTCGGCGACTTCGATGAACGGGTAGCGGAACACGTCGTGCAGGATGAACGCGACGCGCTCGGGCGGTGTCATCGACTCCAGCATGATGAGAAAGGCCATGTTGACCGACTCGTCGAGCGTGATCCGGTCGGCGGGGTCCGCGGGGTCTCCGGCGCCACCGCGGCCGCTGATCCATTCCGTCCGGCCGGGCAACGGCTCCGGGATCCACTCCCCCACGTAGCTTTCCCGCCGGACGCGCGCCGAGCCGAGCAGGTCGAGGCAGATCCGGCCGGCGACCTTCGCCAGCCAGCCGCCGGGTGCTTCGATGGCGTGCTGTTGCGGCGGCGACAGGGTGTACCAGCGCGCGTACGTCTCCTGCACGACGTCCTCCGCGTCGGCCAGCGAGCCGAGCAGCCGGTACGCGAGGTTGATCAGCTGACGCCGCTCGCTCATGATCGCGTTCAGGTCAGGATCGTTGGTGGTCATCGTCGCCGGCTCCCTCGGGATTCGCATGGGTCTCGCCCTATACGACGAGACAGCGCGCCGTTTTGTGAGACCTGACAATCCGGGTCGCTACGTCGTCGTACTGCTGTAGACCAACTCACGGAGAGGCACTCACGCCCATGTCACTGACGCGAACCGCCGGCAACAAGGCGATCCTCGGCCGCCTCGACTCCGCCATGAACAGCGGCGACGCGGAACTCATCGCCCGGATGATTGACGAAGTCTTCGCACCCGACGTACGGGTCGGCACGCCGCTGCCGCTCGAAACCACCGGAGCCGAGGCGATGAAGGAAGTCTTCGTGCGGCTGCTCCAGGCGTTCCCCGACCTGCACATCACCGTCGAGGACGTGATAGCCGAAGGAGACAAGGTGGTGTGCCGGAACACCGTGACCGGGACGCATCTCGGGGAGTACCTGGGCATCCCGGCGACCGGCAGATCCGTTACGTACAAGGAGATCATGATCCTACGCTTCGACAACGGGCGCGTCGTCGAGACGTGGGGAGTCGTCGACGTGCACGCGCAGCTGAAGCAGCTCGGCGTGCTCGGCGAGGGGTAGCTCACAACGCGGGCGAGCGAATAACCGGTGGCCGCGGCGCCGGGCCTGCTGGTTGACTGGCGCCGTGGCCGATTCGCCTGTAATCGATGCATATCTGCTCTGCGGCACTCCCCGGACCGGGAGCACGTTGCTGTGCGGCCTGCTGCGCTCCACCGGCGTCGCGGGACGGCCGGAGTCGTACTTCCGGTTGCCCAACGAGCAGGACTGGGCCGATCGCTGGCAGCTCGCCCGCGACGCCGACGGCCGGTTCGGCTACGACGACTACGTACGGGCGGCGATCGCCGACGGGAGCACGCCGAACGGCGTCTTCGGTGGCCGGGTGATGTGGGGAACGCTCGACGAGATGGTCGCGAAACTGGCTGTGGTCCACCCCGAGCTCGCGGGTGCCCGGGCGGGTTTGGACTTGCTGGAAAGGGCGTTCGGGCGCACCCGCTTCGTTCACCTGCGGCGCGACGACACGGTGGCCCAGGCGGTGTCGTGGGCGCGTGCCGAGCAGACGAAGTTCTGGCAGGACGGCGACACCGCGCTGGACGGTCGCGAGCCCCGCTACGACTTCGAGCAGATCGACCTGCTCGTACGCACGATAGAGGAGCACAACGCGGCGTGGCGGGCATGGTTCGCCGACGCGGGCGTCGAGCCCTACGTCGTCCGCTACGAAGACTTGACGGCCGACCCGGCGGCTGTGACGCGCGGCATCCTGGACTTCCTCGACCTCGTGCTGCCCGCGGGCTGCGAGCTGGTGCCGGGCCATCGCCGCCAGGCCGACCAGGTCAACGACGACTGGATCGCCCGGTATCGAGCCGCTACGGCAGGCTGACGGTGAGCGGCGCCTCGTCGGTCTTGTCGGTCAGGAAGAAGCGGCCGAGCGCTTCCTGCCGCTGGTAGGAGCCGGCGTCGTGGGCTCGTACGGACTGCCAGAACCGGTCGAGCCGCGGCCTCAGCCGGGCCGCGCGTTCACCTGTGATGTCGAGGATCTGGGCGGTGGCCTCCAGCGCGACCTGCTCCGACACGATCTCCGCGCTCTCGATCAGCGCCGACAGGTTGCCACGCTCCTGCTCGGTGAGCCTCGCACCGCGACTCAGCGCCCACGCGAGCCCGGCAACCGCCTGCTCCACCAACGCCGACGCGGCCTGCAGGTGCGCGGCCAGCTCGCCGTACTGGCTCAGCACATACGGATCGCCGGCCGCCGCCCGATCGGTGCCGTCCCTGACGGCGAGCAGTGCCCCCTCGGCGACGCCCACGTACAGGCTGACGAACCTGAGCCGCCGGCCCAGCCCGTCGACGTCGCGGCCGAGCAGCAGCGCGCCCGCCGGGTCGACCCGCGCGGTCCTCCGGACGAGGGCGTAGATGCCGGCAGGGCCACCGGCCAGGTCCTCGTCCGCCTCCGGCGGCGGACCGGGAACGACCCGGTGGAAGCTGGGCAGCAGAGCAGAGCGATGCACGAACGCCCACCGTCCTACTTCACGGGTAGGAAAACTAGGCATGATTCACGATATGAGACGTCACGCCGTGAACGTGGCCAGGAGGATGGCCGCCTCGGCTCGCCGGCAGCGGGCAGTCGTTCAACAGCGCTGAGCCGGGCGGCGGTGACCATCGCGGAATTGG
This sequence comes from Flindersiella endophytica, assembly GCF_054779015.1. Lineage (NCBI taxonomy): Bacteria > Bacillati > Actinomycetota > Actinomycetes > Propionibacteriales > Nocardioidaceae > Flindersiella > Flindersiella endophytica. The sequence goes on from NZ_BAAGYY010000043.1 coordinate 174,197, forward strand.
GCGAACTGGCGACACTGGATGCGCTGCCGCTCCGTCCGGCTGCGATCCACCGCAGCCGATCGGCGATCTGGGACGGCAGGTCAGGTCAGGTCAGGTCAGGAAGCCTACGAGGCCGAGGATGCAGGCGAACCGCAGGAAGCGGCCGGCGAAGCCGATGACCACGAACAGTGGCAGCGGGATTCCCACCTGCCCGGCCAGCAGGGAGAGCACCGCGAACGGCGGGAAGCCGACGAACGCCGACAGGAAGAGGATCGCGCCGGCCACCAGGTCGTTGTCGCTGATGCGCCGCTGCCACTTCTCGATCGACGCCTTCCACCTCGGCGACTCGGTCTTCTTCCTGACCCATTTCCAGTTCAGCGAGCTGCGGCCCAGCAGGTAGTAGAGCACCTTGCCGACCATCTGCCCACCCGCCGCAGCGGCCGCGACCGCCCAGGCGCCGCCGGTGCCGAAGGCGGCCGCCACGCCGCCGACGTACGCCTCCGCGTTCACGAACGGGATCAGGGCGGAGACGATGCAGTAGAGGAACGTCGTCCCGAGCAGGATCATCGCGCGGTCGCATCTCTGAACGTGGCCGCGCACCCGTCAGGCACGGGCAGGCGCAGCTTCGACAGGCGTACCAGCGACCAGATCTTCAACGCCAGCAAGCCCAGCGCCACCGCCGTGCACAGCGGGACCGAACGGGTCAGCACCATCAGCAACGCGACCGCCGAGGAGTTGACGGCCTTGCCGGTCTTCGACCAGTTGGCCTGCCAGATCGGCCGGTCGACGAGATAGAAGTAGTTCGGGCTGATCAGCGGCCAGGCCAGGAACGCCAGCGACAGGAACGTGTCGACCACCGCGAACTCCAGCAGGAAGATGCCGACGGGCAGTGCCAGCGAGGAGTCCAGCCACACCAGCCCGACGTAGAAGCCGGCCGCGCACAACCGGTCGCTCACGATGTCGAACACCGCGCCCGCACGCGTCTCGGTGTTGGTCAGCCGGGCCAGCAGGCCGTCGGCCATGTCGCCGATCCAGTAGACGGCGAGAGCGACGAGCAGCAGCACCAGCGACCGGTGGTAGGCGGCACCCAGCGCGATTCCGAACGATACGACCGTACGCGCGAACGTCAGCACGGTCGCCGGCGTGATCAGGCGTTCCCGTTCGGACAGGTAGCAACCTCGGTGACCACACGCCGGAACAGTCGCAGCCGACCCTGCAGCGGTGCCTTGCGATGGAGCAGCCGACTCTGGTTCGTCGCTCATCAGCCGCCCCCTTCCTGGATGTCTCCACCCTGCCCGCGAGCATCCCGGAAGACATCACCCCGTGGACGCATACCGAGTAGGCACACTAGCAAGCAGAGCAGGCAGGACAGCCTAATGGCCGCCGGCACATCATGACCAGGAAGATCGGCCCTCCGGCAAGCTAGCCGGTCAGTTTCTCCGTGACCTGACCCGACCCCGGCATGCGCCGATAGTAGGAAACCGAACGCCGGCCACGTAGAAGAGCGGCACCATCCGGCGTCAGCCTGGCCAGGCCGGTCTGGCCCGGCACGATCATGCCGGTCTCGAGCAGCACGAGCAGGCGGGTGTGAATGTCCGGCGCGAACTGACCGCCACCGACCGGGTGAATGTCGGGCGACACACCTTCGACACCAACGGTCGCCACTCCGCCGTTGGCCACCAGCGCGAGCAGCACCCGATCCGTATACGACGTAGCCGCGTCCATCGCAACAGCATGCCTGCGGCGACCGCGTTCAAGATCCAGTAGAAGGTCACGACCGACCCAAGGCGAAGGACCCTCTCCTGGCGGGCCCCTGCGCAACGCGCCGGACCCAAAGCCGTCAACGGCCGGGACGAGTCCAAGCCGCGGTCAGGCAGGACGGGCGCGCGGAATCCCCGAACCAGGCGGCCGCTGCGGCCGTCGCCGGTGCACGTCGACCAGGCCGAAGACGACCGCGAGTGGCTCGCCACCGTCCGGGCGTTGAGCGCGCAGGGCGTACGGCACCGGTCCCGCCGGCATGGCTTCCTCGGCGTCCGGCTGGAACGTGATCCGCGCGACCCTGGACTCCCCCGGTTCGACGCGTAGCTTCCCGGGCTCGATCCGCGCGTGCTCGGCCAGCCGCCCCTCGACGGCCAGTGCGACGTCGGCCGCTTCGCCGCCCCGGTTGCCGACCCGCGCCATCACGGTCACGGGCCGGCCGGCCGCCAGGCACACGCTGGCCTGCAGCAGCTCGAGATCGATCGTTCCAGTCATCAAGTAGGACGCTATCCGCCAAAGCAGTGCGAGAGCCGTCCAACGAACCGACGAGGTGATGCGAAAAGCTGTCCGATTCAGGACAAGCACGCGCAACCTATGCTGATGACGTGGGCAAACAGATCGACGGCGAGCTCGGAATCGTCACCGGACTGGTCCGGTCGGCGTTCCTGGTCGACGCCGTCTACGCCAAGTCGAGCCGCGAGCACGGCATCACTCCCCAGCAGGGCCAGCTGCTGTGTGTCCTGATGGCACAGCCGTACGGCATGGGTGAGCTCGGCAAGGTCCTCGGCCTGGCCAAGTCGAGCCTCACCGGACTGGTCGACCGCACCGAGCGCAACGGCCTGGTACGCCGCGAGCCCGACCCCCACGACACGCGTGCGGTGCGCGTCACGCTCACCTCGCGAGGCCGCCGGCTCGCCGAGGAGTTCTACGCCGAGACCTGCGTGCGAGTCGACGAGCTGCCGAGCGGCCTCAGCGCCGCCGAACGCACCACGCTCGCCCGCCTGCTCAGCCGCATCGTGGCGGACAACGAGGTGCCGGTCGTATTCGTGGAACCCGACGACACGGGTGGGCGGGTGGGTGCATAGTTCGCACCACGAAGTATATTGGTTCGTGGTACGAACTATATTGGCCACCCACGGATGCGAGACCACCATGTTCCCCGAGTTCACCGAGCCGGTCTTCGGCTTCGGCGCCCACAGCCACCTCGACGAAGGGCCGGAGCTGCTGCGCCTGGCCCGGCAGGCCGACCGGGACGGCCTCGACCTGTTCTCGTTGTCGGACCATCCCTACATCGGGACCCGGTTGGACGCGTACGCCACGATCGGGTTCGTCCTCGGCCGCACCCAGCACCTCGCGGGCTTCGCCAACGTGACCAACCTGCCGACCCGGCCCGCCGCCATGCTTTCGCGAACGGTGACGACGCTTTCGGCACTGTCCGGCGGCCGGATCGTCTACGGCATGGGCGCCGGCGGACTGTGGGACCGGATCGCCGACCTCGGGGTGCCGAAGCTGTCGCCGCGCGCGGCCGTCGAGGCGTTCGAGGAGGCGATCGTGCTGGTCAAGCAGCTGTCCGGCGGCGGCGCGCCGGTCACGTACGACGGCAGCCACCACCACGTGAACCAGATCGACCCGGCCCCTGTGCCCGCGCCGCCGGTGTGGACCGGATCGGTCGGCGAACGGTCGCTGGCGGCGACCGGCAGGGTCGCCGACGGCTGGCTCCCGGGCCACGCGGCCGACTGGCTGAGCCAGCGCTTCCGCGAGTCGCGGCCGGTCATCGACGAGGCCGCGGCCGCCGTCGGCCGTGATCCGCGAGAGGTACGGACGATCTTCAACTTCCCCGGCCGCATCACCGACCGGCCGCTGCCCGCCACCCGCGACACCGCCGGCCGCTGGATCGGCGGTTCGGTGAGCCAGTGGGTCGAGGAGCTCACGGGCGCGGTCCTCGAGCACGACGCCGCGGGCTTCATGCTGTTCTCGCCCGAAGGCGGCACGCAGGACCTCGAGTCGATCGCCCGCTGGGGTGGCGAGATCGCCCCGGCCATCCGCGAAGCGGTCGCCCGCGAACGCGGCTACTCCCCGGCGGTCTCGAGCCCGTCCCAGGACCAGCGCGGGATGGTCAGCCCGTCCGGAACGTCGTCGGCGGATTGGTGATAGCGGGCCATCGTCACCGTCGTCGCCCAGGCGAAGTAGTCGTACAGCACCTGCCGTAGCGGGTCGCCGTCGGCCAGGCCCACGTCGGTCAGGGCCTGGCCGAAGCAGGCGATCGCCCGCTGGTCCATCTCGTCGTGCTCACCGTTGCCGCTGTGCAGCCGCACGACGTAGGTCTCGCCGCCGTAGGTGTCGGAGTAGGTCGTCGGGCCACCGAGCGCCTCGGCCCAGTACGCCGCGAGCCGCTCGGTGTGGTCCGGGCGGAAGCCGTGGCTGAACGCGTGGCTCACGATCGGGTCGGCCATCACCCGTTCGTGCCACGCGCCGGCCAGCTTCAGCAGCCCAGCCTCGCCACCGGCCGCTTCGTAAACCGTCTGCATGCCGAGCATCATGCCCCGGTCCGGGCGCCCGCCGCTTGGAGAAAATCACCCAGGATCGGCAGGACACTGGACGGCTGCATCGCCTGCATGTGGTCGAGCCCGTCGATGATGTGGACGGTCCAGCCCGTGGCCTCCAACTCGGCACGGCGGGCGATCAGCGGGCCGGCGATGCTGACCCGGACGCCGCCCCAGCGCTCGTCGTAGTCGATCTCGTCGGCCGAGCCGGCGAACGCCAGCCGCGGGCAGGTCAGCGTCGCCTGCGCGGCCCGGTCGTCGAAGTCCTGCAGCGCTTCGTACAGCGTGACGAACTGCCGGGCCTGCGCCTTCGACATCGTCACCTCGACCGACGACCAGTCGAAGTCGTCCGAGTACTCCGTCAGCTCGGGCGGCTCGGCGGTCGGCTTCTCGGTGGCGAGCTCGTGGGTCGCGTTCGTGACCTGCAACATCTCGATGTACGGGCCGTCGATCGGCGGGTAGCCGCCCATCGCCAGCGCCCAGAGCCGGTCGGTACGAATGGCGAGCTGGAGTCCGCTGAGCGCCAGCCAGGAGTAGCCGTAGTAGGCGAACCATCCGGCACCGGCAGCGTCGGCGACCGCGAGCAGGTCGTGCGCCACGTTGGCCGGCGTCAGCGTGTCCGGCTTGGGGTTGGCCAGCACGTGCGCCAGATAGTCGAACGCGACGACCTGGAACCGGTCGGCGAGCCCGGCGATCAGCGACCGGCCGAGCTGCGGGTCCATTCCCCAGCTGCGCGCGGCCTCGGCGACTTCGCCGGTGGCCGGCTCGGGGTCGACCGGGAGCAGCACGGCCGGGCCGGTGCCATGCACCTCGACCTCGATCGTCGCGCCGTCGTGCAGCACAGCCTGAACCATCGAACTCATCTCCTTACGCCGTAAAGCATTCGGCGGAGACGCTACCCCGCCGGCGACGGAAAGACACGATCGTTCCGCTGAACAATCACTCTGCGTCATGGCCAGATCGGCGCAAATCAGGCCGAGTCGGAAGCGTGCAGCTCGACGCAGCACTCGCCCGCGTGGGGCTCGAGGACGGCCTCGATCGCGGCGGCGTGCAGGCCGTCGACGACGCCGGCCAGGAAGGCGTGGTTGATGCCGCAGACCATCGCGGGCGCCTTGGCCGCCAGTGGGTGGAACGGGCAGTTGCGCAGCCGCACGCAGGTGGGCGACTCCCGGGCCGGCTCGAAGCCGTAGTTCTCGAGCAGTCCGCAGGCCAGCGTCAGCGCGCGCTCGGCACCGAGCCGGCCGGGGCGGCCGCGCTCGCGTTCGGCCAGGCCGACCTCCTCGCCGCGGTCGCGGGCCAGCCGGAGTACGGCGTCGCGGGCGGGCTCGGAGTCGGACTCGGCCAGCACGGCGTCGAGCAGGAGATCGGCGAGCAGGTCGTGGTGCCGCTGCGGGATGCTGACCCGGATGTCGGCGCCGGACGGCTCGTAGGCCTTCGGCCGGCGGCCCACCTTGCCGGGCCCGCTGGGCGGCGCCTCACCGACCCGTAGCAGACCGGCTTCGACCAGCTTGTCGAGATGGAACGCGGCGAGCTTGCGCGAGATGCCGACCGAGGCTGCCGCCTCGTCCCTGGTCACGGGCTGCCGGCTGCGCCGGATGAAGGAGTACATCTCGCGCCGCAGCTGATCGTCGAGCGCGGCGACGGCACGGATCGTCGGATCAGCTGGCACATAGTGACGATACACCCACGCCAGTTTCAGTAAACCGTCCCTCTTGACTGTTCCGCCTAATAAGACCAAGATGTTTTGGTGAAATAGCGGGACACAGGAGGGTGACATGGCGGAGCCGGTCCCTGCTGGGAAGCAACCGGTCAGTGCGGTGCTGGCAGGCCCGTACGGGCACCCGTACCATCCGATCCTGGTGACGGTCCCGATCGGCGCGTGGGTCGCGAGCCTGGTCTTCGACATCGCGTCCCGGCTCACCCACGACGCCACCGCGCTGGCCCTGGGATCGGCCTGGCTGATCGCGATCGGCGTACTCGGGGCACTGGCAGCCGCTGTCGTCGGCTTCCTCGACCTGATGGGTATCCCGTCCGGCACCGTGGCGTTTCGCACCGGCCTGCTGCACATGACACTCAACCTGGCGGTGACCGGTGCCTACGCCGGCAACTTCCTGTGGCGCCAGGAGAGCTACGGCGATCCCGGCCCGGTGGCCGCCGGACCGCTCGCGCTGTCCGCGGTGAGTCTCGCGGTCCTGGCCGCGTCCGGCTATCTCGGCGGCAAGCTCGCGTACCGCTACGGCGTACGCGTCGCCGCCGAACTCACCCAGGCCGAGGGCTACCGCGGGCGTCACACCGCGGCCAACTGAGACAAGCGACGAAGGAGAGACGATCATGGGCATTGGCGCTCTGGTCACGTGGCTGATCACCGCACTCGGCGGCTTCTACATGCTGGGCACCTGGATCAGGAACGGCGGCACCAAGAAGCCGAGCACGAGCAAGTTCCCACCCGGCCTGATCTTCGGGCACTTCGCACTGGCAGCGGCCGGGCTGGTGGTGTGGATCATCTACCTCTTCGCGGACATGGACGCGCTGGCCTGGGTCGCGTTCGTCCTGCTGCTGCCGGTCGCGGTGCTCGGCTTCACGATGCTCGCGCGCTGGTGGTCTGCCCGCGGCCAGGTCACGGAACAAGCGGCGGCCGAACAGCGCTTCCCCATACCGGTGATCGCCGGCCACGGCGTCTTCGCGGTCACCACAGTCGTGCTGGTGCTGCTGTCCGCTCTCGGCATCGGCCAAGCCTGACCAGTTCAACCAACCGAAGGATCTCCATGCACTCCACCGCACCCCTGCGTGTCGTCCACGAGTCCGGCAACGGCATCGACCTCGCCGAAGCCGAGCGGGCAGCGGCCCGTTTCCTGACATCGCTCGGGATCGAGTTGGAGTCGGAGAGCCTGCGCGGCACTCCGGGCCGGATGGCGCGGGCGTACCACGAGCTGTTCTCGCCCGCGCCGTTCGACCTGACGACGTTCCCGAACGACGAGGGGTACGACGAGCTCGTCCTCGCCCGCGCGATCCCCGTCCGCTCGGTGTGCGAGCACCACCTGCTGCCGTTCGTGGGCGTGGCGCACGTCGGCTACCTGCCCGGCTCCCGCATCCTCGGACTGTCGAAGCTGGCGCGCATCGTCGAGCACTTCGCCCGCCGGCCACAGGTGCAGGAGCGGCTCACCAAGCAGGTCGCCGACTGGCTGTGCGAGCACCTCGACCCGAAAGGCGTCGGCGTCGTGATCGAAGCCGAGCACACCTGCATGACCGTACGAGGGGTGCAGGCCATCGGCTCCAACACGATCACCTCGACGCTGCTCGGCACCCTGCGCGAGGACGCCCGCTCCCGGCAGGAGTTCTTCGCGCTCGCCGGCATCACGGCCTGAGCCCCGCCACCTCACCCGTCGACATCTGCCGGGGTGCGCCCGCTGCGAATGACCACGTTAACCACGCAATTAGCGAGTTAACCACGCCCCGGCGCGTGGCGAAGCACCTGCTGGCGTGGCGAAGCGCGCCAATGACCACGTTAACCAGCCAAAGCCGTGGTTAACGTGGTCATTCGCGGCGGGCGCACCGGCGAACGGGCGGCAACGGAGGCACGAACGCACCGGAGCACAACGCACCGGGCGGCTCGGGCGGCACGAGGCGGTACGTCGATCGTGACGACGTTCTCACGCTACGGGAGGTGCTCGATCGCGCTCGGTAGATCGGGCGGGTACGGACGGATCCGATCCCGACGCCGACATCGCCAAGGGCCCGCCGTACGTGCCAGACTGCTGCCGCGACGGCACGGAGGAACGCCGGTGCGATTCCGGGCGGACCCGCCACTGTGACAGCCAGACCCTCCAGGCCGTCGATCCATCCCATCCAGGGCGAGGACTCCCGTGGAGAGGTTCGGCATGACTCTGCTCGATCGCACGTTGGCGTTGATTCGTCCACTCGACACCGACGCCGCCGCCAGAGCTCGGCGGCGCCAGGACGGCCTGGTGAAACCACAGGGCTCGCTCGGTGTCGTCGAGGCCGTCGGTGTCCAGCTCGCCGGGCTGGCCGGCCGCTGCCCGCCTCCCGTGCCCGAGCCCGCGGCCCTCGCGATCTTCGCCGGTGACCACGGCGTACTCCAGCGCGGAGTCTCACCGTGGCCACGCGAGATCACCGCGGCGATGGTGTCGACGTTCCTCTCCGGCAAGGCCGTGATCAGCGCGCTGGCCAGGCAGGCCGGTGTCGGCGTCCAGGTCGTCGACGTCGGCGTCGCGACGCCGCTCGAGAGCGCGCCCGGCCTGCTGGACCGCCGGATCCGCGCCGGTACGCACGACCTGTCGACGACCGCCGCGATGAGCCGGGACGAAGCCACGGCAGCACTCGAGACCGGCATCGAGGTCGCCCAGGAGCTCGTCGACGGCGGCGCTCGCTGCCTGCTGACCGGCGACATGGGCATCGGCAACACCACGCCGTCGGCCGCGCTGATCGCCGCGTTCACCGGACTGCCGGCCACCGACGTCACCGGGCGCGGCACCGGCATCGACGACGACACCTGGCAACGCAAGGCCGGCATCGTGGACGCCGCGTTGCGCCTTCACCGGCCCGATTCGCGGGATCCACTGGCCGTACTCTCCGCGCTCGGCGGCTTCGAGCATGCCGCGACGGCCGGGTTCCTGCTGGGCGCCGCGGCGGGTCGCGTGCCGGTCGTCCTGGACGGCGTGCTGGCGGCCGCCGCTGCCCTGGTCGCCGAGGCGCTGGCGCCGGACGTCACGGGCGCGCTGGTCGCCGGGCACCTGTCGGTCGAGCCCGGTGCCGGGCAGGCGCTGTCGAAGCTCGGGCTGCGGCCGTTGCTGGACCTCGACCTCCGGCTCGGCGAGGGTTCGGGCGCGGTGCTCGCACTGCCGATCGTGCAGTCGGCGGCCCGCGTCCTGCACGAGGTGGCGCAGCTGTCCGAGCTCACCCAGCCGGCATCCGCACCAAGCGCCGGCGAACGGACGCTGGTGCTCGGCGGCGCCCGGTCCGGCAAGTCGGTGACCGCGGAGAGCCTGTTCGAGGGTGCCGCCGCGGTGACCTACGTCGCGACCGGCGCGCTGCCGAGCGCCGACGATCCAGAGTGGGCCGAGCGGGTACGCCTGCACCGGGAACGGCGTCCGGCGCACTGGACCACGCTGGAGACCCGCGAGCTGGTACCCCTGCTGGCCGCCGAAGCCGACGAAGCCGACGAGCCGCTTGTGATCGACTGCCTGTCGACCTGGCTGGCCGCGACGATGGACGACTGCGGGGTCTGGACGGGCGAGCCGCTCGACGCCGTGAACGCACGGATCGACGCGCTCGTCGAGGCGTGGGCGACCAGCCGTCGCCGGGTCGTCGCGATCTCCAACGAGGTCGGCAGCGGCGTCGTGCCCGCCACGTCCTCCGGGCGGCTCTACCGCGACCTGCTCGGCATCCTGAACGCGCGGATCGCCGCGGCGTCCGACGAGGTGCTGCTGGTGACTGCCGGAATCACCCAACGGCTGCGATGAGAAGCCTGTTGCTGTCGCTCACGATGTTCACCGCGATCCCGCTCCGGACGCAGGTGCTGGACGTCGACCGTACGATCGCGGCTCGTGCCCTGCTCTGGCTGCCGGCGGTCGGCGCCGCTCTGGGCGTGGTCGCGGCCGGCCCGCTCCTCCTGGCCAGGCTCGCCGATCCGGGCGCGGCGGGCGGACTGCTCGGCGCGGTCCTCGCGATCGCCGTGCTCGCCGTCCTGACCAGTGGCCTGCACCTCGACGGCCTCGCCGACACGATCGACGGGCTGGGCAGCCGCGCGCCGGCCGAGCGGGCGCTGGAGATTATGCGCCAGTCCGACATCGGCGCCTTCGGCGTGGCCGCGCTCGTGCTGTCGCAGCTGCTCAAGGTCTGCGCGCTCGCCGCGGTCGGGCCGACAGCCGCGGCAGTCGCGGCGCTCGTGCTCGCCGAGCTCACCGGACGCGTCGGGATCGTTCTCGCGGCCGGACCCGGCGTTCCGTCGGCGCGGCCGGAAGGGTTCGGCGCGCTGGTCGCGGGATCGGTCGGTGCGCTCCGCCGCGCTCTGCTGGTCGCGGCCGCTGCCGGACTCACCGTCCTGCTGGGCTGGTTCCTCGCCGGCGGCCTCTGGCTGTTGCTCGCGGTCGGTGCGGGGCTGGCGGCCGCTGTGTGGTGGCGGCGCCGGATCGTACGCAGGCTCGGCGGCGTCACCGGAGACGTGTTCGGCTCGGTCGCCGAGGTCGGCTCGACCATCGTCCTGCTCGCCGCCGCGTTGCTGCCGATCCGATGAACGCCATGCAGCCCATGCAGCCCACACAGCCCACACAGCCAACGCGGCCCGTCCGGCCGACACCGCCGGTGCCGGCGTACGCGACGGACGTGCTGCCCCTGCGCTGGCGGTCGGCCGCGGTGATCGTGCTGGCCTCGGTGATCGGGATCGCCGCCTATCTGTGGCCGTTCGTCGCCGAGTCCAGCGGCGCGTTCGGGCGGCACGTGCAGGACGCACCGTTCCTGTTCGCCGTACTCGTCCCGCTCGTCGTCGCCGTCGTGGCGGCCGAGCTCGCCGACGGTGGCATCGACGCCAAGGCCGTGGCCATGCTCGGCATGCTCGCCGCCGTCGGTGCGGGGCTGCAGGCGCTGAGCCCGGTCACCGGCGGGTTCGACCCGGTGTTCGCGCTCCTGATCATCGCGGCGCGTGTGTTCGGACCGGGCTTCGGCTTCGCGCTCGGCACGGTCGCGGTGGTCAGCGCCGCGCTGCTCACTGGCGGTGTCGGGCCGTGGCTGCCGTTCCAGATGCTCGGCCTGGGCTGGGTCGGGCTGGCCGCCGGCTGCCTGCCACCGGCGGCCGGGCGCTGGGAGCGGTTGCTGCTGGCTGGGTACGCCTGCCTGGCGGCAGCGGCGTACGGAGCCCTGCTCAACCTGTGGTTCTGGCCGTACGCCACCTACCTGCCGCCGGAGTCGACGTTCGTCCTCAACGCCCCACTCACCGACAACCTGCGGCACTACGCCACGTTCTACGTCACCACGTCGTTCGGCTGGGACCTGCTGCGCGCGGCGACCAACACCCTGCTCGTGCTGCTCGCCGGACGGCCACTGCTCGGCGCGCTGCGCAGGGCCGCCCGCCGGGCGGTGTTCAGCGTTTCGGTGCGGTCCTGACCAGGTGGCCGAACACGACCATGCGTTTCTGGCGCGCGTCGTTGTCGGCGATGTAGGTGTAGACGGCGGCGGTGGTCTCGACGATGATCTGGTCGCCGCGCCTGATCCGGTCGAGGTGCCGGAACGGCTGGCCGTGCGTGACGCGGTGGCCGGTGACCGCGAAGTTCCCGACCAGCCCACGGTCGATCACCTCGTCGCCGACTCCGGAGACCACGGCCACCTCGAGCGACGAGCTCATCGCGGGTATGCGCAGCAGCGCGAGCGCGCCGCCCCGAAGCACCGGGCGGGGCCGTGGCGTCGCCGGCCGCGGTGACCAGCTCTGGCGGACCTGGCGGGTCAGGTCCTGCGCCTGCCGGGCGGTCGTGCCGTCCTGCCACCACAGCTGGTAGCCGGCGAACGCCCCGAGGACGAGCGCCGCGCACAGGAAGGCGGCACCGAGCCCGAGCCAGACCCGATTGCCGATCACGAAGCGCCTCACGGCCGTAACTTAAGCTAGATCCCGTTCAGATCGATCGCCCGGCGCGCGTCGGCCAGCACCTGGTTGCGCAGGCGGCCGGGCGAGACGACGACCACATCGCTGCCGAGTCCGCCGACCAGGCCGATCGCGCCGTCCCAGTCCTCGGTGTCGAACTCCGCGTCGACCCAGCCGTCGGCGTCGGGCTCCGACAGCGAACGGCTGCGCGCGTACGCCCAGCTCGCCCTGGCCAGCGCCTCGCCGCGCAAGCGAAGCTTGACCGGGAACGAACGGAAACTCGCGGCGTAGGCCTCCTGGGCCTCCTGCCAATGCCCGCCCAGGTCGAAGTCGTCCGGCCTGGTGAACGACTGCTCGGTCAGCGTCAGGCCGTGGATCCGGGAGACGCGATACGTACGCAGGTCGCCGTCGCGCTCGCCGATGAGATACCAGCGGATGCCCTTGCGTACCAGGCCGTACGGTGCGACCGGCACGCCCCGGCTCGCCGGCTCCGCCGTGCCGTACCGCAGCTCGATCACCCGGTCGTCCCAGATCGCCTGCAGCAACTGGGGAAGCAGGTGCGGCGGGTCGCCGGCGATCGGTCCCCAGTAGCCACCGAGGTCGACGTGGATGCGCCGGCGGGCGTGCTCCGCGTGCTCGCGCGCGGCCGGCGCGACCGCGGCGAGCAGCTTGAGGATCAGGTCCTCGCCGGGGTCGTCGAGGCCGAGGTCGGAGAGCAGCCCGCGCGGCTGGCCCACGATCATCGCCAGCGCCTCCGTGGTGGACAGGCCGGTGAGGCTGGTGCGGTAGTCGTTGACCAGCGCCCAGCCGCCGGCGCCGCCGCGCGTGGAGTAGACGGGGATGCCGGCCGCCGAGAGCGCCTCCATGTCGCGGCGGATCGTGCGGGTGGAGACCTCCAGCTCCCTGGCCAGCGCCGACGCCGGTACCACGCCCCGGCCCTGGAGGCGGAAGACGATGCGGAGCAGGCGGTCGGCGCGCATGGTGCCCAGTTTGCCCCACGTACAGGACACAAGATGGCCCGTTCAGCGGGCATTGTGTGTTGGTATGAGCGCGATCATCGACAACGTTGTCTTCGCCTGCCCCGACAGCGGCAACGGCGTGAGCTATCCCGAGACGGCCCGGCCGATCGTCTCGTTCTACGCCGGACTGCTCGGCATGCGGCAGATCCGCGAGGACTGGCCGATGCTGTCGTCTGAGGTGGAGGACCTGCCGCGGCTGGCGTTTGGCGACGGTCCGGGCGAGTATCGGCCGCCGCGCTGGCCGGATCCGGAGCACCCGCAACAACTCCACCTCGACTTCCCGGTCAGCGACCTCGCCGCGGCCGAGGAGGTCGCCCTTCGGCTGGGCGCGGATCGGCTGGCCGACCATGGTTCGCATCGGGTGTACGTGGATCCCATCGGGCATCCGTTCTGCTTCTACGTGGATTCGGCGGCCGGCGCGCCGGGGCGAGTCGGGCGAGTCGTCGTCGACTGCTTCAGCCCGCGGGCGCTGGCGCGGTTCTACTCCGAGCTGCTCGACTTCCCGAACGTGGAGCTTGATCTCCCGGAGCGCGTCGTCATCGCACGCGAAGGCGACGCCGGGCCGGCGCTCGCGTTCCAGCACGGGCAGTTCCCGGCGCCGAGGTGGCCGGATCCCGCGTACCCGCAGCAGGTGCACCTCGACATCTGGATCAAAGACCCGGAGGAGGCCCGCGAGCGAGGCGAGCTGGCACTCGAGCTCGGTGGGATCCGCCTGCCCGAACTGGGTGGCAGCGCGCCGGTCTACGCTGATCCCGCCGGCCACCCGTTCTGTCTGGTGACGGAGGGGCAATGACCGCACGAACCGCCATCGACTGGCTGCTGGCCTCCGACGAGCCCGCGGTCCGGGCCCTGACCCGCCGTGACGTTCTCGGCCTTCCCGGCGACGAGAGCGACGCCGACGTCCTGGCCGGCCCCAAGGTGTCGGCGCTGCTGACGGGCCGCGAGCCGAAGCGCAACAACAGTCCGTACAGCAAATGGGATGGCATCCACTGGCGGCTGGTCTCGCTTGCCGAGCTCGAGGCACCCGCCGACGATCCGCGCGTGGCCGCGGCGGCCGAGCAGGAGCTGGCGTGGATCAGCAGGCAGGGACCGTACCGTGGCCGCGTGGTCGAGGTCGCCGGGCTCACCCGCGTCTGCGGCTCGGTCGGCGGCAACGCACTCGCCGTCAGCTGCCGGTTCGGCCTGGCCGGCGACCCACGCGCCGCGCTGGTCGCCGAGTCACTGGCCGGCTGGCAGTGGCCCGACGGCGGGTGGAACTGCGATCGGAACGCTTCGGGCTACCGGTCGTCGTTCCACGAAACGCTGTCGACAGCATGGGGCCTGCACGAGTTCGCGCAGGCGACCGGCGAGAGCTTCGCTCAGGAAGCCGCGGAACGAGCCGTCGAACTGTTTCTCGACCACCGCCTGCTCTACCAGCTCGGCACGGAGCAGGTGATCAACCGCCGCTGGCTCGAGCTGAGGTATCCGTCGTACTGGCGATACGACCTGCTGCGCGTGCTCTGGCTACTCGAGCGCATCGGCAGGCTCGACGACCCGCGCACCCAACCCGCACTGGACGAGCTGGAACGCCGTCGCCTGCCCGACGGCTGCTGGACCGTCGACGGCCGGTGGTGGCGGCCGGAGCCGACCACCACGACTCCTGAGGTCGTCGACTGGGGCGAGCCCGGTCAGCCCAACGAGATGGTGACGCTCAACGCGCTTCGCATCCTCCGCGCGGCAGGCCGCTTCAGCTCGGGACGGTGAGCAGCTCGGGGTTCGACGCGAGCGAGAGCAGGTGCTTGGCCGGCTCGGGTGCCAGGCGGCGGGCGCTCAGATCGAGCAGTCCACCGGTCGCCGTCACCTCGGCGGCCACCTCGCCGTCGGCCTTCACGATCCGCTGCAGCAGCCGGAACGTCCTGCCGCCCGTCCACTCGAACGCGCACGACACGTCGACCTCGTCGCCCTCGCGCAGCTCGCGGCGGTACGAGATCGTGGTCTCGAGCACCACCGGACCCACCCCGCTGGCGATCAGCTTGTCCTGCGCGATCCCCGCGGCCCGCAGCAGCTCCCAGCGCGCGTGCTCGGCGTACTGCAGATAGACCGCCTGGTTCAGGTGGCCCTGCCGGTCGACCTCGTATCCCCGCACACTGACGCGGACCTGAAACGGCTCAGCGTTGCTCACAGAGCCGAGCCTACCCGCCAGTAGCTAGCTGCAGCCCCGCGAGTTTCCGGCGTACCTGCTCCGCCTGCGGATGCTCCAGCTCCTCCAGGATCGCGGCCGCGGCGCGCCAGCAGTCGCGGGCTCCGACGGCGTCGCCGGAGGCGCCGTAGGCGTCGCCGAGGTGGGTGAGGGTCTCGGCTTCGTGGAAGCGGACCCCCAGCTCGCGGTACAGGTCCAGCGCGTGGAGGTAGCACCCGATCGCCTGGTCGACCTCGCCGAGCCGGTGATGGGCGTACCCGAGGCTCTCCCAGGTCGCCGCCTGACCGTGCCGGTTGTCGCAGTCGTTGAGGATCTCGAGTGCCTTCTCGCTGTGTACGAGGGCCTGCCCGTAGTCGCCGAGCTGGGCGTGCTGCCAGCCGACGTCGTTGAGCGCGGCCGCCTGCCCGACCACGTGCTCGGCCGACTGGAACAGCTGCAACGCGCGTTCGGCGTAACGCAGCGCCTCGGCCCGCAGGCCCTGCTGCTCCACGACCCACGCCAGCGTGCGGTAGCCGTGCGCCTCCCCCACCACGTCGCCCGCGTTCGCGGCGAGGTCGAGCGTGCGCCGGAGCTGGCGGTGGGCCTCGTCGAACCGCCCGAACCTGGCCTGCGCAGCGGCCAGTGAGCGCCGCGCGATCGCCTCCGCGCTCGCGTCACCGAGTCGTCGGGCCGCGGCCACCGCACGGGTCTGCGAGGTCACGACGTCGTGCCAGTGCCCGCGCCGGTCGAGGTACTCCAGCAGCGCCCACGGCAGTTGCCACGCGTGCGTGTCGAAGCCGCGAGCCGCGGCCAGCTCCACACCCGCGAGCAGGACGGTGTGGTGGGCCGCGAACCACGTCAGCACCTGCTGCCGGGTGGCGAACGTCTCCGGTACGCAGCCCGGCTCGGCCGGTGCCACCACGATCGGGTCGCGCTGTGGGTACAGCACCATCGCGCCACTGTGCGCGGAGAGGAGGTAGTGGTCGAGGATCCGGCGCATCGCGGCCTCGCGTTCCTGCGCGGAGTCCACGTCCTCGCACAGCTCGAGAGCGTACGCGCGCAGGAGGTCGTGGAAGCTGTACCTGCCCGGCTCGACCTCCACGAGCAGGTGCGCCCGGCCGAGCTCGGCGAGGACCTGGCGCGTGCCCGCGATCTCCTTGCCCGCCAGGCTCGCGGCCGCCGCGGCCGCGATGTCGGGACCAGGAGCCAAGCCCAGCAGGCGAAACAGCCGTGCTGCCGCCGGGCCGAGCCGGCGGTACGACCACGAGAAGACCCGGCGTACGTCGGTCGCCTCGTCCGCTCCGCTGAACGCGTCCAGCCGGCCGTGCACGGCACGCAGCTCCGCCGCCAGCGAGTCGAGGCTGAACTGCGGGTGGGTCGCCGCCCGCGCGGCGACGATCGCCAGAGCGAGCGGAAGCCGTGCGCACGCGGCGATGATCTCCTCGACGGCGAGCGGCTCCGCGATCGTGCGGACCCGGCCGAGCCGCCGCTCCAGCAGCTCGCGCGCCTCGTCGACGCTCAGCAGATCGAGCATCAGCGGGTAGGCGCCCTCCGCCGCGATCAGCCCGGACAACTGGTCGCGGCTCGTCACGACGACCAGGCTGCCCGCGCTCCCGGGCAGGAGGGGCCGGACCTGTTCGGAGTCGCGCGCATTGTCGAGTACGACCAGCATGCGGCGGTCGGCGAGCATCGAACGGTACAAGGCGGTCTGCCCCGCCAGGTCGGCCGGAACGCGCTCGGGCCGCACGCCGAGCACCTCGAGGAACCCGCGGACGGCATCCGAGGGATCCGTCTGCGCGACCGACGGGTCGAAACCGTGCAGGTTCACATACAGCTGCCCGTCCGGGAAGCTGCCGGAGACCTGGTGCGCCCAGTGCAGCGTCAACGCGGTCTTGCCAACGCCCGCGCCGCCGGAGATCGCGGCGACCGTGACGGCAGCCGGCTCCCGGGCGGGCGGGTGGTTGTGGGCGGCGTCCGGCAGCAGGTCGTCCAGCCAGCGAAGGTGCACGGCCCTGCCTGTGAAGTCGGCGACGCCGGCCGGCAGCTGCGCCGGCACGGGTAGCTCGATCCGGCCGGGTACGGTCTCGGTCTCGAGCAGGTCGAGCGCCGGATCCGCGACCAGGATCTGCTGCCGGAGCTCGCGGGCCGGCGGCCCGGGCTCGACCCCGAGCTCGTCGGCGAGTACGTCGGACAGCCGCTGGTAGGTCTCGAGTGCCTCGGCCCGCCGGCCGCTTCGGTACTGCGCGAGCATCAGCTGCGACCAGAACCGCTCGCGCAGCGGATGCGTGCTGACCTGCTTCTGCAGCTCGGGCACCAGCCCGGCGTGCCGGCCGAGGACGAGCTCGGCGTGGACCTTCGACTCCAGTGCGGACAGCCGCAGCTGCTCCAGCCGGTCGGCCTCGACGGCGAGCAGCGGCGAGGCCGGTACGTCGGCGAAGGCCGGGCCGCGCCAGAGGTCGAGCGCGCGGCCGAGCAGGTCCACGGCCTCGCCGGCATCCCTCGTTCCGAGCATGGTCGTTCCCCGGTTGACCAGGGCCTCGAAGCGGCCGAGGTCGAGCTCGTCGCCCGGCAGCCCGAGCGTGTAGCCGGACAGGTCGGTGCTGAGCACCCGCGCCTCGAGGTCGCCGAGCGCGCGGCGCAGCTGGCCGACGTACTGCTGGATCAGGTTGACCGCACTGCCCGGCGCCCGCGCCGGCCACAGCTCCTCGATCAGCACATCGACCGGCACCGGCCGGCCGTGATGGGCGACCAGGGCAGCCAGCAGCGCACGTTGTTTGGGCGCGCTCAGGCGCTGCCAGCTCGCTCCGCTCGACACCTCGAGCGGGCCAAGGACCCGAACTCGCATCGTGCCCCCCTTTGCCACGTTCTCCATATCTATGAATCGCGACTCCGCGCCTCGCGTTCGAACCGGTCCGGTTCGCGAGCGTCTACGGGCAGTCCACGGGCGATCCATACCCGCACCATGCTGGCCGGACTCGCTGGCGCAGCTCTGGCGCCAGCGCGTGAGAGCGGAACGAGCGATATCTAACAGCACTGTTATATTTCGGTTCGTGACCGACTTCCACTCTCCCACCGAGCCCCACGCCAGCGGGCTGCTTCCGGTCGGCGACGGCAACCTCGTCTACTGGGAGATCTGCGGCAATCCGGACGGCAAGCCGGCGGTCGTCCTGCACGGCGGCCCGGGGTCGGGGTGCACGCCCGGCTGGCGCCGCTACTTCGACCCTTCCGCGTACCGCGTCGTCCTGCTCGACCAGCGCGGCTGCGGCCGCAGCACGCCGGACGCGGCCTCGTTCGAGACCGACCTGTCGGTGAACACCACGCACCACCTGATCGCCGACCTGGAGCTGCTGCGGTCGCACCTGGGGATCCAGCGCTGGCTGGTGTTCGGCGGCTCGTGGGGTACGACGCTCGGCCTGGCGTACGCGGAGCAGTATCCGCGGCGCGTGTCGGAGCTCGTGCTGTTCAGCGTCACGAACACGACCCGCCGGGAGGTCGAGTGGGTCACGCGCGACGTCGGCCGCCTGTTCCCGGAGCAGTGGCACCGGTTCCGGTCGGGCGTGCCCGCCGCCGAGCGGGACGGCAGCCTCGTCGACGCGTACGCGCGACTGCTGGCGTCGTCCGACCCACGTGTGCGCGAGCAGGCAGCCCGGGACTGGTGCACGTGGGAGGACTCACACGTCGCGATCGACCCTGACCACAAGCCCGACCCGCGCTACGACGACCCGGTGTTCCGGATGCGGTTCGCGCGCCTGGTGACGCACTACTGGTCCCACGCGGCCTGGCTGGAGGAAGGGGTGCTGGTCCGGGAGGCCGGGAAGCTGGCCGGGATCCCGGGCGTCCTGGTCCACGGCCGGCTCGACGTCAGCGGCCCACCCGACATCGCGTGGGAGCTGGCCCAGGCCTGGCCGGACGGGGAGCTCGTCCTCGTCGACCGCGCCGGCCACGGCTCCGGCCACCCCGGCATGGCCGAGTCCGTGCTGGCGGCCGTCGACCGCTTCGCGACCCGGCGCTAGCCCGCCGTCACGAGCTCCGGGCTCTCGAAGAGCATCGACGCGGCCGGGTCGAACGGGCAGCCACCATGCCTCAGATGCCCGACGTACTCCTCGCGGAAGTGCCTGATCGACGACAGCACCGGACCGGTCGCGAAGTCGCCGAGAGCGCAGAACGACCGGCCGGCGATGTTGTCGCAGATGTCGAGCAAGGTGCCGAGATCCTCCTCGCTCCCTTCGCCGTTCTCCAGCCGTTGCAGGACCTGGGCCATCCAGTAGGTGCCCTCGCGGCAAGGCGTGCACTTCCCGCACGACTCGTGCTCGTAGAACTCCATCCAGCGCGCAACGCAGCGAACCACGCACACCGTCTCGTCGAACACCATCGGAGACCCGGTACCGAACTGGGATCCGGCGGCGGAGACGGCGTCGTAGTCGAGCGGGATGTCGAGATGCTCGGGGGTGAACATGGGCGTTGACGACCCACCAGGTGTCCAGAACTTCAGCCGGTGCCCCTGGCGCACTCCGCCCGCGAGGTCCAGCAACTGGCGCATCGTGGTGCCGAGGCCGGCTTCGTACTGGCCGGGCCGCTTCACGTGCCCCGACACCGAGTAGATCACCGTGCCCGGAGCCTTCTCGGTTCCCCTGGCCCGGAACTGCTCCGCCCCACCGCGGACGATCGACGGGACGGTCGCGATCGTGCAGACGTTGTTGACGACCGTCGGCGACGCGTAGAGCCCTTCCACGGCCGGGAACGGCGGGCGCAGCCTCGGCTGCCCGCGCCGGCCTTCGAGCGACTCGAGCAGCGCCGTCTCCTCGCCACAGACGTAGGCGCCCGCACCGGCGTGGACGACCAGGTCGAGCTCGTACCCCGTGCCGAGGACGTCACTGCCGAGGTAGCCCTCGGCGTACGCCTCCGCGACCGCCTGTTGCAGCCGCCGCACCACGTGCAGCACCTCGCCGCGCACGTAGATGAACGCACAACGAGCCCGGATCGCGTACGAGGAGATGATGACTCCCTCGACCAGCGTGTGCGGGCTCGCCAGCATCAGCGGGACGTCCTTGCAGGCGCCGGGCTCGGACTCGTCCGCGTTGACCACCAGGTAACGCGGCTTGGCGCCGAGCGGCGCCAGCAACCCCCACTTCACGCCGGTCGGAAAGCCGGCGCCACCCCGGCCGCGCAGCCCCGAGTCCTTCACCATCCCGGCGATCACATCCGGGTCGAGCGTCACCGCCTTCCGCAGCGCGGCATAGCCGCCCTGGGCGACGTACGAGTCGTGCGTCCAGGCCCGGTCCGCGTCCCAGTTCGCGGTCAGGACCGGCGTAAGCAAGGCCGTCATCCCCACTCCTCTCACGAGTGCGCAGCCCGACTGTGTATGTGAATGCAATCACAAAGTCTCGCGAGTTCGCGGGCAGAACGGTGGCCAACTACGGCCGATCCGCGGGAACGCGCTAGTCGAAAGAGAGGCGCCGCCGGCCACGCGGCGGAGCGGGGATGTCGCCCACCGGCGTGTCCGCCGTCGAGCCGCGCGGAACGAGAACGCAGGGCAGCTTCTTCACCACCGGTTTGCTGGTCGGGTCGGCGATGCGCTTGCGCAACAGCTCGATGCCCGTGTCGACGATCGCCTCGACCGGCTGGTCGACCGAGGTGAGCGAGAACGACTCCCAGGCCGCCATGTCGACGTTGTCGAAACCGACCACCCACAGGTCTTCCGGGACCTTCACACCCATTGAACGTGCGCCGTCCAGCGCACCCAGCGCCAGCAAATCGGTCGTGGCGTAGACCGCGGTGGGCGGTTTGGGCAGTTTCATCAGCTGCTGTACGCCTTCGTGCCCGTTGCGATGGTCGAGCCCGCCGCGTACGACGTACTTCGGCTTGATCTCCAGGCCCTTCGCCGACAGCGCCGCCCGGAAGCCCGCCTCGCGATCGCGGGCGGTGCTCGTCGTCTGCGACATCCCGATCAGGCCGATCCGGCGGTGCCCGGCCGCGTGGAGGTAGTGGCCCGCGTCCCACGAGCCGCGCCAGTTGTCGCCGACGACCTGATCGCAGTCGAGGCCCTCGACACCGCGGTGCAGCAGCACGGTCGGTACGCCGGCCCGCACGGCGATCTTGTCAGGGCTGTCTCCCAGCAACGCCGAGGTGAAGATGAACCCGTCGGCCAGCCGCTGCCGGATCACCTGGGTCGCGGCGTCGTACGGGTCGTGTTGGAGGTTCCAGAGGATCATCTGCAGCCCGGCCGCGGACAGCTTGCGCCCGATCGCGTCCAGCAACGCGGCGTGCAGCGGGCTGGTCACCCGGGTGACGAACACACCCACCGTGTCGGTACGCCCGGTACGCATCGCCCGGGCCAGCGCGTTGGGCGAGTAGTCCTGCTCCTCGAGCACCTGCAGCACCCGCGCGCGCGTCTCGGCACTCACCTTCGGATGGTTGGTCAGCACACGCGAGACGGTCGACTGCGAAACCCCGGCGAGACGGGCGAGGTCGCGACTCGTCAGTGCGGGCCGGGATTTGTCCATTCCGTCTCCCTGTGATCGAGCTGGCTGTTGCTGCTAGTGCTTCGAGAGCATCTAGACATCTGTTCCGGCTCATTGTCCGGCATGCCCGCCCGGCTGTCCGCTTCTGGTCAGCCTTTACCCGACAGCCCCGCCTGAGCCGGTGCCCGTACCCGGTTGACCCGACCCGGCAGGAGGAGTAGATACGTATGCAGCGGCGATTGTGAATACGTATTCATCTTAGCCACGATTGGAGGCTTCCGGATGAATCCAATCAGATCACGCCTGACGAGGCGGAGTTTCCTCGGCGGAGCGGCCGGCCTGGCAGGTGCCACGTTCCTCGCCGGATGTGGCAACGGCGGAGCCGGCGGCGACTCGCTGACGTTCCTCAACTGGGAGTCGGTCAAGGGAACGCCGATGGAGAAGGCGCTGCGAGCCTTCGAGAAGGAGAGCGGCGAGAAGCTCACCATCCAGCCCGCGCCGGCCGACGACTACGACACCAAGATGCGAACGCTCCTCTCGGCGGGCACGCCGCCGGACGTGATGCGCATCAACGACGACTTCGTGCGCGGCTTCTCCGGCCAGGGTGCACTGCTCGACCTCAACGAGTACATCAAGCGGGACAAGCTCGACACCAACCGGTTCGCCAAGGAGGCGTTCGAGTTTCCGAAGCAGCCGGACGGCGCGCACACCGCCTGGGTGATCGGCTACGAGCCGCGGCTGATCTTCTACAACGTCGATGCGTTCAAGAAGGCCGGCGTTCCGCTGCCGCCGACCGAGTGGAGCGCCGACAACTGGAGCTGGGACGACTTCCACCAGCGTGCGAAGGCGTTGACCGGCAAGGGCACCACCTGGGGCGCGCTGGTCTACCTCGACACCGGCTACGAGCAGACGTTCACCGTCAACCACGGCAGCAAGACCGGCATCTACTCCTCCGACGGTACGAAGTTCACGCTGTCGGACTCGAAGGAGGTCGAGGCACTGCAGTGGGCGGTCGACCTGACCTGCGAGGACAAAGCCCAGCCGCCGTGGAGCGAGCTCCAGCAGGACAACGCCGACACTCAGATGTTCGCGCAGGGAAAGGTCGCGATGATCTTCGCACCGTTCAGCGTGGTCCCCTACCTGCGTTCGACCGTCAAGGACTTCACCTGGGACGTGGCCCCACCGCCCGCGGACGTCGAACAGCGCACCGAGGCCAGCGTCATCGTGTTCACGATCGCCAAGGACGCGCCCAACCCCGACAAGGGCTGGGAGCTGCTCAAGTACCTCGCCAGCGAGCCCGCCGGGAAGATCCTCGGTGCAGCCAAGGAGATGACACCGATCGACAAGAACGCCGCGAAGCTGATCAAGCCGGACGGCAAGTCGCCCGAGCACGTCGACCTGTTCGCGGTCGCGGCCGACCACCTCACGGCGACCAACCAGACGAAGAACACCCTCGGCGCCCGCGAGCTCTACCGGCCCGCGCTCGACGCCGCGTACAACTGCGAGAAGTCCGTCGGCGATGTCCTGTCCGGCATCAAGCCTCAGGTCGAAGAAGCACTCAAGGGCTGAGGCCGGTGCAGCTGATCTCACGCGGACACGCGAAAAGAACGGTCGTCGTCTCGAGTGAGCGATCCGCACGACGCAGGCAGAACCTCACGGGCTGGTTGTTCATCGCGCCGGTGGTCTTCGGCGTGGTGGCGTTCCAGTTCTTCCCCATCCTGGTGTCGATGGGTGCGTCGCTGACGGCCTGGAACGGCATCTCGGCGCCACGGTTCGTCGGCTTCGACAACTTCGTCGAGCTGTTCACCCGTGACCCGCTGTTCCTCACCACGTTGTGGAACACGACGTACTTCACGCTGGTCAGCATCCCGCTGACGATCGGCCTCGGCTTCCTGCTGGCGTTGCTGTGCGCCCGGCAGATGCGCGGTGTCGTCGTGTTCCGGACGGCCTACTTCGCGCCGTACGTCACCAACGTCGTCGCGATCGGGTTCGTGTGGTTCTGGTTCTTCCACCCGAGCCAGGGCGTGGTCAACGGGCTGCTGAAGGAGGTCGGCGTCGACGGCCCGGCCTGGCTCTCGTCGTCGACGTGGGCGATGCCGGCCGTAATCCTGGTCAGCGTGTGGCAGGGCGTCGGCTACCCGATGATCATCCTGCTGGCCGGCCTGCAGGGCATTCCGGACGTGCTCTACGAGTCGGCGAAGATCGACGGCGCCAACGCGTTGGCCCGGGCGCGGCACATCACGCTGCCGCTGCTGACGCCGCACTTCTTCTTCCTGCTCGTCACGCAGTTCATCAGCTCGTTCCAGGTGTTCGGCCTGATCTACGTGATGACACAGGGCGGGCCCGGCCATGCGACGTCGGTCTACATCTACTACCTCTACGAAACCGCCTTCTCCTACGGGAAGATCGGCTATGCGTCCGCGATGGCGTGGATCCTGTTCTTCGTCATCGCCGCGGTGACCTTCGTGCAGTGGAAGCTGCAGAAGCGGTGGGTGTTCTACGAATGATCGAGAACCTGCTGAAAATGATCGCCAGGCCAGTTCTCTGGGTGTTCATGCTCGTGCTCGCCCTCGGCTTCATGCTGCCGCTGATCTGGATGATCAGCTCGTCGCTGAAGCCGGAGGCGGAGGTGATGACGCTGCCCCCGACGTTCGTCCCGAGTGTGCCGCAGTGGGGCCACTACCTCGAGATCTTCGGCCTGATCCCGATCTTCCTGTTCAACAGCGTCAAGCTCGCGGCCTACAACGTGGTCGGCATCCTGATCGTGTCGTCGCTCGCGGGCTACGCGTTCGGGCGGCTGCAGTTCGCGGGGCGCGACTTCGCGTTCCTGGTGCTGCTGGCGACGTCGATCATCCCGGGCATCGCCTACCTCATCCCGCAGTACATCGTGTTCCGCCAGATCGGCTGGATCGACACGCACTTCCCGTTGTGGGTGCCGCGCGTGCTCACGCCGGTGTTCGCGACGTTCCTGATGCGGCAGGCGTTCATGACGATCCCGCGCGAGCTGGAGGACGCGGCGAAGATCGACGGCGCGTCGACGTTCACGACGTACTGGCGCATCATGCTGCCGCAGACCAAGCCCGCGCTGGCCGCAATCGGTGTCTTCACGTTCCTGGAGTCGTGGAACGACCTGTTCGGGCCGCTCATCTTCCTCAACTCCGAGCGCCTGCAGACGTTGCCGGTCGCGCTCGCGCAGTTCCGGGGTGAGTACTTCACCCAGATCAGCCTGCTGATGGCGGGTGCGACGGTAGCCGTGCTGCCGGTGCTCGTGGTCTTCGTGCTGGCGCAGCGGTACTTCATCCAAGGCATCACCATGACCGGATTGAAAGGATGATCTCGTGTCCGATCCGTTTGTCGCAATGCAAATCGGCGCCATTTCGTTCGTCGACGAAGGAGTCGGCACGACGCTGGACATCCTGGCCGAACGAGGCGCGGTGAACGCACTCTTCCTCGCAACCCCCACCTGGACGCGTGGAACCGGCGGACGGCAGGTGCCCGGCTACCCCCTGCCCGACCACGGCGTACAGGAGTACGACCTGGACTGGAAGGGCGGCAACTACGCCAGGGTGCGGCCGGAGTACTACGGCAACACCGTGCTCGGTGCGGCCGGGCGCGCGCCGGAGCACCCCGACCTCGACCTGTTCGAGGCGGTGATTCCCGAAGCCAAGCAGCGCGGCATGCTGTCGTACGCCTGGATGGAGGAGAGCAGCTCGGCCCGCTGGCTGCGCTCCTACCCCAACTTCCCGAAGGTGCTCGAGGTCGACGCCTGGGGCCGGCCGGGCGCGCGGCCGTGCTTCAACAACCCGGACTACCGCAACTGGCACCTCAGCATCGTCGAGGAGTACGCCAAGAACTACGACCTGGACGGGCTCGCCTGGTGCTCCGAGCGGCCCGGGCCGCTGAACCTCCTGATGCAGGGCACGGTCGAGGTGCCCGACATCGGCTGCTTCTGCACACACTGCCGGCAGATCGCGCGGGACCGCGGGATCGACGTCGCGCGGGCGCAGGCGGGATACCGCGAGCTGCTGGAGTGGAACCAGCGACTCGGTGCGGGTGAGCGGCCCGCGGACGGCGCGTTCGTGACGTTCTGGCGGATCCTGCTGCACTACCCCGAAGTCCTTGCCTGGCAGACGTTGTGGACCGAGAGCCAGCGGCAGATCTACCGCGACATCTACGGCGTCACCAAGGCCTGCGACCCCGCGATCCAGGTCGGCTGGCACGTCTACCACAACATCTCGTTCAGCCCGTTCTTCCGGGCCGACCAGGACTACGCCGAGCTGGCGAAGCTCTCCGACTACATCAAGGTCGTCATCTACAACAACTGCGCCGGGCCGCGCTACCACACATGGGTACGGAACGTCTGCAACGCGCTGTTCGCCGACGCGACGCCGGAAGACGTCTACCCGTTGATGATGAAGCTGCTGCAACTCGACGAGGGCGCGTACGAGAAGCTGCCGCAGACCGGCTTCTCCGCCGACTACGTACGCCGGGAAACCGCCCGGGCGGTCGTCGGTGTCGACGGGCAGTCGGCGATCTATCCGGGGATCGACATCGACATCCCGGTGGGACGCCCGCCCGGCACGGGTGAGAAGCAGCGTGATGTCGTCAAGCACAACTGGGACCTGACGTCGGGCGAGCTGACGGCGTGCACGCCGGAGTCGGTGCGGGACGCGACCGCGGCCGCGTTCGCCGGAGGCGCGCAGGGCGTGGTGCTGAGCCGGAAGTACTCCGAGATGAAGCTGGCCAACCTCTCCGGTGCCGGCGACGCGATCCGGGGCCTTGGCGGATGAGTGTTCCGTGGTACGAGCGGACCCTGCGCTGGGGGCAGACGAACCTCACCGAGGTCGACCCTGCGCGGTACGACAGCGACTGGTGGCGGTCGTACTGGCGGCGGACCTCCGTGCAGGGCGTCATCGTCAACGCCGGCGGGATCGTGGCGTACTACCCGAGCAAGTACGAGCTGCAGCATCGCGCACGCTTCCTGTGCGACGGCGATCTCTACGGCGACATCGTGCGGGCGGCGCGTTCCGAGGGCCTGACGGTGCTGGCGCGGATGGACTCCAACCGGGCCGATCCGGCCTTCTACGACGAGCATCCGGACTGGTTCGCGGTCGACGCCGACGGCGTTCCGTACCGTGCGGGCGAGAAGTACGTCGCGTGCGTCAACAGTCCGTACTATCGCGGCTATCTCCCGGGTGTGCTGGAGGAGATCGTCGAGCGCAGTGCGCCGGACGGCATCACCGACAACAGCTGGAGCGGGCTGGACCGTTCGAAGATCTGCTACTGCGTACACTGCCGGCGGGAGTTCCTGGCCGACACCGGGCGGCGGCTGCCACCCGCTGCCGACTGGGACGCGCCGGACTATCGCGCGTGGATCGAGTGGAGCTACGCGCAGCGATTGGCGGTGTGGGACCTCAACAACGCGACGACGACCGCCGCTGGTGGGCCGGACTGCCTGTGGATCGGCATGAACTCCGGTGCGATCGAGTCGCAGAGTGCACGTTTCCGTGACTACAAAGGGATCTGCGAGCGGACACCGATCATCATGCTCGACTCGCAGTACCGCGGTGCCGCGGGCTTCCAGGCCAACTCCGACAGCGGCAAGCTGATCCACGGCCTGCTCGGCTGGGACGCGCTGATCCCGGAGAGCACGGCGCTCTACGACGCCGGGACGCCGACGTTCCGGGTGGGCTCGAAGCCGGCGCCGGAAGCGCGGATGTGGGCGGTGTCGGGGTTCGCGGGCGGGATCCAGCCGTGGTGGCACCACATCGGCGCCTACCACGAGGACCGGCGGCAGTACGCCACGGCCGAGCCGTTGTTCGGGTGGCATGCGGCCAACCAGGAGTGGCTCGTCTCCCGTACCCCGCTGGCCAACGTGGGCCTGGTGTGGAGCCAGCGGTCCGTCGACTTCCACGGTCGCGAGGATCCGGAGGCGCGCAGCATCCTGCCGTACCGCGGCTTCGCCGACGCGCTGATCCGTTCGCGGATCCCGTACCTGCCGGTGCACGCAGACCACATCGCGCGCGATGCCGCCCAGTTCGACGTGCTGGTACTGCCGAACGTCGGCGCGCTGAGCGACGCGCAGTGCGCCTCGCTTCGCGCGTACGTCGAGGGCGGCGGCAGCCTGATCGTGACCGGCGAGTCCGGCAGGTACGACGAGTGGGGCGATCCGCGGGCGGACCTGGTGTGCGCCGACCTGCTCGGCGTGCAGCACACCGGCACCCAGCACGGGCTGGACCGGGCGCCGCAGGCGAACTGGGAGTCGTACGCGGGGCACACGTACCTCCGGATCGAACGGTCTGCCGAGCCGGATCCGTTGCTGGTCTCGGGTTTCTCCTCGACCGACCTGTTGCCGTGCGGCGGCCGGCTCGACGTGGTGCGCGCCGGCGAGGAGGCGACGGTGCCGCTCACCTGGGTGCCGCCGTTCCCGATCTACCCGCCGGAGACGTCGTGGATGGAACGGCCGCGCAGCTCCCTGCCGGCGTTGACCGCACGTACGCTCGCGACCGGCGCGCGGGTCGCGTACCTCGCCGCCGACGTCGACCGCTGCTACGCCCGGCACCATCACCCGGACCACGGGCAACTGCTGGCCAACCTCGTCCGCTGGGCGACCGGCCCGGCAGGCGTGCCGTTGACGGTGGAGGGACCCGGCGTACTGGACTGCAACCTCTACCGTCAGGAGTCGGCGGTGGTGCTGCACCTGGTCAACCTCAGCCAGGGCGGTGCGTGGCAGGGCCGGCTCGACGAGCTGCTGCCCGTCGGGCCGCTGACGGTGAGCGTGACAGCACCTTCGGCCCAGCGGGCCAGGCTGCTGGTCGCGGGCACGGAAGTCCCGGTGAAACCAGCCGATGGCGGCGTGACGTTCACCGTCCCCAGCGTCCTCGACCACGAGGTCGTCGTCCTGGCGGAGTGAGCGACGATCTCGCCATCGGAAGACGACCCGTGGAGTAGCATTCGAGGTGGCAATCGGCAGCCGGCCGCCCGCGACCCGGTTTGGGTACGGTGAATGTCGACTCTCTTCGCGTCACAGCTGGGCTGTCCTTCGCCACGGCGGACCCGAGCAGCAATGCGGGCACTGATCGCGATTCCGCCGGAAGGGTGCTCCCGTGAGCGATCGATCCGAATACAAGCTGATGGCGGGACGGCTGCGCAAGGACCTCGCCAACGCCGGCGTGTCAGTCAGCCACAGCCAGTCCCTCGAGCTCGTCGCCCACCTGCATGGCGTGAAGGACTGGAACACGCTGGCCGCGACCACTCCTGTGCCCGTCGCGAAGCCGGCCACCACGCAGGTCGGCGGCGCACCAGGCGACGACACGTGCCAGGTGCTCGAGGTGGTGCCGTTCCTGCATCCTTCGTCCATGCAGGCGTCGCTGGCTTTCTACCAGGACATCCTCGGCTTCCGCATCGCTCTCGCCTGGCCGTCGAAGGACGACATCCGCTGGTGCCGGCTCGAGCTCGGCCAGGCCGCGATCATGCTGCAGGAGGCCCACGGAGCCGGCTCGCCCGTGGGCGCCGGCCGTCGGCTTGGCGACGGAGTGAGCCTCACGTTCGTCTGCTCGAACGCCCTCGCGATCTACAACAAGGCGGTCGCGGCCGGGCTGCCGGTCGAGGAACCGTTCGTCGGCAATCACATGTGGGTCGTGGTCCTCCACGACCCCGACGGCTGCCGAATCGAGTTCGAGTCCACAACGCTCGCACCGGAGGGCGCGACACTTTCCGAAGTTCACGGGCCGGGATAACTACACTCGGTCGATGATCGACTTCTCGACGGAGCTCGGCCGGTACGCCACGGACCGCCTGGGCCGCGACATCGTGGTCTGGCTGACGACGATCGGCAAGCGGAGTGGGGATCCGCTGCCGAGCCTGGTGTGGTTCTGGTGGAACGGCACGGATGTGCTGGTCCCCAGCCAGCCTGGCAAGCCGAAGCTGCACAACATCGCAGCCCACACACGCGTCGCTCTCAACTTCGACAGTGAGTACGGCGGCGACGGGGTTGTCGTCTTCTCCGGCACGGCCGCGATCGCGTCGGCCTACATGAACGACGACGAATGGAGCGGGTTCGCCGCCAAGTACGCCGAGCGGTTCCCCAACATCGACCTGAACGCCGAGGAGTTCCGCGGCTCGTTCTCCGAGCTGATCCGGATCAGCCTCGACCGCCTCCGCGGGTTCGCCGACGTCCCGTACCCCCGCTAGGGTCGCGGGCCGGCTCCTCGTTCCCGATCCAGTCGCCGTCGGCGAGCCTGCGCAGGCTGCACTCCAGGTCGAAGGTGAGCCAGCGGGACAGCTGCGGATGGGCTTGGTGTTCCCAGAGCCCGTAGGGCCCGCGCAACGAGGCCAGCCACCCGACGAGGTCGCGAACCCGCCGGTCGGCAGCGGAGACACCGCAGCGCGACGCGAGGTCGAGGACGAACGCGGAGTCGAACGTGACGTAGAACGTCACCTGCCCCAACGCGCGTTCGAGCCCGACCAGCCGCGAGACCTCCCAGCCGAGCGCCGACTCCTCCCGGGACTCACGGGCCAGGAGGTGGTCGACGCCGAGGCGGGCCGCGTCGGATCGCCGGCGCGTAGGGTGCAGCGCGAGGCAGGCCACGGCACCGGTGGTCGCGGAACGGCAGCCCGCTCCGCGTGGCAGCCGCCGGTACTCCTTCTCCGGCTGGGCAGGCCGCCCACGACCGCCGAGGTCGGCCTTGGGACCGGCAGGCCAGGAGCCGTCGGTGAGACGCTCGGACAGCAGCCATTCGTACGCGCGTTCCGCCCGCGGGTCGATAGCGAACCCGGCCGCGGCGATGCCTCGCAACGGCACGACGGTATGCATGGTGACGAAGCGCGGGCCGTCCGCCGAGCCGGGCCGCGCCGACCAGGAGCCGTCCGGCCGCTGGTGGGCGAAGATGGCGTCGACGGCAGCGGCGAGCTCGGGGCCGTGGTAGCCGAGGTACGCCAGCCGGCAGAGCAGGTAGCCGGCGGCGAACGGCCCGTCGGCCGCCGCGAGTTCCGCCAGGAGCGACCGCACCGCGGGGCTCTCGCCTATCTCGTCCCGCCAGGCCCCGACCTCGCCATCGTCCGCGAGTCCGAACAGCTCCATGCCCGCCCGCCATCGCAACGATGCCGACGGGTCACCGAGCAGGAGCGGGGTCGCGTTCATGCCAGCGTCTCGCGTACGTACGGCGCCGTCGCCGTGCCGGCCTCGGCGAGCTCTTCGGGGCGGCCGGCGAAGACGATCTCGCCACCGTCAGGTCCGGCGCCGGGACCGAGCTCGATCAGCCAGTCGCACGCGGCCAGCAACACCGGGTCGTGCTCGACGACCAGCACGGTGTTGCCGGCGTCGACGATCGCGTCGACGGCGCGGGCGAGCACCGCGACGTCGGTCACCTGCAGACCGACTGTCGGTTCGTCGAGTACGTAGAGCGTGCCGGCCTTGGAAGGCCGTGCGAGCTCCTTGGCGAGCTTGAGTCGTTGCGCCTCGCCACCCGACAGACTCCAGCCAGGCTGGCGTACGACGAGATAGCCGAGCCCGAGCGAGACCGCGGCTCCGCCCATCCGGCGCACGAGGTCGAGGTCGCCCCACTCCTCGACCAGCTCCGCGATCGTGAGCGACTCGATACCGGCGAGGGTCCGGCAGCGTTCGACCAGCGTCGCGACCTCACGCCGGTAGCCCGAGCCGCCGCACGCGTCACAGTCCTGGGTCACCGCCGGAAGGAACGACAGGTCCGTCTGCCAGCTCCCCTTGCCGCGGCAGGCGTCGCAGCCGTACGTGAGGTCCTTGACCGTGATCCCCTGCTCGACGGCCACCTCGCTCCCCGCGAACGCCTTGCGTACGGCGCCGATCAGCCCGAGGAACATCCCCGGCGACGTGATCTCCGCGCGGGACTGGTCGGCCACGACCGTACGATCGGGCGCGCTGGAGATCGTGGAGTGCACGCCGGGCTCGGCCCGGATCACGCCGACGCCCGTGACGGAGGTCTTCGGCCGGGCCAGTGCCAGCGCGATGGTGTCGACGACGAGCGAGGACTTCCCCGACCCGGACACACCGCACACGCCGGCCAGCACGCCGAGTGGGATACGCACATCGAGGCCGCGCAGGTTGTTCTCCCGTGCGCCGGCAACGGACATCCACCCCGTCGGCTCGCGCCTGCGGGTGCGAGGGAGAGCGACGCGTCCCTCGAGCACCGCTCGGGTGACCGACCGCGGGCTGTCGAGATCGACCAACCGTCCGCCGGCCCGCCCAGGACCAGGACCGATCTCGACAACGTCGTCAGCGGCGCGAATGAACGTCGGATCGTGCTCGACGGCGATCACGGTGTTGCCGGCGTCGCGCAGCTCGCCCAGCGTACGGACGAGCGCGCCCGTCTCAGACGGATGCAGGCCACGGCTCGGCTCGTCGAGCAGCACAGTCATGCCGACCAGGCCACCGCCGAGCACCGACGCCAGCTTGATCCGCTGCGCCTCCCCCGCGGACAACGACCACGTCATCCGGTTCAGCTCGAGGTAGCCCAGCCCGACCTCACAGAGGAACCCGAACCGGCGCAACGCGACGTCGCGGGCGTGCGCCGCGTGCCGGTCGTCCGGCGTAGCCATCGACGCCAGTACGGCATGGAGCTCGGCGAGCGGCGCCGCGAACAGGTCGCTGCGGTCGCGACCCTCGAGTCGAATCGCCAGGAACGGAGCGCGCAGCCGCTTGCCTCCGCACTCCCGGCACGGAAACGCCTTGGTCTCCGTGCCGCCGACGTCGAGCTTGGCCCAGTCGTTCAGCCCGTCCCAGGACGACTCGCCGTACAGGACCGCGTTGCGGGCCTCGTCGGACAGCTCCGACCACGGGGTGGTGTCCAGGTCGAAGCCGTACCGCTCTGCGAAGTCGCGCATCGCGCTGTTGGCGGTGGATACGTTCGGACGAAACCACGACAGGCCTCCGCCGAAGCACCGTGCGAGGGGCAGCTCGGGCCGTACGATCTGGTCCCATTCGTACTCCCGCTCGAGACCGAGTCCGACGCACTGCGGGCAGCTGGCCGCGGGCGAACCGATCAGGTGGCGCGGCTCGATCGGCACCGCTCCGGCGCCGCAGTCACCGCACATCCACGCGGCTTCCGGTTTCGGCGACGACCGGCGGACGTCCTCGCCACCACAGGCGAGGCACGAGCGCACACCGGCGCGCGCCAGGACAACGGAGACGAGGCGATCGAGGTCGCTGGACCGGCCGACGGTCGTCTGGGCGGCCTCCCAGCGCGACGGTCCGCCAGGATCGAAGTTCGTCCCCGAGGCGTCGACGCTCATCGTCGGGCCGAGCCCGGTGAGCGAGTCGACCGGCGCTTCCGGTCCTTCGCGTACCGACTGGCGCTCGTACACCGACAGGCACTCCAGCAGCCGCCGGTCGGCCTCCGCCGCCAGGACGTCGCGGACCAACGACGACTTGCCCGAGCCCGACACACCTGTCACGACAGTGAATCTGCCCTTGCCGAACTGGACGTCGACACCTCGCAGGTTGTGC
The DNA here is from genome assembly GCF_054779015.1 of Flindersiella endophytica. NCBI lineage: Bacteria > Bacillati > Actinomycetota > Actinomycetes > Propionibacteriales > Nocardioidaceae > Flindersiella > Flindersiella endophytica. Next base: position 207,188 of record NZ_BAAGYY010000043.1, read on the forward strand.
GCGCGGGCGCCCCGCACCCGGATGGCATCGCTGGAACGCCGGCCGGCGCGCGGCGTGGCACGCGGCACCACCTCGGGCGGTTCCTCGGAGCCGGGAGGCCCGCAGTGCCGCAGGCGTCCCCCGTCCGGTCCACCTCCAGGCCCGAGATCGATCCGCCAGTCGGCCGAGGCGATCACGTCCGCCTGGTGTTCGACGACGACCACGGTGCAGCCGTTGGCCGTCAGCTTGTCGAGCATGGCGAGGAGCCGGTCCAGGTCGCCAGGATGCAAGCCCGTGGTGGGCTCGTCGAGCAACACGAGGTTGCCTGCCCTGGCCTTGGTGACCTCCCGGGTGAGGCGGATTCTCTGCGCCTCACCGCCGGAGAGACTGGGCGACGGTTGCCCGAGCGTGATGTAACCGAGCCCGATCTCCTGCAGGGTTTCGAGGATCCGCGTCACCGGTGGATGTTCGGCGAACAGCGCCGCGGCATCGTCGACACTCAGCTCCAGCACCTCGGCGATCGAGAGCCCTTTCCACGTTGCCTCGAGAACCTCGGGCCGGTAACGGCGTCCCTCGCAGGCCTCGCACGGCACCCAGATGGGCTCCAGATAGCTGAGGCTGATGGCGGCCGCGCCCATCCCCTCACACTCCGGGCACGCCCCTTCGGCCCGGTTGAACGTGAACTCCGACGCCGACCGTCCGGTCTCCTCCGCGAACACGTCACGGATCCGGTCGAACACCTTCGTATAGGTCGCGGGGTTCGAGCGCGGGTTGTTGCCCAGCGGCGCCTGGTCCACCGCGAGCACCCGCAGGGCTGGCGCGTCGAACGTGGCGCACCCGATCGGCGCCTGCGCACGAAGCGAGGCCAGCAGCACCTCCCGCGCCAACGTGGTCTTGCCCGCACCCGAGGGCCCGGTGATCACCGTGAGCGATCCGACCGGGATCTCGCATTCGACATCGCGCAGGTTACGCAGGCCGGCCCCGGTGATGCGGATCCGTTCGTCGGACACGGGACGTCGCGCCCGCTGCCGCCGTGTCCTGGTCGAGAAGCCAACGCCGGAGGCGGTGCCGGCCCGCCACAGCTCGGCCGGCGTTCCCTGGAAGACCAGTTGCCCGCCGCCGCGGCCGCCAGCCGGCCCGATCTCGACGACATCGTCTGCTCTGGCGACGGCCACCGGGTCGTGCTCCACCATCAGCACCGGCCCCGGCAACGAGCCGATGGCGTCCAGGAGCCGCTCGAGATCGCTGTGGTGCAGGCCGATCGTCGGCTCGTCGAGGACGTGCAGCAGATCCTCGAGCCGGCCGCCGAGCACGACCGCGAGCCGCGTCCGCTGCGCTTCCCCGCGGGACAGCGTGGGCATCGACCGGTCGAGACCGAGGTGGCCAAGGCCCAACGTGACAAGGGGCCGCAGCCGGCGCAGCAGCTCGTCCCGAACGCGTTCGGCCCGTAGATCCGCCGGCAGCTGCTCGACGAAAGCGTGGGCCTGGTTCACCGAACGTGCGAGCAGCTCGGGCAGCGTGACACCGGCGATGCGGTGTGACGAGGTGTCGGCCGCCGCATCGCGGAACGCCGACGGCTCCAGTGGCCGTACCCAGTCCGAACAGCTCGGGCAGATCGGTGCCCGCAGCACCGGCGTGCCGCCGAGCCGGACCTCAGGTGAGCCCAGCCCGTCGGCACGTTCCAGGCAGGTACGAACCTCCGCCGCGGACGCACCCGCCTGGAGCGTGGCCACCCGGACGACCACATCGTGCGGAACCGTGGGATCGAGCCGCGGCACGCGGCCGGACTTGCCCGCCGCCCACGCCCGCCCGTCGACCGTCACCGCGTCGAACTGCCCTCGCAAGCCCGCGAGTAGATGCGCATGGCTCCCGCGCAGACCGCGCACGACCGCGACCTCCACCTCGAGCCGGCCCGCGGCAGCGAGCACCGACAAGGCGATCGCGAGCCGCTCCTCGCGCGACACCGCGCGTACCGGCACCTGGCAGCGCGGGCAGGTGACCTCGGCGAACCGCGCGTACAGGATGCGCAGGAACGGATGCAGGCCCACCGACGTCGCCACAGTCGAAGCAGGGTTGACGTTCAGCACGTTCTGCGCGATCGCCACCGCTGGGCCGAGGCCCTCGATGCCGCGCACCTGCGCCGCCGGCACCCGCGCCTCTCGACGTCCAAGGCCAAGCGTCTCGAGAAATCGCCGCCGCGCCTCGGTGTAGACCACATCGAACGCGAGCGACGACTTCCCTGAGCCGGAGACGCCGACGACCGCGGTCACGCCGGGCCCGAACGTGACGTCGACGTCACGCAGGTTGTGCTCCGCCGCTCCGAGGACCCTCAACTCTCCTGCCATCTCCGGTTATCTACCGAACGCGGCTCTGACGGCGGCCGCGGCCGCCTTGAGATAGTCCGGATCGAACCACTCGACCTCGCCGCCGTGATGCTGGTCGATGTTCCGGCGGTAGTCGATGCCCATGAGGTAGAGCGGACGGATGCCCATCACCCCTTCGAGCCGGTCGAGCTCCTCGTCGGTCACCTCGACATGCCTGCGATAGGCGTCGACACCCGCTTCGATCAGGTCCTGCTTGAGCCAGGTACCCCACATCAGGTAGGCGAAATCGGCGAGCCGCGGCCCGCGCCCGGACGCTTTCCAGTTGATCGCGACCGGTCCCTGCGCGCCCACGACCGCGTGGTCGGGCGCGTGCAGGAGGTTGCCGTGGAGCAACGCCTCCGGCAGGCCGGCACCGTCGTCGGCCGAACGTACCTGGTGCCGGGTCCGCTCGAAGAGCTCGCGATTGGCCGCCGCGACCTTCGTATCCACGGCGTCGAGGAAGGAAAGGGCGGCCAGCAGGTCCTGGCGCGGTGTGCCCTCTCGGGTGGGGTCCTCACCGCTCGCCCCGCCCGGACGGCCGGCGGACTCGTCGAACGGCAGTGCGTGCAGTCGTCCGAGCAGGTCGCCCATGATGGTGAACTTCGCGGCACCGTCGGGAAGCGGTGTGCTTTCGACGAACCGGGTCACCAGGACCGCGCTACCGTCGACGTCTGACACCGCGTCGTCGACGGCGAGCCGTTCGGCTGGGTAGCCCTGCCGCTCCAGGAACCGCAGGATCGCGGCGTCGCCCTCGACTCCTTCCCTCGGACGGGCGGGAGGGAACGCACGCGCGACCCACGGGTCGCCGTCGTTCCGGTCGATCCGGAAGACGTAGGTCTTGTGAACGCTGATCCTCGTGGCGGCCACCGGATCGATGCCGTAGTGGTCGCGAAGATGAGTGAGCAGCCGCTCGGCGACGGGCTCGTGGTTCATCCGGGCGCCGAGACCCTCCAGGTCGGCCAGCGCCTCGGTGTAGCGCTGTCCCGTCTCCATGGCGTGCCGGCGGACGACCTTCTTGAACGTGCCGTCTCTGGTCATGACAAGCCTCCTCATGAACACCCTCGTCCCCCAGTGACGCGGTGTAGTGAGATGGCCTGCGGATATCGACGACCGAGAGGGCAACTCCCCTTCGCGAGATGGAACCCCGACTGGGGCGGATGTTCCACAGCTCGGCGACCGGTCGGCGCCGTGCCGTTAATCTCGCCGACCGACCCGATGCTTGTCAAGTGTGCGCGCGGGCTCACTCGGCGGGCAGCACCTGAACCGGCAGGCCGGGCACTCGCGAACGCGGTTGCCACTCGCGCGGATAGCCGAGCGAGACCTCCTCGAACAGGACGCCGTCCTCTGTGATCGTGCGCGGGATGTGCAGGTGCCCGTAGACCACCGCCTCCGCGCGGTAACGCAGGTGCCAGTCCGCGGTTGCCTCGGTGCCGCACCACAGGGCGAACTCCGGATACCGCAGGATCCGGGTCGGCTCGCGGGTCAGCGGGAAGTGGTTCACCAGAATCGTCTGCTGTGACGGCGGAATCGAGTCCAGCCGTTCCGTGGTCACCTTCAGCCGGGCGGCGCACCAGGCGTCCAGGCTGGGGTACGGATCGGGGTGCAGGTAGATCTCGTCGTTCCCGACGACGTGCGCCTCTTTCGCGACGGCGAGCGCTTCCGCCTTGTTCGACGTGCCTTCCGGCCGGAAGGTGTAGTCGTAGAGCACGAACAACGGCGCGATCGCGAACGACCCGGAGCCCATCGTCCACACGGGGTACGGATCCTCCGGCGTGTCCACTCCGAGTTGGCGGCAGAGCTCGACCAGGTGGAGGTACTTCTCCTCACCTCGCGACTGGACGGGATCAACCGGCAGTGTCCACAGGTCGTGGTTGCCCGGCGCCCAGATCACCCGCGCGAACCGCGACCGCAGGACGCCCATCGTCCAGGTGAAGTCCGAGACCAGATCGGCGACGTCACCGGCGACGATCAGCCAATCAGCGCTTGACTCCGGCCGCAGCTCCTCCACCAGAGCCCGATTCTCGGCGTACCGAACGTGCAGGTCGCTGATCGCGACCAGTTTCGGTGTGCCGGTTCCGGACCTTCCCCGCAGCTCGTAGCTCATACCGCGAGACTATTGCCAGGTGGCTGCCGACCAGGACGCACCGACCGACCAGATCGACGACATCGACCGCATCGCACACGTCCGCGTCAAGCTGATCAGAGTCCCGCTGCGCGCGCCGATCAGCGACGCCAAGGTGCTGACCGGACGCCAACGTCCGCTCACCGAGGTCGCCGTGCTCACCGCCGAGATCACGACGGCGGACGGACGGCACGGGCTGGGCTTCAGCTACTCCAAGCGCGCCGGGGGCCCGGGGCTCTACGCGCACGCGACCGAGATCGCGCCCGACCTGCTCGGCGAGGATCCGAGCGACATCGGCCGACTCTGGGAGAAGCTCGTCTGGGCCGGCGCCTCCGTCGGCCGCAGCGGCATCGCCACCCAGGCCATCGCCGCGTTCGACGTCGCGCTCTGGGATCTCAAGGCCAAGCGGTCCGGCCTGTCGCTGGCGAAGCTGCTCGGCGCCCACCGCGACTCCGTACGCTGCTACAACACCTCCGGCGGCTTCCTCTCCTCGCCGCTCGAGGACGTCCTCAGCAACGCGAGCGCGGCCCGCGAACGTGGCGTCGGAGGCATCAAGCTGAAGGTCGGCCAGCCCGACCTCGCCGAGGACCTGAAGCGGGTCGCCGCCGTCCGCGCACACCTCGGCGACGACGTACCGCTGATGGTCGACGCCAACCAGCAGTGGGACCGCGCGACCGCGATGCGCGCCGGCCGGATGCTCGAGGAGTTCAACCTCGTCTGGATCGAGGAGCCGCTGGACGCGTACGACGCCCACGGTCACGCCCAGCTCGCCACCGCGCTCGACACACCGATCGCCACCGGCGAGATGCTCGCGAGCGCCGCCGAACACGTACGCCTGATCGAAGCCGGCGCCGCCGACATCCTGCAGCCCGACGCACCGAGGGTCGGCGGCATCACTCAGTTCCTCAGGGTCGCCGGACTGGCCGACCACGCGGGACTCGGACTCGCCCCTCATTTCGCGATGGAGCTGCACGTCCACCTCGCGGCCGCCTACCCCCGGCCGACCTGGGTCGAGCACTTCGAGTGGCTGGAGCCCTTGTTCGACGAACGTCTCACCCTCCGCGACGGCCACATGGTCGTACCCACCCGGCCCGGACTCGGTCTCACGCTGAGCGACCAGGCAGCCGAATGGACCACGGACGCGAAAGAGATCACGTCCCGCTGAGCAACCGGGACCAAAGCCCTGGCCGAACCTGGCCGAAAGCCGATTGCGCGGCGGGCAACAAGTCCTTTCCGCGTGCAATAAATCGGGCCGGACCGTTCGCGATTCCTACGCTCCCCGGCATGGAAGGCGCGGGGTTGATCGGAATTCTGCTGGCGGTGATCGCCGGGTACACCTACGCGGTCGTGCGACGCAGCTGGAGCGACCACAAGAAGGCCAAGGCGGGGACCCGGGAGTTGGCAGCCAAGCGCTGGTCCGACCTCTGGGCGGCCATCCCGGTGATCGTCTTGGTCCTGCTGTTTCTTCGCTGGTACTTCGACAACCTGTAGCCGAGTGTTTTGCCCGTGGTGTTGCGTCCTGGGGCGGTCTGAGGTTATCTGGGAGAGGTACTGCCTTTCGGCACCGATTGCGTCGCGTGCACCCCGTCCGTCCCGGGGAAGGGAGACAGCGCCATGCGGATCGCTCGTCTCGCCACACCGATCATGTCCGCCGTCGTGAGCAGAAGCCGGCGCAGCGGACCGCTCATACCCACGCAGCGCGGGCCTGACCCCGCGCTGCGCCGCGTCGATCCGCTGGTCTTCCTCGAGCTGTCGGGCCCTCTCGTCGAGGGCACCGCACCCGCGCTCGCCGACGTGGTCAACCACCGCGTCCTCACTCCACCGCCGACCGTGGCCGCGGTCATCGACCTGTGCGGAGTGACGGCGCTCGACGGCGCCGGACGCATCGCGCTGGTCCGGCTGCACCACGACCTGGAGGTCAACGAGGTCGAGCTGCACCTGACCGCGACCAGTGACGTGCTCGACGACCTGACCGAGGAGAACGCGCTCGCGCCCGTACTCCACACGGCCGCTCGCGTCGCGATCCTCGCGGCGTACGCGGCGGTGCCCGGCCCGGCCATCGTCACCCCTGCCGCTCGCGAGATCTTCCAGCAGGAGTTCGAGCCGGTCACCCTCGTTCCGGACGACGCGGCTCCGGCCGATCTCACCGATCTCGGCAGAGCCTCGGCCGAACATCACGAAAAGCGGTAAACCGGATCGGCCAGGCGCGCAAACCGACACCAGGTAAGGGCTTTGTCACCCTGAAGCCAATTAGTTACCCGCCCCAAAACGGGATCGAACAAAAGGCACGCCGAACCTTGCGCGACGGCGTAGGTTTGCCGTAGCCGGACGGTGATGCGTTCCGGGTCCCCCCCGCCCGATGCGTCCTACCCGGTCAGGGCCGGCCACGGCGTCCCCCATCGGCTGTGGCCGGCCCGCCTTGGCCAGTGCGGCGAACGGGACCGCCCGGATCGGGCACGCCAGCTCAGTCGTCGGGGAGCTCTTTCATCATCTCCACCAGACGCTGGGCCGACAGTTTCGGCGGGAGCGCCTTCGCGCGGGTTTGCTCGAAGACGAGTTCGTACGCCTCGATGTGCGGCTCGTCCTCCGTGATGTAACCCTTCTGGGCGGCCGAGCCCTCGACGTAGACCCCCCTCGCGTTCGTGGCGTCGAGCTTGAGATCGAAGATGAGGTACGTCCCGAGCGACGGATGCGGGCCGGCGCTGAACGGGACGATCTGCAACGTCACCGTCGGCGGCGGGTTGTGCAGCCGGCCGAGCTGGGCGCGCCGCGCCTCGGGTGTGCCGGGCATCCGCCACAGCGCCGCCTCGTCGATCAGGAACAGTGCCTCGGGCGGCTCCTGGCCGGCCCAGACCTTGGCCTGCCGTTCCATCCGCAACGCGACCGCAGTGTCGATGTCGGACCGACTGCTGCCCGGCTCGACGGCCTCGATGATGGCGCGGGCGTAGTCCGGTGTCTGCAGCAGGCCGGGAATGGCGCTGTGGTCGAACTCCCGGATCCGCCAGGCGAGGTCCTCCATGCTCAGCAGACCGGCGGTGACTGTCGGGCGCGGGCCGAGATGCGACCACCAGGCCGGCCGGCGGGCCAGCTCGCGGAGGTTCTCCAGCCGGGCGCGCTGCTCGGGACTCGCGCCGTAGAGCGCGCAGAGCGTCCTCAGCTGCAGCGCGTCGATCATGGTCTTGCCCTGCTCGAAGCGCCAGACGGACGTCGTGCTGCGGGCGATCTGCTCCGCGGCGTCGTTCAGGCTGACACCGGCGCTGGTGCGGAGCTCCTCCAGCCCGCGGCCCAGCAGCCTCCTGTGGAGCACCGACTCGTCGGCCATCCGTCAAGTGTCACATCGCCGTGGTTCACCGTGCAAATTTCACGGTGACGCGCCATCAGCCGTCCGGGGACAGATGTCTCGGAGACACGATGATCACGGACACCGTGACAACGGCTCTCGATGAAAAGTTCCGTGATGTCACTTGACACGACCATCTGCACGTACAAGAGTATGTGCATACCAAGTGCGGTCCGTTCCAGGTTCACGACGCGGCGTAGTAGTGATGTGGGGGCGTCGGACCGCGCTTGGTACTAACTCCATAGACGGCGTGGCGGCTAACCACCGGTCTCTGTTAGCTGGCCGTCGCGCGTGGGACGTCGGTGACGGCACGAACCCCGAGCAGCCTGTCTCCTGCGGCCCTACATCCGGTGCCGGTGACGTGCCGACTCTCTCCGATCTCTAGGCACGTCACCGGCACCAACACCCAGACCCCGTGGATGCGACAGGAGCCCCCTGATGCCGTATGTCCTGGCGACAATGGCCGGCCTCGCCATCGGCGCCGTGATCGTCGGCGCGATGTTCAGTCGCTTCCGCTGAGGCGCCAGCCCTTTGTGTTCGGCTTCCACCCTTTCCAGGACGCTCAGGTCCAAAGTCACAGACCGGACGTACCTGTAGTCCCTACCGTGTCTCGACTCGACTCAGCACGCTTGGCTGAATCGCAGCAGAAGACCGGCTCGAGGTATTCGGTTCGAGGGGTTCAGGGATGGTCGACAAGTTCGCGTCCGCGGTGATCGGATACGAGGAGTGCGTCCGGTTGCTGTCCTCCGCGCAGCTCGGGCGGGCGGTTTTCACCGAACGGGCGCTGCCGGCTGTACAGCCGGTCAGCTACGTCGTACGGGACAACACGATCATCATGTCCACGGTCGCCGGGTCCCGGCTCTCGACGGTGGCCAGCGACTCCGTGATCGGCTTCGAGGTCGACGAGATCGACCCGGATCTCCATACCGGCTGGAGCGTGACGGTCGTCGGACGCTCCACGCTGGTGCGTGATCCTGTGGAGGTAAGCGCTCTCTCGAGCTTGCCGCTGACCCCGTGGGCGCTCGGACGGCGTACCCAGTTCATCCGGCTGGCGCTCGAGCTGGTGCACGGCCGCCGGATCGTGCCGCCTGCCCCAGCCACCGTGCCGTTGCCGGTTCCGGGCGAGCCCGTCGTGTGCGATCCGGCCTAGCTTTCTCCGGCGTTTCGGCAACCGGCGGCAAGATGGAGGCATGCTTCCACGCCGCCAGTTCGGTTGGCTGATGGGCCTGTCCCTGGCCGGGATGTACGGCTGCACGAGCACACCCACCGAGGACCGCTCCTCCGCCACCTCAGACCCGTCCACTCCCCCAGGCACCCCGAGCGCCTCGCCGGCCGTGCCGACGACACCGGCAGCCCCACGGCCGACCCCGGCCAGGGCGCCGCATCCGGTCTCGCTGCCGGCGCTGATGACCAAGACCTACGACGGCCGGGGACTGACGCTCGGCAGGGTGATCGACCGCAACTCCGCCTACACGCGCTACTTCGCGACGTACAAGAGCGGCGACCTCACGATCTCGGGAATCGTGAACGTGCCGGCCGGGCGCGGGCCGTTCCCGGCGCTGGTGCTGAACCACGGCTACATCGACCCGGCCGTCTACACCAACGGGCGCGGGCTGAAGCGCGAGCAGGACTACCTCGCGCGACGCGGCTACGTCGTCCTGCACACCGACTACCGCAACCACGCGCAGTCCGATGATGATCCGAACAGCGAGCTGCACGTCCGGCTCGGCTACACCGAGGACGTCATCAACGCGGTCCTGGCCCTGCGCGAGTCGTCGCTGCCGTATCTCGGGCACGATCGGATCGGCCTGCTCGGGCGCTCGATGGGCGGCGGCGTCACGTACAACACGCTGGTCGCGCAGCCCGGCCTGGTCAAGGCCGCGGTCGTGTTCGCGCCGGTGAGCTCCAACGCGGCGCAGAACTTCAACCGCTGGAGCCGGGGCGACTCCGTGGCGCCGCGGATCATCGCGGCGTACGGCGCGCCGGAACGCAACCCGGAGTTCTGGCGCGGGCTGTCGGCGGTCAACTACTTCGACCGCGTCACCGAGCCGATCGTCATCCACCACGGCACCTCGGACGACACCTGCCCGCCACAGTGGTCCCGCGACACGCTGTCGGCGCTCAAGCGGGCCGGCAAGAACGCGACGTTGTACTGGTACGAAGGCGAGGAGCACGCGTTCGTCCCGCAGTGGCCGGCATCGATGCGGCGCACGGTGCGCTTCCTGGACCGGTATCTAAAGGGCTGAGCTGTGCGGCCGGCCCGGCAACGGCAAGTCGATGCCGTGCGCCGACGACCACTCGCGTACCAGCTCGGGGAGCACACGGCTCCAGAAGTACGCCTCCGCGCTCGTCTCGTCGTGGACGGCGTCGCCGTCCTGCCCGACCAACCGGGCCGGAACGAGCGTGAAGTCGTTGAGGAGCGCGGCACTCAGCTTGCGGTGGCCCTCGACGACGTAGAAGTGCGGCCGCGCGTACCCGATCGACAACGGCTCCAGCGCGGCCGGACCACCCTGGCCGACGTTCGTGACGTACTCGGAGTTCTTGAACTCCTCCACACTGTCCAGCCCCCGCGCCTGGGTCGGGTAGATCCGGGCCGGATCGATCAGCAGCAACGGTGGCTCGTCGCGCAGGATGCCGGAGCCCAGCGTGCCTTGGTACGCCGCGACGATCAGGTCGACGACATCGCCGACGGCGGCGCGGGTGGTGTCGCACACGAGGTCGTAGTTGCGTAAGAGGTACTTGTCGACGCCGTACCGCTCGATGAACCGGACCCGCTCGCTGTCGCTGCGCTGGCGCAGCTTCTCCTCGGCCTGCTCGAGCGAGGTGTAGCCCTCGACCGCATCGGCGGGACGAGCGGTGACCCGGCGCGCCGCGACCGCGGAGTCGATGATCATGTGGACCTTGAACGCGCCGCCGAAGAAGTGCCAGCCGAGCCGGCTGTCGACCACGAGCTGCTCGCCCGAGGCCGCCAGGTCACGCTGCACCTGATCGACGTCGTCGTCGACGGCCTTGTCGGCCTCGGCGTGCTGGTTGAGCTCCAGCGTCGTCATGCCACGGGACTTGGCCATCGCGCGGTGCACATCGCCCATCGCGACCCGGCGCATACCGAGGCGGGCGGCAAGCTCGGTGGTGACGGTGCTCTTTCCGCTTCCGAGGTCGCCGTTGATGACAATCGACCGGCCCTCCGGCATTTTGCGTACTCCGTTCACACCTTCACGGGATGACCAACCTGGGGTTCAGACCAGTCAGGATAAGCGCGGTCGGAGGCTTGGGTGCGCCGAGGGTCGCCCGGCAGACGACCCTCGGCCGGCCGGAGTTGCCGCGGGGGTCCGCTGCCCCCACCCGCTCCGGGCACCGGCGTACGCCACCGGCCGCCGGTCCCGGCCAAGCCGGCGGTGACTCCGGAGCGCATTCGGGCCCATCCCAAACCACCTGACCGTGATCCAGGTGATTGCCCGATCGGCCGAGACTGTCCCACGACATTCGCCGAATAACGTGCGGAGTCACCTCGAGAGGGGTAGGTATTGCCCGAAATTGGAACGAAGCCATTCAATGCCCACCGACCCACTTCAACACTGCGTAACCCGAAAAGGATGCAAGCCTGGCTTGCATGATCACATGCCGAGACAGCCCTTCCGGGATTCCGGAGCCCCATGTTACAACTCTTCTACGCATTGTTATCGGACGCTGCACCAGATCGGGAGTGCGCCGATGGAGCGTGGGTGCCACCACAGTGGCGAGGCGCTCGGTGTGGGAGACAGACCGCGCCGAGGATCCGACAGACCCCGAAAACCCGCTCCGCAATCCGTTGCCCTGTTCGAAAGATATGGTCACCGCCGTGATTTGTCCGGCGAATCCTCCAGTTCGAGGTTGCCGGCCCATCCCGGCCGCTCGCCTCCGTGAGCAGGTCGAGACCGGCCAAGACATGCGATGGTGCTTGTCGCCCGAGGCCGGTCCCGTCCAAAGACCCGTTCCTGGAGGGAGCGCACGATGTCAGAGCGTTCGCATGAGTCTGACTGGCGCAGGCGCCGACGCGACCACGCCGCCGCCCGGTTGACTCGAGTAGGCAACAGGCGACGCAAAGAGGCCGAACGACAGCACAAAGCCGAAGAAGAACACCGGCACGCGATGCGGGTGCAACGCCTGATCGAAGAGGCCGTGGTCAAGACCGAGAACTCCGACCACCGTACGCAGAAGCTCGATTTCCTGCTGATGGCGGCGGCCGCGCATCTCCCTGGACCACTCGACTTCTCGAAGCTCAAGGAAGAGGTCCCCGGACTCGACCTCGGCGAAGATGCCGAACCGCTGCTGGCGCCACGCTGGGAGACATACGTCCCGAAGTCGGCGGGCTTGTCGGATCGCTTGTTCCACAGGGGTGCCAAGCACCGACGCGCCACCGAGGACGCCGAACGCGCATACCGCAAAGCACTCGAACGTTATCGGCTGGAAGAAGCCGCTCGCAAACAACGCGTAGAGCGGCTGCGAAAAGAACACGAAGAGTCGATTTCGCAGAGCCACCGGCGAATTCTCGAGCACAATGACGAGATCGACGAATTCGAGAGCCTGGTCTATGCCGGCGATCGGATCGCCGTCAGCGACTACTACGAGCGAGTCTTCGAACCGGTGAAGGACAAGCCGCCGTTTCCCGACGGCCGGAGTTTCGCCTACGTCCCGGAATCGAGATTGCTGCTGATCGAATGGGCGATTCCCAGCATCGATATCGTTCCGCGCGAGAAGGAATTCCGCTACAACAAGGCGACGGACCAGGTGAAGGTCCACAAGCGCCGGGCGGCGAGCGAAATCCGCGAAACGTACCAGAACCTCCTTGCCCAGCTGGCCATCCGGGCGGTCAAGACCGCATTCCTGGCCGACCCCAACTGGCTGGTCGAGACCGTCGTGTTCAACGGCATGCTCACCGCCGGCGAATACGACGAGGACGAGGAGAACGACCTGATCGTCGAGGTCGAGGAGACCGTTTGCCTGATCTCCATGCGGGCCACGCGCCACCACTTCGCCCGCCTCGACCTGAAGGACATCGAACCGCTCGACGTCGCACGCAGGCGGCTGTCGGCGGAGATCTCGCTCTACCCGGATGAGCTGGTGGGGGTGACCCAGCTGCTTCCGTACGACCTCGCCGACCCGTACCTCGTCGTCGAACCCGAGGGTGTCAACATCTTCGACGCCGGGCGGGACGAGCTCTCCGAGCTGGTCGTCGACCTGCTCGACCGGATGGGCTTCGAGACCGAGCTCCTCCGCGCGAACGACACCGACCTCGACTACCTCGCCTCCCGCCAGACCAGCGGCGGCCAGGAGCTGCACGTCGTGCACGTCCGCAAGGTGGACTCCATCGCCAACCCAGCCGACGTACGTGACCTGCACCATGCGGTCCGACGGGAACGGGCGGACGCGGGCACGCTGCTGATCACAGGGGGATTCGATCCACGCAGCTTCGAGTACGCCAACGGCAAGCCGCTGCACCTGCTCGACGGGTACGGCCTGGTCGCGCTGTGCGCGAAACACGGCATCGCGGCCTACCTCGACCGCTCCCCGACCGGCTCGGACGCAGGCTCCGAGGACGAGGACGACGACTCCGAGGGCCGGGCGGCCAGCCTGCCGAGCCAGCGCGCCCAGTCACTGCCACCGGCACCACTGCGTATGGGCCGATGAGAGTTGGCGGCCGCTGGGGGCGGCCGCCAACGGGGGTTTTGCTCCCCTGATCCGTCGACCGGCCGATCGTTTCGGTCAGCTCGACGAGGCCGCCTTGCGGTGCAGTTTGGTCGGCTCCACCTCGTCCAGCAGGCGATCGATGTCGGTCCGCGCCAGGCCGGTGGCCAGCAACAGGTCGTAGACCGTCGAACGGATCTGGGCGACCACCACGTTCGCGGAGAAGCCCTGGCCCGAACTCAGTGTCGCCGTCGCCAGCTCGGCCGCGTCGACCAGGCCCAGTCGCGCCGCGCGGGGCTCCCAGCCCTTGGCCAGCTCGTTCCGCAACGTACGGATCGACTCCGCCAGGCGGTAGACCGCGGCCGGCAGACCCGGATGGACGCTCTCCCCCACCCGCAGCATCGTCGCCGAACGGCGGGCCAGCACTCGTACGTTGCGCGTCGCGTTGTCGATGTCGCCGATCGCGTCGACGTAGAGCGCCAGATGGCCCTTCATCCGCCACCGCACCGGGGCGATCCGCGCGATCTCGCCTCCCGCCACCAGATCCGAGTCGAACTGGTCCAGCGACTCCTCCAGCTGCCTGGCCACCCCGAGCGCCTGCTTCGCAAGCTCCGCGTCGCCGGACTCCAGCGCCTTGGCCAGATCCTGCAGCGAGCCGGTGAGACCGTCGAGCAGCCGGTTGGCGGCCCGGCGTACGACCCTCACGGGGTTGACGGGCAGGAACAGGGCGTTGATCACGACGCCCACCACACCGCCGATGATGGCGTCGACGAAGCGGTCGGTGGCCATGCCCGACTGGGTGTTCGGCGTCAGCGCGACCAGCAGGATGCCGGACGCCGCGGCCTGGTTCACCACGAGCGGCCCACCGCCGGCGAAGACCGCGACGGCCATCGCGAGCGCGACGACCACGCCGATCTGCCACATGCCGCGCCCGATCACCGCGATCAGCAGGTCGGCCACCAGCACGCCGACCGCGACGCCGACGATCAGCTCGATCGAGCGCCGCAGCCGCTGGCCGAGGGAGACCCCGAGCGAGATCACGGCCGCGATCGGCGCGAAGAACGGCGAGACGTGCCCGACCACCTGGCTCGCGATCAGCCACGCCAGCGCCGCCGCGACCGCCGACTGGAGGATCGGGACGACGGTGTAGCGCAGCCGGCGTAGCCGTGCCTTGGTGCTGTCGGCGGATCGCTGGGCGATCTCGTCCAGGATCGCCTCGCCGCGACGCTTGATCGTGGGCTTTCCTGCCGAGCTCGGTGCGGTCATGTTCCAGCGTTTACGCCATCCGGAACGCGTGTGCAAGTACCGGCCGCACAGACGCGCGGTCGGCTACGCGTCGCCTACAGGTAGAGGCCGGTCTGGTCGGCTTCGAGCCGCTCGGACGCGACGGCGTGGATGTCGCGCTCGCGAAGCAGGATGTAGCTCTCGGCGCGTACCTCGACCTCGGCCCGCTCCTCGGGGTCGAACAGCACGCGGTCGCCGATCACGATCGTGCGTACGTGCGGCCCGATCGCCACGACCCGCGCCCACGACAGGCGGCGGCCCATCTGGGCGGTCGCCGGGATCACGATTCCGCCGGAGGAGCGGCGTTCGCCGGCCTCGTTGTCGAGGGTCACCAGAACCCGGTCGTGCAGCATCCGGATCGGCAGCTTGTCGCTGCTGACGAGCTTGTCCTGCGGGCTTTCGGTGGACATGGCGGCGGTTTTCGGGTCGGTTGTCGTCTCGGTGGGCGTCTGACTCACGTCATGGAAGGGTACGGCGGACCGCGCCGGATGTGCCACCCGGGCAACCCTGGACCGGCGGCCGGGCAGCTTGGTGACAGGAGGTGGGCGCGCATGCGCTGGATGCGATGGATCGGACTCCCTCGCCCTGACCGCCGGGATGGCCGTCGCGGCGACCGTGGGACTCGCCGGAGCCATGCCCGGCACCGCGTGTGCGTGCAGCTGTGTGCAGGCAAGCATCCGCGTCGCGTGCGTCGCCGCAGGTCAGCGCGCCCGTAACAGTCAGCCACCGCACCACCTGGTAGGCCCTGTTTGCTCATTACTGAACGAGTGTTTAGTCTGTTGAATGCAGGTTCAACCGACATCGACGCGATGAAACAGGCAGACATGAGCGACGCCACCACACCCATCCCCACCCTGAGTCCACTGGAGAACAGCCTCTGGCTGACGCTCTGCGGCCGCGCCCTCGACGCCCGCCGAGCGGATGCGATCCTCGGCGATCGGATGGCGGACCGGATCGTGCGTGAGGTCGGCTACGACTACGCCAAGCTCAACATCAGCGGGCCCGGCGCGATCAACATCGCGCACCGGGCCAAGAAGCTGGACGAGATCGCCCAGGCGTTCATCGCTCAGCACCCCGACGCCGTGGGCCTCGACCTCGGAGCCGGCCTGGACTCCCGGATCCTCCGGCTCGACGTGCCACCGGCCGTCGAGTGGTACGACATCGACTTCCCCGGCGTGATCGCGGCGCGGGAGCACCTGCTCCCCCACCACGAGCGTGCTCACTCACTCGCCGCCGACCTCACCACCGGTGACTGGCTCGACGAGATCCCCAGCGACCGGCCGGCCGTCATCGTGGCCGACGGGCTGATCGCGTTCCTCAGCGACGAAGAGATGCGGACGCTGGTCAACCGCCTGGTCGACCACTTCCCCGGTGGACAGATCGCGTTCAACGGCTACTCGAAGTTCGCCGTCTGGGCCCAACGGCACTACAAGGGCGCCGAGTCCATCGCGGGGCTCACGAAGTTCGACGGCTTCGACGACCCGCACGTACCGGAGAGCTGGAACCCCAGGATCGAGCTCGTCAGGGAGATCCTGCTGACCCGCGAGCCGGAGGTCGAGCACTTCCCCACCGCCCTGCGGCTGTTCACCAAGCTCGGCGCGCACAGCGAAGGCATGTCACGCCGCGGCAACGTCGTCCTGCACTACCGCTTCTGACGACGTCAGCGACGGAACAGCTTGCGGAGCAGGATCAGCGCGCCGACGGTCCCCGCGACCGCCACACCGACCTTGACCACCCGATCGGTACGCACACCGGTCTTCGGGTCGACGAACAACTCCTTGATGCTGTTCGCCGCCCGCCCCGCCAGCTCGGCCGGGCGTACGCGGTCGACCAGCGAGTCGACCGTCGCGGCCAGACGTTCCCTGGTCTCGGCCAGGTCGGCCGCGATCTGCTCCGGCGTACGGTCACCGTTGGACGGCGTCCGTTGCACGGGAAGGTCCTCCCTGGTCGCTGCCCGCTCCTCGGAGTCGCTCACAGCACGCCCTTTCCTCAATCGGAAGCACCTAGTTTCGCAGATCGACGACGACCTTGACGTCATCTGGGCGCTTGGACAGGGCACTCGTCCAGTCGCTCAGCGGCACCTTGCGCGTGACCAGCCTCGACAGCCAGTCGTGGTCGGCGTTGCGCAGCGCTTCCACGCCGTCGATGTAGTTGCGCCGGCCGGCGTTCACCGAGCCGACGATCACGGAGTTCTCCAGGACGAGCTCCTTGTTGAGCGCGTCGCCGGGTACGGGGATCTCGTGCGAGCCCGAGGAGATCCCGGTCAGGCACAGCACCCCACTCGGTGCCAGCAGCTTCGCCGACCGGAACACCAGCGCGCCGACGCCCGTGCACTCGATCACCACGTCGACCTCACCGTCGAGCTGGTCGAGGTCGGTGAGGTAGTGCGCGCCCAGCTCGCGTACGAGGTCCGGCTTGGGCCCGTTCTGCACCCGGTCGAGCACCGTGACGTCGAGCCCGCGCTGGACGCCGAGCAGCGCCGCCAGCAGCCCGATCGGCCCGGCGCCGGTGACCAGCGCGGTCCGCGGCCCGGCCCAGGCCCGCCGCTGGATCGCCTCGACCTGCTCCCAGGCCTTGGCGACGACGCTCGCCGGCTCGGTCAGGACGCCGAGCTCGCCGAGCTCCTTCGGCAGCCGGATGGCGTACGACCGTTCCGTACGCCACCGCTGGGCGCCGAAACCGTTCCGCTCCTTGATGCCGCGCTCGGTGTACAGACCGTTGCGGCAGTAGTCCCACTCACCGCGCGCGCAGGCCGGGCACGGCACCGGATCCATGTGCCGCACGATGCCCGCGATCAGGTCGCCCGCCTCCAGCCCGGACACCGGTGGCGCCTCCAGCACCCGGCCCAGCGACTCGTGGCCCAGCACGAGCCGCTCCTCACCGGGTGGGGCCGCGCCGTAGCCCTCCTCGACGATCTCGATGTCCGTGCCGCAGATGCCGAGCAGCAACCCCTCGACGAGGACGTTGCCCTCGCCGGCAGCGGGTTCCGCGAGCTCGACGAGCTCGGCACTCCCCGGCTTCCCGGGGATCGTGGTCATGGCCAGCATGATCCAAGACTTACCCCGCGGGCGACGGGTGAAAGCCGTACGGCAGCTCCAGCCGGTGCGTCCGCAGCAGCTCGGCGTCGGCCAGCAGGTCGCCGGTGGGCGCGTCCGCTGCGATCGTGCCCTGGTCGAGGATCACCGAGCGCTCGCACAGCTCCCAGGCGTACGGCAGGTCGTGCGTCACCATCAGCACGGTCACATCCAGCCCGCGCAACACCTCGGCCAGCTCCCGCCGGCCGGCCGGATCCAAGTTGCTGGACGGCTCGTCGAGCACGAGGATCGACGGCCGCATCGCCAGCACGGTCGCGACCGCAACCCGCCGGCGCTGGCCGAACGACAGGTGGTGCGGCGGCCGGGCGGCGTGGGAGCTCATGCCCACCGCGGCCAGCGCCTCGGCCACCCGCGCGTCCAGTTCGGCGCCACGCAGCCCGAGGTTGGCCGGGCCGAACGCCACGTCGTCGCGCACGGTCGGCATGAACAGCTGGTCGTCGGGGTCCTGGAACACGATGCCCACGCGGCGGCGGATCTCCAGCAGGTTGGTGTCGGCGACCGGCAGGCCGTCGATGCGTACGCTGCCGAGGCCCGGCGTCAGGATGCCGTTGAGGTGGAGTACGAGTGTGGTCTTGCCGGCGCCGTTCGGGCCGAGCAGCGCGACCCGCTCGCCGCGCCGGATGGTCAGGTCGACGCCGAACAGCGCCTGATGGCCGTCGGGATAGGCGTAGGCCACGCCGGACAGCTCGACGACGGGCTCCTGGGTCACAGCATCCTTCACTGGGCAAACCATGCCGCAGCTCCTACGATCGCGGCCAGGACGGGCAGCGCGGCGGCCGCCGTCCAGGCCTGGACGGTTGCCGCCGGCTGGGTTCCCGCGGCCGGCAGCTGGCCGGTGTAGCCGCGGGACAGCATCGCGAGGTGCACGCGCTCACCACGCTCGTACGACCGGATGAACAGCGCGCCCGCCGACTTCCCCAGCACCGGCCAAGACCGCACCGAGCGGGCCTCGAAGCCGCGCGAGAGCCGGGCGATCCGCATCCGGCGCAGCTGGTCGGTGATCACCTCGACGTAACGCACCATGAACGATGCGATCTGAACGAGCAGGCGCGGCATCCGCAGCCGCTCCAGTCCGGCCAGCAGGTCGCGCTGGTCGGTCGTCGCGCCGAGCAGGATCGAGGCGACCACGCCGAGCGTCGCCTTGGCCAGGACGTTCCAGGCGCCGAGCAGCCCGTGCTCGGACACCTCGACGAAGCCGAGCAGCTCCATCCGCGGACCGGTCGCGATGAACGGCAGCAGGATCGCGAACACCAGCACCGGCGTCTCCACGACCAGCCGCTTGAGGACGAACGTGGGCCGGATCCGCGCAGTGGCGGCGACGGCCGCGAGCATCAGGGCGTACCCACCGAACGCCCAGTACGCCGTGCGCGGCGTCGCGACCACGATCAGGACGAACGTGAGCAGCGCGACCAGCTTGCAGTGCGCCGGCAGGGTGTGTACGGGCGAGTGACCGTGCACGTAGAGCTTGTGCGCGTGCCCCGCTCCCATGGTCGGCTCCTCAGCTCTGCTGCTCGGCGAGCTCGGTGCCGGCGTCCGCCTCGGCGCCGGAGCGCTTGCGGCGGCGGACGGCGTAGGCAACCCCGGTGCCGAGCCCCAGCACGACGATCACGCCGACCACGCCCGCGATACCGCCGGCCAGCCGCTCGTTGCCGACACCCTTGGTGCCGTAGTCGGCGAACGGCGAGCCGGACGTCGCGCTGTCCTCGGCCGTGTGGCTGAAACCGTGGTCCTCGGCGACCTTGTTCAGGCCGTCCGGGCTGCCCGAGGCGTAGAAGCTCACCACGCCGGCCAGCAGCAACGCGACCAGGAGGCCGGCCGCGACGAGTGCCTTGGTGCGTACCTTCATGGGGTGCTCGCCTCCGGGGTCTTGCTCGTCCTACGGATTTCCAGCGTTCGGGTGGCGAGCAGCGGGCGCGCGCCGTAGACCAGATCGGGCCGGACCGCGAGCACGCTGGCGATGGTGAGCGACGTGATCACGGCCTCACCGAGCCCGATCAGCACGTGCCAGCCGATCATGGAGCCGGCCAGCGCGGGCAGCGGGATGTCGACCGCGCCACCGACGATGTACAGGCCGGTGAAGCACAGCGCGGCGACCGGCACGGAGACCGCGGCACCGGCGAATGCCGCCGGAACGACCGAAGCGGGACGTTTGGGGAGCAGTTTCTGGAGCAGTTTGAACACAGCCCACCCGACGACGACGGTGACGACGCCCATCAGGAGGATGTTCGTGCCGAGCGCGGTGACGCCGCCGTCGGCGAAGAACAGCGCCTGCACCAGGAGCACGACCGTCATGCACAGGATCGCTGTCCAGGGTCCGACCAGGACCGCGGCGAGCGCGCCGCCCAGCAGGTGCCCGCTCGTACCCGCCCCGACGGGGAAGTTCAGCATCTGGACCGCGAAGATGAACGCGGCGACCAGCCCGGTCAGCGGTGCGGTCTTGTCGTCGAGCTCGCGGCGCGCGCCACGCAGCGACAGGCCGATCGCGACCACGGTCGCCGCACCTGTGGCGATCGACGTCGGCGCGTCGAGGAATCCATCGGGTACGTGCACGTGCCTGCTCCTTGGTCGGCCGGGCGATGAGGGAGGATCTGCTGTGTTGTTCGCATCCGGCTCGGGCTTGGATTGCCGAGATGGGTGCAACCCCAGTTGGCGCTAATTGCATTTTACTTGCAAGAGCATAGTGCTCGCAGGTTGGGACACGTTGGGAGATGTGACGATGCCGACCCAGACGAAGTTGCAGCCGGGCGCACCGGCTCCGGAATTCACCCTGCCCGACGCGGACGGCAAGCCTGTCTCGCTGGCGGACTACCGCGGGCAGAAGGTGATCGTCTACTTCTACCCCGCCGCCTCCACGCCGGGCTGCACGCGCGAGGCGTGCGACTTCCAGGAGTCGCGTGAGGAGCTCGACACGGCCGGTTACGCCGTCGTCGGCATCTCGCCCGACAAGCCGGAGAAGATCGCGAAGTTCCGGGAGGAGGGCGGGTTCACCTTCCCGCTGCTGTCCGACCCCGACCGCGCTGTGCTGACGACGTGGGGCGCGTACGGTGAGAAGCAGCTCTACGGCAAGACCGTGACCGGCGTGATCCGCTCGACGTTCATCGTCGACGAGGAGGGCAAGATCGAGGTCGCACAGTACAACGTCCGTGCGACCGGCCACGTCAACAAGCTCCGCCGCGAGCTCGGCATCTGACCCACCGCCCGAAGCCGCGGCTGAATACGCGGTTAACGTGCGTGTTCGCGCAGGTGGAGTGGGAATGGACCGGATGGTGGGACCGGTATAGCGGAGGCACGGCCAGGTCGGGAGCCCCTAGACTTGGCCGCTGCCGGAGCTGGCGAGAGTGGCGGAATGGCAGACGCGCCGGGTTTAGGTCTCGGTGCCTTCGGGCGTGAGGGTTCAAGTCCCTCCTCTCGCACCACGTCTTCGGCTGTACATCCCCGGGCGACCGTCGCTCGGCGGCCTGGAGGGGACCCCGCCGATGAAGTTGTCGATCCTCGTACCCGTCTACAACGAGGCCGCGACGTTCGATCTCGCGCTCAAGCGGATCCTCGATGTCGACTATCCGTGTGACGTCGAGGTGGTCATCGTCGACGACGGGAGCCGGGACGGCACAGCTGAGTTGCTCGACAGCATCGACGACGAACGCGTCAGCGTGCACCGGCATCCGGTCAACCGGGGCAAGGGCGCCGCGATCCGCACCGCCGCCACCGAGGCCACCGGCGACTACCTCGTGATCTGCGACGCCGACCTCGAATACAGCCCGGGCGACATCCCGGCACTGCTCGAGCCCGTGCTTTCCGGCGAGTCCGAGCTGGTCTACGGCACCCGTACGTTCTCCAGCCACACGTCGTACTCCCTGTGGTACGTCCTCGGCAACAAGGGCGTCACGATGTTCGCCAACGTGCTGTTCAACTCCTACATCCGCGACCTCGAGACCTGTTTCAAGCTGATGCCGGTCGAGCTCTACCGCGAGCTGCGGATCCGCTCGGCCGGGTTCGGCATGGAGGCGGAGATCACCGGCAAGCTGCTGCGGCGCGGGCACCGGCCGTACGAAGTGCCGATCTCCTATCGGGCCCGCACTCGCGAGGCCGGCAAGAAACTCACCTGGCGCGACGGCGTTGAGGCTCTGTGGATCCTGCTGCGGATACGTCTGTTCGGCCGGTAGGCGACCGCGCCCCGGCCGGGTCTTCGAGCTCGAGCGGCGGCGGTGCGGCGGGCAGCCTGGCCTCGGCTGACCGGCTCGGCCGGCTCGGCATCTGGCTGGCGGTGGCGGCGGGGATCGGCGTCCGGTTCTGGCTGTGGTGGCAGGACCGGCCGTTCTGGCGGGACGAGGCCGGGCTGCTGCAGAGCCTCGACGCGTACGGCCTGCGTGCGCTGCTCGGGCCACTGGCGGACGCGCAGTCGGCGCCGCCGGGGTGGCTGCTCGCCGAGCGGCTGACCACCACCGTCCTGGGCGACGGCGAACGGGTGTACCGGCTGCTGCCGTTCCTGGCCGGGTGCGCCACGCTCGTGGTTTTCGCGTTGCTGTGCAGGGCTCTCGTCCGCCACCCGTGGGCGGCGATCGTGCCGCTGGTTCTGATCGCGACGATCTCGGAGCTGGTCTTCTACACGGCGCAGGCCAAGCAGTACACCGCCGACACGTTCCTGGTCACGCTGGCGTTGCTGCTCGGCGTGCGGATGCTCCGGGAGCCGACGAGTCGCCGGCGTGAGGTGGCCTGGTACGTCCTGCTGGCGGCAGGCCCGTGGTTCTCGCACGGCTTCATGTTGTCGGCGCCGCTACTGGCCGCGTGGGTGAGCTGGTGCCTGTGGCGGAGAGGGTCCCGTTCGCCGGCGTGGCTGGCCGGGCGGCTGGCGGTGCCGGCCGCGTCGGTGCTCGCGGCGGCGCTGTGGGCACGGCACCTGACCGGCCAGGTGAGCGACTTCGCGAACTACTGGGCCGCGTTCTTCGCGCCCTGGGACGCGGGATGGTCGCGGCTGGTCGCGTGGAACGGTTGGGTGTTCCGGGAGCTGACGCTGCGCGAGCTCGGCATGCGGTACTGGTGGGCTCTCGGCCTGGTGCTGCTCGGCCTGGGGGCGGCGTTGTGCCGGCGGCGTACCCGGGCCGCCGCTGTGCTGCTGGTGCTGCCGGTGCTCACGGCGTACCTCGCCGCGCAGGCGGGCGCCTATCCGTTCGGGCGGCGGCTGATCCTGTTCTGCGTGCCGGCGCTGCTGGCGTTCGTGGCCGTGCTGCTCGACACGGTGCCCTTGCTGGTGGCGCGCCTGACCCGGCGGCGGTGGCCGGGAGTGGTCGCGGGCGTGGCTTCCGCCGCGCTGGTTTTGACGGTGGCCTGGACACAGCCGGTGCGGCTGGGCAACGACCTGCGCTATCTGTACGGCGTCGACAACTACCGCTGGGCGTTCGGGTACGTCGCGGAGCACTGGGACGCCGGCGACGTCCTCGTCATCGGCAACGGCGACCGCGCGGCGGCCCGGGTCTACGCCCGGCGCTATCACATCCCGCCGGACCGCATCCTGCGCGCGATGCCTGCCGCGGACACCTCCAAACGCGCCGACTGCCCGTTGCCGCGGCAGGTCGCGTCCGCCGGCCAGGTCTGGACGATGACGGGCGACCAGGTGACGTTGTACGAAGGCGCGACCAGTCGCTTCGCCGTCGCCGCGCCGTTGAACGGCAGGTTCCGCTACGCCTGGAGCGACGACAGGGGCATGGTCACACTCCAGTCCTGGCTGGCAGAGCCCGACCCGGCCAAGCGCAAACCACCGCTGTCGGTCCGCTGCCTCGACTACGCCCTGCTCGGCCCGGCCGGCACACCCAAGTACCCCCAGCCGCTGCCGGCGAACTGACGCCCGCACCAGCTCGCCGGCGCGCGCACCTGCTCCCGCCTTGCGCGCTTGGGTGTGATCGCGGCGCGCGAAGGTACTTGCTGTACGTGCGCTCGCTCCTCGCAGATCTCGCGTTCGTGACCGCGGCGACGGTCGCCAACCTGACCGCTGTGGCGGTCGCCGAGGAACCGCACTCCAAGCCGCCGGATCTGCTGGCCTACGGCATCTGCCTGCTCATGGGCCTGTACCTGTTCGGGCGCAGGCGATCGCCGCGGATCGTCCTGCTCCTGTCCGTGGTGACGTTGTTCTACTACTACTCGCTGGACTATCCGGGCGTCGACCCGACTCTTCCACTGGCGACGGCGCTCTACGTGACGATGGTCGCCGGGTATACCAGGTTGACGGTCGTCGTCATCGTCTGCTTCTTCACCCTCAGCCTGGTGGTCGACAAGTTCGTCTTTCACGAACCCACGCTGGCGATCCTCGCCGACGCGGCCAAGGACGACTCGCTCTTCGTAGTCGTCGTCCTGCTCGGCAAGACCGTGCTCAACCGGCGGGATCGGCTACGTGACGCCCAGGATCGCCTTGCCCGGTTGGAAAGCGGACAAGAGCACGACATCGCCCGGCGGGTGACCGAGGAACGGCTGCGGATCGCGCGCGACATGCACGACGTGGTGGCGCACGCGATCTCGGCCATCGCCGTGCAGGCCGCGCTCGCCGACGACACGCTGAAAGCCGGACATCTCGTGCAGGCCCGGATGGCCGTACGTTCGGTACGCGCCGCAGCCAGGAAGGCCCTGGCCGAAGTCGGGACGCTGGTCGGGCTGATGCGCAGAGGCGACGACGCGGGAGCGGAGCTGACGCCCGCGCTCGGCGTCGGCGACCTCGGAACGGTCCTCGAGCCCGCACGCGAGGCAGGGCTCGAAGTGGAGGCCGAGATCGGGCGAACGCTCGACACCGACCCGCTTCCGTCGGCGGTCGACCTCGCGGTCTACCGGATCGTCCAGGAGTCGCTGACGAACGCGCTCCGGCATGCCCGCGCGGCTTCCGTGCGCGTATGCGTCCGCAGGGAAGGGCGGGACGTGCTGGTCGAGGTTGTCGACGACGGACGAGCCAGGCCTCGCCGGAAACCCGGAACTTCCGGAAACGGCATAGTGGGCATGACGGAACGGGCCCGGAGCCTGCACGGATCACTGGAGGCCGGGCCGCTGCCCAGCGGTGGATTCCGCGTGTACGCAAGGATTCCGGTCGGCTGACGCCATGGTGTACGCCGTGCGGCGTAGACCACTCCTGAAGACGTACGGGAACTCGCGTAAGTCCAGGTCGAATCGTAGACGGCCGAACGAGAGCTTCGTAGCCTTTGGCACGTGGACCCCTCGAAGAGGCGCCATACCGATCCGATTCGCGTCGTGATCGTGGACCGTCACATGCTGGTCCGGGACGGTCTTCGGGAAATCCTGCACACACAGGAGGATCTCGTCGTTGTCGGCGACGCCGGCAGCAGCCGGCACGGCGTCAGCGTCGTCGCCGACACGCAGCCGAACGTCGTCCTGCTCGACACCGACACACCTGGCGGCGACATCGGCGAAACGATCCAGAGCATGCGATGCGCCGCTCCGGACTCCAAGGTGATCGTGCTCGCACAGCGAGACCAACCATGGTTGATCCATGAGCTGCTGTCGTCCGGCATCCGCGGATACCTTCCGAAAAGTACGAGTGGACAGGCACTGGTCTCGACGATCCGGAACGCCTGCGGAGACGAGGGATCAGTCACCGTGACGGTGCCGTGCGAGAGTCTCACCTCGCCAGGTCCCGAGCGGAACGGATGCGGGCTGTCGGGCCGCGAGACCGGAATTCTCGAGCTCGTCGCGGTGGCGATGACCAACGCGCAGATCGCCTCGAAGCTCAACCTGTCGGAGTCGACTGTGAAACGCCATCTGCACCATGCCTTCCGCAAGTTGGACGCGGTTTCACGATTGGATGCTGTCAACAAGGCGGCGGCACGGTCGCTGATCTCCGTTCCTACTGACGTGGACGGCGTGGAGCGGCTCTGTACGCCTTCCAACCGAGTCGAAGGTGGGTGAGTGCTATGCGAGCGAACCGTTCCGGGCTGGTGCTGCTGACCCTGGTTCAGGTCGCGACTGTGGCGTCGGTGTTCGGATTCCAGTGGAACGACACGCACGTGTTCGATCCCGAATGGCATCCGCATGCCCGGTTCCACATCGTTCAGCTGATGGGTTTCGTGACGGCTGTGGCCGTCCTCGGCGTGTGGCTGCTGTGGCGGCGATCCTCTGAGCCACTGGTCGGCGCGACGGTGGCAACGGTCGCGCCACTGGTGTTCTGGGCCGGAGAGTTCTACGCCCAACTGGTGCCCGGCACGAGCCCGGCGTTCGATCCGCGGCATCCGAACACGATCGAGCTGGCCGGGATCACGGTGTACGGCAACCTGCTGTTCGCCGGGATCATGATCGTGCTGGCTGTCGTGGGGTTCTCGCTGGTGCTGAGAGGCGTTCGCCACAAGCACCGATCGGAGGTGCGCTAGCGCCGGCGACGTACGCGACCACCCACAAAGGAGATGTTCCCACGATGAAATCGAGACGTACTCGGACCACGCGTCTGAAGTACTGGCTCACCCTCACCACAGTGACGGCGCTGCTGGGAACGGCGGCCTCTGCCGCGGCGGCTGCGCCACAGCAGGCGGAGGCGTTCGACCTCGACCACGACAACGTCCTGCGCCTGATCTTCGAGCCCTTCCAGGCAGCGGATCGCAGGGACACACCGGACGGCGCCGATGTCCCGCTGATAGCCGATCACGCCCTGACGGTGGAGATCGGGTGGTTCGACGCCATCGCGCCCTACCACCCGACAGCGATCGGCATCTACTCCAACCTCGGCCGCCGGCCGAGAAGCGAGGACACCATCCGCAACAAGAACATCGCCGTGATGTACGCCGCCTACACCGGGCTCGAGGCCACGTTCCCCGAGTCCGACCGGGAGTGGCGCGCCATGGTCGAGGCGGCGGGTCTCGATCCCGACAACAGGGAGGAGAACACCACCACACCGGCGGGTCTCGGCAACCTCGCGGCCAGAAAGGTACTGGAGGCGCGCAGGCACGACGGCTCGAACCGCTACGGTGACGAGGGCGGCCGCACGTACAACCGCAGGCCGTACGCCGACTACAGCGGCTACGAACCGGTCAACACCGCCTACGAACTCCGCGACCCGTCGCGCTGGCAGCCTGACATCCTGCCGTCTGCCGGAGGGTTCGCCATCCAGCAGTTCTCGGCCCCCTTCTACGGCCGGGTCGAGCCGGTCTCGTATCGCAGTCCTGCCGAGTTCAGCGTGGCGCCTCCGATCAACAGTGACGTCCACAACCGCGCGGGCTACAAGCGCCAGGCCGACGAAGTGCTCCAGGCGTCAGCCGGCCTGACCGACCGGCAGAAGATGACCACCGAGTTCTTCTACGACAAGCTCTCGAGCCTCGGGGAAACCCTCGGCACGGCGGCGGTCGAGGGCAGACACCTCGACATCGAGGACTCCGTTCACTACTTCGCCACCGTCGAGATGGCCGTCTTCGACACCACCGTCGCCACCTGGTACTTCAAGCGGAAGTACGACGCGGTCCGGCCGTTCAGCGCGATCCGCTACCTGTACGGCGACCGGAAGATCACGGCCTGGGGCGGCCCGGGCAAGGGCACCGTCGACGACATCACCGGTCGCGAGTGGCGGCCCTACATGCAGACGTCCAACCATCCCGAGTACCCCTCCGCCTCCTCCGCGCTCTGCCTGGCCTACGCCCAGGCGGCACAGCGCTTCTTCGGTGACGAGAAGACCGACATCACCGTTCACCGGGCGAAGGGCTCCTCGCAGGTCGAGCCGGGCGTCACGCCGGCGACCGACATCACCCTGCACTGGGACAACTGGAACACGCTGGCCCGCGACTGCGGCATGTCCAGGCTCTGGGCCGGCATCCACTTCCGCTCCGCGATCGAGAACGTGAGCGGGTTCGCTCCGAAGATCGGCGACGGGACGTACGCGTTCGTCCAGCGCAAGCTCAACGGTGGCTGACTGATTGACTGACCGACCAACCGACCCGGGCGGCGTCTCGACCGAGGCGCCGCCCGGTGTTCTCCACCCGCACGCTCAACCCCCGCCCTCAGAACCGCCCCAGGTGGGAATCCGCGCGTGCACCCGGAACCCTCCCCCGGAGACCGGCCCCGCCTCCAGCGACCCCCGCAACGCCAGCGCCCGCTCGGTCATCCCGATGATCCCGTATCCCGGCGAGACGACGCTCGGGCCGCCTGCTCCGTAAGGCACACCTCGCCCGTCGTCGACAACGTCGATCACCAGGTCGTTGCCGTCCCGGCGGATCGCGATGCTGATCGTGTCGGCGTTCGCGTGCCGGAGGGCGTTGGTGAGCGACTCCTGGACGATGCGGTAGACGCCGAGATCGACTGCCGCGGGAAGTGGGGTTCCCCACTCGGCGACGTCGACCTCGACGCGCAGGCCCGCGTCCCGCGCCCGTTCGTACAGCTCGCTCAGGTCACCGACGCCGGGTGCCGGCGAGCGCGAGGCCGCCTCGCCGTCCCGGCGCAGGATCCCGACCAGCGAGTTGAACTCCGCCATCGCCCGTAATGCGACGGCACGGACATCCCGGACGGCGGTTCGCGCCTTGTGCAGCCGTCCGCTGCGCAGCGTGTCGTCGGCGAGCGCGGCCTGCACACTGATCGTCGAGATCGTGTGGGCGAGCACGTCGTGCATGTCACGGGCGATCTGCAACCGCTCCTCGGCGATCCGCCGCGCGGCCTCGCGCTCGCGTTCGCGTTCCAGGCGGGTCAGCCGCTCGTCGGCGGCGGCGAGCCGGATCCGCCTGGTGAGAACGGCGTGGCCGAGCAGGATGACCATCACGAACAGCGAGATGTCCTTGAGGGTTTCGGCCAGCCCGGTCACCAGCGTCATGTCGAAGACCACTTCGCGATAGACCATGCCGACGACGGTGAGCAGCGCGCAGACCGCGACGGCCAGCCGAGTGCGGCCCGCGACCGAAGCGGAGTAGATCGCGGCGGCCAGTGGGAGCCCGGGCTCGACGCCGGGGTAGTCCATCCGGTAGTAGGCGAACAGCAGGCCCAGCGTCGCCAGCAGCACCAGACGTGGCCGGCGCCGCCGCCCGAACATCAGCAGACCCATCGCCACCGCCAAGATGTACGCGAAGGCGTCCGGCGGCCGCGAGTCGGGTTCTTCGGCGACCGTGATCGCACTCATCATGCCGACCGTGGCCACCACGGCCAGCCAGGTGTCGAAGGCCAACGGCGGGATGCTGGTCCAAGCCCGTAGCCAGTTGTCGGCCGCGAACTCGCGTACGACGTCGATCAGGCGCAGCCGGCGGCGGAACTCCTCACGGGCGAGCCGGCCGACAGCCCGCCGCCTCAACAGGCTCCGGCGCCTGTCGCCCTTGGTCCACTGGTCGCGTCCACGTTCATCGACCATTCTCGAAGCGTTACGCAGGAGCGCGGATGTGGCAAGGTGCCGTACCGATCGATGTCCGATCTACGGCGACGCGCGTACGCCTGGACGCGATCCGTACGGCAGATTGCGTCCCGAACTGTCGGCGCCGGGCGGATTCGATCGTCGCGATCGGAACCTAGCCTCAGGTACAGCCATGTGGAAGCTGTTGCGGAGTGACGACATCAGCACGGTGCTGTCCGGGCTGGGGGCCCTGCTGTGGCTGGTGGCCGGTTTTCTCGCGGGACGGCTGGCGACCGCCGGCCCCGAGCGGGGACGCCGCCGGAGAGCTCGCTTGTTGCTCGTCCTGCTGGTGCCGGCCGCCGTTCCGGTCGCGGTCAAGCTGACGAACATCGGCCTGCGCCTGCTGGACGGCTGGTGGTTCGCCGCGGACGGCCTCATCGTCGTGGCACCGTTGCTCGCCGGCCCGCTGACGGCGGTCGCCGTGCACGTCCTGCCACGGCTCTGGCGGCTGGCCCGGGTAAGCGGCGACGACACCCGGCTGGATCCGGTGGCCGTTGCCGAGATCCAGCTCGTGCCGTTCGCGATCCTGCTGGCCGCCTACGTCGGCCACATCGCCCAGCCGGCCTCCCCTTACGTCGGGGACGTGGTGGCGTCGTGGCTCGTGCTCGTCCTGACCGGAGCGGCGTTGTGGTACCGCCAGTGCCACCGGCAACGAACCCTGGGAACTCGCCGGAGCCTGCTGCGGCGGGTCTGGCACGCCGCCGCGCCGGTGCTCACGGCGCTGGTCCTGCTCGCGTCCGCCTTCGCCTACTTGCGATCCGGCAGCTTTCCGCCGGAGCAGGCCAGCGCGGCGGGCCATCACACCACGGACTCCGGCGGCGGTCCGGTCGCCTCCGACGCCCACCCCACGAACATCGCGACCCTGACCGGGCCGAGCGGCCCGCCCGACCGTTCGTTCACGCTGGTCGCCGCGCGCCGGCAGGTCCGGCTCAGCGGCGGCGAGGTGGTCGACGGGATGGCGTTCAACGGGCGGGTGCCCGGACCGGAGCTGCGGGTCAGGCGCGGCGAGCTGGTCAACGTACGGCTGGTCAACAAGCTGCCGGCCGCCGGCGTCACGATCCACTGGCACGGGCTCGACGTGCCCAACGCCGAGGACGGCGTGGCCGGCGTGACGCAGAACGCTGTTCCGCCAGGCCGATCGCACGTCTACCGGTTCCGCGCCGACCAGGTGGGCACGTTCTGGTATCACACGCATCAGGAGCCGTTCAGGTCCCTGCGAGCCGGCTTGTTCGGTGCGCTGGTGGTCCTTCCCGCCACGGGCGAGCTCCCGGACGCCCAGGCGGACTTCACCGTGCTGGCCAACACCTGGGCCGCACCGGGCGGGCCACGACCGGCGTTCGGTACGTCGGAGGGCCTGCGGCGGAGGGTCGTCAGGCCGGGCACCCGGGTGAGGCTGCGGCTGGTCAACACCGACAGCCATCCGACCGACGAGGCCCAGCGGCGCGCGTTCGCCTTGTCCGGCACGTCGTTCAAGGTGGTGGCGATCGACGGCACCGACCTGAACCGGCCGACACCGTTGCGGGACGTCAGGTTGCGCGTACCCGCGGGCGGGCGGTACGACCTCTCGTTCGTGATGCCGAGGTCTCCCGTCCGCCTCACCGACCTGACGAATCCGGCGGGCGGGGAGGTCTTCGTTCCGGACGCGGCCGGCGCCACCAACGCGGCCGCGATCCCGCGGCCGGCGCTGGACGCGCCCGCGTTCGACCCGCTGGACTACGGCACGGATCGCCCGACACCGTTCGACGAGAACAGTGTGTACGACCGCAGCTTCGAGCAGGTCGTCGACGACGGCCTCGGCTTCGCCAACGGCCGCCTCGACTTCGTGGCGACGATAAACGGGGAACGGTTCCCGGACGTCCCGACCATGGTGGTGAGCGAGGGCGACCTGGTGAAGGTCACGGTGGTCAACCTCAGCCACAACGAGCATCCGTTCCACCTGCACGGCCATCACGTGCTCGTGCTGTCGGTCAACGGAAGGCGCTCCACCGGCAGCCCGTGGTGGACCGACACGTTCGGCGTCGGCCGTGGCGAGGTCGTGGAAGTGGCCTTCCGGGCCGGCAACCCCGGCGTCTGGATGGACCACTGCCACAACCTCGAGCACGCGGCCAACGGGATGGCGCTGCACCTGACATACGACAACGTGAGGTCGCCGTATCTCGTCGGGCGCAGGAGCGGGAACATCCCGGAGTAACGCTCTCTCATTGCAGGTAGTACATCGGGTTGGGGAGTTTCAGATGATGGTCGGCATGACCGCCGGCCACCTCGTTTTCCTGGTCGGCGATGTCGAGCAGGATGTCGTATCCGTTCGACTCGAGATACTTCCGGGTGCCTGTCCTGAACTGGGCCGTGGTGCACTCGGGTTCGCAGTATTCCAGATACGGCGGAGGATTTTCCCGGTTGCGTAGGATGAGGCGGTCCGGGCGAACGTCCGGGAATTCGCCTTCGACCAAGTCACGTGCGGTGTACACACGCTGGTTCTCGGGGCGTCCGGAAAGGTAGAAGATCTCGATGCCCCGGCCCTCGGCCCATTGCGCGAGTGCCGGCGTACCGAAGACCGGATCCATGATGTTGTCCTTGACGTACTGCTCCGCCTCTTCCCGGTCGTAGGCGAAGTCGTTGCTCGCTTCGTAGGTGTAGGTGTTGAGCGTGGTGTCGTCGACATCCAGCAACAGAACGGGTTTGCCGTCGGCCGGATCGTGGGCGGCGAGCGCCTTCCTCAGTATCGGCCTCGCCTTCGCGACCTCACGCGCGACGTCCCGGGCGTACTCCGAGTCGTCCGACGCGCGAAAGTCGCCGTGGTCTCCGTAGTATTCCTTGATCTGCTGCTTGTGCAGACCGAGATTTCCGATCTCGTGCTCTCCGGCCGCGGCCTGGCTGACGATTCCAGCCGATATCGCGAGCAGGCCGGATGCGAGCCAGATCGCTGTTCTTTCCGTTGTTTTCATGAGAGCCAGCGTAAAACCGAAAACTGCCGGAAAGCTCTACAACTTTCGATACCTCGATACACCGTTGGATGCAAGCACAATGACCCGGTTGGGCAATTGATGCAGTGGCGGAGCCGGCGTTAGGTTGGTCGGTGATGCGACTGAAATCGAAAGAAGCGGCTCGATTGGAACTAGTCCAATTCTGCGGCTGTTGCGAGGAGAATTCAAGTGCATCGGAAAATAGATGACTGAACGTAGAGTAGTGATCAGCGGATGTGGTGTCGCCGCACCTGGTGGCTTGGGCACCAAGGCCTTCTGGCAGCTCCTCACAAGTGGCCGCACGGCCACCAGAACCATTTCGTTCTTCGATCCTTCGCCGTTCCGCTCCAGGGTGGCCGCCGAGTGCGACTTCGACGCGGAGGCGGCCGGCCTGACACCGCAGGAGATCCGGCGGATGGATCGGGCAACCCAGCTCGCGGTCGTCTGTGCCCGGGAGTGCCTGGCGGACAGCGGGTTGGCGGTCGGGGCCGCCGACCCGCACCGCACAGGCGTGACCGTGGGCACCGCGGTGGGAGCGACGATGAGCCTCGAGCGGGAGTACGTCGTCGTCAGTGACGGCGGCAGGCTCTGGCACACCGACCACACCTACGCCGTACCGCACCTGTTCGACTGCCTCGTGCCCGGTGCGTTCGCTCGCGAGATCGCGTGGGACGTCGGTGCCGAAGGTCCCGCGGCGGTCGTGTCGACCGGCTGCACTTCAGGACTCGACTCCGTGGGCCATGCCCGTGCGCTGATCCGGGAAGGCTCGGCGGACGTGATGATCGCCGGGGCGACGGACGCCCCGATCTCGCCGATCACACTCGCGTGCTTCGACGCCATCACGGCGACCACCGCGCGCAACGACGACCCCGAGCACGCCTCCCGGCCCTTCGACCGCACGCGCGACGGGTTCGTGCTCGGCGAGGGAGCGGCGATGTTCGTTCTCGAGGAGCGTGAACACGCCAGGCGCAGGGGTGCTCCGGTCTACGCGGAGATCGTGGGCTTCGCGTCCAGGTCCAACGCGTTCCACATGACCGGGCTGCGGCCCGACGGCCGGGAGATGGCAGAGGCGATCCGGGTCGCGACCGCCGAAGCCCGCGTCGCGCCGGACGACATCGGCTACATCAACGCGCACGGGTCCGGTACGAAGCAGAACGACCGGCACGAGACCGCCGCGTTCAAACGAAGCCTCGGCGACCACGCCTACCGGACGCCGGTGAGCTCCATCAAGTCCATGGTCGGGCACTCCCTCGGCGCGATCGGATCCATCGAGATCGCCGCGTCCATCCTGGCGATCGAGCACGGTGTCGTACCACCGACGGCCAACCTGCACGAGAGCGACCCGGAGTGCGATCTCGACTACGTACCCCTCGAGGCCCGTGAGGTCGACCTCGACCTGGTGCTGAGCGTGGGCAGCGGATTCGGCGGGTTCCAGAGCGCGATGCTGCTCGCGAGTCCTGGAAGGAGCGACTCGTGACCGCCGCCTGTGTGACCGGACTGGGTGTCGCAGCGCCGAACGGGCTCGGTGTCGAGGACTTCTGGGCGGCGACGCTCGCCGGCAAGAACGGCATCGACCGGATCAGCAAGTTCGACCCGAGCACCTACCCCGCCCAGCTGGCCGGCGAGGTGCCCGGCTTCGAGCCGGCCGAGCACGTGCCGAGCCGGCTGCTGCCGCAGACCGACCACCTCACCCGGCTCGCGCTCGCGGCCGCCGACTGGGCGCTGGCCGATGCCGGCGTCGACCCCGAAACGCTGCCGGAGTACGGCATGGGGGTCGTCACCGCGAGCTCCTCCGGTGGTTTCGAGTTCGGCCAGCGGGAGCTCCAGACCCTTTGGCAACAAGGGCCGGAGACGGTCAGCGCCTACCAGTCGTTCGCCTGGTTCTACGCCGTCAACACCGGCCAGATCTCCATCCGGCACGGAATGCGCGGCCCGACCGGCGTGCTGGTCACCGAACAGGCCGGCGGCCTGGACGCGGTGGCCCAGGCCAGGCGCCAGCTACGACAGGGCGTCCGGCTCGTCCTCACGGGAGGTTTCGACGCGTCGGTGTGTCCCTGGGGCTGGGTCGCCCAACTCGCGAGCGGGCGGATGAGCACGAGCGACGACCCGGACGCGGCCTACCTCCCGTTCGACGAACGCGCCTCCGGCTATGTGGCCGGCGAGGGCGGGGCCATCCTCGTACTCGAGCCGGCCGGCTCGTCCCGACCCGGAGAACGCCATGAGTACGGCGAGATCGCGGGATACGGCGCGACGTTCGACCCTCCGCCGAAGTCCGGCCGCGAGCCGGGCCTGCGCCGCGCCGCCCTGCTGGCGTTGGAGGACGCCGAGCTGGGCCCGGCCGATGTCGATGTGGTCTTCGCCGATGCCGCCGGCACCCCTGAGCTCGACGCGACCGAGGCGCGGGCGATCACCGGCATCTTCGGGGCCCGGGCGGTGCCCGTCACCGCGCCCAAGACCATGACCGGCCGGCTCTACGCCGGCGGCGCCGCCGTCGACCTGGTGGCGGCGCTGCTCAGCCTCAGAGACGGCGTCATCCCACCGACCATCAACCTACGAAGGCTCGCGGCGGAATGCGAGCTGGACGTGGTCCGGGCCGAGCCGCGTACGGCACCGGTACGGACCGCCCTGGTGCTGGCCCGCGGATACGGCGGATTCAACGCCGCCATGGTGGTCCGCGCGCCCGAGCATCCGCCCATGACCCCAGACCTGACAGTAACCAAGACCAGAGAAGGAAAGGCACGCTCATGACGGCGCCCAACCTCGCAGCGACGGCGAACTTCGATTCCGCGCAGCAGCGTGAGCTTCGCGAGCAGCAGATCGCGGTCCTCGGCAGCTGGCGGCAGATCGGGCAGGTCATCTACGCCCTGAGCGAGCTCGGGATCGCTGACCACCTGCTCGAAGGGCCGAAGAGCCCGAAGGTGCTGGCGGCGGTCACCGAGACCGATCCGGACGCACTGCGCCGCGCGCTGCGCTGCGCCGCGGCCGTGGGAATCTTCACCGAGGACGAGTCGGGCTGCTTCTCGCTGACGCCGTTGTCGGAGGGCCTGCTCTCGGAGAAGGTCGGCGGACTGCGGCCGATGGTGTTGTTCAGCTCGCTCGAGCTCACCCGCGCGGCCTACGCCGAGATCCTCTACAGCCTGCGAACCGGCAAGCCCGCCTTCGACCACGTCTTCGGCATGCCGTTCTACGACTACCTGGCCGCCCATCCCGAGGACGGCAGGTTCTTCGAGTCGTTCATGAGGCACTGGAGCAGGCGGCTGGCCGACCGGTTCGCCGGACAGATCGCACCCGAGCGCTTCACCCGGATCGCCGACATCGGCGGCGGCACGGGCTACTTCCTCTCGCAACTGCTGCGGCGCAGCCCGACGAGCTCGGGCGTGCTGTTCGAGCTCTCCTCGGTCGTCGCCGGCGCCGAAGAGGAGCTGCGGGAGAACGGCGTCGACGACCGGGTGCAGCTCGTCGCCGGCGACTTCTTCACCGACGAGCTCCCGGCCGACTGCGACGCCTACGTCCTCAAGTCGATCCTGCACAACTGGGCCGACGAGCCGTGCGAGGCCATCCTCCGGCGGGTCCGCGCCGCCATGCGAAACAGCTACAGCCGGCTCGTCGTCCTCGACCAGGTGGTTCCCCCGCTCAACCACTGGGACCACTCCAAGGTCATCGACATGGACATGCTCGTCCTGTTCGGCGGCAAGGAACGCACGCTGGCGGAGTGGAGGCAGCTGTTCGACCGGACCGGGTTCGAGCTCGCCAACCAACCGGAGACGGGCTGGGCCGTACTCGAAGCCAAGCCGGTCTAGCCGGACACCCGTCGTTCCATCCGAACTGTGCGCACGCCGTCAGGACCGCGTAAGGAGGCACAGATGCCCTACATAGCAACAGACCAGTCCGTCGTCACGATGATCAACACCTTCACCGTCGAGCCGGAGAACCAGAAACGCCTGGTCGAGCTGCTGGTCGAGGCCACCACGTCCGTGATGTGCAAGCAGCCGGGGTTCGTCTCGGCGAGCTTCCACGCAAGCCTCGACGGCACTCGCGTGACCAACTACGCCCAATGGGAGAGCAAGGAGAAGTTCGAGGCGATGCTCGACAACCCCGAGGTGCACCCGCACTTCCGGGAGGTCCGGGCGATCGCCACTCCTGAGATGAATCTCTACCAGGTCAGCTACGTCGAGGAAGTGCCTCGATGACCGCTCACGAGCACACGAACGTCCTGATCGTCGGCGGCGGCCCGGTCGGCCTGTCGGCGGCGCACTTCCTGTCCGCGCAGGGTGTCCTGCCCATTCTGGTCGACAAGCGGCCGGAGCCGTCGGTCATTCCGCGGGCTACCGGCATCCACGCCAGAACCATGGAGCTGTTCCGGTCGACCGGCCTGGAGCCCGCGATCCGCCAAGCAGGCATGGAGATCGTCGGACCCGGCAAGCAGCTGGACGACGTCCGGGCCGGCCGGGCCATCCCGCTGCTCATGCTCGGAGCCTCGTCGATGGCCGAGCTGGACAAGGGCTTCGTCATGGAGTCGCACGACGTGCCGTACGCCGAGTTCACGCCGTGCATGCCGATCTGGTGCGGCCAGGACCGCTACGAGCCGCTCATCCTCGCCTCCGCACGCGACAAGGGATCCGACATCCGGTTCGGGACGCGACTGGTCTCGCTGGAGGAGCAGGGCGACGGCGTGCGCTGCACGCTAGAGCACGCTTCGTCGGGCCGGACGTATGTTGTCGACGCCGACTACGTGGTGGCGGCCGACGGCGTACGCAGCCCGTTGCGGCGGATGCTCGGCGTCGGGCATCGCAGCGAGGGCGTGGCCGGGCACTTCGTCAACATCGTCTTCCGCGCCCAGGTCCGCCTCCCGGCGGGGATTCCCGCGTTCACGTTGATGTACGTGCACAACGAGCGGGCCCAGGGCTTCGTCGTGTTCCTGGAGCCCGGCCGTTGGATGTTCAGCGTCAACTACGACCCTGAGCGGGGTGAGTCCCACACCGACTTCGACACGGAACGCTGCGTCGAGCTCGCCCGGGTCGCGGCCGGAGATCCTGCCCTGGACGTCGAGATCGAGTCGTTCACACCGTGGGAGGCCAGGCACCTGGTGGCCGACACCTACCGGCACGGGCGCGTCTTCTTCGCGGGTGACGCCTGCCACGCGCATCCGCCGGCGGGCGGATTCGGTGTCAACGCGGGGATCCAGGACGTGCACAACCTGGCCTGGAAGCTGCGCGGTGTGGTCCAGGGCTGGGCCGATCCCGGCCTGCTCGACACCTACGAGGCGGAACGCCGTCCGGTCGGTGCCGCGACCGCGGACCAGGCCTGGATGCTGTTCCGGTCGCGCGGCCGGCTGGCCGAGGACGACCGGGACAAGTTCCGCGACTTCGTCATCGTGACGATGGGATACCGCTACGCCTCCGCGGCGATCGCCGGATCGGGCCGATCCATCGACGTCCTCCCACGGGAGCTCACGTTCACCGGCGAGCCCGGCAGCCGCGCACCACACCGCTGGGTCACCTACGGCGGCAGGGCAGTCTCCACGATCGACGTGTTCAAGGACTCCTTCGTCGTGCTCACCGGTGCCGACGGCGCGCGCTGGGCCGACGCGGCCGACCACGCCGCCTCGAAGCTGGAGATTCCCTTGCGGGCCTACCGTCTGGGCGCCACCGGCGACCTGCGCGACGACGAGAGCTGGTGGACCGAGACCTGCGGGCTACCCGCCGACGGTGCCTGGCTCGTCCGGCCGGACGGCTTCGTGGCCTGGCGTTCCGACGGTGCCGACGCCGATCCCGAGAACACGCTCATCGAAGTCGTCGACCAGATCGTCGCGACAGAAAGGAGCCGAGCATGACGTTTCGAGCCCTGATGGTCATGCGCATGAAACCCGAGAACGCCGGCCCGGTGGCCGACATCTTCGCCAAGCACGACCAGGAAGACGAGATGCCGCACTTCATGGGTCTCACGAGGCGCACGCTGTTTCGGCACCACGACCTGTACATGCATCTCATCGAGGCCGACACAAACGTGCTCCCCCGGCTCTACGAAGCCCGGAAACGGCCCGACTTCAACGACGTCAACACCCAGCTCGCCGGCTACCTCGAGCGTTATCGGCCCGAGCAGTGGACGGAGCTCTCGGACTCGATCGCCACGCCGTTCTACACCTGGTCGCCCGACCAGGGCGTCGACACTCAGGGCTGGTGGTCCGGATAATGCATCGTCAATCGCTGGTCAAAGTGGCCAGGCAGGACGTGCCGGGCAACTCACGACTCGGCGGCGACGTCCGGGTCCTGCTGAGCCCCAACACCGTGGGCGCCACGGACGGTTTCATGGGCACGATCGCCCTGGAGCCGGGCGACTACGTCGCGGAGCAGTACAACCCCTACTCCGACAAGTTCTGCTATGTCGTGAAGGGCTCGGTCACCATGTGGGTCGACGGGGTCGACATCCACGTGGAGACGGACGAAGCGCTGATGGTCCGCCGCGGTCAACGGCACCGGTTCGAGAACGACACCGATGCGCAGGCGTTCCTGGTCTTCCAGATCTGCCCGCTGGCACCGCGTCCGGAACTCGGGCACGTCGACACCGAACAGCCACCGAACGCCGACGATCCGCCGCCGGCGGTCGGCGGCCCCGCAGCGTGATGAGAGGCAACAGCAAAGGAGACGACCGTGCGTCAATTCACCATTGACGACTTGCAACGAATTATGGAGAAGGCCGCGGGTGCGCCCGAGACGGTCGACTGGGAAGCGCCGGACACGCTCCAGACGCCCTTCAGCGACATCGGGTACGACTCGCTCGCGCTGCTCGAGTTCGCCTCGCGCGTCCAGGGCGAGTATCACGTGCCGATCCCGGACGGCGTGGTGGAGGTGATGCGGACACCCGGCAACGCGCTCGACTACATCAACCAGCATCTCGAGACGCAGTGAGGCGGCAAGCCATGGCAGGCCACACGGACAACTCCGTCCACATCAACGCACCGTTCGATCTGGTGTGGGAGACGACCAACGACCTCGGGTCGTGGCCGGAGCTCTTCAACGAGTACGCGTCGGTCGACATCCTGCGGCAGGACGGCGACGCTGTGACGTTCCGGCTCACCATGCGCCCGGACGCCCAGGGGAAGGTCTGGAGCTGGGTCTCCGAACGCGTGGTCGACCGGGAGGCACGCAACGTCCGGGCCCGCAGGGTCGAGGTGGGCGTGTTCAAGTACATGTATCTCTTCTGGGAGTACGAGGACACCGGCGACGGCGTGCACATGCGCTGGGTGCAGGACTTCGAGCTGAAGCCCGGCGCGTTCACCGACGACGCGAGCATGACCGAGCATCTCGACAAGTCCACACAGGCCAACCAGACGCACATCAAGGCTGTCCTGGAGAGGAGAGCGGCCGAGCTGCAGGGGTCGGCACGATGACCTGCGACTGGGTCGTCTGCGAAGGGTGCCGGACGCTGTTGTATCGCAGGCGTTTCGAGCGCCACCTCGACGTGTGTGCCGAGTGCGGTCACCATGCACCGCTGACCGCGCGGCGACGGCTGGACCTCCTGCTCGACCCCGGCAGCGCGGAGCCGCTCGACGTCGGCGCGGAGACCGTCGATCACCTGGGCTTCGTCGACTCCAGGAGCTACCCCGACCGGCTGCGAGAGGCTCGCGACCGGACCGGGATGCCCGAAGCCGTTCTGTGCGTGCGAGGCCGGATCGACGGCCATCCGGTCGTCGTCGCGGCGATGGACTTCCGCTTCCTGGGCGGCAGCCTCGGCGGTGCCGTCGGCGAGCTGATCACGCAGGCCGCGGAGCACGCGTTGCGCGATCGTACGCCGCTGCTGATCGTCAGCGCGTCCGGTGGCGCGCGCATGCAGGAGGGCGCGATCTCGCTGATGCAGATGGCGAAGACCAGTGCCGCTCTCGGCCAGCTCGACGACGCCGGGGTTCTGACGGTGTCGATCGTCACTGATCCGACGTACGGCGGAGTCGCCGCGTCCTATGCCACGTCGTGCGACGTGATCATCGCCGAGCCCGGCGCCCGGCTCGGGTTCGCCGGACCGCGCGTGATCCGGCAGACCATCAAACAGGAGCTCCCGGAGGGCTTCCAGACGGCGGAGTACCTCCTGGACAAGGGACTGATCGACGACATCCAGCCGAGGTCGTCCCTGCGTACGGTGCTGTCGCGGCTCCTGACGTTCGCCGAGCCGGGAGGCCCACCGCCACGTTCGCCGGACGGACCGCCCGCGCCACGTCGCCGACCCGAAACCACGGATGCGTGGGAGGTCGTGCAGCTCGCGCGCCAGCTGGAACGCCCGACCACGCTCGACTACATCGGCTATCTCTTCGAGTCCTTCCACGAGCTACACGGAGACCGCCTGTCGGGCGACTGCTCCGCGATCGTGGGCGGCGTCGGAGTGCTCGAAGGCCGGCCGGTCGTCGTGGTCGGCCACCAGAAGGGGCACAACCCGGCAGAGCTCATGGCGCGAAACTTCGGCATGGCCGAACCCGCGGGCTACCGCAAGGCGGCCAGGCTGATGCGCCTGGCGGCGAAGCTCGGTGTCCCCGTCGTGACGCTGATCGACACGCCGGGTGCGTATCCGGGCATCGCGGCCGAGGACCAGGGCCAAGCCCTCGCCATCGCGGAGAACCTGCGGCTGATGGCCGGACTGCCCGTACCCGTGGTCGCCGTGGTCACGGGAGAAGGCGGCAGCGGCGGCGCGCTGGCGCTCGGCGTCGCCAACCGGGTGTTGATGTGCGCCAACGCCATCTACTCCGTGATCAGCCCGGAGGGCTGCGCGGCGATTCTCTGGAAGGATTCCGCGCTGGCTCCGACCGCGGCGAAGGCCCTGGGACTGCGGGCGTCCGACCTGCTCCGCCACGAGGTGATCGACGCGATCGTGCCGGAGCCGGACGGCGGGGCACAGCAGGATCCGGCCGAGGCCGCCTGCCTGCTCGGGGATGCGCTGGTCGGCGCCGTCGACGAGCTCCGGGACGTCCGGCCCGACCAGCTCGTACGCGACCGGCGAGCCCGGTTCCGCCGGATGGGCCTGACCGCCGGTAGCGAGGAAGGAGGACGAGATGGCGCCTGGCTCGAGTTCGCACGATCTTGACGCGCTCGAAACCTTTTGCAGGAACGCGACCGAGCTGCTCAGATCGTTGTCCGACGCACCGCGCTCGCTGCGGCTTCGGGCCGGAGAGCTCGCGGTCGAGATGGAGTTCCAGCCGGTACCGGACGCCACGGAGCCGGCAGCACCGCTGCCCACCGGCTCGCTCGACCCGGGACCGGCCGACGAGGACGCCGGGCTGCGTTACATCACCGCGCCGCTGGTTGGGACGTTCTACCGCGCGCCCGAACCCAACGCCGCGCCGTTCGTGACCGAAGGCGATCAGGTCCAGCCGGGACAGCAGGTGGCGATCGTCGAAGCGATGAAGACGATGCTGCCGGTCGAGTCCGAGCTGGCCGGTGAGGTCGTCAAGATCCTGGTGCCCGACGGCGGCTCCGTCGAGTACGGCGAGCACCTGATCGCCGTCGCACCCACGGAACCGGAGCCGGGACAGGAGTAGGGATTCGCGTGTTCGACTCGGTGCTCATCGCCAACCGCGGCGAGATCGCGTGCCGCATCGCACGCACCTGCCGCGAGCTCGGCCTGCGTACGGTCGCGGTCTACTCCACCGCCGATCGGGACTCCGACGTGGTGCGCTACGCCGACGAAGCCGTGCACATCGGTCCGGCCCCGCCGCGCCGCAGCTACCTCAACGTTCCGGCGATCGTCGAGGCGGCCAAACGGACCGGAGCCGAGGCCGTCCACCCCGGCTATGGGTTCCTGTCGGAGGATCCCGACTTCGCCGAGATCTGTGCCGAGAACGATCTCACGTTCATCGGGCCACCGCCGGACGTCATGGAACGGCTTGCCGACAAGGCACAGGCCCGGAGCCTGATGGCCGACGCCGGCCTGCCGGTGGTGCGAGGCAGTGCCGACGCGATGCCGAACGTCACGGCTGCCAGGGAGGCCGCGAGCCGCACCGGCTATCCGGTGGCCATCAAGGCCGTGGCCGGCGGTGGCGGACGTGGCATCCACGTCGTAACGGACGAGGCGGAGTTCAACCACGCCTTCCTGCGGTCCTGTTCCGAGGCGCAAACGCTCTTCGGCGACAACCGGGTCTACCTGGAACGCTACGTCGAGTCCGCGCGGCACGTCGAGGTGCAGGTCCTGTGCGACGGGCACGGAAACGCCATCCACGTAGGCGAACGCGACTGCTCGGTCCAGCGCAGGCACCAGAAGCTGATCGAGGAGGCACCCGCCCCCGACCTGCCCCCGGACCTCGTCGAGCAGATCCGGGAGGCCGCCGTCCGTGGCGCCCGCGCGGTCGGCTATCGCGGCGCGGGCACGTTCGAGTTCCTCGTCGACCCCGCCCGGCGGTTCACGTTCATGGAGGTGAACTGCCGGATCCAGGTCGAGCATCCGGTCAGCGAGCTGGTGTCGGGGCTGGACCTGGTACGCGAACAGATCCTGGTGGCCGGCGGAGAACGCCTGAGCGTAGGTCAGGACGACGTCGACCTGCGTGGCGTCGCCGTCGAGTGCCGGGTGAACGCGGAGGATCCGCGCCGCGGCTTCATCCCGACGCCCGGCAACCTCGAGGAGTTCCGGCCGCCGGGTGGGCCGTTCGTCCGCGTCGACACGCACGGGCGGCCCGGGTACCGCATCCCGTCCGACTACGACTCCCTGCTCGCCAAGACGATCGTGTGGGCGCCGGACCGCACCCAGGCGCTGACCCGGATGGCGCGCGCCCTGCGCGAGTTCCGGATCGCCGGTCCCGGCGTCTGCACCACAATCGAGTTTCTCCTTACGACGCTGGAACATCCGCTGTTCCAGGCCGCCAAACACGACACGTCCCTGGTCGAGACCGTGCTCGCCGAAACCGCCATGCCCAACCCCGCTCGGGAGTGACTATCCGATGACCGCGAACACCGAACAGATTCGCAGCTGCTACGACGCCGTCAACCGCGGCGACCTGGACTCCGCGCTCAGGCGCTTCGCGTCCGACGCCGAGTTCGCCGTTGCCGGCGAGGCCGAGGACGCCCCGCTCGGCGGAGCCAGGCACGGCAGAAGGGAGGTCCAGACGTTCCTCCGGCAGGCGCACACCGTCCTCTCCGAGCTGCATGCGACACCGGAGGAGTTCCTGGAGTCCGGCGACCGGGTGGTCGTCCTCGGAACGCAACAGCTGCGGGACGGCTCCACCGGCCGGGAGTGCGCCGTGGAGTTCGCGCACGCCTGGCGGCTGCACGACGGCAAGATCGTCGAGTTCACCGACTACCACGACACCGCGAAGGTGCGACGGCGGCTCGGTGGCGCCGAGGCGAACACCGACGCGGAGTCCGACCCGCTGCGGGGCCTGTGGGACGTCGTCCACACCGGCCTCGGCTTCTGGGACGCCGGCGTGCTGATGTCGGCCGTCCAGCTCGGTGTCTTCGCCGATCTGGCGCGGCGACCGGACGCGACGCTCGACGAGCTCACCGAGCGGCTCGGGCTGCATCCCCGTGGTGCGAGGGACTTCCTCGACGCGCTGGTCGCGCTTCGCCTGCTCGAGCGCGAGGGCGGCCGCTACCGCAACACCGCGGCCGCCGGGACGTACCTCGATCCGGCCAAGCCCGAGTCCGACGTGTCCGGCTTCCTCGGATTCGTTCACGGCAGGTTCTACCAGACCTGGGCCGACCTGCCGCAGGCGCTTCTGACCGGCGAACCACAAAGCGACATCACGGCCGGAGGCATGGACGCCTTCAAGGCGCTCTACGCGGATCCGGAACGCGTACGGCGGTTCCAGCGAGCCATGCACGGGGCGTCGCTCGGAGCCAAGCTGGTGCTGAGCGAGAAGTTCCCCTGGGACAAGTACCACACGGTCGCCGACATCGGCTCGGTCGCCGGACCTCTCCTCATCCGGCTGGCCTCGCGCCATCGCCACCTGCGTGGGATCGGCTTCGACCTGCCGCCGGTCCAACCGTGGTTCGAGGAGGCCGTCACCGAAGCGGGCCTCGCCAGCCGGCTCCGGTTCCAGGCCGGGGACTTCTTCACTCATCCGCTGCCCTCGGCCGACGTGATCGTACTGGGTCACGTCCTGCACGACTGGGACCTTTCGACCAAGAAAACCCTGCTGGGCAAGGCCTTCGCCGCACTGCCGCCCGGCGGTGCCGTCCTGGTCTACGACGGCATGATCGACGACGACCGTCGCGAGAACATCCACGGCCTGCTGACCAGCCTGCACATGCTCCTGGTCAGCCCAGGTGGTTACGACTACACCAGTGCGGACTGCCTCGGCTGGCTTCGCGAGACCGGCTTCGAAGCCTGCTATGCCGAGCGGTTGGCCGGACCGGAGTCCATGGTCGTGGGTCACAAGCCGGAAAACATCGCGTAGGAAGGCGACAGCATGCGTGCAATGGCGTATTACGAGTACGGCCGATCGGACGCCCTGCGCCTGGTCGAGGACTGGCCCGAGCCCAAGATCGGTCCGGACACGGTTGTCGTGCGAATGCGAGCCTCCGGAGTCAACCCGGTCGACTGGAAGCTCCAGGAGGGGACGATGGACGCCTACCTCGACGTCTACTTCCCCGTCATCCCCGGCTGGGATCTCGCCGGCGTCGTGGAGCGGGTGGGCCGGGCCGTTCCGGAGTTCGAGGTCGGCGACGAAGTGTTCGGCCTGGT
Organism: Flindersiella endophytica; assembly: GCF_054779015.1. Lineage (NCBI taxonomy): Bacteria > Bacillati > Actinomycetota > Actinomycetes > Propionibacteriales > Nocardioidaceae > Flindersiella > Flindersiella endophytica. Next base: position 251,999 of record NZ_BAAGYY010000043.1, read on the forward strand.
CCGGCGCGACGAGATCCACCACGGCACCAAGGCCGAACTGGTGCCGGCACCCGTTCGGACGCTCGCGCACAAGCCACGCAGCGCTTCCTGGGCCGAAGCCGGCGGGCTGCCGCTGTCCGGGCTGACAGCTCTCCGGTCGATCTACCGGCTCGGCATCAAGCCCGGCGAGACCGTGCTCATTCATGGGGCCGCCGGCGGGGTCGGACACTACGCCGTGCAGATCGCGCGCATCCTGGGCGCGCGCGTCATCGGCACCGCCAGCCCGCGCAACCACGAGTTCCTCGCCGGGCTGGGCGCCGAGCCGGTGGAGTACGGCGAAGGTCTGGCCAGCCGCGTACGCGAGCTGGCGCCGGATGGGATCGATGCCAGCCTCGACATGGTCGGCTTCGCCGACTCCAACGCGCTGGAGCAGTCGTTCAAGCTCGTCACCGATCCCAAACGCATCCTGTCGATCGCCTATCTCGCCGTGACCGCGGCGGGCGGCCAGTATGTCTTCATGCGCCCGGACTCTGCCGATCTCAGGCAGCTCGCACAGTGGTACGACGACGGCCTGCTGCGCACGCACGTGGAGCGGACGTTCCCTCTGGAGGAGACCGGCGCCGCACACGACCTGGTGCGCACCTGCCACGTGCGGGGCAAGGTCGTCGTCGTCGACGCCTAGGATCGGTCTCGTTGGGAGGTTGCCATATGAACCTGGCCGGTCACATTCTGCTTACGATCGCCCTCGGTGCCACCCCCGTCGCGCTGGTGGGCTTCCAGTGGAACCGCACGCACCTGTTCCACGAGGGCTGGCATCCACACGCCAAGTTCCATCTCGTCCAGCTCATGGTGTCGTGCTTCGCACTGACGGCGCTGGGCCTCTGGCTGCTGTGGCGGCCGAGTCCGGAGCCGGGCGTCGGAGCGATCGCGGCACTGGTCATTCCGCTCGCTGTCTGGGGAGGTGAGTTCGTCGCCGTGCTCGGACCTGGGACCGACTACATGCCCGACCGCGAGAAGCCCAACACGTTCACGCTTCCCGGTGGGCTGACCGTGCCCGGAAACCTCTTCTTCTCCGGAGTGATGGTCGTCCTCGCCGGCGCGGGATACCTGCTGACGCTGGGAGGCTGACCCGCGCCCACGCGGGCTCAGGTGTGGCCCGGGCGGACCAGGCCGGTCTCGTAGGCCAGCACCACCAGCTCGGCGCGGTCGCGGACGTTCAGCTTGTTCATGGCGCGATGGACGTGTGTCCTGGCCGTCTCGACGCTGATCGAGAGCCTCCGGCCGATCGCGGCGTTGCTCAACCCCGCGGCGGCGAACGACATCACCTCTCGTTCGCGTTCGGTCAGGATGGACAGCCGTTCGACCTGAGCCGGCCGCGGCGCGGTGTCGACGAAGTGCGCGATCAGGCGGCGGGTGACGCGCGGTGAGAGCAACGCGTCACCCGCGGCGACCACGCGGACCGCCCGGCGAAGCTCCGCGGGCTCGATGTCCTTGGAGAGAAAGCCGCTCGCGCCCGCGCGCAAGGCCTCGAAGACGTACTCGTCCAGATCGAACGTGGTCAACACGACCACCCGGGAGCTCGCCAGCGTCTTGTCGGCGATGATCTGGCGAGTGGCTTCGAGGCCGTCCATGCGCGGCATGCGAATGTCCATCAAAATAACGTCGGGCCGGTGCTTGCGCGCGCCCAGAACGGCCTCGGCGCCATCGCTCGCCTCACCAACCACCGCGATGTCCTTGCTGTTTTCCAGCAGCCCCCGGATACCTGCCCGCACCAGCCCCTGATCATCGGCGAGCAGGACGTTGATCGTCATGGGCAATTCCCCTCCCGCACCATGCCGCCTATCCTCGCCCATCGGAGCAAAACGCGGAACTGTCGCGCCGCGTCGGGACGCTCGCTCACCTCGCGTCGATCCATGTCTTCATCACCTGAAAACAACAAAGAAACTTGACAGATACGGTGAGTGGGAGTTAACTCACGACTTGAAATTAGGTCGTGCCGGTCGGGCAGCGCCGGGTTGAAGCTAGTGTCATCCGGCGCTGCGCCCGCTCGGACGGCCTCGCTCTGCGGTATGCCTCCATTTCCTCGAGTCCTCGAGAAGCGGTGCAGACATGGTCATGAGATTCCGCAGCAAAACGTTCCTCGGTGCGCTGACCGCCGGCGCGACTCTGATCGCGCTGTGTTCGCTGGGCGCGCCCGCCCAGGCGGCACTCCCGCCGGCCGGCACCGGCACGTCGTCAAGTGCGTCCGGCTCACCGGCGTCGGTGACGGCCGCGGCGGCGACGTTCGCCGACGAGTTCGACGGACCGGCCGGCAGCGGTGTCAACGGCAGCCGGTGGACACAGGAGACCGGCGACAACGTCAACAACCACGAGCGGCAGTGGTACACCTCCGGCACCAACAACGCCGCACTCGACGGCCAGGGACACCTGGTCATCACGGCCAAGCGGGAGAACCCCGGCAACTACACCTGTTGGTACGGCCGCTGTGAGTACACCTCGGCCCGGCTCAACACGGCGGGCAAGTTCACCCAGACGTACGGGCACGTCGAGTCGCGAATCAAGGTGCCGCGCGGGCAGGGCATGTGGCCGGCGTTCTGGATGCTCGGCAACGACATCGGCTCGGTCGGCTGGCCGACGAGCGGCGAGATCGACATTATGGAGAACGTCGGGTTCGAGCCGAGCACGGTGCACGGCACCATTCACGGTCCGGGCTACTCCGGGTCGGGTGGCATCGGCGGCGGCTACACACTGCCGGGCGGGCAGCAGTTCGCCAACGACTTCCACACGTTCGCGATCGACTGGTCGCCCGGCCGGATCACCTGGTCGGTGGACGGCCAGACCTATCTCACCAAGACGCCTGCCGACATCAACGGCAACCGCTGGGTGTTCGACCACCCGTTCTTCATCATCCTCAACCTCGCGGTCGGCGGCTACTGGCCCGGCGACCCGGACGGCTCCACGCAGTTTCCGCAGCAGCTGGTCGTCGACTACGTACGCGTCTCGACCAGCGACACCCCGGGCGCCCGGGTCGGGCGGATCACGGGCTACGGCGGCAAGTGTGTCGACGTGGCGGGCGCGAACGCCGCGAACGGCACCGCCGTGCAGTTGTGGGACTGCAACGGCACCGGCGCGCAGACGTGGACGGTCGGCACCGATGGGACGATCCGCGCGCTCGGCAAGTGCATGGACGTCGCCGGCGCCGGGACGGCCAACGGCACGCAGGTGCAGCTGTGGGACTGCAATGGCACAGGAGCCCAACGCTGGCAGGCGGGCGCGAACAGCTCGCTGGTCAATCCGGCGTCCGGCCGCTGCCTCGACGCGACCGGCGTGAGCTCGGCGAACGGCACACGGCTGCAGATCTGGGACTGCACCGGCGGTGCCAACCAGCGCTGGACACTGCCTTGACCCTCACGGATGCTTCGAGGGCACGGCCTGTCCAGCCCGAGCCGTCCATCGGGGAGCCGGCCGACACACACCTTGCTCGCCGGCCATCCGACAGCGCTTCAGCAGGATCGTGAGCGCGAGAGCTCAGCCGCCTTGAAACGTTGGGGGTTTGGGGCGTCAGGGCGGCATCCGCAACAGCGTTGGCTGATCGAGCACCCAGAGCCAGGTGCCGTCCGGTCGTTGGCGGGCGACCTCGGCCGTGACCGCACCGCCCGGCAGCTGGGTGGCGGTCAGCGCCAACTCGCCGTTGCGTAAACCGGGAAGTCGCCGGCCGGCCGCGAAGGTCGGCCGGCCGGCGACGATCCCTTCGTAGGCCTGCCGGATCTCGGCATGGCCGGTGGCCGCCCGACCGTCGGGCAGGGCAAGGACAGCGTCCGGCTCGTAGAGCGCGACCAGCCCGTCGACGTCGCCTGCGTTGAGCCGCTCGAGGACGAAGCGGCTGAGGGTCTTCGGGCTCGGTGGCCCGCTCATGCGTCCGAATGTTCTTCATGGCTTGGATCCTGCCATCGAGCACCGACAGTCGGGAGTTCTCGCATTCCGCGCAGTGGCGACAGGAACGTCGGCAGGAACGTCAGGCAGATTCCGATCGCGGCGACCCAGAGCGCGGCCCGCGCGCCCAGCAGCTCGCCGAGTACTCCGCCGAGCAGGCCGCCCAACGGAAGTGTGCCCCAGACCAGGAAGCGCATCGTGGCGTTCATCCGGCCCAGTAGGCGTTCGGGCGTCAGGCCCTGGCGAAAGCTCACCTGCGTCACGTTGTAGATGACGCAGCCCGCCTGGAACACGCCGATCCCGGCGGCCGCGAGCCAGACCGACCAGCCCGGCTGCGCGAGCGGGACCAGCAGCCAGAACGGGCTCGACGCCGCCATCGACAGCCAGATCGTCCGGCCCTGCCCGAGCGTCGCGGCGACCCTCCTCGACAACGCCGCCCCGAGCAGTCCTCCGACCGCGGCGATCGAGAAGAACACGCCGATCTGGCCGGGCGGCAAGCCGATCACACGCACCAGGAAGATCGTCTCCATCGCGCCCGCCATGCCCGCGAACAGGTTGGCCGACCCCGTGGAGCCGGCGATCGCGCGGAGCAACGGGCTGTGCAGGACGAAACGCAAGCCCTCCTTGATGTCCTGGATCAGCCGCCCGCGGTCCGCGACCTCGGGCCTGAGCTCACGTTTGCCGATCATTCCCACGAAGCCGGCGGAGCCGAGGAAGCTGACCACGTTCGCGGCGACGGCGATCGGCGCACCGAGCAGCTGCACCAGCCCGCCCGCCAAGCTCGGGCCGGCGATCGTGGCGGTCGCGCGAACGACCTCGAGCCGCGCGTTGCCCTCGACGATGTTCGCGCGCCCGACCAGGAACGGCAGGTAGCTCTGGTACGCAACGTCGAAGAACACGGTCAGCACCCCATGCCCGAGCGCGACCGCGTACAGCTGCCAGATCGTCAGCAGATCCGCCCACCAGGCAAGCGGAATCGTGACCAGCACGAGTGCCCTGGCGATGTCGGCGACGATCAGCACGTCACGCCGCCGCATCCGATCGACCCACGCCCCGGCCGGCAGCCCAATCAGCACGAACGCGGCGTAGCCGAGCGCCGTGAGCAGGCCGACCTGGAACTCCCCCACTCCGAGCGCGACGACGGCGATCAGCGGCATCGCGAGCACGATGACCTGTGTGCTGATCTGACTGCACACATCGGCGATCAGCAGCTTCCGGAAGTCCCGATCGGCGAGCAACACGCCAACAGCATCGACGACTGATTGGGAAAAGTCAATCAGTAGGCTTGAACTCGTGAGCGGAACGCACGGAAGACCGGCCACCGATGCCGAGGCGAAGGCGCTGGCGTCGGCGGTACGCCTGCGCATCATCCGGCTCTGCCTGGACGAGGCGCGTACGAACAAGGAGATCGCCGAGCGGCTCGGCCTCAACCCCGCGACGGTGCTGCACCACGTCCGCACCCTGGTGTCGACGGGCTTCCTGGTGCCACAGGAGGACCGCCGCGGCACGCGCGGCGCGCGCGAGGTGCCCTACCTCTCCACCGACAAGTCGTGGCGGCTCGACACCAGCAAGGCCAAGGACACCGGCGGCGGCAAGGCCATGCTCGACGCGTTCCTCGCCGAAGCCCGCCTCGTCGACCCCGACTCCGTGCCGTTCGCCCGCCTCGGCCTTCGCCTGTCCGACGACGACTACGCCGACCTGCGCATGCGCCTGATCTCCCTCCTCAACGAATACGCCGACCGCCCACGCGCGGCGGACGGCAAGCCGTACTCGCTCTTTGTCGCCCTCTTCGACGACGTCTCACGGAGCTAACGCCCGCAACCAGGCAGCGGCGATCTCGCCGACCGACTCCTCCGACCCGGCCGTGCCGCCCAGCGCGTACTCGGCCAGCGGCCGGGTCAACTGGTGCGCCAGGATCGGCCCCGCCAACAGTTGGGCAGCCACCACCGGATGCATCCGCCGCAGGCGGCCGGCGGCCATCTCTCGTTCCAGGTAGCCGATCAGGTCGGGCAGCCCGCGCACCATCGCGTGCCGGGCGCCTGCCAGCGTGTCCGGATCGCCGGTGAGCAGTTCGAAGACCATCTGCAGCAACAGCACCGCCCGGCCCTCCATCGACTCGGCGATCGCGCGGGCCAGTGCGGGGACCACCTCGGCCGGCGGGGCGTCCGGCAGTGCCTCGAGCGCGTCGGCGACCGCCTCCCAAGGCGCGTACGTACGGATCAGCCCGTCGAACAGGGCCGACTTGCCGGGAAACAGCCGGTACAGCGTCGCCCGTGAAACGCCGGCCGCCTCGGCGAGCTCGTCCATCGACAGCGCCGCGAGCCCTCCCCTGCCCACCAGCTCCAGCGCCGCCGCGAGGATCTGCTCGCGCGCGGAGGGCGGCGGCTCCCAGCCGAGCTCCCGGAACAACGCGGCACGGCTGCCGAACAGGCGGTACAGCGTGCGCACGGACACGCCCGCGGCCGCGGCGAGCTGGTCCATCGCCGGCTGCTCGGCCGCGAGCGGAAGGACGGCGGCCAGGATCTCGGCTCTTGACCTCTCCGGTGGCATTGGCATAGCGTAATACAAGACGTTTCATCTCGCGTCATGCCACTCGGGAGGAACCGATGGGATCACGAGTCGAGGGTCGCCGCTGGTACGGCGTCGTCTACCGCACGTTCTACCGGCTCGGCCTCACGTTCTGGGAACGCGGCACGCCGACTCCCGAGCTCGTCGAGCTGGTCGAGAGCGGCCTGCCGCCCGGCCGGGCGATCGACATCGGGTGTGGCACCGGCACCGAGAGCACCTACCTCGCCGAACACGGCTGGACCGTCACCGGCGTCGACATGGTGCCGAAGGCGCTGGCCATCGCCCGGCGCAAGGCGCGGAAGGCCGGCGTCTCCCCCACGTTCGTCCAGGCCGACGCCACCCGCCTGCCCGAGTTCGGCATCGGTGACGGCTATCAGCTGGTGTTCGACTACGGCTGCTTCCACACCCTGCCCACGGACCGGCGCGACGCCTACGTCGAGAGCGTGACCGCGATCGCCGCGCCCGGCGCGACGTTCCTGCTGTTCGGGTTCCAGCCGGCGAAGCTCGCGCCGATGCGCGCCGGCCTGACCGAGGCGGAGGTCCGCGAACGGTTCTGCCACAAGGGCTGGACGCTGGACAACGCCGAGCGCAAGCACGTCGGCATCAAGGTCGCCGGCAAGCCGGTCGACGAGCTGTTCGAGCTGTGGGGCTACCGCCTGATCAGGAAGCCGTAGGCGCGCCCAACGCCTTCGCCACCAACGGCGCGATCTCTCGCAACGCCCGGCCGCGGTGGCTGATCGCGTCCTTCGCCGCGTCGTCGAGCTCGGCGAGCGTGCGGTCGTCGGCCTCCGGTACGAACAGCGGGTCGTAGCCGAATCCGTTCGTGCCCCGCAGGTCGCGGATGATCGTGCCCGGCAGCCGGCCCTCGACCACGGTCTCGTCGCCGGACGGCAGCACCAGGGCGGCCACGGTCACGAACGCCGCCCCCCGCCGCGGGTCCGGGACGTCCTCCAGCTGCGACAGCAGCAGCTCGTTGTTGCGTTCGTAGCTCTTCGGCTTCCCGCCCCAGCGCGCCGACAGTACGCCCGGCATGCCGTTCAGCGCGTCGACGCACAGGCCGGAGTCGTCGGCGATGACCGGCAGCCCCACCTGCTTGACCGCCACCCGCGCCTTCAGCAACGCGTTGCCCGCGAACGTCGCCTCCGTCTCGGCCGGTTCGTCGTACGCCGGGAAGTCGTCCAGGCCCAGCACCGTCACCGACGGCACCAGCGGCCGCAGGATCCGGTCCAGCTCGGCCAGCTTGGAGCGGTTGTGCGTGGCCAGCACCAAACGAGCCTCGGTCACCGGCCCAGCGCCTCGTTCTGCAGCTTCGTGAGCTCCGCGCAGCCACCGGCCGCCAGGTCGACCAGGCCGTCGAGCAGCTTGCGGTCGAACGGCTCGCCTTCGGCAGTGCCCTGCACCTCGACGAACCGCCCGTCGCCGGTCATCACGACGTTCATGTCGGTCTCGGCGCGGACGTCCTCGGAGTAGCAGAGGTCGAGCAGCGGCTCGCCGTCGACGATGCCGACCGACACCGCGGCCACCGAGCCGGTCAGCGCCTTGCCCTTCAGCGCCTTGCGCCCCTCGAGGTAGGAAACCGCGTCGACCAGCGCGACGTACGCACCGGTGATCGCGGCGGTACGCGTGCCGCCGTCGGCCTGCAGGACGTCGCAGTCGAGCACGATGGTGTTCTCGCCGAGCGCCTTGTAGTCGACGATCGCGCGGATCGCCCGGCCGATCAGCCGCGAGATCTCCATCGTGCGCCCGCCGAGCTTGCCCTTCACCGACTCGCGGTCGTTACGCGTGTTGGTCGCGCGCGGGAGCATGGCGTACTCCGCGGTCACCCAGCCCAGGCCGGAGTCGCGGCGCCAGCGCGGCACACCCTCGGTCACGCTCGCGGCGCACAGGACGCGGGTCTTGCCGAACTCCACCAGCACCGACCCCTCCGCGTGGTCGAGCCAGTTGCGGGTGAACCGCACCGTACGCAGCTGGTCGGCCGCCCGGCCATCGGTTCTCGGGGTCCGGGGTTGTCCCCGGGAAAGCACAGCGGTCATGGGCCCGACCCTACCGAGGTCGCCTCCTCCGGCGGTCCGGGTGTCCGCGACCGCCGCCGGATCACCCCCGAGGCCAGCACGCCCGCCGCCGCGACGCACAACAGCATGCGAATGACGAGCCCGAACTCGTAGAACGAGCCCAGATAGCCCATCTTCGCGATGTAGTAGAACGGCACGGCCATCGCGACCGCCGACGCAACGGCCAGCGCCCGGTAGCCACGTCCCCACAGCAGCGGCACCGCCGCCAGCATCCAGCCCATGTGATGCGTCCAGGTGATCGGCGACAGCACGAGCGACGCCAGCCCGCCGACCAGCACCAGCTCACCGGACGGGATCTGGTTACGTGCGGGCGTCCGCCGGTAGATCAGCCAGCACAGGCCGGCCGCGAACAGCAGCGCGAGCCCGATCCACGCCGACGTCGAGATCGAGCCGCCGACCGTACGTTCGAGCGTGCCGCGCAGCGCGAAGTTGCCGAGCGAGCCGTCGTCGCCGACCCGGGCGGTGCTCCACAGCAGCTTGCCCCAGTACTCCCGCGACGGCCCGGGAGCGAACGCGAACCCCAGCAGGCTGGACGCGAAGAACGCCACCGCCGCCCGCGTCGCCATCTTGTACTGCTTGCCGACCAGCAGGAACGGCACGATCGCGAGCGGCGTCAGCTTGATCGCCGCGGTCAGGCCGAGGAGTACGCCCTTCCAGCGGCTGTTGGCGGGCAGCGTGGCGTCGAACACCACGGCGAGCACCAGGAACAGGCTCACCTGCCCGAAGCGGATCGAGTCGTAGAAGACCTCGCTGCCGAGGACGACGGCGAGCGTCACCCAGAAGCCCGTGCCGGTCAGCGGCCCTTCCCTGGGCGCTCGCCGGGCCAGGCCGACAGCGACGGCGAACAACGCCGCGGCTATCAGCCACTGCGCGACGGCCACGGGCAGCATCGACAGCGGCGCGAACAACGCGATCGCGAACGGCGGGTAGGTGAACACCTCGCCGTGCTCGAGCGTGACGGTGTAGGGGTCGACTCCGTGCAACAGCGCGTTGCCGGCCGCGAGATAGACCCGCAGGTCGTCGAGGCGCTCGCCGACGGGCATCCGGAACTGCAGTTGAACCGCGTCGATCGCCCGAACGAACGCAGCGACCACGACCACCCAGATCGCTACTCGCCGCCACTTCACGCCGGAACCTTAACCCGGGAAACCCACGAGGTCGGGTGTCGTCCCCGGAAAACGAGCACGCTCAGGCGGCCGGACGCCGGAAAGCCACCGGTCGTTCACCGGTTCGCATCACGCCGGCCGAGCGGCATTCAGGTGGCGGATCAGCCAGATCCCGGCGCCCGCGAGCAGCACGGCCGCACCCCAGACGACGGACTGCCACGGCAGCGTGAACGCGAGCAGCAGACAGCCGAGCACCCCGATCGCGGACAGGACGAGCGGCGGGCGGCGCTCCTCGCGGCTCAGCGTCAGCGCCGAGGCATTGGCGATCGCGTAGTAGACCAGGACGCCGAACGACGAGAAGCCGATCGCGCCACGCAGGTCGACGGCGAGCACGAGCAGGATCACGGCGACGGCGACCGCGAGCTCGGCGTGGTGCGGGACCTGGAAGCGTTCGTGGACGGTGGACAGCAGCGGAGGCAGGTGGCGGTCGCGCGCCATCGCGAACGTCGTACGCGAGACGCCGAGGATCAGCGCCAGCAGCGACCCGAGCGCCGCCACCGCCGCGCCGATCGTCACGATCCAGGCCCATTCGCTCCATGGCGTGTGGGCCACCATGTCGTGCAGCGGTGCACTGCTGTTCGCCACCAAAGTGAGCCCCGTCGGGCCGAACGCCTCGAGCAGCCCGCCGGCGACTGCCAGATAGACCACGAGCACGATGGCCAGCGCGATCGGGATCGCCCGCGGGATGGTCCGGCGCGGATCGCGTACCTCCTCGCCGAGCGTCGCGATCCGGGCGTATCCAGCGAACGCGAAGAACAGCAGTCCGGCCGACTGCAGGACGCCATAGGCGCCCGCCTCGCCGATCGTGTGCGGCGGCAGGTGCACGGCACCCAGGGATTCTTCGTAGATGGCCGTCAGCAGCATGCTTTGGTACAGGCACGCGAGCACCACGAACGCGAGCACCACGAGGGTGATCGCGACAATGATCCGGGTGGCCCACGCGGACTTCTGCACGCCGCGGTAGTTGAGCGCGGTCAGCGCGACGACCGCCGCCGCCCCGATCCAGCGCGCGTACGCCGGCGCGACGTACGCACCGACCGTCAGCGCCATCGCGGCACACGAGGCCGTCTTGCCGACGACGAACGACCAGCCGGCGGCGTAGCCCCAGAAGTCGCCGAGCCGCTTCCGGCCATAGACGTAGGTGCCGCCGGACTCGGGGTACAGCGCGGCCAGCCGTGCGGACGAGGTCGCGTTGGCGTACGCGACGACACCGGCGATCGCCAGCCCGAGCAGCAGACCGGGCCCGGCCACGGCGGCCGCCGGACCGAACGCGGCGAACACACCGGCACCGAGCATCGCGCCCAGCCCGATGACAACCGCGTCGAACGTGCCGAGCCGCCTGGCGAGTTGGGGAGTGCTCACCGGGTCAGCCTAAACCGAGACGATTCGTCTCAGAACTCGAAAACCGAGCCGGGGCTGGCCAGATCGGTCGGGCCGTCGTAGGCCGGCAGGGCCTGGGCGAGCGTCTGGGTGCGGTCGTTCCACGGCGGGATGTGGGTCAGCACCAGCCGGCCCACCCGGGCTCGCGCGGCGTACTCCGCGGCCTTCCACGCCGTCAGGTGGACGTTCGGCGCCTGTGGCTGGCCGACGAGGTAGGTCGCCTCGCACAGGAACAGGTCGGCGCCCTGCGCCAGCTCCAGCAGCACGTCGGTCGGGCCGGTGTCGCCGGAGTAGACCAGGACCTTGCCCTGGTGCTCGATCCGGACGGCATACGCCTCGACCGGATGCGCCACAGGCACCGGCTTCACCGTGAACGGGCCGAGCTCGCAGCCGTCACCACCGAGCCAGGCGCGGAAGTCGAACTCCTCCCGCATGCCAGGCTCGGCAGGTAAGCCGTAGGCCGCCGCCATCCGGTCGGCGGTGCCGAACGGCCCGTAAACCGGGATCTGCGGCTTGGGGCCGTCGGGGTGGTACTTGCGCGCGACGTAATAGGCGCAGAGGTCCATGCAGTGGTCGGCATGTAAATGGCTGAACCCGACGGCGTCGACTTCGTACGGGTCGACGTATCGCTGCAGGGCGCCCAAAGCGCCGCTGCCTAAGTCGAGGACGAGCCGGTACGTACGTCCTTCGTACGGAGCCTCGACGAGGTAACACGAGGCCGCCGAATCCGGACCTGGAAACGATCCCGAGCACCCTACGACGGTCAGCTTCACGCACGCGACCCTAACGCGCACTGGGCGTTCGCGCATCCCAAGATCAACTTTGTGGCGTATCCCACTAGGCGGCACCCGGCTGTCGCACCCGCTCGCGGACTAGCGAACCTCTTCGACGAATGCGATCTCGGGGCCGAGGAATCGTCCGCCAATGCGCATGAACGGAACCGGATCTCCCGTGGTCAGGAAACGATGGCGGGGTGGGGGCAACGACTCGGCGCGTTCCAGACCGAGACCGACGAGCCTCGCGTAGACGTCCTTCGCGGTTTCGTCGGCACTGGAAACCAGCGTGACCGCGGGCCCGGCGACCAGCTGAACGACGCCGGTGAGGAGTGGGTAGTGGGTGCAGCCGAGCACGAGCGTGTCGATGTCGTGCTGCTTGAGCGGTTCGAGGTATTCCTGGGCCGCTGCGAGGAGCTCCGGGCCGGTCGTGACGCCCTGCTCGACGAACGGGACGAACCTCGGGCAGGCCTGGGTGTAGACCTCGACGTGCGGTGCGGCGGCGAACGCGTCGTCGTAGGCCATGGAGGTGGCGGTGGCGTGCGTACAGATCACACCGATCCGGCCGTTCCTGGTCGCGGCGACCGCACGTCGTGTCGCCGGCAGGATCACCTCGACGACGGGGACGTTGTAGCGCTCCCTGGCGTCGCGAAGGACGGCGGCGGATGCGGAGTTGCAGGCGATGACGAGGAGCTTGACGCCCTGCTCGACGAGATGGTCGAGGCACTCGAGGGCGTACTTGCGGACGTCGGCGATGCTCTTCTCGCCGTACGGGTAGCGATCGGTGTCGGCGAGGTAGAGCACGGGCTCGTGCGGTAGCTGGTCGATCACAGCCCGCGCGACGGTGAGTCCGCCGAACCCGGAGTCGAAGATGCCGATGGGCGCGTCTGCCACGAATGGCAGCCTAGCCACTTACAAGCGGCTGGCCCGCCCTGCAGTGGGCCCGGCGTCAGCTGGGCTGCGGTGGGCGGCGGGAGCCGAGCGGGTCCTCGGCCGGCGGGCCGCTCTTGCGGCGGTGCGCGTCACCCAGAGCGCTGTCGGGCAGCCAGAGTACGAACGTGCTGCCCACGCTCTCCTCCGAGTGCACGGCCACCGCGCCACCGTGGCTTTCGATGATCTGGCGGACGATCGCCAGGCCCAGGCCCGTGCGCCGCTCCCCGTCTTCCAGGGAGGGGTCGCCGCCGTTGGTGCCGCGGTAGAAGCGGTCGAAGATCCGTTCCCGGTCGACCTGCGCGATGCCCGGTCCCGAGTCGCGCAGGGCCAGCCAGGCCCAGCCGGATCGGCTGCCCACCGCCAGCACCAGCTCGCTGCTGTCCGGCGCCAGCCGTACCGCGTTGGAGAGCAGGTTGTCGATCGCCCGCTGCAACGCCTGCGGATCGCCGGCAACTCGGGGGCCTTCCGACAGCCGGCGCGTGAGGCGCAGTCCCCGGCCCGACGCCAGCAGGCCGTACTCGTCGGCCGTGTCGTTCGCCAGCGCGGCCAGATCCACGTCCACGTCCACGAACGCCGGCGAAGACCGCCGGGCCGACGCCAGGAGGTCCTCGACGAGGTAGGTCATCCGGTCCGTCGCCCGTGTCACCACCGTGACGGCCTGGGCGCGGGCGTCCGGCGTGGTGTCGTCGACCGCGAGCACAGCGTCGATATTGGCCCGGATCACCGCGAGCGGGTTGCGCAGCTCGTGCGACGCGTCGTCGACCATCTGACGTTGCGCCGCGAACGCGCCCTCCAGCCGCCCAAGCATGTCGTCGACCGTTCCGGCCAGCGCGCGCAGCTCGTCCTGCGGTCCGTCCAGGTTGATCCGGCGGGACAGATCGGTCGCCGAGATGTGCCGCGCGCTGTCAGTGATCCGGCGTACGGGCCGAAGCACCCGCCCCGACAGCCACCACCCCGTGCCGAGCGAGGCCAGGAACAGCCCGCCGATCGCCGCGAAGGAGTACGTCTTCAGCCGGTCCAGCGTCTCGTAGTTGACCGCCGCCTCGACGTTGTCCAGCTCGGCGGCCTTGAACGTCTGGTCACCCTTCGGATGCCACTTGCCGTGCTCGTCCTGGTACCACTTCTGCACCTCGATCGGGTTCAGCTGCGCCACCTCGACCGTGGAGTACAACGCGAGGTAGATGCCGCCGAGCACCAGCGCCGCCAGGCCGAACAGCACCGCGGAGTACGTCACGGTGAGCCGGAAGCGGATCGTCTGCATCCACGCCGGGATCCAGCGCCGCAGCCGGCCCTTCACGCGTGCTCCCGCAGCCGGTAGCCGCGCCCGATCACGGTCTCCAGCAGCGGCTCCTCGCCGTCGACGGTGAGCTTGCGCCGCAGCGTGCCGACCGTGACCCGCACGCTCTGGGTGAACGGGTCGGCGTTCTCGTCCCACACGTGCTCGAGCAACTCTTCGGCCGACACGACGTGCCCGGGCCGCGACATCAGGTACCTCAGCACGCCGAACTCCTTCAGCGTCAGCGACAGCTCGCGGCCGTCACGTTCGGCGACGTGCCGGGCGCTGTCGAGCCGCAGCCCACCGACCTCCAGGACGGCCGAGCCGGCGGTCACGTCCCGGCGGAACAGCGCGCGGATCCGGGCCAGCAACTCGACCAGCGCGAACGGCTTGGTGAGGTAGTCGTCGGCGCCCTCGTCCAGCCCGCGTACCCGGTCGGTCAGGCCCGCCCGCGCGGTCAGCATCAGGATCCGCAGGTCACGGCCGGCAGCCACCTCGATCTCGCCGCGGCGGACCGACCGGCAGATGTCCAGGCCGTTCGCGTCGGGCAGCGTGATGTCGAGGATCAGCAGGTCGTACTCCGTCGTGGCGAGCTTCTCCAGCGCGTCGGCGCCGGTGAGCGCGGCGTCGACGGCGTAGCCCGCCCGGGAGAGGCCGGCGCGCAACGCGCTGACCAGACCCTCCTCGTCCTCCACCACAAGCACTCGCATAGCGCAACCGTAGCCGCTGCTCTTGTGCGCCACGACCTGCGCTTTCGCCGGATTTTCGATCGCGTTTCCGGTCGTTTTCGCGGGTGCTTGATGAGCTGAGGACCGTTCCAGACGGACAACGAGAGGACGAATCCATGCGCAAGCGCCTGATGCTCATCGGTGGACTGGCCGTTGCCGGCGTACTCACCGCCGGTGGAGTCGCGTACGCGGTCGCGGGTGACTCGACGCCGGAGACCCGGTACGTCCAGCTCGTCGAGGGCGACTCCGCGCCCGCGGCCGACGAGCAGCCGAACCGCGAGGACTGCCCGGAGAAGAACGGCACCGGCGGCGAGAACAACCAGAACAACGAGAGCAACGAGAGCAACGAGAGCAACAGCACCGCGCCCGACACCACGGAGCAGCTGTGACGGTGGAAGCCGACACGGGCCTGCTCGAGCGCGCGCTGTTCGAGGTGAAGCGTGTCGTCGTCGGCCAGGACCTCCTGGTCGAGCGGATGCTGGTGAGCCTGCTGGCGCGCGGGCACTGCCTGCTCGAAGGCGTGCCCGGCGTGGCGAAGACGCTGGCCGTGCGGACGCTCGCCGAGGTGATCGGCGGGCGGTTCGCGCGGCTGCAGTTCACACCCGACCTCGTACCCGGCGACATCACGGGCACCCGGATCTGGCGGCCGTCGGCGGAGGGCTTCGACGTGGAGCTCGGGCCGGTCTTCGCCAACCTCGTCCTCGCCGACGAGATCAACCGCGCGCCGGCGAAGGTCCAGTCGGCGCTGCTGGAGGCGATGGCCGAGCACCAGGTGAGCATCGGCGGCCAGAGCCACCCGTTGCCGGAGCCGTTCCTGGTGCTGGCGACGCAGAACCCGATCGAGTCCGAGGGTGTGTACGCACTGCCCGAGGCGCAGCGGGACCGGTTCCTGCTGAAGATCGCGGTCGGCTACCCCACGCCGTTGGAGGAGCTCACGATCCTGACGCGGATGGGCGCGGGGCCGTCGCGTACGCCACACGCGCATGCGGTGCTCTCCCCCGATCTGGTCGCCGAGTTGCAGGACGCGGCGGACGAGGTGTTCGTGCACAACGCGGTCGCGGAGTACGTCGTCCGGCTGGTGCACGCGACCCGGGAGCCCGGGGCGTACGGGCTCGGTGAGCTCGGCGAGGTGCTGGAGTTCGGCGCGAGCCCGCGCGCGACGCTCGGGCTGGTCGCGGCGGGGCGGGCGCTGGCGTTGCTGCGCGGCCGCGACTACCTGCTGCCGGGCGACGTGGGCGACGTGGCGGTCGATGTGATGGCGCACCGGCTGGTCCTGACGTTCGACGCCCTCGCCGACGGCCACGATCCGCGGGCGATCGTCGGGCGGATCCTCGAGGTGGTGCAGGCACCGCGTGTAGTGCCGGCCGACTCCGAGCCGGCCCCGGGCTCGGCGCCGGCCGAAGTGGTGGCGGCATGAGCCGGATACTGGACGCGGGGCAGGAGCAGGCGCTGCGCCGGCTGCACCTCGCCGTGACGCGCCGGCTCGAGGGCATGCTGCACGGCGACTACACCGGGCTGCGGCTGGGTCCCGGCAGCGAGCCGGACGAGGCCCGGCCGTACCGGCCCGGCCAGGACGACGTACGCCGGATGGACTGGAACGTGACCGCGCGCTCGCTGGAGCCGCACGTCCGGGCGCCCCTGTCCGAACGCGAGCTGGAGACCTGGGCGCTGGTCGACGCCTCGGCCTCGATGGACTTCGGCACGGTCGCGCAGGAGAAGCGCGAGCTCGCCACGGCGATCGTCGCCGCCATCGGGCTGCTCGCCGACCGGCCCGGCAACCGGCTGGGCGTGCGGGTGGCGTACGGCTCCCGGCTGACCCGGATCCCGGCCCGGACAGGCACGGCGGCGATGCGGCGTACGTTGCGCACGCTGCTCGCGCTGCCGCGGATCGCGCCGGGAGAGTGCCCGGAAACCGATCTGGCGGCGGCGATCACGCGACTGCACCGGGAGCACCTGCGGCCGGGGCTGCGCGTGATCGCGTCGGACTTCCTGTCGCCGGGCGACGAAGCAGTCGAGGGGACGCCCGCCTGGCAGGGCCCGATGCGCCGGCTGACGGCCCGGCACGAAGTGATCGCGGTCGAGGTCATCGACCCGCGGGAGCTGGAACTGCCGGACGTCGGGCTGCTGGCACTGGTCGACCCGGAGACCGGACGGCGCCAGGAGGTCTGGACGCGAAGCCGGCGGTTGCGGGAGCGGTACGCCGAACTGGCCGCCGCCCACCGCGAGCGCACCAAGGCCGCGATCGCCGCGTCGGGAGCGGCCCACCTCGTCCTCCGTACCGACCGCGACTGGGTGCGCTCGGTCGCGGAGTTCGCCGCCGCCCGCCGCCGCACTGCCCAGCGAGCCCGCCGCCGAGACGTGCGATGACGTCCGAGCCATCGCCCCGCGGCTGCGACTGCCGATCTACACCGAGATCGCGGGGTGGCAACCGCGAGCAGTCGATCGCCAGGAGCGTGGGCGGCTGGCAGAGCACTGCGCTGCAAGCACAGCGAAGGGACCTCGCATGAGGCATGAGCTATTGACGCGGGCGCGCGTCGGCGCCCGGCGGGCACAGCGGAAGGACGTTCGATGAGGTTCGAGTCACCGGTTTGGCTGTGGTTGCTGGTTGTCGCCGCGGGGTTGGTGGTGGCGTACCTGGTCATGCAGCGGCGGCGGTCGCGGTATGCGGTGCGGTTCGCCACGTTGCCGATGTTGGCGAAGGTCGCGCCGAAGCGGCCGGGGTGGCGGCGGCATCTGCCGGCGGCCGCGTTCCTGGCGGCGCTGGTCGTACTCACGCTCGCCATCGCGCGGCCGGTGGCCGACGTGCGGGTGCCCCGCGAGCGGGCGACGGTGATCGTCGCGCTGGATGTGTCGGTGTCGATGGAGGCGACCGATGTGGCGCCGGACCGGGCGCGGGTCGCCAAGGAGGCGGCGGCCGCGTTCATCGAGAACCTGCCGGACCAGTTCAACGTCGGCCTGGTGACGTTCGCCGGCTCGGCGACGGTGGCGAGCTCGCCGAGCCGCGACCATCAGGCGGGGATCGCCGCGGTACGTGGCGCCGAGCTGTCCGGCGGCACCGCCATCGGCGAGGCGGTCTTCGCGGGCCTGGACGCGGTGTCGCGCGTGGACGCACAGGCCCAGGCGGGCGAGGATCCGCCGCCGGCGCGCATCGTCCTGTTGTCCGACGGCCACAACACGATGGGCCGCTCCCCGACGGCCGCCGCCGAGGCCGCGACCGAAGCAGGGGTACCGGTCTCGACGATCGCGTACGGAACGCAGGACGGCACCATCGAGATCGACGGGCAGCAGGTGCCGGTGCCTGTTGACGCGGACGCGCTCGGCCGGCTGGCGCAGAACACCGGTGGCCGCTCCTACACCGCCGAGACCGACACCGAGCTCCGCGGCGTCTACGACGACCTCGAGTCCTCCATCGGCTGGACCGTCGAAGAACGCGACATCACGACGCTCGTCGCCGGCGTCTCGCTCGCAGTGGCCCTCCTCGCGGGAATCGGCTCACTGCTCTGGTTCTCGCGCCTGCCGTAGCCGGAGCCGGACACAAGAAAACGCCCGGTGTGTGGCGGCACGGGGCTCGACGGCACCCCACTGGCCGCCGAGCCCCGCTACCGCGCCCCGGGCGCGCGTACAACAGGAAATCCGCGACGGGCGGGTTCGGTTGCAAAGAATTTCCGCGATGGCCGAGGATGGCGCACATGGATCAAGGTCAGGACCAGCAGATCGAACCCGGCACCGCGGTCTACAGCTCGTGGAGCGGCGGCAAGGACTCGGCGTGCGCACTGCACCTGGCGATCCAGCGCGGCGCCAAGCCCGGCTTGCTGGTCACGATGCTGACGGAGACCGGCCTGCGGTCGCGGTCACACGGGCTCAGCCGGGAGTTGCTGCTCGCCCAGGCCGACGCCGTAGGCGTGCCGATCCACTTCGAGGCGACCAGCTGGGACGGGTACGAGGAGGCGTTCGTCCGCGCGGTCGGCACGGCAGCCACCAACGGCCTGCGTACCGGTGTCTTCGGCGACATCGACATCCAGCCGCACCGCGAGTGGGTCGAGGGGGTCGCCCAGGAGGGTGGCACCCAGGCGTACCTCCCGCTGTGGCAGTCCGGCCGCGCCGAGCTGGTACGAGACGTACTGGCAGCCGGCTTCAAGCCGATGCTCGTCGCCGTACGGGACGGGAAGCTGCCGCCCGACCTGCTCGGCGAGGTGATCGACGACGCCGTGCTGACCGAGTTCGAACGCCACGGCGTCGACCTGGCCGGCGAGAACGGCGAGTACCACACCGTCGTCGTCGACGGCCCGATCTTCGGCAAGCCGCTAAGCGTCGCTCCCGGCCCGCAGGGCGTGAGCCTGCGCGACGGCGTCTGGTTCCTCGATCTGACCGCCTGAACGTCGCGCCCGCGCCGCCAGCTCCGACGCCACCATGCACACCGCCCACGGACCGAGGTCACGAGCGCGCCGGCCGACCCACGGGACCCCCTTGGTCACGAGCCACGCGAAGTCCTGCCACGCGCTCGGCCTGCCGTCCGCCGCACAAGCCAGCGACGGCAGGCTCGACATCGGCAGCCCCGATCCACGCAGCAGCTCGGCGAAGCCGCGCGCCAGCCACCGATGCCCCTGCTCCGACGGATGCAGCCGGTCGACGCTCCACGCCGCGCGCGTGTAGACGTCCGGGTTCGCCGCGACGTCGAGGTAGAAGCCGCCGTACGTGCGATGGATCTCGTCATAGACGGCGTTCAGCGCGCCGATCCGCCGGTCCAGCGGCTTCCGCAGCGCCTGCGGCAACCCGAACACCCGCCCGTGATCGTGGAACCGCACCATCAGCAGCCGCGCGCCCACACCCGACAGCAGGCGCGCGACGTCGGTCAGCTCGGCGCGCAGCACCGCCGGATCGAACGTGGACCGCATCGTGTCGTTGACGCCGATGACGAGCGAAACGAGGTCCGGCCGCAGCTCGAGCGCCTTGGGCAGCTGCTCCTCCCGGAGCCTGCTCGTGGTGGCGCCGATGGTCGCGAGGTTGGCGAAACTCAGGTGGTAGGTGCCGGCCAGGGACTCGGCGAGGAGGTTGGCCCAGCCGCGCCAGGCTTCCCCCTGACGGTCTCCGATCCCGACGGTAACGCTGTCTCCGAGGGCTACAAAGCGAAGGCGTCCGCTCACGCTCCCAGCCTGCGGAGCCTGAGCGGACGTTACTCACGCGTGAGGTAACACCCCGTGAAACGCCCTGCCAACTCTTGAAACACCCAAAACCCGCAGGTGAAGGGCGTCAGGCCCAGAGTTGTCCTTCGAGCGAATCCTCGGCGGCGTCGAGGGTTCCTTCGTACGCACCGGTCGAGAGGTACTTCCAGCCGCCGTCGGCGACGATCAGCACGATGTCGGCGGTGCCGCCGCGCTTGGCGACCTGGTGTGCCTGCGCGATCGCCGCGTGCAGGATCGCCCCGCTGGAGATGCCGACGAACATGCCCTCCAGCTCGAGCAGCTCCCGCACCCGCCGGACCGCATCCCGCGGGCCGACGGAGAACCGCGCGTCGATCAGCCGCGCGTCGTAGAGCTCGGGTACGAAGCCCTCGTCGAGGTTGCGCAGGCCGTACACCAGCTCGCCGTACCGCGGCTCGGCGGCCACGATGCGTACGTCGGGCTTGTGCTCGCGGAAGTAGCGCCCGATGCCCATCAGCGTGCCGGTCGTGCCGAGGCCCGCCACGACGTGCGTCACGCTCGGCAGGTCGCTGAGGATCTCCGGACCGGTGCCTTCGTAGTGGGCGGCGGCGTTGGCGGGGTTGCCGTACTGGTAGAGCATCACCCAGTCGGGGTGCTCCTCGGCCAGCTGCTTGGCGACGCGGACGGCCTCGTTGGAGCCGCCGGCGGCCGGTGAGGAGACGATCTCCGCACCCCACATGCGCAGCAGCTGGCGGCGTTCCTCGGAGGTGTTCTCCGGCATCACGCAGACCAGGCGGTAGCCCTTTAGCCGTGCGGCCATCGCCAACGAGATGCCTGTGTTGCCCGACGTGGGCTCCAGGATCGTCACGCCCTTACGGAGGAGGCCCTCCTTCTCGGCTTCGACGATCATCCGCAGAGCGGCGCGGTCCTTGACCGAGCCGGTGGGGTTCTGGTCCTCGAGCTTGGCCCACAGGCGTACGTCGGGCGCCGGAGCAAGCTTCGGCAGCCCGACCAGCGGAGTGTTGCCTACGGTGTCGATCAGCGAGTCGAAGCGCACGCGCGCTCCCTTCCTGACGCCGGTCGCGCGGCTAGAGCCGGCCGCCGGCGACCGCGGGCAGCACCGTCACGACATCGCCGTCGGCCACCTCGGACGACAGGCCGCCGCGGAAGCGGACGTCCTCGTCGTTGACGTAGACGTTGACGAACTTGCGCAGGTCGCTGCCTTCGATCAGGCGGGCCTGCAGACCGGCGTGGCGCGCCTCCAGGTCGTCAAGCAGCTCTTGCAGCGTGGCGCCCTTGCCTTGGACGACCTTGGCGCCGTCGGTGTAGGTGCGCAGGATCGTCGGGATACGAACTTCGATAGCCACGGTTCTGGATCTCCTAAAGAAAGAAAAGTCTTCGGTCGTACGAAATCTGACGCTTTGGGCAGGCTGAGTTACGCTCAGTTGCCACGACAGTCGTAGACGACAACAGGAGCCGTGTGCGCGATGAGCACGGTGCGGTATCGGGGACGCAGGTCCACGTCTCTCAGCTTACGGCGCCCGGACCACTCCAGGCGGGCTCACAGCGGCCGCAACTGGCCGGGCGCCGGTTGCCGGCGCTGCTCGCCTACTCCTCACCCCGGTAGTAGGCGGCGAGATCGTCGAGCGCCTCCGTCTCCGAGCCGCCGAGCCCGGATCGGTCGAGCTCCAGCAGCGGCGCCACGATCGTCCGGTCGAACGGTTGTGAGCCCGACATCTCGTTGAGCGCGTTCAACTGCGACTCCAGCGCGGCAGGAGAGCTCTCGATCACCGCGGCCTCGACCAGTGCGCGGGCCAGCTGGTCAACACCGTCGGACGGGATCACGCCGCTCACGTCAACCACCCGGTCGGCCGCCTGCTCGCGCTGCTTGGGATCGAAGCTCGCGAGACCGATGAGGAGGTTCTGCAGTTCGGTGGGGCTAATCGTCACTGGTCACTCCCGCGGAAGCGTGTGGCCTTCCGGCCAAGGAATGTGGGTGTTGTTCGCGGCTTCCGGATCGTAGTTGGAGCTCGCCGGCTTGTGCACACCGGACGGGTGCAGGTTGCCCTCGGGGTCCATGTAACGCTGCCCGATCTGCGCTCGGTAAACCTCACCGTTGTGGGCATTCGTGCCAACCGGCGCGGACGGGTCGGGGCCGTGAGCGCGGACACGAGCCGTCGTACCGGCTTCCTGCCATTTGTATTCCACGCCGTACTGGGCCTTGCCCTCCACGGGGGTGAGCACCCGGCGCTCGGCATCCTCGGGTATGAGGTCGAGCGGGTTCTCGCCTCGTTTGCCGGCGCTGGCGATGTCCGCGACCCGCTTCTCCAGCGCCTCCCGGGCGGCCTTCTCCTCCGCCTCCTTGGCAGCCTTCTCGGCGGCTTCCTTCGCGGCCTTCTCCGCGGCCTCTTCAGCCGCCTCTTTGCCGACCTTCTCCCCTGTCTCCTCGCCGGCCTCGACGAGCAGCTTCTCCAGCGGCTTGAAGAGCTTGCCGTACTTGGACACGCGGCCTCCCTTCCCCGTCCAACTGGTGCCTGCTTACCCACCGGGCGAACACCGTGTCAAGCAGTTGGCAGCAGAGTGCGGGTTGCGACGCGGAATTCGCAGCGCGACAATACGCTTGCTTCGAAGTTCGCGTAACGGGAGGCGAGAATCGTGGGAGAACGGCGAAATCACCCGCCGACCCTGCGTGAGTCCGGTCGCGGTATGTCCGACGTAGGCGACCAGGTCCGCTCGGAATGGGAAGCGATCAAGCCCGAGGTCGGCGATGTCGAAGGGCTGTTCGGCGACGGCCAGGACGACGTGGGTGGAATGTTGCGATCGCTCTACGAAGTCGTTTTGGGTGCGGCCGAACGTTCGTTCACCTCCGGCGCCGACGACTATTCCTCGTTCGGTAAAGCCTTGACAAAAATGGGCGATAACCACGAGGAGACCGAACAGCGCAGCGCCAAGTTGCTCGGCAAGATTCAGGCAGCCATGGAGAGCGCACCGGAAGGAAAAGGCTGATGGCCGGTTCGCCGTTGATGCTGCCCAACGACCTCGCCCAGTTTCTGAGCATGCTGGGCTACATGTGGCCCAAGTGCGACGAGGTCAAGATGTTCGAAGCCGGCGGCACCTGGATGGACTTCGGGGGCAAGCTGAAGGAGCTGCACGGCCAGGGTGAGCAGCACGGCCAGAAGGTCACCAGCGAAAACATCGGCAAGGACGTCGAGGCGTTCGTACGCAAGTTCTCGGCCGAGAAGTCCGCGCCCAAGGTCATCGACGATGGCGGCACGGGCGCGCTGGTGATCGGCGCCGGCATGTATGTCGGTGCGGCGCTGGTGCTGGCGCTGAAGATCACCGTGATCGTCCAGCTCACCATCCTGGCCATCGAGATCGCCCAGGCCATCGCGACGGCGGCGCCGACGTTCGGGGCGTCACTGCTGGAGATCCCGGTCTTCAAGAAGCTGGCCGACATGGCGATCAACCTCGCGATCAACCTGGCCCTCAACGAGATCCTCGGCTGACCCGAGACCGCGTCAGCGCCGAGCACGCGGCCGGGTTGGGCAGGCTCAGTCGTACGACGCGACGAGCTTGACCTCTTCCTCGGTCACCTCGCCGTCGAGGATGCGGTAGGACCGGAACTCCACCGGCCCCTCGTCGTTGCCGCACTCACGGGTGGAGACCAGCACGTAGTGGGCCTGCGGCTCCCGCGCCTGCGAGATGTCCGTACGCGAGGGGTACGCCTCGGTCATGGTGTGGGAGTGGTAGACGATCACCGCTTCCTCGTCGCGGTCGAACATGTCGTTCCACACCTGGCGCCACTCGTCGTCGTCGAAGCGGAAGTAGGTCGGCGAGCGTTCGGCGTTGGTCATCGGGATCACCCGCAGCGGACGGTCGGAGCCTTCCGGACCCGCCACCACACCGCACGCCTCGTCGGGGTGGTCCTTGCGCGCATGGGCGACGATCGCGTCGTAGGTCGCCTGGTCGATCGTGAGCACAGGTATTGACCATACAGAAACGCCGCCCGGACGCCTCACCACAAGGTGTTGATCAACGACTCCTGCAGGAAGCCCAGCCAGACGTAGACGCCGTAGACCTGGCGCCGCCGGTCCTCGATCGGCAGGTTGGCCCAGCGGTCGTCGTCATCGTCCTCGATGCCGAGCCGGGTGCCGAGCGCCAGCCGCAGGTCGGTGAGCGTCTTCAGCCACGCCTGCTGCTCGTCGGCGTCGAGCTCGACCGTCACGCGGTCGGAGAACGCGGGGTCGCCGAGCGAGTCGAGCATCACCTCGGCGTTGCCGACCTTGCCGTCGCGCAGGCCACCCTCGGTGAAGCGGCGGAACTCGCCGGCCGCCTCCTCGTCCTCGGAGTAGGCACTCGGGAACAGCCGGTGCAGCACGTCGTCCTCAGGCGGCTCGGTCGAGCCCGACCCGAGGCTGGCGATCATCGCCGCGAACGGGTCGGAGGTCGACCGGTCGGAAGGCTCCGGCGACTCGTTGCGGATCAGCTCGATCAGCTCACCGCACAGAGCCCGCAGCACGCGCACCTCGTCGACGCCGAACGTCGCGGTCGCCTGGCCTGGCCTGCCACGGAATGGCTCGCTCACTTGTCCGCCCCCGTCTTCTCCAAAGTCGCCCACAGACCGTAGGAGTGCATCGCCTCGACGTCGCGTTCCATCTCCTCGCGAGAGCCGTTGGAGACGACCGCCTTGCCCTTCTGATGCACGTCCATCATCAGCTTCTCGGCCTTCTTGCGCGGATAGCCGAAGTAGGACTGGAAGACATAGGTGACGTACGACATCAGGTTGATCGGATCGTTCCAGACGATCGTGATCCACGGAGTCTCGGGCAGGACGACCGAACCCGTCTCGGGTTTCTCAAGCTCAACTGGCGCAGTCACGGTCTTATCGTGGCATGCCGGACCGACGGTCCGCAGAGCACCCGCTGGCTGAACCGCCGCCCCCCGCCGACCGAGACGACGATGCGACTGGCAGATCGCCTACGGGCGTCGCGGTGAGCTCGGCCCCGGAAGGCCCACCAACCCGCTCAGCCCGGCGGCAGCGCCCGCCGGATGCCCTCGAAGTGCGCGTCCATCGCCCGCACCAGGCCGGCAGGCGAGCCGACGCGGAGGGCCGCCACGATGTCGCGGTGCACCTCGACGGAGTGGCGGTCGCCTGGTGGCAGGCGAGACTCCAGCCGGTGGAACAGGCCCCAGAAAAGCTCGAGCAACGTCGTCACCAGCGCGTTGCCCAACGGCGCGAACAGCCGAAGGTGGAACCGCCGGTCGATGTCGGCCAGCGACTGTCCGGCGGCGAACGCCGCCGCCATCTCCTCGACGATCCCGTCGAGATCGGAGAGGTCCGCCGTGCCCATCGCGGCGGCGGCCCGCACCACCAGGCCGCCCTCCATCGCCTCGCGCACCTGCAGGACCTCGGCCAGCGCCGCCCCGTCGACGTCGAGGCCGTACGGCAGCTGGTCGAGGATCGCCTCGAACGAGAACGTGCCGACATACAAACCCTTGCCCGCAACGGCTTTCACCACGCCGAGCGTCTCCAGGCTCTTGGTCGCCTCGCGCAACGACAGCCGGCTCATCCCCAGCTCCGCGGCCAGCACGGCCTCCGGCGGCAGCGCGTCGCCCGGCCCAAGACCCTGCTCGGCGATGTACGCCCGCAGCCGGACCTGGGCTTCTCGATAGAGCGGAACTCTCACCGCGCCAGATCCGTCTCCGACACCACCGCGAACCGGATCTCGTCGCGGGCGTCGCCGTCCGGGTAGGCGCCGCCCTCGTACAGCACGCCGATCCGGCCGTTGCCCAGCGAGACCATGTCGGAGTAGCCCGAGCGGTCCGTCGTCAGCTGCCGGCCGCTCCCCCACGTGGCAGCCTCGTCGGCAGACGTGTAGATGGTCAGGTCCTTCCGGTACGTCGGATCGACCGGTGTCGCCAGCAGGATGCGGTCGCGCAGCCGCAGTGTCGAGCCCTGCACGCGCGGCGTCGCCGCGAGGTTCGGGACCATCGCGAACGGCGCGTCCAGCGTCGCGCCGCCGTCCGAGCTCACCGCGTACGCCCGCGGCCAGGTGGCCCCCGGCACCTGGTTGCGCGCCGCCAGGTAGATCCGCCCGTCCGAGAGCTCGACCGGGCTGATCTCCTGCGGCGTGATCCCCGCCGACCCGGCCCGCGTACCGCCGAGCCGCCAGGTGTCGCCGGCGTCGTCGCTGTAGACCAGTCCGCCGATGTTCCCCTCGGGCGTTCCCGCGTTGATGCCCGCCACCAGCCGCCCGGCGTGCGCACCCCGCGTGAGCTGGATGCCGTGCACCGGGCCGGTGGCATACCAACCCCAGTCGGGCTGGTCGATCGCCGCGGCCAGGCTGACCGGCTTGCTCCACTTCCGGCCGTCGTCACCGGCCGAGCTGTACTGCACGTACGGCGTCCGCGGTGTGTTCGTGGTGGACGGGTTGTGCGTGGTGAGCAGGACGATCCGGCCGTCGTGCCGTCCGCCCGAAACCACGATCGGCACTGGGTTGCCGTGCGTCTCGGTCGCGTCGCCGCCCGACACCGTGATCGGCGGATCCCACGTCGCGCCGCCGTCGGTCGAGCGGCGCACCACCAGGTCGATGTCGCCGGTGTCGTTGCACCACGACGCTCCGGCCTTACGTGCTTCGGCGAACGCCAGCAGCGTGCCCTTCGACGTCCGTACGATCGCCGGGATGCGGTAGCAGTCGTTGCCGCCCTCACCCCTTCTGAACAACACCTGCTGGTTCACCTCGGAAGCATTCATGGCGGTGGCAGCACCTCCGATCGTCTCGAACGGGAGCCGCAGCACGGCCCCCGGAACGCTTGTGCTGTTGGAGTTCCGGATCGCCTCCAGCTCGGTCGTGGTCAACGCGCGACGGTACAGCCGTACCTCGTCCAGCCGCCCGTCGAAGCAGTTGGCGCCGTCGAGCCGCTGCCCGAGGTGGATCTGGAACGGCCGCGCCGGGCTGATCGTGCCGGCCGGCGCCGCGACCGAGCCGATCTGCACGCCGTCGATCCGCAGCACGAACCGGCCGCCGCCGCGCTGCAACGACACGTGGTGCCAGCCGTCGTCGCGATATGCCGACCTCGACGCGATGTTCACCGACCCGTTCGCCGTCTGCATCCACGCTCGTACGCGGTTCGCCCCGGGTTCGGCGCGCAACCACAGCTGCGACGCGGTGCTCCCCTGCCCGTACGCCCACAGGATCGCCTGGTCCGCGGTCGACTGCCCGTACCGGAACCACGCCGTGACCGTGAAGTCGCCGCTGCCGGTCGCGAGCGTCTCGGCGTACGGCGGCTGCACGTAGTCGCCGTCGCAGTCCAGCAGCACCGACTGTCCGTACTTTCCGGCGCCCACGGTCGCGCCACCCCGCACGTAGGCGTCGAAGTCGTTGCCGGACTCGTCCGGTGTCGTCGGCCCGGCGGCTCCCTCGGGCAGCCCGAGGTCGGACTCCGCCAGCCGCGCGAACCGGATCTCGTCCCGCGCGTCGCCGCTCCACAAACCCGCCTCGTACAGCACGCCGATCGACCCGCTGCTGGTTTCGACCAGGTCGGAGTAGCCGGAACGGTCGGCCGTGATCTGCTTCGCGCCGGTCCAGGTCGAGCCCTCGTTGTACGAGGAGTAGATCGTCAGGTTGCGCCGGTAGTTCGTCGCCGTGTCCGGGTCGACCGGCGTCGCGAACAGGATGCGGTTGTAGCGGTCGCCCTCGTCGGTCGCGCGGAGGCGCAGCGTCGAGCCCTGCACGCTCCTGGTGGCCGCCACGTTGGGGATCTCGCGGAACGGCCCGTCGAGCGTCGCACCACCGTCGCTGCTCGTGGCGTACGACCGCGGCCAGGTGCCGGTCTGCTGCGTGTCGCGCGCCGCCAGGTAGATCCGGCCGTCGGTCAGCTCGATCGGGCTGATCTCCTGCGGCTTGACGTCGCTCGTGGCGCCCGGCTGCAGGCCGCCGATCGTCCAGGTCGTACCGCCGTCGTCGCTGTAGACGGCGCCGGCCAGCGGGCTGCCTCCGGCCGGCTCGGCGTTGATGCCCGCGATCAGCCGGCCGGGGTGCGGGCCGCGCTTGAGCTGGATGCCGTGCACCGGGCCGGTGGCCGACCAGTTCCAGTCCGGGTCGTCGATCTGGTCCGCGATGTTACGAGGCGCACTCCAGGCGGTGCCGTCCTGCGCGGCCGTGGAGTACTGCACGTACGGCGTGCGCGGCGTCGCCAGGTCGAGCGGGTTGTGCGTGGTGAGCAACACGATCCGCCCGGCGCTCGGACCGGTCTCGACGACGATCGGCACCGGATTGCCGTGCGTCTCACCGTCGCTCTGGCTGACCATGATCGTCGGGCCCCAGGTCGCACCGCCGTCGGTCGAACGGCGGAGGACCAGGTCGATGTCGGCCTGGTCGTCGCACCAGCTCTGGCCGGGAGCGTCCTTACGTGCTTCGGCGAACGCGAGCAGCGTGCCCTTGGTCGTCTTGACGATCGCGGGGATGCGGTAGCAGTCGTACCCGCCGGTGTCGCGGCGGAACAACACCTGCTGCGTGCTGGCGGCCGGAGCAGCGGCCGACTCGGGCGCCTGCACCGGCATGGATGAAGCGACTGGCGCCGCGGCGAACAGCCCAGCGACGAGCGACCCGGTGACCAAGCACCCGGCGGCAGCACGAGAGAGCCTCATGCCGGCTATCAGATATCTGACAGCACACGAGGTCAACCGGATCCGGCTGGCAGCAAAGTGCCTCCCAGGCGACCCCGAAGCGGTTCACCCTAGTGACACTGCCGCTGCTGATGCCGGTTTTGCTCGCCGGACTCACGGGCAGATGTTCTGGTTCAGGTGCAGCACGTTGTCCGGGTCGTACCTCCGCTTGATCTCGGCCAGCCGCTCATAGTTGCCCTTGTAGTTGTCGTGAACCCGGCCCTGGTCGTCCGCCGACATGAAGTTGACGTAGCCACCCGCCTCCGAATGCGGAGCGATGGCCGCGTAGTAGTCACGTACCCAGCCGATGTTCGCCTCGTCGTCCGCCGGGTCGGGCCACATGCCCGCGATCACCGTCACGAAGGTCGCGTCACGATAGGCGAAGGCCGTGGCGTCGGACGCGACCCGGTGGCACGCACCGTTGATCGGATAGGTGTGCATCACAGAGCTGACGCTCGGGACACCCGGACCATGCTCGAGATGCGCCGCGATCGCCTCGTCGGTGAGCTCGGTGACGAAGCTCGCCTTCCAATACTGATTCAGGCCAGGCGACGCGAGCTCGTCGAACAGCGAGTTCAGCACCGGGTACGGCATCGGACCGACGTGCTCGACGAACACCGGCGCGGCGTCGCGCAGCGGCTGCAGCGCGCGGTCGCCGCCCACGAGGGCGCCCGTCCAGCAGACCACGAACGCCACGAACGGGTCGCCGTGCCGTTCCACAGGAATGAACGGCAGCGGCGGCGCGAGGTGGAAGGCCGCGAACATGCCGAGCTCCTCGGGCGCGTCGCGGATGAACTCGCGGTAGAAGCCGAGCACGTCCTTCGCGTGTGCCATCTCGTACAGCAACAGGCCACCGTAGACGTCCTTGACCGGGTGCAGCCGGAACTCGCACGACGTCACGACGCCGAAGTTGCCTCCGCCACCGCGAAGCGCCCAGAACAGGTCGGCATGGTCCGACTCGCTGGCGACCACGAACTGCCCGGAGGGCGTCACCACGTCCGCGCTGAGCAGGTTGTCGCACGACAGGCCGTACCGGCGGGCGAGGTACCCGATCCCGCCGCCCAGCGTCAGGCCGGTCACGCCGGTCGTGGAGACGACGCCTCCGGTGGTGGCGAGGCCGAACGGATACGTCGCCGCGTCGAGGTCGCCCCAGGTGGCACCGCCGTCGACGCGTGCTGTCCCGGCAACGGGATCCACCCGGACTCCACGCAGCCCTGAGAGGTCGATGACCACGCCTCCGTCGCAGGTGCCGTAGCCGGGCGCGCTGTGGCCGCCCCCGCGGACGGCCACGTTCACTCCGGGCAGGCCGGCGTCGCCGACCAGGTCCATCACGAACATCACGTCGCCGGCGTTGGCGACGCGAACGATGACGGCGGGATATCGGTCCACCATCCCGTTGTGCACTTTGCGGGCGTCCTCGTAGCGAGAATCGCCCGGAGTGATCACTGTGCCGCGGACGCCTGCCCGCAGGCGTTCGATTATGGCCGCGTCCAT
Organism: Flindersiella endophytica; assembly: GCF_054779015.1. Classification (NCBI taxonomy): domain Bacteria; kingdom Bacillati; phylum Actinomycetota; class Actinomycetes; order Propionibacteriales; family Nocardioidaceae; genus Flindersiella; species Flindersiella endophytica. The sequence continues at coordinate 282,110 of NZ_BAAGYY010000043.1, forward strand.
GAGTTGGTTGCTCCATTCGCTTGTTTTCAACGGAGTCCAGGTACGGAGAACGGCAACGCGTCCCGCCTGGCACAGCGAACTTATGAGCCGGGTCGTCGATTTACCATGGCGCGATCGGATATACCTGAAGACTGGATCGGGCGGCTTCTCGCCGCAGCGATAGTCAGATCTGACTATTCACGTGCACTTGGGGGGAGGGTTTCGCACGATGCCGGACCCGGCCGTCGGTATTCCCGCGCCTCTTTGTGTCACGTCGTGGTTCCCGTTCGTCGGACGGCGGGACGAACGCCAGACGCTGGCCGAACTGCTGCCGCACCTCGAGCAACCGCGCGGCACCATCGCCCTCGTGCGAGGTGAGCCGGGTAGCGGCAAGACCCGCTTGGTACGAGAGCTCGCCAACGCCGCCGCCGAAGGCGATCTCCTGGTGCTCTACGGCGCGTGCGACGCGGTGGCAGGCGCGCCCTACCAACCGTTCGTCGAACTACTGAACACTCTTGTCGAACGGCTGGACACCACGACACTCTCCGCTTCGCTCGGACCGAACGCCGGAGAACTACGCCGCCTGCTGCCCGGACTCGCGGCCCGGGTCGGCGAGCTGCCCGAGCCCGAGACAGCCGATCCGGACACCCGCCGGCACCGGCTCCACCTGGCGGTCGCCGAACTGCTCACCGGTGTCGGCTCCGGCCACGCCGTCCTCCTGGTCCTCGACGACGTGCACTGGGCGGACGTACCCTCACTGCACCTGTTCCGGCAGCTGGCCCGCACCTGTGCGCGGGCGCCCATCCTGCTCCTGGCGACGATTCGCGAGTCCGAGCCCGACGTCCGGCCCGGGTTCCTCGACGCGCTGGCCGACGTCCGCCGGACCGAAGGACTGCGCGAGGTCCGGCTGCGCGGACTCGTGGAGGACGACGTGGTGGAGCTCCTGCACGCGACGACAGGCGCCGAGCAGACTCCCGCTCTGGTCGAACTGGCCGGCGAGCTGGCGCGGTTGACGTCCGGCAACCCGTTCCTGCTCGGGGAGCTCTGGCGAGCCCTGATCGAGCTCGGCTTCGTGGAAACGAGCGCCGGAGACGTCCGGCTGGTCCGGCCGCTCGCGGAGCTCGAGAGCCCGAGCGGTGTATGCGATGTGGTCGGACAACGCCTGGCGCGGCTCTCCCCCGAGGCCGTGTCGTTGCTGGAAACCGCCTCCGTGATCGGCCCGGAGTTCGATCTCGAGGTGCTCGGTCGCGTGTCCGGGTTGTCCGTCCACACGCTCGGTGCTCCGCTCGAACTCGTCCTCCAGTGCGGGATGCTCGTCGAGGTCCCCGGCCGGCCCGGCCTCTACCGGTTCGCGCACGAGCTGGTTCGCCTGACTCTGTACGGCCGCCTGACCGGCCTGCGGCGAGCCCGGCTGCACCTCGCCGTTGGCGAGGCCCTGGAGTCGGTCGAGCCGCTCCGGGCCGGGCAGCTCGCGCAGCTCGCTCATCACTTCTCCGTGGCCGCCGCCGTCGGTGGGGGCGAGCGAGCTATCACCTACCACCTGCGCGCGGCCACGGAAGCGATGGAGTCCTTCGCGCACCAGGAGGCCGCCGACCACCTGACCGCCGCGCTCGACCTCGGCATCCACGACGGGCGGCAGCGGGCGCGGGTTCAGTTCGACCTCGGATCCGCGCGCTATCGCGCGGGACGCGTCCGGGATGCGTTGGAGGCGTTCGGATCCGCCGCCGCGTACGCCCGCCGGCAGGGCGACGCCGAACTGCTCGCCGAGGCCGCGGTGGCGTTCGAGGACGCCTGCTTCCGGCCGGCGATCGCCCAGCACGACTCGGTTCGCCTGCTCGACGAGGCAGTGTCCGCGTTGGCGGCGTCAGGCGACACCAGCTCGCCGTTGCGGGCCAGAGCCCTGGCCGGGCTCACGCGCGCCCTTGCGTACCAGGGCAACACCGACCGCGCCTACCGCGTGTGGGAAGAGGCCGTGCGGGTCGCACGAACGGCCGGCGATCGCCGGGCGCTCGCCCTGGCTCTGGCTCACTCCTACTTCCAGCGCGGCCGGATCCCGCGTTCGGACGTGCTCCGAATGGTGCACGAGGCAGGTGAGATCTGCCGCGAGCTCGGTGACCTGGAGCTCGTCTGCCACACGCTCGGGCTGAGCACCGTCCCGTACCTCGAGCTGTTCGACCTCGCCGGTGCCTGGCGGCAGGTCGGTGAGATGCGAAGCACCGCGGCGCAGACCCGGCAGCCGTTCATCCGTTACGTCGCCGAGCTGCTGGGATCGGCGCTGGCGTTGTGCGGCGGCCGGCTGGCCGAAGCGGAGGAGATGGCGCTCCGCTCCCACTCGCTCATCCAGCAGCTCGACGGTTCGCGGTCGGCGGTGTTCGGCATCCAGATGTTCGGGGTCAAGCGCGAACTGGACCAGCTCGCCGAGCTGCACCCCGTACTCCAGCGGCTGGCGGACAGCCCCGACAGTACGGCTTGGACGCCTGGGCTGATCGCGCTGCTGGCGGAGATCGGGATGCACGACAAGGCACGTGCGCTGGTTGATCGGCTGTTGCCGGCAACCGGTGACCACGACGTGCTGGACGCGATCCGGCTGGCCGGCACCACCTATCTCGCCGACGCCTGCGCGGTGCTGCAACTCCCGGAGCTCGCGACGTCGTTGTATCGCGAGCTTTCCGGCCTCGGCGGCGGCATCGTACGGATCGGGCAGCTGGCGGCCTGCTACGGCGCCGCCGACCGTTACCTCGGCATGCTGGCGACGGTCAACCGCGACTACGCCAAGGCCGAGGCACATTTCGAGCGAGCGCTCGCGTTGAACCAGCGGATGGGCGCACACACCTGGACGGCTCACACCGCCCACCAGTACGCGCGCATGCTGCTGCGCCGTAAGGCCGCCGGGGATCACGAGCGGGCGAGCGAGCTGGCCGCCCTGGCCGGGCGGCTGGCCGAACGCCACGGGCTCGTGGCGCTGGCCCGCAAGCTCGGCGCGCTTGTCTCCACGTCGCCGGCGGCCGGCACCGGGCCGGACGCGTTGTCCGCCAGGGAGATCGACGTCCTGCGCCTGGTGGCCGGCGGGCAGAGCAACCGCGAGATCGGTGCGCGGCTGTACATCAGCGAGCACACGGTCGCCAACCACATCCGTCACATCCTCCGCAAGACCGGGTGCACCAACCGCACCGACGCCACGTCCTACGCTCACCGCCGGGGCCTGACCCACGATGGAAGGTCTTGAGATGCCCCTGTTCATGATCGAACGTCACTTCGCCGAACGGCTCCCCAGAGACGACGACCAGCTCCGGCTGATCGAGGAAGCCAACACGATCGAAGGGGTTTCGTGGCTGTACTCGTTCCTTACCTCCGACCGGCTGCGGCTCTACTGCGTGTACGAGGCGCCGACCGCCGAGGCGATCAGGGCGGCCGCCCGGCGGGCCGGAGTCCCCGCCGATGTCGTCGTCGAAGTCACCCGCGTCTCGGCGGAGTACTTCCCGGCCTGAGTTCCGCTACGCTGCGCTCTTCGCCGACGAGGGAGGGCGTTGTCGTGAGCGACGTGCTACGTCGTTTGCTGCTGAAGGGACTGGGGGCGATGGCCTTGGCAGGGCTGGCCGGCTGCGGTGACCTGGCCGGTGAGGACGCGCGCATGCCACCGGGCCGGCAGGTCCAGGCCGGCCTGTGGATCTCGAACGATCCACTGGACGAACGGGAGGCCGGCCGCCGCTGGGGCGACCTCCTGGCCCAGCACGCCAAGACCGGGACGTGGCCGCTGCTGCTGGGCGGCATGCTGGACCGCGGCAAACTACGGCCATGGGCGAGCGGTGAGCTGACGCCGGAACCCACTCCCCCGGCCGGCGACCTCGATCGGATGTTCCGCGAGCAGTGGAACGAATGGGAGCACGACGAGGTCTACGGATGGTCCACGCTCGGCGACAGCTACGGGCCGAGACCGTTCTCCAGCTGGCCCGGCCTCGCCGACGCGGTGACGTCGGACGTCGACCCCGACCAGCACGCTGCCACGGTGGCACGCACGGCCGAAGGGATGCGACAGCTCCTGACGGGCAGCGACCACGGGCCGTACCTCGGCCTGGTCACCGCCCCGGACGGCGGTGCCGCGCTGACCGCCTCCGGATGGTACGCCGACTCCTACCAGGAGCCGGCCATCGTCGTGCGCTCGTGGCAGGAACGGTTCGGCGTACGCGTCGCCACCTTGGCGTTCAGCACGCTCACCGTCACCGTCCCCTGGCCGCCGCGCACGATCGAGCAGGCGCGGCGGCTGTGCATGGAGCACTACCTCTTCTGCCCGGACAACTTCTGGCAGGCCGAGGAGCCGTTCACCTTCGAGGACTACGCGATCTGGCTCACCAAGGCGACCACGTGGTCGTTCTGGTGGGACTAGCGAACGAACCGCTAGAACCGCCAGGAGTCGTCGAAGTCGCCGGTGTACCAGGACTCGACGTCGGCCTCGAAGGCCTGCTCGTCGTAGGCCGGCGGGCGCAGCTGGCGGGTCCAGGTCAGGGCCAGCTTGCTGAACTCCTCGACCGTCTCGTCACTGATCCGGCCGTGTACGAGGAAGAACGTGATGATCGGACCCGCGGCCGCGTCGTCGGCGTCGCAGGAGGGGCAGAGGACGACGGTGTGGCGGCCGTCGACGCCGGCTCGCGGGATCGAGGCCGACATCAGCCCGATCCGCAGGTAACAGCGCTCACACGGCAGCGGGCCGCCGATCTCGACGACCGGCGGCTCACCACCTGTTGGCTTCTGCGTCAACCCACCTCAGACCCTGATCACATTTGGATGGCCGACGGGCCGAGCAACTGCTTCATGTCGCCCATGAACGCGGTGTCGGCGTTGACTCGCCAGTCGGGCAGCGCGAACTTCAGCAGGCCACCCTGCACCTGCTGCATGTGGATCTGAATCGGGTTCTCGCCCTTGTGGTCCTGCATGATCGCCTTGATCTCGGCGACCAGCGCCGGCGTCACCTGGGCCGCCCGCAGCGTCACGATCACCGGCGCGAACGAGGAGTTCTCGGCGTTGGAGATGTCGAGTGGCGCGAGCTCCTGCCCGAAGATGCTGATCGCGCCGTCGCGCTCGTTGACCCGGCCCTTGACCGTGACCACGGCGTCGTCCATCAGCTGCTGGCTGCACAGGAGGTAGGTCGAGGGGAAGAACAGCACCTCGACACCACCGTCGAGGTCCTCGATCGTGACGATCGCCCAGGGGTCGCCCTTCTTGTTGATCCGCCGGTCGACCTTGGTGATCATGCCGGCGATCCGGACCTCGCCCTCGGTACGTTCGCCACCGAGCAGGTCGACGATCCGGATGTCGCGGTTGCGGGCCAGGATCGACTCGGCGCCGTCGAGCGGGTGGGCGGAGACGTACAGGCCGAGCATGTCGCGTTCCTGCGCCAGCAACTGCTTGCGCGGCCACTCCTCGATCGTCTCGTCGACCTCGACGCCGAACTGCGACGTCGGCTCGTCGTCACCCTCGGCCTCGAACGCGGCGAACAGGTCGTACTGGCCGTGCTGCTCGGCGCGCTTGACGTCGACCACAGCGTCGACCGCCTGCTCGTGGCAGGCCAGCAGCGACGCGCGCCTGTGGCCGAGCGAGTCGAACGCGCCGGCCTTGATCAGCGACTCGATCACGCGCTTGTTGCAGACCGTGACCTCGACCTTGGACAGGAAGTCGGAGAACGACGTGAACTTGCCCTTGGCCTCACGGGTGGCGACCAGCGACTCGATGACGTTGGCGCCGACGTTGCGGACGGCCTTCAGCCCGAAGCGCACGTCGTCGCCGACGGCGGTGAAGTCGGCGACCGACTCGTTGATGTCGGGCTGCAGCACCTTGATGCCGATCTTGCGCGCATCGGCGAGGTAGACCGCCATCTTGTCCTTGTCGTCGTCGACCGACGTCAGGAGCGCCGCCATGTATTCGGCGGGGTAGTTGGCCTTGAGGTAGGCGGTCCAGTAGGAGACGAGCCCGTAACCGGCGGTGTGGGACTTGTTGAAGGCATAACCGGAGAACGGCAACATGACGTCCCACAGGGCCTTGATGGCCTCGTCGGAGTAGCCGTTGTTGCGCATGCCCTGCTGGAACTCGGCGAAGGAGGCCTCCAGGATCTCCTTCTTCTTCTTGCCCATCGCCCGGCGCAGGACATCCGCGCCGCCGAGGCTGTAGCCGGCCAGCTCCCGGGCCACCGCCATGATCTGCTCTTGGTAGACCAGCAGGTGGTAGGTGGTGCCGAGGATCGGCTCGAGCGCCTTCTCCAGCTCCGGGTGGATCGGGGAGATTTCCTGGCGCTTGTTCTTGCGCTCGGCGTAGTTGATGTGCGCGTTGGCGGCCATCGGACCCGGGCGGTACAGCGCGAGCACAGCCGCGATGTCCTCGAATCGGTCCGGCTCCATCAGCTTCAGGAGGTTGCGCATCGGCCCGCCGTCGAGCTGGAACACCCCGAGGGTGTCGCCGCGGCCGAGCAGCTTGTAGGTCTTCTCGTCGTCGAGCGCGATCGTCTCGGTGTCGAGCTCGATACCCCGGTTGTCCTTGATGACCTTGATCGCGTGGTCGATGATGCCGAGGTTGCGCAGGCCCAGGAAGTCCATCTTGATCAGACCCATGTCTTCACAAGACGGATAGTCGAACCCGGTGATGATCACGCCGTCTTTGTCACGCCGGTGCAGCGGGATCAGGTCGAGCAGTGGAGCCGACGACAGGATGACCGCGGCAGCGTGCACGCCGGTGCCGCGGATCAGGCCCTCGATGCCGCGCGCGGTGTCGATCACCTTCTTGACGTCGGGATCGGTTTCGTACAGCGTGCGGATCTCGCCGGCCTCGGTGTAACGCGGGTGCTCGGGGTCGAACATGCCCGACAGCGGCATGCCCTTGCCCATCACGTCGGGCGGCATCGCCTTGCTGATCCGGTCGCCCACGGCGAAGGGGTAGCCGAGGATGCGGGAAGCGTCCTTGACGGCGGCCTTCGCCTTGATCGTGCCGAACGTGTTGACCTGTGCGGTGTATTCGGCGCCGTACTTGTCGGTGACGTAGCGCACCATCTGGTCGCGCTGGCGGTCGTCGAAGTCGAGGTCGACGTCGGGAGGGCTGATCCGCTCGGGGTTGAGGAAGCGCTCGAACAGCAGGTTGTGCTCGAGCGGGCAGAGCTCGGTGATGCGGGTGGCGTACGCGACGATCGAGCCGGTGGCCGAACCACGGCCCGGGCCGACCGGGATGCCGTTCTCCCTGGCGTACCGGCAGATGTCGGCGACCACGAGGAAGTAGGAGTCGAAGCCCATCGGGCTGATGACGCTGAACTCCTTCTCGACCCGGTCGAGAACCTCCTGGCTCGGACTGTCGCCGTAGCGGAGCTGGATGCCCTTGTCGACCTCCTTGCGCAGCCAGGAGGTCTGGGTCTCGCCCTCGGGGACGTCGAACTGCGGCATCCGGTCGACGTAGTCGAAGACCTCGCTGTAGTCGCCGATCCGCTCGGCGATCGCCAGCGTGTTGGTGCAGGCCTCCGGGAGCTCCTTGAAGAGGTCCCGCATCTGCTCGGCGGTCTTGATGTAGTAGCCCGAGCCGTTGAACTTGAAGCGGTTGGGGTCGTCCTTGTTCTTGCCCACGCCGACGCACAGCAGGCTGTCGTGGGCGTCGGACTGGTCCTCGGTGACGTAGTGGGAGTCGTTGGTGGCCAGCAGCGGGATGCTGAGCTCCCTGGCGATCTTCAGGAGGTCCTGGCGTACGTCGCGCTCGATGCCGAGACCGTGGTCCATCAGCTCGAGGAAGTAGTTTTCCTTGCCGAAGAGGTCCTGGTAGTAGGAAGCGGCCTTGATCGCCTCGTCGTACTGGCCGAGCCGTAAGCGGGTCTGGACCTCGCCCGAGGGGCAGCCGGTGGTGGCGATGATGCCCTTGGCATGCGTCTCGAGCAGTTCGCGGTCCATCCGCGGCTTGCCGTAGTAGCCCTCGTAGCTCGCCAGCGAGGACAGCCGGAAGAGGTTGCGTAAGCCGCCCGCGTCGGTGGCCCACATGGTCATGTGGGTGTAGCGGCCGCCACCCGAGACGTCCTTGCCACCCTCCGTGCTGTCGTCGTTGTTGCGGCCGCCGCCGGCGTTGGCCCAGAACACCGGCTTCTTGTGGAAGCGCGACTCGGGCGCGACGTAGGCCTCGATGCCGATGATCGGCTTGACGGAGGTCTTCTTCGCGGTCTGGAAGAACTCGTAGGCCCCGAACATGTTGCCGTGGTCACTCATGGCAACAGCGGGCATGCCCTGTCGTTCCACCTCCGCGAAGAGCTTGCTGTTCTTGGCGGCGCCGTCGAGCATGGAGTACTCGGTGTGTACGTGGAGGTGGACGAATGAGTCGGGCACTGTCGGGTACTCCCCTCGGCAGGTGGCGGACGCAGACCGGGAGGACAACTTTAGGGGCCGTTCGAACGACGTCCGAGGCGACATGCCGCCAACGCCGGAACCGGAAAGAACTTTCCCGGGCGGGTCGCCGATTCGGCGCACATCGCTTAGTTACAAGGAGTTTCCGATCAGCAAGCCGGCTGGAACACGCCGGGGAGCTCTGGCCGAACCTCCTTGACGAACCGCTGCGCCTGGGCCAGCGGATCGCCGGCGATCGGCCAGAAGACGAAGCCGTCGAAGCCCAGCCGCTGGTGGTAGTCGGTGAGCGCCTCGACCCAGTGCCCGGGCGGGCCGGTCAGGCGGCGGCCGTTCTCTCTGGCCGTCCGGTCTGCGTCGTCGGTGTCATCGGTGATGGTGCCCATGACGTTGAACACGCGGCGTATACATGCCGGGTCGCGGCCCGCCCGGTGGGCGGCGCGGTCGATCCGCGCCTGCATGTCCGGGACGTCGGCGAGGTCGAGGTAGAGGTTGGTGGGGAGCCACCCGTCGGCGTACTGGCCGGTGAGGTGCAGCGTGCGGGGTGCGAACGAGCCGACCCAGAGCGGCACCGGCCGGTCGGGCTGCGGGCCGAACCGGGCGCCCTCGATCCGGTGGTGCCGGCCTTCGATCCGGAGCGGGTCGGGGCCGCCTGGGTGAGCGGTGGTCTTGAGCACGTGGAGGGCCTCCTCGAGCGCGGTGACCGACTCCTTGACGGTCAGCTCGGCCGGGAGGAACGTGTTGACCTGGTCCAGCGGGCCGCCCGCGCCGACGCCGAGGGCGGTGCGGCCGCCGCTGATGACCTGCAGGGTGGCCGCCGCTTTGGCGAGCATCGGGGCCGGACGGAGGGCGGCCGAGGCGACGTTCGTGCCGACGGAGACTCGCTGGGTGCGGGCGGCGACGGTGGTGAGGAACGTCCACACCTCCAGCTCACGCGGGAGATAGGGGTGGTCGGGGGCGGTCACGAGGTCGATGTGCTCGTGGTCGGCGAGGTCGGCGACGGCGAGCGCCTGCTCGTAGCCGCGGAGGCTGGAGTCGAGCGCGATGCCCGTGATGCCCGGTCTGGTGAGGTCGCTCACGCGTACGACCTCTTCCCCATCAGGACGCCGATCAAGCCGAGCAGGGCTGCCACGGCGAACGGCAGGAGGAACATGCCGCCCGCTGTGAAGAGGGCTGTGGTGACGGCGACGCCGACGACGGTGAACATCTGCTCTCCGACCTGCAGCGACGAGCTGTTCCGGCCCTGCTGGCCCGCCTCCGACAGCTCCAGGGTGCGGACGGACAGTGTGGGGTAGACCATGCCGATGCCGAAGCCGGCGAGGATCCAGGAGGCGTAGGCGACCGGCGTGGGGATCGCGCCGAGGGAGACCAGGCCCATCAACGTGATGCCGGCCGTGACGAACGCGGCGCCTCCCGTCAGGGCGAACGGGCGGCTGACCCAGCCGCGGCCCTGGACGGCGGAGGCGGCGGACCACGACAGCGCGCCGCCGGTGAGCGCGACGCCGGCCAGCGTCGGGGAGAGGTGATGCTGCTCGACGAGCATGAGCGGGACCAGTACCTCAGCAGCGATGAACGCGCCGGCGACGAGGCCACGCAGGAGTACGACGGCGGGGAGGCCGCGGGCGGCGCGGAGGGTGCGCTCGGGGAGCAGGCGCGGGAGTGCGACGGCCAGGGCCGCCGCCCCGGCCAGGAGGACGGGGAGAGCGGCGCCGCCCGTCTCCGTACCGGAGCCGAGCTGCATCGCGGCGGCGCCGACGGCGGCGACCGCGGCCCAGGCGAGGCGTCGGGCGAGACCTGGCACCCGGGTGGCCTGGCCACCGGCGATCGGCTGGCCCTTCAGGCCCCTGGCCAGGACGTACATGGCGGGTACGGCCAGGACCGCGACGCCGAGGAACACCCAGCGCCAGCCGAGGTGCTCGGCGACCAGGCCGATCAGCGCGGGACCGGCCATCGAGGGAACGACCCAGGCGGTGGCGAGCAGCGAGAACACCTTGGGGTGCAGCTCGGCCGGGTAGACGCGGGCGACCAGCAAGTACATCGCGACGACGAACAGGCTGCCGCCGAAGCCCTGGAGGAGCCTGCCTGCGAGGAACACGGCCAGGTTCGGCGCGAGGCCGGCCGTCACGAGGCCGGCGACGAACGTGCCGACGCCGATCCAGGTGGGCTCGGCCGGTCCGCGTACGTCTCCCCACGGGCCGCCGAGGACTGTGGCGAAGACGGCGGCGGCCATCGCGCCGGAGAAGGCCAGGCCGTACAGGGCGAAACCGTCGAGGTCCGCGGCGATGACCGGCATCGCGGTGGTGACCGCGAGGTACTCCAGGGCGATCAGCGTGCTGAGCGCGACGAGGGCGGCGCTGAGGGCCCGCCGTTTGGGTGCAGGAGTCTGGGCGGGTGCCGGTGTCGGTGCCGGTGCCGGTGTCATGGTCCGCGACTCAGGCTCCAAGATGGTCGTCATGCTTGGAAGGTACGAACCAAGGGCGTCGCGTACATCGGGCTGCGGATGGCCGGGTCCTAGGTCGTTCGAACTAGTGCCTCCGGCGGCCACATGGTCCGCCTGATCGCGGTGCTCGGCTCCTCCCCCGGCGTCGGCAAGTCGACGGAGTGCGAGCGCCTGCACCGCGGCTTCGCAGCCGAGGGCCTGCGGGTCGATCACTTCGAGGAGAAGGAGATCCGTACGCGGGCGGCCTTCGCGCCGGTGTGGGAGTCGTACCAGCGCGAGGGGTCGGTGCCGCCGGAGCTGTTCCTGTCCAGCACGCGGGCCTATGTCGGGTGGCTGCTGGCCGAGGGGTACGACGTCGCCATCGCCGACGCGCTGATGCCGTACCTGCCGTCGCTGTTCGCGTTCGGGATGAGCGAGCAGGCGGCGGCCGGGTTCCTGGCGTCGCTTCGGGCAGTGTTGGAGCCGGTCGACTTCGAGATCCTCTACCTCGACGGCGATCCGCTGACGGCGCTGCGCCGGGCCGGCGATCGGGAGGGGCCGGGCTGGCTGGACCGGCTCGTGGAGAAGGTCGCGGGCTACGCCACCAAGCGACCGGTGCACGACCTCGAGACGTTGGCCGCCTACCTGCGAGCAGAGCGCGCCCTGACGTTGCGCCTCCTCCGCGACGCTGGCTTGAAGGTGGACGTACGTGCCCTAGGCTGAGGTCCAACTTCCCGGCGAAGGGAGCTGCCATGGCAGCCGCACCGACTTCGGCACCGGTACGCGCCACGCTCGGCGCGATCTCTCCCCTGTTCGTGGTGAGCGAGGTCGAGCCCGCCGCGGCGTTCTACCGCGATCGGCTGGGCTTCGAGGTCACCTATCTCGGCCCGCAACCCGATCCGTACTTCGCGATCGTCGCGCGGGACGGCGCGCAGCTCATGCTGAAGGCCGTCGCCGACGAGGTGCTCGCGCTGCCCAACCACGAGCGGCACCAGCACGCCCGTTGGGACGCCTACGTCCACGTCGCCGATCCCGACGCGCTGGCAGCCGAGCTGGCCGAGCGCGGCGTGACATTCACCGAGCCGCTCGCCGACACGAGCGACGGGCTGCGCGGGTTCGAGCTCGCCGACCACGACGGTTACGTGCTGTTCTTCGGACGACCCAGGCCCGGCGCGTAGATCACTCGTCCGAGAACTCCGCCACCGCGCCCTCCCCGGCGTCCTTCGTACGCAGCAGGAAGCCGGCGATGACCTCCAGTTCGGCGTCGCTGTAGCCGGCGAGGATGCCGTCCACCGACGTGTTCATGCCGGTGTAGAGGCCGTAGACCTCGGCGTTCCGGTCGCGCAACGCCCGGATCAGCACGGCCCGGCGATCCGCGGGGTCGCGCTCGCGCACGATCCAGCCGCCCCGCTCCAGCCGGTCGAGGATCCCCGTCACCGTGGCCGGATGCAGGCCGGCGCGGCGAGCCAGCGCCTTCGCGCCCAGCGGGCCGTGCCGGTTGATCAGGTCCAGGCAGCCGAAGTCGACGTCGTTCAGCTCGATCCGCGTGCTGACCTGATGGTTCAGCAGCGACAGCTGGATCGACAGTTCCCGCAGCGACTCCTTGATCGCCGTGGTCACCCGCCTGCGTTCTCGGCCAGATGTTACGGAAGTCATATTGTTTGAACCTCGTACTATATGGGATTCTGAACAAACCATAGAGGAAGAGGTTCCTGATGATCTTGATCACCGGTGCCACCGGGCCCGTCGGCCGCGAAGCGGTCCGGCTCCTGCTCGCCGGCGGGCATGAGGTGGCGGCCGTCACCCGCGACCCTGGTGCCGCGGACCTGCCCGCGCAGGCGCTGCTCGTACGCGGCGATCCGTCCCAGCCCGCCACGCTCGCAGGCGGCCTGCCCGACATCGACGGGGTCCTGCTCAGCCCGCGCGCCGCCGGAGCGCGGATCCCGGAACTGCTCCGGCTTGCGGCCGACCACGGGGCCAAGCGGGTGGCCGTGCTGTCGGCCGTCACCGTCGAGTACGGCGGCGGCTACCGCCGGTTCTCCGACGCGTTCCGGGCCGCGGAGGACGCCGCCAAGGACTCCGGCCTGCAGTGGACGTTCCTGCGTTCGGCGCAGTACGCCACCAACAGCCTGGTCTGGGCGCCACAGGTCCGCGCGGGCGACGTCGTGCGCGGCGCGTACGGCGACGCCGCCGTCTCGCCGATCCACGAACGCGACATCGCCGCGGTCGCGGCCGCCGCCCTGCTGGACGACGGCCATGCCGGCCGCTCGTACGCCCTCACCGGACCCGAGTCGCTCTCCCAGCGCGACCAGGTCCGCGTCATCGGCGAGGCCGTCGGCAGGTCGCTGCGGTGGGAGGAAGTCCCGCCCGAGCAGGTACGCGCCGCGATGCTCGCTCAGGGCGTGCCGGACGAGGTTCCCGACCGGATGCTCGGCTACCTCGCCCAGTGCCTCGCCCAGCCAGGGCCTTCCACGACGACGGTCCGCGACGTCCTCGGCCGGCCCGCGCTCACGTTCGCCGAGTGGGCGGCGGAGAACACGAAGGCGTTCCTGCCATGAAGCTCACCATCGTCGCGGCCACCGGCGGGATCGGACGCCAGCTCCTCGAACAGGCCGTCGAAGCCGGTCACGACGTCACCGCCGTCGTCCGCGATCCCGGCAAGCTCGCGGTGAAAGTCGAAGCGGTCCGGGCGGACCTGTCGGCTCCCGACGAGGTCGCGCTCGAGTCGGCTGTCACTGGCGCCGACGCGGTGCTGTCGGGGCTCGGCCCACGGTCGTTGGCCGGCGCGGGCGTCGCCTCCCGCGGCACCCGGGCAATCATCACCGCCATGCGGTCGGTGGGCGTGCGGCGCCTCGTCGTGGTGAGCGCCTCACCGGTCGGCACCGTGGGATCGCCGGGCCGGCCTGATCCGCCGAAGCACGACCCAGGCGACGGGTTCTTCATGCGGAACTTCCTTGCCCCGTTGACGAAATCCCTCCTCCGCAAGCACTACGCCGACCTCGCGCTGATGGAGGCCATCGTCCGCGACAGCCACCTGGACTGGACGGTGGTGCGGCCACCACGCCTGACCGACAAGCCGTTGACTGGTGCGTACCGGACGGCGTACGGCCGAAACGTCCGGCGTGGACTCGTCATCTCCCGGGCAGACGTCGCACATCTGATGCTCCACGCGCTCGACCAACCGGAATCCATCCACCAGACCATCGGCGTCGCGGACTAGGACGCCCAGCCCGGGGGCGCGCCGGACAACTCCGCGACGACGCCGCGGATGCCGGCGCGGTCCGCGGCGCGCGGTCGAGACAGGCCGGATGGGACAACGATCGGGCCGGAGGAGGGTGGAGCGGCCGGAAGAGCGGCGAGAGGTCGGGTTAGGTCGAAACTACTTCGAGCCGAGCGGTGTGGCCTTGGCGTGCGCCGTGCTCTCCGCGCAGTCCGGGCAGGTGCCCCAGAACGTGATCTCGGCTTCGTCGACCTCGAAACCCACGGTGTCGGACGGGTCCAGGCAGGGCGCCCAGCCCACGACGCACTGAACATCACGGACCGTGCCGCAGGCGCGGCAGACGAGATGGTGATGGTTGTCGCCCACCCTGCGTTCGTACCGCGTCGAGCTGCCGGCGGGCTCGATCGCCCGCAGCAGGCCGGCCGCGGTGAGCGTGTGCAGAACGTCGTAGACGGCCTGGGTCGAGACCGAGCCGTGCGCGGCTCGTACCTTCGTCGCCACTTCGTCGGCCGCCAGGTGGGACTTCTCGACCAGCGCTTCGAGCACGGCCAGCCTCGGCGCGGTCACGCGCAGTCCACGCGAGCGCAAGAGGTCGACGTCGCGTTCCCGCGACTGGCCATCGGTCGGAGCCATGTCATCACCCTAACGTCTTATTCTGGAATCACTCAAAAAATTCGTCTGTCTCGACCCACCGTGAGGTCATGCGCTGAAGACGCTAGCCATGAACTAGTACGACATGCCCGGAAGCAGCACATCGCTGCTCTCCGGAACGTATTGCACGGACTGCCGGCCCAGCCCGTTGAACAGAACAATCTCGGAATCCCCCTGCAGCGGTTCGTGCAGCATCGCGATGCCACTTCCGAGCGCCCCCAGCAACCTCCAGTTGCCCTCCTGCTCGTCGCGCGGCAGCTCGATGCGGGCCGTCTGGGTGTCGTCGTTGGCCAGGTGCAGGACGGCGACCGGCACCACCAGGCTCCGCTCCTCCTTGAACACCGTCACCCACGCGCGCGCGTTGTCGCCGAGCACCGGCCGGATGACCTTGGGTACGCCGCTCGGCCCGATGATCGTCTCGCCCTTGCGAAGGTGCTTGCTCACATCGAGCGTGAACGGAGTGCCGATCAAGCTTCCGGGCGGCTGATCGGCGTAGTTCTTGATGTCGAGCGACCACACCTTGAACTTGCCCGTCGGCGGTGCGGTGCCCTTGATCGGGTCGGCGACCAGCAGCGAGCCGCCGCGTCCGACGCCGACCGGTCGCAGCGTGAAGTCGTTGTCAGGCCGGAAGCTCCTGTAGCCGCCGCGCTCGGCGTCGAAGACGAAGTACTCCGCCAGCCGGTCGTCCTCGACCCGTATGAGGTACGCCTCGCTCGAGTCGGCCGACCAGCCGATCGGCTCCCAGAACGACTGCGACGGGCCGGTCGGCAGCCGCACCAGGTCGCCGTTGGAGAAGTTGTGGAACTCATACGTCTGGCTCCGGGCCAACCCGAACCACACGCCGTTCGGTGACCAGGTGGCGCCGTGCAGCCCGATCGGCGTCCAGCGCCGCGACAGGCCGGGCAGCAGCGACTCGACGGAGATCCGGACACCTTCCCGGGTACGGAGGTAGAGGTGGCAGCCGTCGTAGTAGCCACAGCCACTGCGCTCGCCCTCGATCAGCGTGCCGGTGGGCACCGGCTCGTTCTCGGGGCGGCGCCAGACGTCGATCGGCACCAGCGGCGTCGGGTCGGGACTCGGCAACTGACGGACGGGGCCGAACGCCCGCAACTCACCCCCGGTGGAGTCGCCGGGTGAACGGAAACCGCCGTCCAACAGCGCGCCGGCCACGACGACCAGGATCAGCACGAGCGGCACGGCCGCGATCGCCGC
This sequence comes from Flindersiella endophytica, assembly GCF_054779015.1. Lineage (NCBI taxonomy): Bacteria > Bacillati > Actinomycetota > Actinomycetes > Propionibacteriales > Nocardioidaceae > Flindersiella > Flindersiella endophytica. The sequence goes on from NZ_BAAGYY010000043.1 coordinate 297,945, forward strand.
GCCGACCCGGCGGTTGCGGCCGATCGCGACCATCGCGTCGTCGGCGGCGGCGAAGCTGGTGATCGAGTCGGCGAACCGGCGGTATTCCGGCCACATGTCGGGCTCGTCGTGGTCGGGCACGGGGAGTACGCCGGGGGCCAGCTCGCGGCAGCGCCGGATCGCCGACCTTGTGTACGTGGCGACCTTGTCGGAGGAGGAACTGAGCAGGCGCGCGGTCTCGGGCACCGGCACGTCCTCGCCGAACCTGAGGTAGAGCACGACGCGCTGGCGGCGCCGCAGCCGCGGCAGGATCGCTGCGAGGACGGCGTTGGGCAGGATGTCGGGCGCCTCGGCGTCCTCGACCGGGTGATCGGGCAGGACAGCCGTCGCGAACTCGCCGGGCCGGCGCGGGTGGCGCCACCACAGCCAGGTCGCGGACAGCATGGTCTGGCGTACGAAGTCGTCCGGATCGCCTCCGTCGCGCAGCCGGTCCCACTGTTTGAGCGCCTTGGCGAGAGCACCCCGCAGCAGGTCTCGGGCAACAGTCTGCTCACCGGCGAGCAGGTAGGCGGCGCGCGACAGGGTCGCGCCCCGCGCGTCGACGAACTCCCGGAAACTGTTGTCCGGCTCCATGGGTGCCTCCCCGAGCCCGTATGACCTCAAGGACGGTCGATCCCCGTTGTGGTCAAGCGTATGCGCCGGGTGCCACGGGCAGGGTAGGACTCGTCCGGATCGACAACGCGTGAGAAAGCTGTCACGGGGTACGCGGCGATATGAGGTGTTTCGCATGATCGGCGACGGCCGAACGCTGCCAACCGGGCTGTACGACACGTTCAGCCACCACTTCACCGACGTCGACGAGGTGCGGCTGCACATGGTGGCCGGCGGGCCCGCCGACGGCGTACCTGTCCTGCTGCTGCACGGCTGGCCGCAGACCTGGTACGCATGGCGAAAGGTCCTGCCCGCGCTGGCAGACGCCGGCCAGCACACGATCGCCGTCGACTATCGCGGCGCGGGCGACTCCAGCCGGCCGCCCGGCGGATACGACAAGGCGACGATGGCGCAGGACGTACGCCAGCTGCTGGATCGGCTCGGCCTCGACCGCGTGCACCTGGTCGCACGGGACATCGGCCTGATGGTGGCGTACGCACTCGCCGCGCAGTGGCCGGAACGCGTGAGGTCGTTGACGATGCTCGACGTACCGGTGCCCGGCACGCCGGCCTGGGAGCAGGCCAAACAGGACCCGCAGACCTGGCACTTCGGGCTGCACCGGCAGCGGGATGTCGCCGAGCTGCTGGTCGGCGGCCGGGAGTACGCCTACCTGTCGACGTTCTACCGCGAACGCACGAAGGTGGCCGGAGCGATCACTGACGACGACCTGGCCGTGTACGCGGCGGCTTACGCCCAGCCGGGTGCGCTGCGTGCGGGCTTCGAGCTGTACCGCGCGTTCGAGGCCGACGAGGTACGGTTCGCGGACTTCGTGAGCAACAAGCTGCCGATGCCGGTGCTGGCGATGGGCGGCGAACTGGACAACGGCACGCTGATCGGAGAGATGGCCGGGCAGCTCGCCGAGGACGTGACCAGCCGGGTCGTGCCCGGCGGAGGCCACTGGACGCCGGAGGAGAATCCCGACTTCCTCCTGCGGGAGCTGATGGAGTTCCTGGCATGACCGACGAACCGGTGACCGTCGTGGTGACTCGCGTCGTGCGTCCAGGAAAGGAGCGGGCGTTCGCCGCGTGGGCGGACGAGGTCGACGCGGCCGCAGCGGAGTTCCCCGGCCACCTGGGCGGCGTACGACTGCACGACGAGCAGGGGTTGAACCAGCTCGTCTACCGGTTCGACACTCCGGAGCACCTGTCGGCCTGGGAGAACTCCTCGCGTCGCAAGGAGCTGATCCGTCGTGGGGACGAGCTGTCGGAGCAGCAGCGCACGACCGAGCGTGACCACATCGCGTGGTTCACCGTGCCGGGGTCCGACACCTCGCCGCGGTGGAAGACGTTCCTGATCACGTGGCTTTCGGTCTTCCCGGTCCTGCTGGTGTTGTCGACGGCGTTTCGCCTGTTGTTTCCGGGGCTGCCGTTGCCGCTGATGCTGGTGGTCAACTCGCTGCTGCTGACGGCCTTCCTGACGTGGGTGCTGATGCCCCGCCTCAAACGCTGGACCCGCCCCTGGCTCCTGCGCGGCGCGCAGACCCGATCAGCAGCACGCCGCTGACCCGTTCTTGAGGTTTACGAGCGGCCATCTCAGCCGCACCCTGCCGACACCCGGTCCAGGTCCACCGTCGACACGTAGCCGGCGAAGCCTTCCTCCCGATAGCGGGCGCACGCCTGCTCGACGTTCTCCGGCCGCTTCGCGTAGTCGACGGCGAGGACGAACTTACCGGCGGCTTTCAGCGCGCGGACGTTCGCCAGGTTCTCGGCGCACCAGTCCTCGCGGCAGGGCTGGTCGTGGGCGCGGAAGAACAGGTCCTCCACCCCGATCCCGTCGATCGCGGCCAGGTAGCCCGGCTGGTGGCGCAGCTCCGGGCTGTTCTGCGGCACGATCAGGAAGCCCGGCCGGCGCTGCTTGGCGTACTCACTCGCCCGCACGATCAGCGCCGTCATCCGGCCGGCCAGGCTGTCGCGGGTCTCGCCGGGCACCAGCGCGAGGTCGATCACGGCATAGTCGCCCGGGGCCCCTGCCACCTCGTCCAGACGCCCGCCGGAGTAGCCCGCGAGCTGGTAGACCCACGTCTCCTGGCCACGCCCTTGCCCGGCACAGCCGGCGATCGCCAGCAACGACAGCACAACGATCCAGATGCGGCGCACAGCGCACGTTTCTACCAGGTGTCGTAGACCCTCAGGTTGCGGTAGTTCGCCGTCGTGTCCTCGGTGACGAGCCCGACCTGCCCGTTGAGCAGCACCGGGAAGCCGCCGGTGAACGTGCGGGTCTGCAGCAGAGCGCCGTCCAGGTAGAACTGGTACGTCGCGCCGTTCTTGCGGACCCGCAGGTTGTGCCACGCCGCCGGGTCGAAGCCGGCGGGCAGCGGCGCGTTCTGCCAAACCGCCTCGGTGCCCTGCACGACCGCGTGCGTCGCCAGCACCATGTACTTGCGGTCGACGAACACCTGGACGTTGTTGTTCCGATCGTCGTACGACGCGTGCAGGCCGTACTTCGGGAACGCCGACGTCGTGCCCGTCCCCGTCCACTGCACGTCGACCGAGACGGTGTAGGTCTCGTAGGTGGGGTTGGCGGCGCGGAACAGCTGCGTCCACGCCGTGCCGCCGTACCCCGTCACGCGCGCCTCCGCCGGGCTCACGACCGTCCAGCTGCCGACGCGGCGGCCGTGGCTGGTATCGCCCTCGGACAGGTCGCCGAACGCGTCGCCCCAGCCCTGCTGGTAGGGGTTCGGGTAGCCGGCGGAGCCCAGCTCGCCCTTCGGCGCCTGGATCGGCACACCGTCGGCGATCGGGTAGCCCAGCACGGGTGTGCCGTCCGGATCCCAGAACATCCGCTGGGCACGCAGCACCCGTTGCGGATCGCAGCCCGCGGTGTTGCTGTGGAACAGGAACCAGTCCTCGGTGCCGTCCTGGGTCTGGACCGGTACGAAGCTCGCGTTCGCCTTCACTCCGCTGTGCCACTTGAAGTGCGGCCCGGTCTTGGCCCAGGCGTTCGGGTCGAGCAGGTTGCCGCTGGTGTTGGTGAGCAGGCCGACGGCGTAGCTGCTGTCCCAGCAGGCGCTCGCGGAGTACGCGATGAACGTCCGGCCGCCTCTGACGAAGCCGACCGGGCCCTCGTTCACCTTGTACGTAACGACTTCCCAGGGCCGGTTCGGCGCGGAGATCTGCACGCGCGGGCCGGAGAAGTGCAGCGGGTCGGACATCGGCGCGATGTAGAGGTTCTGCTGGTCACCGGTCGTCGCGGTCCAGCCGGACCACGTTCCGTACAGACGGCTGTCGGCGCCCCGGAAGATGTCGAAGTCGATCGCCCAGCGGTCGCTGGCTTCCTGGAGCTTGCCGTGCGCGAAGCCGGTGCCGGCTTCGGCGTACGGGCCGGTGGGCGTGCCGTTGGTCGACTGCAGCGCGAAGACGCGGTGGTCGGCGTTGTCGCCGGAGTCCGCGGCGTAGTAGATGTAGAAGTTGTTGTCGATGAAGTGGATCTCGGGCGCCCAGATCTCCGTGCAGTTGACGGCCGGGCACGCCGGCGCCTTCCAGACGCCGTAGCGCGTACCGCTGCCGAGACCGGTGATCGTCGACGACTCCCAGACACAGATCGACGAGCCGGAGCCGCCGCAGCCGTCGGTGCTCGTGAGGTAGTACTTGCCGCCGTACTTCATCACGTGCGGATCGCTGCGGTTGGTGCCGATCGGATTGGTGTACGTCGTGGCCGCCTGAGCCGGCAGCGCAGGAGTCAGCACTCCCGTGAGCAGGACGAGAATCGCGAGCAGTCTTCGCATGACGTACCGCCCCTTCAACGTTGAAAGCAGCAACGCTGAAGGCAGCGTAGGACCGTCAGCGGTGCGCTTCAAGCAGGTGGCGCGCAGCTGCCAGCGAAGGCCCGTACCACGTGAGCAGGCGGCCGTCGACGCAGACGCAACGCCTGCCGGGGAAGGCCTCCGGGCCGTCGTCCGGGCCGAAGGCGTAGGGCTCGTCCGGCAGGACGACGAGGTCGTGGTCCGGCAGCTCGGCCAGGTCGACCTTCGGATAGCGGTCGGGGTGGCCGGCCAGCACGTTGTCGACGCCGAGGCGGCTGAGCAGGTCGCCGGCGAACGTGTCGCGGCCGAGCGCCATCCAGGGGCGGCGCCAGATCGGGATCACGGCCGTCGTACGTTCACCGGTGTACGGCTCGGCCCATGCCGCGGCGGCATCGTCCAGCCAGGCCGGGCGGTCGAGGCCGCAGGCGCGCAGCATCCTTTCCAGCGAGTCGAGCGCGCCCGGGACCGTCGTGGGCGCGGTCACCCACACGGCGACGCCGGCCTGCCGGAGCGCGTCGAGGTCGGGCGCGCGGTTCTCCTCCTCGTTGGCGAGTACGAGGTCGGGCCGCAGGTCGATGACTACCTGCAGGTCGGGGTTCTTGGTGCCGCGCACCCGCGTGACCTCGAGGTCGGCCGGATGTGTGCACCAGTCGGTCGCGCCGACCAGCAACCCCGGCGCCGTCACCGCGACCGACTCGGTGAGCGACGGCACCAGCGAGACCACCCGGCGTACCGGACGCGGCACTTCGACCAAGCCGCCCAGATCGTCACGCACGGCCCAAACCTCCCCAACCACGTCCTACTCTGCGTAGAATGCGCAAATGCCCGACGTGATCGGCTGGTACGCCGAGCAGGTCCGCAAGCTCTACGACGTCGTTCCCGTCGAGCTCCACATCGACGCAGGTGACGACGGCGTGCACCGGCTGACCGTCACCGAGCCCGACGCTCCGGCCTCGACCTCGGACGAGCTCATGACCCGCTTCCGCGCCCGGGCCGGCGGCGGCTGCGACGGTGCCGGCAGCGGTCTCGCCGTCACCGCCGCCCTCACCGTCGGACCGGTCGCGCGGGTCAGCGACCTGCTCGGCACCACCGTGATAGACAGCGACGCGATGCGCCGGCTGGCCGATCACCAGCTCCAGCAGGCCTTCCCGGCCACGCCGCCGCCGGTCACGCTGGACGCGATCGGCCTGTTCGACCCCGCGATCGGTCAGGGCTGGGTGCTCCAGATCGTCTAGCCGAACCGCTTGCGCAGCTTCGGCAGTACGTCGGTGGTGAACGCGCGCAGGAAACGCTCCTGGTCGTTGCCGGGTCCGTGGAACACCAGCTCGCTGAAGCCGTAGTCGACGTACGGCGCGATCTTGTCGACCACCTCGTCGGCGTCGCTGGACACGATGAAGCGCTTGGTCGCGATCAACGGGTCGGCGTCGGCCAGGCGCTCCATCTCGATCGGGTCCTCGGTGCTCTGCTTCTGCTCCGGCGTCAACCCCAGCGCCGCCCACCAGGTGCAGGACTGCCGCGCGTGATCCAGGTCGGGGTCGTACGACACCTTGATCTCGATCTGCCGCGGCAGCTGCTTCGGATCCTTCCCGGCCGCGGCCGCGCCCTCGTCGAACTTGCCGCCAACCGTTTCGTACAGCTCGCGCGCCTTCCCAGACGTCGCGATCAGGCCGTCGCCGATCCGTCCGGCGAGCTTGCCGGCGATCGGGCCGGAGGCCGCGACGTAGATCGGGATCAGCTGGTCGGGGCGTTCGTAGATCGTCGCGCTCTCGGTGCGGAAATGCTCGCCCTCGAACGTGACGCGCTCCTCGGTCCACAACTTGCGGATCAACTCGATGGCCTCCGACATCCGGGCCCGGCGCTCCTTGCCGCCCGGCCAGGCCATGCCGGTCGCCGGCACTTCGTTCATCGCCTCACCGGTGCCAACGCCCAGATAAACGCGTCCCGGCGCCAGCTGGGCGAGCGTCGCGAAGCCCTGCGCGACCACCGACGGGTGATAACGCAGCATCGGCGTCAGCACGCTCGTGCCAAGCTCCACCCGGGACGTGGCGTGCGCCACCGCGCCGAGCCAGGTGAACACCAGCGGCGCGTGCCCCGTGGAGTGCCGCCACGGCTGGAAGTGGTCCGACACCGCCACGATGTCAAGTCCGAGCTGTTCAGCCAGTACGGCGTAGTCGAGCAACTCCTTGGTGCCGAACTGCTCCGCGGACGCCTTGTATCCGTACTTCATCGTCTGGTCGCCTACTCCCTTGGCTCGTCAAGCTTCTCTATGGCAGCGTATTACCCAATGGACAACACCCAGGTGAAGCTGCTGCGCGAGGTGCTCGAGGGCACCGCGCTGCTGAAGAACGCCGTGAAGTTCGCCCGCCAGCTGCGCGTGCGGACCCGCACCGAGGGTGGATTGCTGCTGGTCGGACCGCCTGAGGACGAGCCCTGGCACCTCACCGCCCACTTGTCGGACGAGGCGCGGCTCAACCACATCCCCGAGCTGGAGCCGACGCTCGTACGCTGGGCGCCCGAGCCGGGCGCGCCGCGGCACCTGTCGATCGGGCTGGACCGGCTGAGCGCCACCAGGCGCGGCGAGTCGCTGCTGGTGGTCTCCGATGCGCCGTCCCCGGACCTGCTCGAACGCGTCGACGACGTACGGAAGAAGGGCGCCGGCATCTTCGCACTCGACACCGGCGACCCGGAGCTCGAAGGGCTCGCGCACGAGGTGCTGGTCGTCGAGAACGACCCGGTGGTGACGTTCGACAGCGCACAGCACCTCGTCAGTTATGCGGCAGGCGAACCTCTCCTGCCCAAGCAGGCTCGTGGCCTGCGTTCGAGACTCGGAAGACTGCTGGACGCGATTTCCGGTCCCGGTTGAGACCGGGCCGAAAATCTGCCGGGCTGCTCTGGGACGTCACGTCCCGTCGTCCCACATCTCGTCTTCCTCGTCCCACTTGTCATTGCGCTTGGACACCTTCTCCAGCGCTTGTTCGGCCTCGCCCTTGGTCGGGTACGGGCCTAACCGGTCGGCGTTACGGCAGCCGTTCCAGGGTTCGACCCGCCGGTGTCGTAGGCAGTAAAACCACTCCTCACGGTTGTTCATGATGCAAGCGTTCCCCTCGCCGGGGAATTCGACAAGCTCTCGAGGCGGGATCAAGAAATGTACGCAACGGATGTCGAAAACGCCGAGGCCCGAATCTCGGGCCGCGTCCGCCGGACGCCGGTCGTCGGGACGGCCTCGGCGACGGTGTGGCTGAAGCTGGAGCAACTGCAGCACACCGGATCGTTCAAGCCTCGTGGAATGTTCAACCGGGTACTTTCGGCGCGCGAACGCGGTGAGCTGCCTGAGTCCGGGGTGATCGTGGCGTCGGGCGGGAACGCCGGGCTGGCCGTCGCGCACGTCGCGGCCGAGCTGAGCGTGCCGGCCGAGGTCTTCGTTCCGACGATCACGCCGGCCGTCAAGGTGGCCAAGCTGCGCAAGCTCGGGGCCCGCGTCGTGCAGCAGGGCGGGGAGTACGCCGAGGCGTACGAAGCGGCGACCAAGCGGGCGATCGAGACGGGCGCGCTGTTCTGCCACGCCTACGACCAGCCGGAGGTGGTCGCCGGGCAGGGCACGGCCGGGCTGGAGATCCTCGAGCAGGTGCCGGACGTCACGACCGTGCTGGTCGCGGTCGGCGGCGGTGGGCTGATCGGCGGGATCGCGGCGGCGCTGGAGGGCTCGGCACGGGTCGTGGCCGTCGAGCCCGAGAACTGCCCGACTCTGCACGCGGCGCTGGCCGCCGGCGCACCGGTCGACGTGAGCGTGTCCGGGCTGGCGGCCGACTCCCTGGGAGCGCGGCGGGTGGGCGACATCGCGTTCGAGGTGCTGACGCGGGTCGGGGCCGGTGCGGTGCTGGTGCCGGACAGCGCGATCGCCGACGCGCGACGCGAGCTGTGGGACAGCTACCGGCTGGTCACAGAGTCGGGCGGAGCGGCTGCGTACGCGGCGCTGGCCTCGGGCGCGTACCGGCCGAGCCCCGGCGAGCGGGTCTGCGTGCTGATCTGCGGCGCCAACACCGACCCGTCTGATCTCACCCGCGACCTCGCCTAGACTGGCGTCCATCATGCGCCTGCTTGCACCTGCCGAGATCTCGCCGCGCCGCGACGTTCCCCCGCACATCACGCGACCGGAGTACGTCGACAAGCCATCCCCCACACCGTTTCGCGGCAGCGAAGTGAAGGACGCCGACACGATCGCGCGGATGCGGATCGCCGGCAAGATCGCCGCGCAGGCGCTCGCCGAGGTCGGCCGCGCCATCGCTCCCGGCGTCACGACCGACGAGCTCGACCGGGTGGGGCACGACTTCCTGATCGCGCACGACGCGTACCCCTCGACGCTCGGCTACAAGGGTTTCCCGAAGTCGCTGTGCACCTCGGTCAACGAGTGCATCTGCCACGGCATCCCCGACGCGCGCCCGCTCGAGGACGGCGACATCGTCAACATCGACATCACGGCCTACATCGACGGTGTTCACGGCGACACCAACGCCACGTTCCTCTGCGGCAACGTCGACGAGGACTCCAAGCTGCTGGTCGAGCGCACCCACGAGGCGACCATGCGCGGCATCAAGGCGATCCGGCCGGGCCGCGAGGTCAACGTGATCGGCCGGGTGATCCAGTCGTACGCCAAGCGCTTCGACCTCGGCGTCGTACGCGACTTCACCGGCCACGGCATCGGCACGTCGTTCCACTCGGGGCTGATCATCCCCCACTACGACGAGCCCCGCTTCGACACCGTGATCGAGACCGGCATGACCTTCACGGTCGAGCCGATGCTCACGCTCGGCACCTACGACTGGGAGATGTGGAGCGACGGCTGGACGGTCGTGACGAAGGACCGCAAGCGAACCGCCCAGTTCGAACACACCGTCCTCGTCACCGAGTCCGGCCCGGAGATCCTCACGCTGTGTTGATCCGGCCCCCGCGGCCTCCGGCCGCACGGGCCCACCCCGCTCCTGCCGTAGTGTCTTGTTCCTAGGCGAGGAGGCCTGCATGGGACGGATCGTTGTCACCGAGTTCATCTCGCTGGACGGTGTCGTGGAGGCGCCGGGCGGCGAGGACTTCAAGTACCCCGGCTGGACGTTCGAGTTCGAACGCGGCGAGGACGGAAACGCGTTCAAGCTCGACGAGACACTCGCGGCCGACGTGCTGCTGCTCGGCCGTCGCACGTACGACAGCTTCGCCGGTGCGTGGCCCAACCGTGAAGGGCCGTTCGCCGAGAAGTTCAACAGCATGCCGAAGTACGTCGTCACGCGGACGCTCGGCGAGCCCGAGTGGAACAACACGACGGTGATCGCGGGCGATGTCGTCGAGGCGGTGACCAAGCTCAAGGCGGAGGTCGACGGCGAGATCCAGGTGCCCGGCAGCATCCGGCTGGTGCAGGAACTGGTCGAGGCGGACCTGGTGGACGAGATCCACCTCATGACGTTCCCGGTGATCCTCGGGACCGGCAGGCGGCTGTTCGGCGAGACCAGCGACCGGACCTCGTGGAAGCTCACCGAGTCGAAGGTCGTCGGCGAGGGTCTGCCGATCACCATCTACCAGCGGGCGCGCTGATCGAGCACCCGTGATCATTGCGGGACGGTCAGCTTGCTCCACAGGCTGAGCTTCAGGCCGGGCACCTCGCGGTCGGTCACCTTGGCGTAGCCGGGGACGTTCGCCTGGTCCTTCGCCCAGCTCGGCCGGACCACCCACAGGCGCTGGATGTCGCCGGTCGGCGCGCCGCGGACCCACTTCACCTCGCAGCGCTCCCGGCGCAGGTAGTACGGCAGCGCCTGCGGCGTCGCCGCGCCTTCGCGGACGCCGGTTGCCGCGGGGCAGCCACGGGCGATGACCGCCGCGGCCGAACGGACGTCCGGGCCGTGACCGTCGACCTGGCGCTGGTTCCACAGCTGGGGGACGGCCAGGCCGGCCGCGAGCACGCAGACCAGCGCCGCCTGCCACCACGTCGCCTTCCGTACGCCGGCTGCCGCCAGCAGGATCAGCGCCGGCGTGCAGACGACGAGGTAGCGAGGCAGGAAGATCGGCGTCAGGAGGCCGAGCAGGCCGAGCAGCAGCGGCGGCAGGCCGAACCACACCACCAGGCCGAGCCACTCGCGGTTGCCGGCGATGCCCACGACCGCCGCGACGCCCAGCAGCACGGCGATCGTCAGGCCGCCGGCGATCTCGAGGTAGCCGTTGCCGAGCGCCTCCAGCGTCGGCTTCGGGATCCACGCGATCTGCTCGCGTTGCCGGAACGCGATCACCGCGAGCACCACCGGCAGGATCAGGCCGTCGAGGACGGAGAACAGCCACTGCTTCCAGTTGCGCTCGCGCTGGGCGATCAGCAGGAGCGGGTGCGCCACCAGCGTCAGCAACGCGACCAGGTGCACCAGACCGAGCAGCGCGATCACGACGGAGTACGCCAGCCACCAGCTCCACCGCCGTTGCCCGGCCGCCCGTACCAGCAGCCAGACCGCGAGTACGGCGAGCAGGAGCGCGAGCGCGTAGGGCCTGGCCTCCTGGGCGTACCGGCTCGCGACCGGTGACGCGGCGAGCAGCACACCGGCCGTCGCCGCGCTGGTCAAGCCCCACCAGCGCCGGGCCAGGTCGGCGACGAGGAGGACTGCCAGCGCCATCGCGACGGCCGAGGGCAGCCGCGCCCAGATCTCGGTGGCCGGCACGCCGTCGCCGAGGCCGAGCCAGGCGTGCATGAACAGGTAGTACGCGCCCAGGCCGACGTCGCGGTGCGTGAGGAACTCGAACAGGTCGCCCAGCGAACGGCTGGACTCGTTGACCGTCGCCGCCTCGTCGATCCACAGCGCCGGCCGGCCGATTCGTACGAGATAGCCGGCGAGACCCAGCAGAGCGGGACCGATCACCACCGCTGCCGACCGCCAGCGCGGCCCGTCCTGAGTCGTCGACACAATCGGCGAGGATATCCGGACGTTGCTCTGTCGCTCATTTTCCGCGGTCGGCCGTGCTCAGTTTCAGCGCCGTCACCGCTGACCTCGGCCACCACCGGCGCCTTCTTGCGCGCGGCCGACCGACTCGGGACGCCAATTTCCGCGCACAGCATTGCCACGGAGTGCTGTGACAAGCATGATGCAGTCGGGTGACTGTCCTGTCACATTCCGGGGAGGGCTTGGGCCGGAGATGGAACTCGAGCTGCGCCATTTGAGGGTGGTCTGTGCCATCGCTGAAACTGGCAGCCTCACCAAGGCCGCCAGTGCTCTTGGAGTGCCGCAACCGGCACTTACCACGCAACTGCAACGCATCGAGCGGGTCTTCGGCGGCCCCTTGTTCGAACGCGATCAGCGCGGCGCGCATCCGACGGCACTCGGCGAGCTCGTCTTCAGCCGGGCGCGCGTTCTGCTGCCTGCCGTTCGAGGGTTGCAGGACGAGGCCCGGCTCGCGGCCGCCGAGGGCATCCGGCGGCACCGGATCGGCGCGGTGAACGGACCGATCCTGGCCGGGCTGCTGCACCGGCTGGGGTCACAGCATCCGCAGGTACGCATCACGACGCACTCCGCGTCGTCGAGCTCCGAACTGGCCGACATGCTGACGTCGTGCCGGCTGGACTTCGCGCTGGTGGGACTCTGTGGGAACGAGCGGCCGGCGGCGGAGGACGCGCTGATCTGGCGCGAGGTGGCGGTCGACCCGGTCTTCGTCCTGCTGTCGGAGGAGCATCCGCTGGCGGGTGCGTCGGAGGTGTCGCTCTCCGACTTCGCCGACCAGGCCTGGGTGGCGGGCGCTGGCGACGGCTGCTTCGGCGACTGCTTCATCGCGGCCTGCTCGGAGGCGGGTTTCACCCCGCGCAAGCTGTACGAGGCCGACGTACTGACCTGCTTCGAACTCGTCAACGCCGGTGACGCGGTAGGCCTGTGTCAGGGCGGTTTCCGCCGGGCCGAGGGCGTGGTGGCGGTGCCGCTGGCGGAGACGCCGCTGAAGTGGCGGCAGGCGCTGGGCTGGCATCCGGAGGCGCCGGCGGCGGAGTTCGCGGACGATCTGATGCGCTACGCCACCGAGTCCTACGCGGCGGCGGTGCGGCGCAGCCCTCGCTACGCCGGCTGGCTGGACGAACACCCGCGGTTCGGCCTGCCCGCCCTGCTCGCCTAGCGCTCGAGGCTGCGCCAGTCGGTACTTCGCCACGCCAGTAGGTGCTTCGCCACGTCCCGGGGCGTGGTTAACCCGCCAATCGCGTGGTTAACGTGGTCATTCGCGCCTGGTTCGTGCAGGGCAGATCCGCAGGTCGGAGGCGTGGTATGGCGGTTTTGGTATCTCCCGCCCGGGCCTGAGCCGCACGTACGTTGACTTCGCCGTACTCCCCCACATTCGGAGTGCTCTCACATGAACAAGACAATCGCACGGCTCTTGATCGCGTCCGCGGCGACGGCGGGCGTCGTTTTCGCGGTCGGTGCGCCGACCGGCGCGAGTACCGGAATCGACACGGCGACAGCGGGCGCCGCCACCAACTCGGTGCCCACCGCCCTGACTCCCGGCATGGTCACCGCCATGGAACGGGACCTCGGCATCACCAAGGACAAGCTGCCGAGCCGGATCGCGGCGGAGTTCAGGGCGACCAAGGTCGAACGCGCGCTCAGCCGCGGCCTGGGCACGTCGTACGCCGGTACCTGGCTCGTCAAGGACGCCACCGCGATCGTGGTCGCGACCACCGACGCCCGGCAGGCCGGCAGGATCCGCGCGGCGGGCGCCCAGCCGCGGATCGTCGCCAACAGCGAGCGCGGCCTGGACGCCGCCAAGACACGGCTGGACGCCACCAAGCGCCCGTCGCCGGGCCACGTTGCCGGCTGGTACGTCGACCCGGCCAGCAACCAGGTACGTGTGCTCGCCCGCCCCGGCGGCACCGCGGCCGCCAAGGCGTTCGTCGCGGCCAGTGGCGTTTCGCACAGCCTGGTCGAGGTCGTGACGGCCGCCGAGACACCGCGCACGCTCTACGACGTCCGCGGCGGCGACGCCTACTACATGGGCGGACGCTGCTCGGTCGGCTTCGCGGTCACCGGCGGCTTCGTCTCCGCGGGCCACTGTGGCACGCGCGGCACCGCGGTCCAGGGCTACAACCAGGTCGCGATGGGCACGTTCCAGGGCTCGTCGTTCCCCGGCAACGACTACTCCTGGGTCTCCGTCAACTCCAACTGGACGCCGCGTCCGTGGGTCAACCACTACGACGGCACCAACGTCACGGTCTCCGGCAGCACCGAGGCCGCGGTCGGCGCCAGCATCTGCCGTTCCGGCTCGACGACCGGCTGGCACTGCGGCTCGGTCCAGGCCAAGAACCAGACCGTGAACTACGCGGAGGGCACGGTCAACGGCCTGACCCGTACCAACGTCTGCGCCGAGCCCGGCGACTCCGGTGGCTCGTGGATGTCCGGCAGCCAGGCGCAGGGCGTGACGTCCGGCGGGTCCGGCGACTGCACCAGCGGCGGTACGACGTACTTCCAGCCGGTGAACGAGATCCTCTCGGCGTACAACCTGACGCTCACCACCAGCGGCGGCAGCGAGCCTCCGCCGCCGACCGGTTGCTCGTCGTACCCGGAGCGGTTCTCCGGCTCGCTCAGTGGTGCCGGCGACTACGACCAGCACCCGAACGGCACGTACTACCAGTCGGGCTCGGGTACGCAACTCGGCTGCCTCGACGGGCCGAGCGGGGTGGACTTCGACCTGTACCTGCTGAAGTGGAACGGCAGCGCGTGGGCGACGGTCGCGGCGTCGGAGAGCTCGAACCCTGACGAGGCGATCAGCTACAACGGCACGTCCGGCTACTACACGTGGATCGTCGAGTCGTACAGCGGCTCCGGCAGCTACACGTTCGGCCTCGACCGGCCGTAGCGCGCCTCCAGCAAGAGAGAGCGTCAGTGGCTGCCCGCCGGTCTCAGGCCGCGGGCAGCCACTGTTCCATGAAACGCACGCTTCCGCTGAACACCAGCTCGGCGTCGTGGTCGAGCGTGGCGACGTGGTAGCTGTTGTGCAGGACCTCGACCTCGCAGTGGCCGGCGACGCCGGTGCGGATCAGCTCGGCGTTGTGCGGCTCGACAACGTGGTCGACCTTCGAACGGTAGACCAGCACCGGCTGCTTGATGCGGCCGAGCGCTGGCGTGACCTGACTCCACATCGTGACGATCTCGCCGAGGGCACGCATCGGGATCCAGCGGTAGTTGGGCTCCTTGACGCCGCGCTTCTTGATGTCGCCGAGACCGCTGGGCACGGCGGGAATGGTACGGGCGAGCCACGGCAGTACGGTCTTGGCGCCCGGCAGGCGGCTGTCGACCGAGGGGTTGACCAGGACGGAGCCCGCCAGATCCGCACCGTGCTCGGCCGCCAGCCGGAGGACGAGGCCGCCACCAAGTGAGAGGCCCATCGCGAACACGACGTCGTGGGTGGCGCGCAGGTCGAGAAACGCCTCCTCGACGGCGGTGTACCAGTCGAGCCAGGTCGTGCGGTTGGCGTCGCGCCAGTGCGTGCCGTGGCCGGGCAGTCTGGGCCCCGACACGTCGAATCCGGCGGCGGACAGCCACTCGCCCCACGCCCTTACGGTGTAGGGCGTTCCGGTGAATCCGTGGCACAGCACGACACCTGCTCGAGTGCCTCCGCTGAGGCGGAAGGGCTCGGCGCCCACCATCACCGGTCCGTCCGTCATGACCGAAGCCTACGTTGAGGCCGCCACCTCCGGCGAAATCCTCCGCAGCCGTCCGCACTGAACCGAAGGGGAGGCCGCGGACACGTCCTGAGCGGAAGGACTCATCGATGCCGAGGGAGGGTGGTGCTCTGTGCGAGCACAACGCGCGGTCTTCGCCGCCGTGACGGCCGTGATCGCCAGTACGTTCACCGTGGCGACGGCTGCCCAGCCGCCGGCCGGCTTCGCGGCCGGCCGATCGCCGGCGGAGAGCCGTACGGTCACGCTGGTCACCGGCGACCGGGTGACCGTGTCGATGGCGCCGGGCCGCGTCCCGGAAGTCCACATCCGGCCAGGCGCGGGCCGCGAGCGAATCGGGTTCCAGGAACGCCGGACCAGCACTTCGGTACGCGTCGTGCCCGCGGACGCGGGGCCGCTGATCGCGGCAGGCCGGCTGGACGAGCGGTTGTTCGACGTGACCGGCCTGATCGACCAGGGCTACGACGACGCGCGTCGCAAGGATCTGCCGTTGATCGTCGCGGGCGGCAACCGCCTCGAGCCCGCCAGGACGCTACGGATCACCCGTGCCCTGCCCAGCATCCGCGCCCAGGCAGTCCGCGTCACCAAGGACTCGGCGTTCTGGACGCAGGTCAGAAACGGCACCGGCCGGGTCTGGCTGGACGGCCGGGTCCGGGCGAGCCTCGACCAGAGCGTGCCGCAGATCGGCGCACCTGACGCCTGGCGGGACGGCTACACCGGCGCCGGTGTCAAGGTCGCGATCCTGGACACCGGCATCGACAGCGCTCACCCGGACCTCGCCGACGCCATCGTCGAAGCCAAGGACTTCACCGGCAGCCCGAGCGGTACCCGCGACCTGAACGGTCACGGCACGCATGTGGCGTCGATCGTCACCGGCAACGGCGCAGCGTCGAACGGCAGATACCAGGGCGTGGCACCGGACGCGGAACTGCTGGCCGGCAAGGTGCTCGGCGACGACGGCTTCGGCTCCGACTCCCAGATCATCGCCGGCATGGAATGGGCGACCGCGGCCGGAGCCCGGGTCGTCAACCTCAGCCTCGGCAGGTCCGACCAGCCTGGTGCCGACCCGATGGAACAGGCGGTGAACAGCCTCACCGCACAGACCGGCGTGCTGTTCGTGATCGCCGCCGGCAACCAGCCGTGCAGCACTGTGTCGTCACCGGCCGCCGCGGACGCCGCGCTGACCGTGGGCGCGGTCGACAAGCAGGACGGGCTCGCGGGCTTCTCCTGCCAGGGCCCGCGCCTCGGCGACCACGCGATCAAACCCGACCTCACCGCACCCGGCGCCGGCATCGTCGCCGCCCGCGCCGGCGGAACGAACCTGGGCGATCCGGTCGACGACGGGTACACCCGCGCGTCCGGAACCTCGATGGCCACGCCGCACGTGGCCGGCACGGCCGCCATCCTGCTCCAGCAGCACCCGGACTGGACCGCCGCCCAACTGAAGCCCGCGTTGACGAGCACCGCGAAACCGAACCCGGAGCTGAGCCCGTTCCAGCAGGGCAACGGCCGGGTGGACGTCGCCCGCGCGGTCGCCGCCACGGTCCATCCGGACCAGGCCGCCGTCTCGGTGTACAACCGCTGGCCGCACGAGGCGACCCTCAGCCGAGACGTCTCGTACCGAAACGACAGCGACCAGACGGTCACGCTCGACCTCGCCGTCGAGCTCCCGCGCACGACGATCGAGCCGGCTCGACTCACCGTGCCCGCCCACGGATCCGCTGCCGCGACCCTGCGCATCGTCGCGACGAACGCCCAGCCCGGCGACACCACCGGCGCACTCACCGCGACGATCGACGGCGGTGAGACGGTCGTCGCGCGGACCGCGCTCGGCCTGTACACCGAGCCCGAGTCCTACGACGTCACCGCGACTGTCGTCGACCGCACCGGCAAGGACATCAGCGACCGCACGCTGCCGGTGCAGCTGACGAACCTCGACACCCGCGAGGACGCCGACGCCGCACTGGTCGACGGGCGTCTGACCGCCCGCGTACCGAAAGGCACCTACGAGCTCTTCACCGTGGTCGAGACCACCGACCCGGCCGACGGCGTGAGGAGCGCCGCGCTGATGACGATCCCCGAGCTGGTCATCGACCAGGACCGGGCGCTGAGGCTGGACGCCCGGAGCGCTCGCCAGGTGACCGCGAGGGCACCGTCGCGGTCCGCCGTGCCCGCCGCTGCCACCCTCAGCGTCGTGGAGCAGATCGGCGGACGGGACCTCGCGCAAGGCTGGTCAACGCAGTACCCGCCAGGACAGCTGGAGCTGTACGCGACGCCGACCGAGCCGGTCACCTCGCGGCCGTACGAGTTCGGCTTCCACGCCGTCCTGGCCGAACCCGTTGCCGGCAACGGCGTTCCGGCGACCTATCACCTGGTGTTCCGCGAACCTGGCCGGATACCGGAGCGGCTGGCGTTCCGCGCCGACCCCGGCAACCTCGCGGAGGTCGACACCCACCTGCACGCACAAGGCACGGCGACCGATGGGAATCGCTGGGACGGGCCGTTCCTGCGACGCGGTGACCGCAACGTCCCCCTGCTCGAGGTGATCCAGCCGATCCGGCTGCCGGAACACCGCACCGACTACTACAGCACCGCCGCGGACCTGATCTGGGGACTCCGGCTGGATGTCGTGATCGCCGGCGAGACGAACGCGTGGGAAGCGCCCGGCATGCCGGGCGGTGGCGCGTACCGGCCGGGCCGGCGCTACCGGCTGGACACCAACGCGGCAGCTGTGGGCACGCGGGTCTGGTCGGCTCTACGCGACACCGATCAGATGTACTTCTCGACGGCGCCGGGTGTGCCGTCGAGCGCCGAGTTCTTCCAGCCCCAGGACGGCGAAGGCGGCTTCGGGAAGGCCACGCTGACCCGCGACGGCGAGCTGATCGGCACCAGCGTCGATCCGCTGGAAGCCCTGTTCACCGTTCCACCGGGTGCCGCGACCTATCGGCTACGCCAACAGGTCGATCGCGACGTCGCGTGGTCGAAGCTGGGCACACGATCGGACACCGCGTGGACGTTCCGCTGGAACGGAGACTCCTCGGAGCCTTACGAGGCACTCCGGCTGATGTCGCCGCGAGTCTCCGGCGCGTTCGACGATCTCGACCGGGCGCCGGCCGGGCGGGCGTTCGCGTTGCAGGTGGAGGCTTCGTGGGCCCCGGCCGAGGATCCGGTGGCGCCGGGCGTCGAGCAGGTCGACGTCGCCGCGTCCTATGACGACGGCAGGAGCTGGCATGCGTTGCCGGTCGAACGCCACGGCGACACCTGGCGGGCCGTCGTCCAGCATCCGGCGAAGAACGTCGGCACCGGCTTCGTCTCGCTGCGTACGAGCATCGTCGGCACGGAGGACAACCGCGTGGACCAGACGGTGATCCGCGCGTATCAGCTGAAGTAAGGGGCGTTCTGGCCGCAAGCACAAAGCGCAGGGGCATCCGCCGTCGCCCCGGCGGACGTCCCTGCGCTTGGCGCTGAAACTCTCGCGCGCTGGTGCCCTAGACGCGGCTCTCGTTCAGGTCTTCGACGATCTGCTCCGCGTCTCGCTTGGCCATGTCGAGGCGCGGGATCCACCAGTCTTCAGCCATCGTGTCCCACACCCCATATCCATAGTCTGTCGCTCGCACCACGTAGCGATCGGTCATCTCCCGCCCCAGCATGTCGCTTGCCCCTACGGTCGCCCTCATTTCGACGTCCACCTTTGCCCAAGTCATGGCGTCAGTCTATCGAACGTATGTTCGAACGACTATCCCTCTCTGCCCCACTCACCCGATCGTGCCAGCGGCCTACCCCTGGCCACAGGCGAACGAAACAGATCGACCGGATGATGAGATCGGTCATGTTCAGCCAAAGCCGAGACTGCACGTTCGCGTTGCTCAGTCGTTGCGAGCCGTCCGGCTTTGGTCAGCTACCAAGACGGCGAGCTGCCGTGCGGCGTTACGCCCACGCTTGCCGTCGGCCGACTGGATGGCCATCACGCCCAGCGTCGTTCCGTCGTCCAGGTCGAGTTGCACCCACGGGTCGCCGCTGCGGAGGTTGACCCCGAGCACCTGTGCCCACTCCAGGCGGTGCAGCCGGAACACGTTGACGACGGTGAGCCCACCCTCGTCGGCCGACAGGCGGGTACGCACGATTCCCACCAGGCCGGTGAGGATCGCGAGCAGGAAGATGACCAACGTGACGACCTGAATCCACGAGAAGTCGGCCCTCGCCTCGGCGGGCAGGCCGAACCACATGCCGAGCGACGCCGCGACCAGCCCGACCCCGACGACGCACGCGACAACAGGGGCGAACCGCGGTCGCCACGTACGAACGAAGCCAGGCTCAGCCATCGGCGCTCACAATCGGCAGGCGTGGATTCCGGTCACCAAGATGGCACGGGCGCCGATCTCCCAAAGTTCATCCATCAGTCGCTGAGCGTCTGCCCGCGGAACCATCACGCGGACGGCGGCCCAGCCCTCTCGATGAAGCGGTGAGACCGTCGGCCCTTCCAGACCGGGTGCGATCTTGGTCGCCTGGTCCAGCTCGGAGGTACGGATGTCGTAGTCCATCATCACGTACGTCCGCGCCACCAGCACCCCCTGCAGCCGCCGGACCAGCAGGTCCAGTCCGGCCGGCGAGGTGCCGTCGCGCTTGATGAGGACGGCCTCGGAGTGCAGTATCGGATCGCCGAACAGCTCCAGGCCGTTCTGGCGCAGGGTCACGCCGGTCTCGACGACGTCGGCGATCACGTCGGCCACGCCGAGCCGGATCGCGGTCTCGACCGCGCCCTCCAGCCGGATCACCTGGGCCTGAACGCCGTTGTCGGCGAGGTACGTGCCCACCAGGCCGGAGTACGACGTGGCGATCCGCAGGCCGCCGAGGTCGGCGACGCCCTTGGCGACGCCGGGCTTGCCGGCGAGCCGGAACGTCGAGGCGGCGAAGCCGAGCGGCAGCAGTTCCTCGGCGGGCGCGCCGGAGTCGAGCAGCATGTCGCGGCCGGTGATCCCGGCGTCGAGCGTGCCTTCGCCGACGTAGACGGCGATGTCGCGAGGACGCAGGAAGTAGAACTCGATGGAGTTGGCGGTGTCGACGAGCACGAGCTCGCGCGACTCCGAGCGCTGGCGGTAGCCCGCCTCACGCAGCATGGTGGCGGCCGGCTCGGCCAGCCCGCCCTTGTTCGGGACGGCGACGCGCAGCATGGTTCTTCAAGCTCCTTGACTGGTGTACTGCGGGATTCGATCAGGCAGACGTCTGATGGCCCTCGGCCCTCGCGCTCGGGCGACGAGGGCTAGAGATGCTTGTAGACGTCTTCCAGGTCGAGACCGCAGGCCAGCATCATCACTTGGGCGTGGTAGAGCAGCTGGGAGATCTCCTCGGCCGCGCGCTCCTTCGACTCGTGCTCGGCGGCCATCCACGACTCGGCTGCCTCTTCGACGAGCTTCTTGCCGATCTGATGGACGCCGGCATCCAGCGCAGCGACAGTCCCCGACCCGGCGGGTCGGGTGGCCGCCTTGGCGGACAGCTCGGCAAACAGATCGTCGAAGGTCTTCATCGGACCCAAGCCTAGGGTGCCTGGGCAACCCCATAATCGGTGGGCATGAACATCCGACCGGCGATCGACACCGACCGCGCGGCGATCGACGCGCTGATCCGGCAGCTCTATCCGGGCTTCGACGGCGAGCCCACGCTGCCCCGCGTACGGCAGGCGTCGCGGACGCTCGTGGCCGAGGCCGGCGGAGCGCTGGCCGGCACGGCCGTAGCGATGTTCACCGACTACGGCGTCGAGGCGTACGGTCTGATCGACGAGCTCGTCGTCGACGAGGCGCACCGCGGGCAGGGCATCGGCTCGGCGCTGGTCGAGCAGGCCCGGGCATGGTGCTTCGAGCAGGGCGCCCGCGTGGTCTTCGTGTCGGCGGGCACCGGGGCGGAGGAGTTCTACCGCCAGGTCGGCTTCGCCGAGTGCACCGGACCATGGCTGTACTCCGTGCCAGATTCCGTGCCGCGCTCAGCCGGGTAGGTGCTCGCTCCAGCGGCGTAGCTCCTCGATCGCCGGGTCGAGGGCGCGGCCGAGATCGGTCAGCTCGTACGTCACCACGGACCTCGGCGCCACTCCCACGCCACGGCTGATCACGCCGGCCTGCTCGAGGCCCCGCAGGCGTTCGACGAGCAGGTTGGTCGACACGCCCGGGAGCCGCTCGGTCAGGTCCTTGAAGCGGCACGGCCCGTCCTGCAGTGCCTGCACGACCAGCAGCGCCCACCGCGGACCGACGATCTCCAGCGCGCGGCCGAGCTCGGACTCCCTGCCGAGCCCTGCTCCAGGCTCGGCGGCATCGATTGCTTGACGGTCTGTCATCTCGCTCGTAATCTTACTTCAGTTTTTGAAGTACGTCGACCAGGGAGCCCTTGATGAGCACCGTACGATCCATCCAGACCATCGCCGTCTACGTCACGGACCTCGAACGATCCAAGCGGTTCTACGGTGACCTGCTGGGCCTGGCCCAGCTCGAACCTCCGGATCGGGTCGCCTACCGGATAGGCGACTCCCGGTTGCTGCTGCATCCCACCGATCCCGGCGAGGGCGCTCGGCACTCCCGCCTGGAGCTGCATCTCGGCGTCGACGATCTCGACGGGTTCGTCGCCCGGCTGGCCGAACGCGCCACGCCCGTCCTGCAGGAGCCCGTCGACCAGCCATGGGGCGAACGCGAGGCGATCGTGCTCGATCCAGACGGCTACCCCGTCTTCCTCGTCCACCAGGAGCCGGCCGAGCCCGAGCAGACCGACCAGACCGAGCAGTCACTGACCGGCCCGGCGCGGGATCGGGCAGCCGCCGGCGGGATCTCCGGAGCGGTGGCAGGGGACCGCGTCTGCGCCGCCGTCCAGGTCAACTGCGGCGGCGACGTCAACGTCTCGTTCGACGAGTCGGTCCCGTTGCAGCAGATCCGCACCTCACACGGATCCTGGGCGATCCGCGACGACAGCCGGGTCACGATCAACGGCGTCGACGAGGACATCGACGTGCAGATCAATCCCGGCCTCGAGCTGGATCTGCAGGTCAACGCCGCCGACGCGACGATCCACGATCTCAACACCCCGCTGAACGCCCACCTCAACGTCGGCGACGTCACGGTCAACGGCCGCTTCGACCACGGTGAGACCCGGCTCTACTGCAACGCCGGCGACGTCAACGTCACGCTCGACCCCGGTTCGGACGTACGAGTGCGGGTGTCGCCGCACGCGCGCTGGCAGGTGCACACCGATCTGCTCATCGCCGACCGCGGCGAGTGGATTCAGGGCAACGGCACGGCCCTGCTGGAGATCCACGGCAACTTCGGCGACGTGAACATCGAGAAGGCCTAAGCCTTACCGGACGGTCCGTCCTGGTCGCGGCGGAGCACCTTGCGGGCCAGCCTCGGCAGGTCCGCGGGGTTGGGCGGCTTCGGCAGGTTCTTGAGGTCGGGCAGCTTGGGCTTCCCGCTGCCCGGCCGCACCCGCTGCCCGAGGTCGGCGTGTTCGAGCAGAACGGTCAGCTCGGCCTCGGCCACGGGGTACGCCGCCACCGGATGGTCTTCGCTGAACACGACCCAGATCGGCTCGCCGTCGCGGAAGACGCGAAGCACCGAGCCCTCGACCAACGTCTCGGCGTGCTTGAAGGCCCGGCGCCGGTCGCCCTGCCTCGCCATCGCTCGCTGCAGGGCACGCTGCGCGGGCTCACGCCCGTGCTTGACCGCTTCGTAGAGCAGTGGGCCGTACTTGATGCTGTACTTCACGACGGTCTTGGCGATCTTGCTGCCGCCCGCTTCGGCCGGACCCACGTCGCTCACCTCCCAGCTTCCCTACCGATGGTGCCACGCGTGTGTAGTGACGACCGTGATCCCGGCCGGATCGGCCACGGCGAACGCACTTCCGTCAGTGCGTGCCGCGACCGGTGGCTGCGGCACCGGCGTGACGCCGTACGGCAGGTCCCGCCGGCCGGAGTCGAGCTCGGGCCACGCCTCCACGACCTCACCGGAAGACGGCTCGATCAGCTTCGGATACCCGTACCAGCCCAGCACATGCGTGCCGTACGGCACGACCACGCCGGCGCGAACACCCAGCGGCGCCCGGCTGACGAACGCACCCGCCGACGCCGACCACACGCCGATCTCCCCCGGGCGCAGGCCGTCGCTCTCGTCGTCGAGCGGCTCCTCCTCCGGGTTGCCGACGACGACCAGCCGGTCCGCGTCGAGCCAGCACGCCGACTCGACCTCGGCGACGACGTCGAGCCGCGGCGACGGCACCTCGTCGAGGTACGTGGGATCGGCCAGCGCCCGTTCGACGGAGAAGACGTCGGCGATCCCCCACGGGTGCCAGACCCAGCCGGCGGACAGCAGCCACGTCCCACCCGGACTCAGCGCCAGCCGGGTGTGGAAGACGTCGGCGGCGTCGTCGCGGCCCGGTCGCGTCGTCAGCCGCCGCCCGGTCGCGAGGTCCTCGATCTCCAGCCGGTTGTAGTCGTCGGGGCAGTGCACCAGCACCTCGCGTCCGTCCGCGAGGAGCCCGGCGGCGATCGGGAATTCGTAGTCCTCGGCGTGGTTGAAGCTGCGGTTGATCTCGCGCGGCCGCGGCTTGGTGCGTACGTAGCCCTTGGTGCCGCGATCGACGTAGACGACCGGCACGCCGGACGGCGACACGATCGCGCGGTCGAACGAGAAGCCGTACGAACGGTGCGGGTCGGTCTCCTCACCGGCGAGCGTCCAGCGGTAGCCACCCGACGCCCAGTCGACCAGCTCGTCGCCGTCCCACACCAACGAGAGAACGGCAAACCGGGTCTCGATCCGGATCACACCAGGCCCGACTTCACCGCGAACAGCGCCGCCTGGGTGCGGTCGGACAGGCCGAGCTTGGCCAGGATCGACGACACATGGGTCTTCACGGTCTTCTCCGACAGCACGAGCGCCCGCGCGATCTCACGGTTGGACCGGCCGCGCGCGATCTCGGCCAGCACCTCACGCTCGCGATCGGTCAGCGCCGCCGCACGTTCGTTCGGCGCGTCGTCGGCCAGCAACGCCGCCGCGACCTCCGGCTCCAGCAGCACCTGGCCGGCGTGTACGGCGCGGATCGCCTGCGCCAGGGCGTCGGGGTCGACGTCCTTGAAGAGGTAGCCGGCCGCGCCCGCGCGTAGCGCCGGCACCACCGACGAGGGCTCGGTGAACGATGTCAGCACGAGCACCTTCGCCTTGCTCCCCCGGTCGCGCAGCATCCGCAGCGCTTCGACGCCGTCGATCGTCGGCAGTTGCAGGTCGAGCAGGATGACGTCGGGTTCGAGCTGCTCGGCCGCCGACACCGCCTCGCCGCCGTCGCCGGCCTCGCCGACGACATCGATGTCGTCCTGGACGTCGAGGAACGTCCGCAGGCCATGCCGCACCACCCGATGGTCGTCGACGACCAGCACCCGGATCACGTCACTCATGCGGAACCTCCAGCCGGATCGTCGTACCCTCGCCCGCCGCCGATGCCACCTTGAGCCGGCCGCCGGAGCGCCGAGCCCGCTCGCGCATCGAGGCGATGCCGAGATGGTGCCCACCCTGGGCTGCCTGGTCGGCCTCGAAGCCCTTGCCGTCGTCGGAAACCGTCAGCACCACGAGGTTTTCGGGCGTACGCAAGTCGATGTTGACAGCACTCGGCAGGGCGTGCCGCAGTGCGTTGTGCAGTGCCTCCTGGGCCACCCGGAACACCACGTCCTCGACCACGTCCGGCAGGGCGCAGCGGCCGTCGCAGTCGGAGGTGAACGTGATCTCGACGGCGTGCGCGCGGCCGATCACGTCGATGTGCTTGCGCAGCGCGGGCACCAGCCCGTCCTCGCGTACGGCGGGCGGGCGCAGCTCGGTGACCACCGCGCGCAGCTCGTCGAGCGCCGACCCGGCGAGCTCCTTCACGCGGCCGAACTCCTCACGGGCCCGCTCCCGATCACCCTTCTGCACCAGGGCCTCGGCCGCGCCGACGGTGAGGCGGAGGCTGAACAGTTTCTGGGCAACGGCGTCGTGCAGGTCGCGCGCGATCCGCGAACGTTCCTCGATCAGCGTGAGCTCACGGTCGCGGTCGAACATGCGCGCCCTGGTCAGCGCGATCGCGGCATGCGCGGCGAGGATGACCAGCAGGCACTCGTCGTCGTAGGTGAACGGCTCGCGGTCGCCGCGGTTGGCGGCCCAGACCGCACCGAGGATCTCCTCGCCGTCGACGATCGGAACGCCGAGGAAGCCACGCATGTCGGGATGCGCCTCCGGCCAGCCGGAGTACTGCGGATCCTGCTGCACGTTGTCGGCGCGATAGGTGGCGGCGGTGCGCATCATCGAGCCGAGCAGGCCGTGAGCGCGCGGCACCGGGCCGATCGTCGCCCACTCCTCGTCGCTCACGCCCGCGGTGTAGAACTCCGCGAACCGGCCGTGCTCGTCGGGCACGCCGAGCGCGGCGTAGTCGGCGCCGACCAGCGTCCTGGCCGACTCGACGATCACCTGGAGCACATCTCGGGTGGAGGTACGGGTCGTGATCGCGAGCACCGCACGCGACAGCGCCTCCAGGTCGTCCCTGCTCACCTCGGCTGACTTTCCCACGTCGCAAACGGTACCTCCGATAATGTCTACGGCCATGTCCCACTGGATGACGCTCGTGCTCCTGCCCGCGGACACCCCCGACCCCGCCGAGCGGGCCGATCAGGTCATGAAGACGTTCTGGATCATCGACCTCGCCGAACGCTACGACGACTCCGACTGGGATCCGGACAACATTCGGATGCTGCCCGGCATGGAGCGCTTCAAGTGCGACAGCTTCATCATCGGCGGTAACTTCAGCGGCGTCATCCTGAGCATCGAGCCGCACTACGTCGAACACGACGGCCAGACCTACCTCGACCCACGCCCGGAGGACAACATCTGCCCGGCCGGCGAGGTCGCCTCCGACGCCAGGCCCTACGCGATCGTCACCCCGGACGGCACCTGGCATGAGTGCACCCGCGAAACGGCAGACACCTGGGACGCGACCGCCCGCGACCTGCTGACCCAGCACGCCGACTGCCTGGCGGTCGCGTTCGACTGCCACGACTGACCCCGGACCCCGGGACCCCAGCACGAGCCAACGAAGCGGACCGTGCCGCGACCCGATGAAAGCCGACCGTGCCGCGACCCGACGAAAGCGTGCCGTGGCGGAGTCCGTGGAAAGCGGGCCGTGGTGGGGACCGCGACGCAGGTGTGAGTGGCCGGCAAAAGCAAACCGCAACCCATGGGACACGCCCAAGACAAACAACCGACCCCAACCCCCACCACACGCCCACAGACCACAAGCCCTAGGCCCAACGACGTACCCAGATCGGATCCGCAGCCCGAGGTAACCCGGCGTCCAGCTTCCTACGGTCGATTCACGAGCACTCGTACGACCGAAAGGACGACGCTCATGCCTATCGCGATCATCACCGGCGCCTCACGCGGACTCGGACTGGCACTGGCGACAGATCTCGCCGAGCGCGGCTGGTCGCTCGTCATCGACGCCCGTCACAGCACTCCCCTCGCCGACGCCGAGCGCGAGCTGAACGCCTGCAAGACCAACGGCAACAAGATCGTCACCCTCACCGGATCGGTCGCCGATCCCGACCACCGTGCCGGACTCATCGCCGCCGCCGAACAGCTCGGCGGCCTCGACCTGCTCGTCAACAACGCCGGCACGCTCGGCCCGAGTCCCCTTCCCCCACTGGCGAAACTCGGGCTCGGCGCGTACCGCGACATCCTCGAGGTCGGCGTCGTCGCACCACTCGGTCTGACCCAGGCCGCCCTGCCACTGCTCCGGACAAGCGCCGGCTCGATCCTCAACATCACCAGCGACGCCGGCGTCGAGGCGTACGAAGGCTGGGGCGGCTACGGCTCCGCCAAGGCCGCGCTCGAGCAGTGGTCGCACGTCCTGGCCGAGGAGGAGAAGGACCTGCGGGTCTGGTGGGTCGACCCCGGCGACCTGCGTACGCAGATGCACCAGGACGCCTTCCCCGGCGAGGACATCTCCGACCGACCGCTGCCCGAGACCGTCGTACCCGCGTTCCTCCGCCTGCTGGCGGACCGGCTGCCGAGCGGGCGGTTCAGGGCACCGGAGCTGCTGCAGGGAGCCGCGGCATGACCACGACTCTCCAGCCCAGCTTGGACTTCGACCTGCCCGCCGATCTCGAGGCTCACCAGCCACCGGAGGCGCGCGGCCGGTGCCGCGACGACGTCCGGCTGCTGGTGGGCCGCGGCTCCGGCGAGGTCAGCCACCACGCGTTCACCGAACTGCCCGATCTGCTCCTGCCCGGCGACGTTCTCGTCGTCAACCGTTCCGCGACGATCCCGGCGGCGGTCGACCTGGCCGACGGCCGCGCGGTGCACTTTTCGACAGTCACACCGGACGGCAGCTGGCTGGTGGAAGTACGGCTGCCGGAGGGACCGGACCTGTCCGGCCGCGCCGGCGACGAACTCCCGCTTCCCGGCGGTGCCTCGGTGAGCCTGCTCCGCCGGCACGAGTCGCCACGGCTCTGGCACGCGCGGCTGTCCCACCCCGATGTCCTGGCCTACCTCGGTGTACACGGCCGGCCGATCCGGTACGGCTACGTCGCCGAGCAGTGGCCGCTGTCGGCGTACCAGACCACGTTCGCCACTGTGCCCGGCAGCGCGGAGATGCCGAGTGCCGCCCGGCCGTTCACACCCGACACCGTGAACCGGCTGGTCAGCGCCGGCGTGCTGGTCGTACCCATCACGCTGCACTGTGGCGTCGCCTCGCCGGAGTTCCACGAGCCGCCGTACGCCGAGTGGTTCGACGTACCCGACATGACGGCACACGTGGTGAACGCGGCCAGGAACTTCGGGCATCGGGTGATCGCGGTCGGCTCGACGGCGGTACGTGCGCTGGAGTCCGCCGTCGGACCGAACGGCCAGGTCAGGCCCACCTCCGGCTGGACGGAACGGGTGGTGACGCCGGAGCAGGGCGTCCGCGTGGTCGACGGCCTGCTGACCGGCCTGCACGAGCCGAAGGCGTCGCACCTGCTGATGCTGGAGGCGATCGCGGGACGGCGACTGATCAGTGTCTGCTACGCCGAGGCGCTGACCGGGCACTACCTGTGGCACGAATTCGGCGATGTGAACCTGTTGCTGCCCTAAGACCCTTGCCAACTCTCGACTATCTCGATATATCTAGAAGCAGTCGAGTAATTCGAGAGGATGATCACCATGCCTGGACCACACGGACCACACGGACCACACGGACCACACGGAGGCCAGCACGGCCACGAGGAACCCTGGGACGAGCATCGCCGGCACCACGAGCACGCCTGGGACGAAGACCCGCGCCACCACCAGCAGGCCTGGGACGAGGAGTCGAGGCCTCCCTTTCCGCCCGGACCTCCGGGACCGCCCGGGTTCGCCGGGCATCCTGGGTCGCCTGGCCCGCCTGGCCCGCCTGGTGCGCCCGGATTCGGGCAGTTCTTCGCGCCCGAGCCCCCAGGACCTCCGGCGCCGCCAGGACCCCCGGGCCGGGGGTTCACCCGGCCCGGACCTCCGTTCGGCGGCTGGTTCGGACGAGGCGGAGGAGGACGACCGAAGGTAGGGCGCGGCGACGTCCGCGCGGCGATCCTGCTGCTGCTGTTCGAGGAGCCGCGCAACGGCTACCAGATCATCACCGAGATCGAGCAGCGCAGCAACGGCGTCTGGCGCCCGAGCCCGGGCTCGGTCTATCCCGCGCTCAACCAGTTGGAGGACGAAGGCCTGGTCCAGACCGACCAGTCCAGCGGGCGCAAGCTGTTCCAGCTCACCGATGCCGGGCGGTCCCACGTCGAGGAGCAGGACATCCGGCCGCCGTGGGACGCGATCGCCGGCAGCGTCGACGACGACCTGTCCGAGCTGCATTCGATCATCGGCCAGGTGACGATGGCCGCGATGCAGGTCGCCCGCGTCGGATCCGACATCTCCCGCGCGCGCCGCATCCTGATCGACGCGCGCAAGCAGCTCTACCGCATCCTCGCCGAAGACGACGAGACCGAGGAGTGAGCCCTTACGCCTGAGGTCAGTCCGCGGCGAGGGGGCGCGGACTGGCCACGGCGTACGGCTGGATCCTGGCCGCGGCGGCGATAGCGTTGGTGAGCACGACCGACCAAGGCGAGCCGCACCGCCGGCCAACGATCGGAGAGCCATGAGAATCGTCGTCATCGGTGGGAGCGGCCACATCGGCACGTTCCTCGTTCCCCGGCTGGTGCGGGCGGGCCACGAGGTCGTCAACGTCAGCCGCGGCAGCCGCCAGCCCTACGCCGACGCGCCGGAGTGGAACGACGTCCAGCAGCTCAGCGCCGATCGCGAGCAGGAAGACCGCGACGGTACGTTCGCGGGCCGGATCGCCGGGCTCGGAGCCGATGCCGTCGTCGACCTGATCTGCTTCACCATCGAGTCGGCCACCATGCTGGTCGAGCGGCTGCGTGGCGAGACGGGGCACCTGCTGCACTGCGGCTCGATCTGGCGGTACGGCCTCAGCCGCAAGGCGCCGATCACCGAGGAAACCGGCTCGGGCACCGAGCCGTTCGGCGAGTACGGCATCCAGAAGGACCGGATCGCTCGGATGCTGAAGCAAGAGACAGCCGGCGGCGGGCTGCCCACCACCTCCGTGCACCCCGGTCACATCGTCGGGCCCGGCTGGCATCCGATCGGCCCGCTCGGCAGCTTGGACCCCGGCGTCTGGCAGGCACTCTCGGTCGGCGAGCCGCTGCGGATCCCCGGAAGCGGCGCCGAGCTGATGCACCACGTTCACGCCGACGACGTGGCCCAGGTCTTCGAGCAGGCCATCGAACGTCGAGCCGCCGCCGCCGGCGAGGACTTCAACGCCGTCGCACCCACAGCACTCAACGTCCGCGGATACGCCGAGATCGCCGCCGGCTGGTTCGGGCAGGTCGCCACGCTGGAGTCCGTGACCTGGGACGAGTTCCGCCGGTCGACCACACCGGAGCACGCCGAGGCCAGCTGGCAGCACCTCGTCCGCAGCCACTGCTGCAGCATCGACAAGGCGGGCCGGCTGCTCGGCTACGAGCCGCGGTACGAGCCCGAGCAAGCCATCCTCGAGTCCGTTCGCCGGCTGATCGACAACAAGGAGCTCGAGGTCGCCCGCCCGCTGAGCATCCCCGCCCCCTGATTTCACTGACGCCCGCTGGCTCAGATGTCGACGTACGACTCGTGCTCCGGCCCCAGCGGCATGGTCAGGCGCGCGCAGTAGGACGGATACGACTCGTCGGTCACCAGCGTGGGATACGCCGGGTCCGGAACCGTGCCGGTGACGACGACCTCCTCCCCCGACTCGGCGGTGAAGCTGACAGTGGCGGGAGCCAGGCCCTTCCACATCGAGCCCCGGTTGCGGAGGAGGTAACTCACCCGGATCGCGTCGCCGGGCTGCAGGCTCCAGCCCGTCGGCAGCCCGGCCTTCAACTCCGCCGGGCTCACCGTGAACGTCTGTGTCGCTTCCGGGTCGAGCGTCCAGGCACCGGTGGACTTCGACGGCGGGATCAGCTTGGCGACCGAGACCTTCAGCCGGTCCGGACCATTCGACCCGCCCTCGAACTCCGGCAGGACGTCGTGGACGGTGACGCCGGAGCTCACCCGGTTGGCGGTGAAGTAGGTCGTGACCTTCCACCGCTCGCTGTCCACCCGCTGCGGTGGCAGCTTCGCCAGCTGGCCGTTGCGCACGATGCCCATCGGCTTGTAGGGGTAGTTCTCGAGGTAGTACTCGTAGGCGTCGGAAAGCGCCTCGAGCTCCCGGTCGAGCGGCACGCCGGCCCGCAGGAGGTAGGCCGCCGTCCAGAGGAACGGCAGCAGCACGGCCATGTCGTGCGAGATCGCCAAGCGCTGGTTCCGGGGATTCTCGGCGCCGTCGTAGTACCAACGCCCGTCGGTCGTCCACTCGCGGACGAGGTACCACAACATGCCCCGGGCGTACTCCAGCTTGCGCAGGTCGCCGGTGTAGAAGCCGACCGCCGCGACCGCCTGCGAGACCAGGCCGATCACGTTGTCGGTGGCGTCGCGGACGTTGTTGCCGGGGCCGCTCAGGTTGTATTCGGTCCAGTAGTAGCGGCGGCCCTCCCACACACCGGTGTGCCAGCCGTAGCGCGGGATCTGGTTGTGCACGAACCGCACGACGGCATCGAGATCCGACTGCCGGCGGGTCAGCTCGTACGACCGGACGATCGCGGCCGCGCACTGAGCGCCGACGTGGTGGTCGCCGGCATGCAGGCGCCAGAAGTAGTTGTAGGCGTCGAGCCATTCCCAGTCGTAGACGTAGTCCCACGCGCCGACCCACTCCAGCGTGCGCCCGAGCTGCTTGGCCTCGGCGAACTCCTCCGGGAAGTAGGTGGAGGTGAAGGCGTTGTCGCCGCCCTGGTCGTACTGCGAGAACGCCAGGAAGTCGAGCAACTGCGTCATCCGGTCGCCGAACTCCGGGTCCTCGGTGAGCGCGTAGGCCGGCTGGAAGTCGGTCGTGAGCCAGTCGTGCATCCGGCGTGGGTAGTAGCGCTTGCTGTAGCTGCCGTCCGCCGCCGGATGGGCGTGGACGATCGGCTCGTACGCGATGTCGCCCGCGACGACGTTGAGCATCGTCGGATCGGTGAAGTCGACCTCGACGCCGATCGTGGTCTCGAGCCGGGGCAGCGCCGACTGCGTGTCGTGGACGCGCTTGGGCAGGCCGAGGTCGAGGCCGAGGAAGTGCCTGCGGAGCACGGGATAGGACCACACCGAACGCCCGCGCACCCGCGCGTCGAGCGACGCCTCCGCGGGCTTGGCCCAGAACTCCTCCGGCGAGAAGATCCTCGGCTCGTCGACCACCTCCGTGACCGGAACGGGACGACCGAAACCGTCAATCACGGCTGGCGGATCGGGCTCGCCGATCGCCATCGTCACGTTGTCGAACCACGCCCTGCCGGTCTTGTCGGCGCCGCCGCCCGCCGGCAGGATCCGGAACCGGAGACCATGCGTCGCCGACGTCGTGGTGAACGTCACCTCGTTGGGCTGCCAGTCGAGCGTGCGCGCGCAGTAGAGCCAGCGCACGACGATCTGCGTGCCGCCGGAATCACCCGGCGGCTGGTCCCATTCCTCAACCCCCACGGCGATCTGAGCGCCAGCACCGTCCTCGACGTCGGTACGGCAGAGCGCACCGAGGACGATCACCTGTCCGGGTTCGGCCGCGATCCGCTGGGAGTAGACCACCGCGGTGCGCCGGGGATCGGTGTCCTCGATGTAGAGGGCGCCGGCGCCTTCCGCGGCTTCGGGCACGATCCGGCCGTCGCCGGTCCAGCCCTCGGGGAGCCCAGCCGGGCTTGGGTTTTCGAAGCCTTCTACGAAGAAGGGGTCGGCCATGCTCTGAGGCTATCCGTTCCGGGATAGGTCTCCAAGGGTATGTCGCTGGTGACCTTCTTACCCAGCTTCAGGTTGAGATCGACGAGCCATCGGACGTTGAACATCCAGTTCCGGATCGCCAGCCCTCTCGCCGTGAGCGGTGCCAGGAACCGGCCGGCGCGGTTGCCGCCCCTCTGGCAGTTCGTGGCGTACTTCCGCAGCTTGGTCTCGTACCGCGCGAACGCGGTCCGGCGGTCGGCGCCGGCGAGCTCACCCGCCAGCACGTACGCGCCGACGATCGCCGCTCCGGTGCCCATGCCACCGAGCGTCGCGCCGTGTGCGGCGTCGCCCAGCAGGACGACCCTCTCCCGCGACCAGTGCGGCACGTCGGCCCGGCTGATCGAGTCGAAGTAGAGGTCGTCCGCGTCGGCCAGCGCGGCGAGCAGACGTGGCGTCTCCCAGCCGAGGCCGGCGAACCGCTCCGCGAGAATCGCCTTCTGCTGTTGGACATCGTGCCGGTCGTAGTCGATCCGTTCGGACGCGAAGGCCACCAGCACGCCGGCCCTGGACGGGTCGCGCTGGTCGGCGCCGACGCTGACCAGCTTGCCGGGAACGTTGTGCAGCAACGCCGTCTCCCCAAGGCCCAGGGTGTTGGGCAGGCTCCAGGTCGCGATGTAGTAGCCGAGATACCGGACGAACTCCTCCTCGGGGCCGAAGGCCAGCCGGCGGACGTTGGAGTGCAGGCCGTCGGCGCCCACCACCAGGTCGAACCGGCGCGCGGGCGCGTGCCGGAACTCCACGTCCACGCCGTCAGCGGTCTCGCGCAGCGCGGTGATGGAGTCGCCGAAGACGTACTCCGCCCGCGGCGCGGAGTGTTCGTAGAGCACCCTGGCCAGGTCACCCCGGTGCACCTCCAGCTCTCCACCCGCGAACTCACCGGGCAGCGCCGCGAGCTGACGGCCGTCGGCGTCGACGAACCGCCACGGGCTGCCACCGGTTCGCACCTGCCGCAGGTCGTCGAGCACACCCATCCGTTCCAGCACGGTCAGGTGCGTCCGTCCCCGGAAGTCGACCGCCTGGCCGCCCGGCCGCAGGGCCGGCGCGATCTCGACGACGGTGACGTCGTGTCCGTTCCTGCCGAGCCAGTACGCCAGCGCCGGTCCGGCGACGCTCGCCCCCGAGATCAACACGCTGCTCATGGATCATCTCCCCATCGTCACGTTAACTGTCTCCACCGGAAACAGTTTTGTTTATGGTAGACACAATTACTGTGACAAGCAAGCGGGAGAAGTTGTTCGGCGATCAGGCAGCCGGCATCGAGCTGCTGTGGGGTGCGCACGCGCAGCCCAGGCGCGGGCCGAAGCCGGCGCTCAGCCTGGAGCGGATCGTGCGGACGGCGATCGACCTCGCCGACGCCGAGGGCCTGGCCGCGGTCTCCATGCAGCGGCTGGCCGACGAGCTGGGCTTCACCAAGATGGCGATGTACCGCTACGTGCCCGGTAAGTCCGAGCTGGTCGCGCTGATGGTCGACCACGCGTCCGGCTCGCCGCCCGACCTGGCCTCCGTGCCCGGCGACTGGAGGCCCAAGCTCCGCGAGTGGGGGCTGCGGCTGTTCGGCGTCCTCCACGCGCATCCCTGGGTGATCGCCGCCACGACCGGACTGCGGGTGCTGGGTCCCAACGAGCTCGGCTGGGCCGAGACCGCACTGGCCTCACTCGCCGGCACCCGCCTCGACGGCGCCGAGCAGTTGGACACGATCGGGGTCATTACCGGGCACGTGCGCAACCTGGCGCAGCAGACGGCCGGCACTCCGCACGCTACCTGGGGCCTGACCGAGCGCCAGTACACCGCCGCGATGGCCGAGTTGTTGCACGACCATCCCGGCGACTTCCCCGCCCTCGCCGCTGTGCTGGCTTCCGCCGCGGGCAGCCAGAAGCGCGAGCAGTTGCTGGAGTACGGCCTCGACCGGATCCTCGACGGCATCGAGGCACACCTCGCCGGCCAGGACTGAGTCGCGGTTTTCCAAGCCCCTACAGGGCTTTGCGTACGCCCTCTGGAGTAGTCGAGGTGTCGTCCCTCGCCTGATGCCCACTCCTGCCGAAGCCGGGAGGCTGGCGGGACAACACACCGCCGGAGAGGGGCCGAAGTGGCAGAGGTACGTCGACGAGTCGTTATGGGTGGCATGGCTGGTGCGGCCGCACTGACGGCGCTTTCCACCGGTCTGGAAGGGATCTCTCCCGCGTTGGCCTCGGGCGAGGTGGAGGCCGTCCGGCCGGTCCGGCTGACCACCGAGCACCTCACCGAGCCGCTCGGCATCGACGCGGCCAGGCCCAGGTTCGGCTGGAGACTCGAAGCCACCGGCGAGAACCGGAGCCAGACCGCGTACCGGATTCTCGTTGCCAGCAAGCGCGAGCTGCTGCGTGAGGGTCGTGCCGACGTCTGGGACTCCGGCCGGGTGAGCTCGGCCGAGCAGACCGCGCAGCTCTACGACGGTCCGGCACTGCGGGCGAGGACCCGGTACTTCTGGACGGTCCGGGTCTGGGACGAGGCCGGGAGCCCAGGGCCGTATGCCGGCACGGCCTGGTTCGAGACCGCGCTGCTCGAGGCCGCCGACTGGACCGCGCGCTGGATCGGCAGCGGCCGGGCCATCCCGAACGCCGTTCGGGTGCTGGACCCGCGCGACACCGATGAGGTCCGGCTCACCACGGGAAACACGCTCGGCCAGAGCTTCGTGACCCACGGGCCGACGGTTGCTGTCACCGTGCTGCTGTTGCTCGAGTCCGACACCGCCGGCTTCGTGATGACGCTGCACCGGGACGGGCCCGGCGGGACGGTCGTCGGCAGCCGGAGGCTGCCGGACGTACGCGGCGATCGCTACAGGAACGCGCAGGGCCGGCTCGACTTCGCCGAGCCGATCGCGGCCGGCACGTACTACCTCGAGCTGTCCGAGCCGGAGGGTGACGTGCGCTGGCCGAGCGCGCCGTACGACGACCCGCGGGCCGATCCGTACCGCGAGGGCACCGGCTTCACCAACGGCGAGCCGGAGCAGGTCGACCGGTGGGTTTACACGATCACGCCGCCTGCACCCGCCAATCCCTTGCTGCGCAGGGAGTTCAGCCTGGGCGCCACGGTCGAGTCGGCCCGGCTGTATCTCTGCGGGCTCGGCCACGGGCTCGCCTGGATCAACGGCCGGGCGGTGAACGCGGGCGAGCTGACACCGGCCGCGACCGACTACGACCGGCGGCTGCTCTACACCACGTACGACGTCACTTCGCTGCTACGCAAGGGATCCAACGCGATCGGCCTCGCGCTCGGGCGCGGCTTCTTCGCCACCCGCGAACCCGACACCGACGGCAGCAACCTGCAGCGCTGGGTCGCCGAGCCGCAGGCCCTGGCGCAGCTGGAGGTCCGGCTGGCCGACGGTCGTACGGTCACGATCGGCACCGACGCCGGCTGGCAGCAGGCGGACGGCCCGACGACGTACGAAGGCGTGTTCAACGGCGAGACGTACGACGGGCGCCGCGCGGCCGCCCTCAACGGATGGAGCACGGCCGGATTCGCCGCATCCGGCTGGACGCCGGCCAGGGTCGTCGAGAGCCCGGGCGGCCGGCTGGAGGCGTTCGCCGGCGCCCCGATCCGGCCGACGGCGACCATCCGGCCCGTCTCCGTTCGGGACCTCGGCGACGGCACGCGGCTGCTCGACTTCGGCGTCGTCCTGACCGGCAACGTCCGGCTGACGGGCCGAATGCCCGAGGGCACGAGGGTCCGCCTGCAGTACGCCGAGAAGCTCGGCGAGAGCGGGCGGATCGAGGTCGGCATCCCGAGCGGCAACGAGAACCCGTCGATCGACGGACGGCTGCAGCGCGACGAGTACGTCGCGAGCGGGCGTGGCGAGGAGAGCTGGCAGGCGGCGTTCACGTACAAGGGCTTTCCAGTACGTCGAGGTCAGTGGCGTGCCGGGCGACCTCTCGATCGAGGTCGTAGCCGTCCAGGTCAACACCGACGTGACCGAGACGATGGAGCTCGAGCTCGACAGCCCCGTCCTGCAATGGATCGCGGACGCGTTCAGGCAGACGGCGCGCAACGGGCTGCACGGGCATCCCGACCTCGCGGGCATCGGCAAGGCCGGCTGGACCGGCGCGAACCACTGGATGGCGCAGCCGGCGCTGTACCAGTTCGGAATGCAGAGCATCTACGCCAAGTGGCTGGAGGATCTTCGGCTCGGCCAGGCGCCCGACGGCGAGGTGCCGCTGATCGCGCCGATGGGTGCCACGAGCGGCGGCTTCCTGTTCACGCCGAGCTCGACCGGGGTCTATCCGTACCTCGTCCATCGCTACTGCATGACCTATGGCGACCGGGCGCTGGCCGCCAGGTTCTTCGACAGCGTGGGCAAGTACATCGAGTGGTCGGTCGGCAAGCTCGCGAGCGGCGTCAGCGAAGACCGGTTCGGCGACTGGTATCCGCCGAACCCGCCGAAGGACTACCCGAGCGGGCCGGAGGGCGGTGCGCTGGTCGGCGTCGCGTACGTCATCCAGAGCCTGCGGCACGGCACGGCGCTCGCCGAGCTGCTCGGCAAGGGTTCTCAGGCGGCCGCTTGGCGGGCGAAGGCGGAGGATCTGGTCGGGCAGTTCAACGCGCGGTTCCTCGACGCCGAGGCCGGTGTCTATCGCACCGAGCGCACCGAAGCCGGGTATCGGCAGACCAGCAACGCGGTTCCGCTCGCGTTCGGCTTCGTGCCGGCGGAGCACCGTGCGCGCGTGCTGGCCGGCCTCGCCGACGACATCGAGGCGAGGGGGCGGCATCTCGACACCGGGAACGTCGGAACGGCGACGCTGCCGTTCGCGCTGACCGACCACGGGCGTTCGGACCTGGCGCACGCGGTACTCGGCCAGACCGACTATCCGTCGTACGGCTACCTGCGCTCCCTCGGCGCGACGACGTTCTGGGAGTCGTGGGAGGCGGACTCGCGCGGGCACAACGACCCGACGCTCAGCGCGCCGGTGAGCTGGCTGGTCGAGCGCGTGGTCGGCGTGCAGGCGACCTCGCCGGGATGGGCGCGCTTCCGGGTGGCGCCGGTGGCGTTCGGATCGCTCGAGTGGGCGAGCGTCTCGCTCGACACCGTACGCGGACTGGTGTCGGTCGGCTGGCGCCGAGCTGGCGACGTGGTGGCCCTGCGGGTCCGCGTACCGGTCAACGCGGTCGCGGACGTGGAGCTGCCGAACGGCAAGCGCCGCCGGCTCGGCTCCGGCCGCCACCTGATCGCGTTCGGGCTCGGCCGGTCGGGCTAGCCAGGCTCGGGCCGGCTCGGTGCGGCACGCCGGACGCGTTCCAGCTTGATCTGAACCGCGTCGGCGGCGGGGTGGTCGAGAGCACGCAGCTCGGTCAGCGCCGGCCGCCAGCTCACGCCCGTGGCGTCACGGCATCGGTGCGGCGGCGAACTGACGACCGGGTTCGGGCTCGGGCTGAGCCGGCTAGTTCGGCGCGGCACGCCGGACGCGTTCCAGCTTGAGCTGAACGGCGTCGGCGTCGGGGTGGTCGAGGTCGTGCAGGGTGGTCAGTGCCTGCTGCCAGCTCTCGGCCGCGGCTGCGGCATCCTCGGCGGCGAACTGGGTGTCGCCGAGGTGGACGAGGGTGTCGGCGGCTCGATACGGGTCGCCGAGTTCGTCGTACAGGTCGATCGCGCGGCGGAAGCAGGCGGCGGCCGCGTCGAACTGGCCGAGGCCGAGCCGGGCGTACCCCACGCTGTCCAGCGAGCCGGCCGCGCCGTAGCTGTCGCCGAGGTCCTCGAAGATCTCGACGGCTCGTTCGCAGTACGGAAGTGCGGTCTCTGGCCGGCCCAGCAGGCACAGGAACCAGCCGACCGAGTTCGACGCGATCCCCTGTCCGCTGCGATGGCCGATCGCCTCGTACAACGCCAGCGCCTGTTGCGCGTGCTCGAGCGCCTCGGCGGGTCGGCGCTGCTCCTCGCACACCTGCGCCAGCTGGTAATGCGTGTGCGCCTGGCCGGCCTGGTTGCCGAGCTCTTCCGACAGCCGGAGCGCTTCGGTCAGGTGCCGGTGGGCGTCGTCGAGCCGGCCGCGGAGCTGGAGGCAGGTGGTCGCGAGGTTGCGGTGGACGCGGGCCTCCGCCGCCCGGTCCCCCAGCCGGCGGACCGCGCCCAGCGCCGTCTCCCAGGCCGCGAGCTGCTCCGGCCACCGCCCCTGCCGGAAGAGGTAGTTGTGCATCGCCCAGGCGAGCTGCCAGGCGTGGGTGTCGAACCCAGCCTCCGCCGCGAGGCCCACCGTCGCGGGCAGCACGGCCTGCTCACCGGCGTACCACCGCAGTGCCTGTTCGACGTCTTCCAGCGCTTCGGGCGCTACACCGGGAGCCGGCGGGGCGGGCGCGATCGGGTCGCGTTGCGGCGAGAGCAGCCGGTCGGCGGCACAGGCGGTGTGGAGGTAGTGGTCGAGGATGCGGCGCGTGGCGGCTGCGCGGTCGGTGTCGGTGTCGGTGGTGTGGGTGAGTTCGGTGGCGTAGGTGCGGAGGAGGTCGTGGAAGGTGTAGCGGCCGGGTGCGTGTTCGGAGACCAGGTGGGCGCGGGTGAGCTCGGTGAGGGGTGGGCGGCTGCCGGCGAGGCTGGCGGCTGCTGCTGTCGAGATGTCGGGTCCGGGGTGCAGGCCGAGCAGCCGGAACATGCGCTGCGCTTGCGGGCTGAGCTGGTGGTACGACCAGGAGAACACCGCGCGGAGATCGGTGTCGGGATCCGCGCCGGCCGGCGTCTCCAGCTGGTTCGTCAAGCCCGCAAGCGGAAAGCCGGGCCGGATGATCGCGCGGGCGGCCACGATCGCGAGGGCCAGCGGCAGCCGCGCACAGGCGGCGATCAGGTCGTCGACGGCCTGCGGCTCGGCCGCCGTCCGCTCCACGCCGAGGCGGTTGTCCAGCAGCCGGCGGGCTTCGGCGTCGGTGAGGACGTCCAGCGTGATCGGTCGGGCGCCCTGGTTGGCGATCAGGCCGAGCAGGTCGTTGCGGCTGGTGATGATCGCCAGGCAGGCGGGGTTGCCGGGCAGGAGCGGCCGGACCTGCTCGGTGTCGCGGGCGTTGTCGAGGACGACCAGGACCCGTTTCGTACTCAGGATCGTGCGATACAACGCGGCCTGGGCATCCAGCTCGACCGGGATCCGGTCCGGTGCGACGCCGAGCGCGCTCAGGAATCCACGGAGCGCGTCGGCAGGATCGGTCACCTGACCAGTGGGGTCGAAGCCGCGCAGGTTGACATACAGCCGGCCGTCGGGGAAACGCTCGGCGATCCGGTGCGCCCAGTGCACCGCCAGCGTGGTCTTGCCGACGCCGGCCGTTCCGGAGATCGCCACCACCGGTGCGGGCCGGCTGTCGAGCTGGTCGAGTTCGGTGTCGCGGCCGGTGAAGCCGAACACGTCGGCCGGAAGCTGTGCCGGCACAGCACCGCCGGCCGGTCCGCCCGCGCCGGCCGGGAGCGGCACACCGTCGGCCAGTGCCTGGAAACGCGCGCGGGCACCGGCGGCGTCCGGCCGGTCGTGCGGGTTCTCCCGCAGCATGTCCGCCAGCACCCGTCCCAGCACGCCGCGCCTCGCCGCGCCGTCGCCGGCTTTGTCTACAGGACCGTCGCCAATCTTGTAGACACTTCTACCGACAGGATTGCCGACAGGATTGCCGACAGGATTGCCGACAGGATTGCCGACAGGATTGCCGACAGGATTGCCGACAGGATTGCCGACAGGATTGCCGACAGG
>NZ_BAAGYY010000044.1:0-238135 GCF_054779015.1 Flindersiella endophytica
TTTGGCGGCCTTGACCCGCGCCACTTGGCCCTTGCCGGCATCGGCCGGTGCCGGCGGGTCAGGGACGCCGGTTACCCGGTCGATCGGCACAGGCGTGCCATCCACAAAGACAAAGTTCGACGCTGACCAGGCTGAGCGCCACAACGCCTCGGTCAGGCTGCCTGGCCAGCCAGCAGGGCGATGCCTTCCTGAACATACCGCCATGCCGTGGCGGTCCCGACCTTGAACGCGTCCGCGACCTGCTCAAACGGCTCGTTCTTGAACAGGTGCACCAACACCAGCAGCGCCTGCCTGCCCGGGCTCAGCCGCCGCCACCGCGACCCGATCGCCTTCTGGTGCCCACCGATCAGCCCAGCAAGGAAGGACACATACTCACCCGGCAACGCCAAACTGGCAGGACAAGACAACACGAGGCCCTCCCGGCACGATGTGACTTCGACAATCACTTCAACTACCGGGAGGGCCTTGCTACGTCACGCACCAACACACCCCAAGCCACGATGAAAAAGGCTCAATGACCACGTTAACCAGCCAAATGCGTGGTTAACGTGGTCATTCGCGAAGGGTCGAGGATCAGCTGGTCCGCCGGCTCAGAGGTCGCCGTTGGCGGCAGCCTCGGCCAGCCCGATCAGCGTCCGCACGCCGCTGCCGGTGCCGCCGGCCGGGGTGTAGCCCCACGGTGCGCCGTCGTTGTACGCCGGGCCGGCGATGTCGAGGTGGGCCCAGCGCACGTCGTCGGCGACGAACTCGCGCAGGAACGCTGCCGCCACCAGCGCGCCGCCGTACCGCCCGGACGCCACGTTGGCCAGGTCGGCGATCTTGGAGTCGAGCCGCTCGCGCATCTCGTCCGGGATCGGCAGCGGCCAGCCGTTCTCGCCCACCTGGTCCGCGGTCTGTTTCACCTGCTGGGCGAAGCCCTCGTCGTTCGACATGATCCCGAACACCCGGCCGCCGAGCGCGATCATGCACGCGCCCGTCAGCGTCGCCACATCGACGATCACGTCCGGCTTGTCCTCGCCGGCCCGGACCAGGCCGTCGGCCAGAACCAGGCGGCCCTCGGCGTCGGTGTTGAGCACCTCGACCGTCTTGCCACCGCGGATTGTGAGGACGTCGGATGGCCGCTGAGCCGTGCCGGACGGCATGTTCTCGGCCATCGGCGCCCACGCCGTGACGTTGACGGGCAGCTCGAGCTCGGCGACAGCCGTCACGGCCGCGAGTACGCCGGCCGCTCCGCTCATGTCGCATTTCATCGTGAGCATGCCTTCGTTCGGCTTCAGCGAAATGCCACCGGTGTCGAACGTGATTCCCTTGCCGACGAATGCGAGGCTGACTTTCGCCTTCGGATGCCGGTAAGCGAGTTTCACCAATCGTGGCGGGCGTTCGGAGCCCTTACCGACACCGAGAATTCCGCCGTATCCACCGGCAGTCAATTCCTTGTGGTCGAGGATCTCGACGTCCAGGCCGAGCTTCTTGCCTTCGGTCCGGGCGGCCTTGGCGAATTCGGCCGGATAGAAGTCGGACGCCGGCATGTTGATCCAGTCACGGGTCAGGTTGACCGCCCGCGCGACCGCCTGCGCCCGGGCCAGCGCCCGCTTCACGCCGGCGTCGCGGGACTGCTCGGTCAGCACCGTGACGGAGCCCAGCCGCTTGCGCTCGCTGCCGTTGCTCCGGTACTGGTCGAACGCGTACGCCCCGAGCAGCGCGCCCTCCGCGAGCGCGCCGAGCTGCTCCGCCGTCCCGTCGACCGCGAACGCGACCGAGGTGGCCTTGCCGGCGAGCCGGCGGCTGACCGCACCGGCTGCCCGGCGTACCTGCTCAGCAGTAGGGGAGTCGGAACCGAGGCCGACGGCCACGACCAGCGGCGCGGAGACCGCGCCGCCGGACGGTACGAGCGAGATCTCCTCGACCTTGCCGGTGGCGCCGAGCGTGGCCAGCGTCGCCGTGAGCAGGCCCTCGAACGCGGCGTCGACGGTTTCGGCGCCATCCGCTAGCGCTACGCCGCCCGAGTCCGGGTGGACGCCGATGACCAGTGCATCGGCCTTGATCTGGGCGGGCGCCGCCTTGCGCACCGCGATGGACGGACCGGATGGGCTCACAGCAAGACTCCTCGTTGACGGTAAAAAACCTTCGGCGATGCATCGTATGTCGACGGATCGGCCGCATTGTAGGTTCACCGACATGAAGCATTCCCCTGTGAACGAACAGCACGTGGCCCTGCACGCAAAGTTCGCGGAGTTCGGCGGCTGGGAGATGCCGCTCGAATACGCAGGTGGCGGCGTGCTGAAGGAGCACGCCGCGGTGCGTACGTCCGTGGGAGTGTTCGACGTCAGCCACCTCGGCAAGGCCCGGGTGGCCGGATCCGGCGCCGCCGCGTATGTCGACGCGACGCTCACCAACTCGCTGGCCAAGATCGAGCCCGGCAAGGCGCAGTACACCCTGTGCTGTGACGACGCGTCCGGCGGCATCGTCGACGACCTGATCGTCTACTACAAGAGCGACGACGAGATGTTCCTCGTCCCCAACGCCGCCAACACCGCCGAGGTCGTACGCCGGCTGGCCGAGTCGGCGCCCGAGGGCGTCGAGGTGACCAACCAGCACGACGACTACGCGATCTTCGCGGTGCAGGGGCCGAGGTCCGACGAGGTGCTCACCGCTGTCGGCCTTCCGGTCGGTCACTCGTACATGTCGTTCGTCGAGTCGGCCTGGAACGACTCGCCGCTCACGGTCTGCCGTACCGGCTACACCGGCGAGCACGGCTACGAGCTGGTCGTCCCGGTCGCAGGTGCCGCCTCGCTGTGGGATGCGCTGCTGGCCGCGGGCGAGGCGTACGACATCCGTCCGTGCGGGCTCGGCGCGCGCGACACGTTGCGGACCGAGATGGGCTATCCCCTGCACGGCCAGGACATCTCGCTCGACGTCACGCCTGTCGAGGGCCGGATCGGCTGGGCGGTCGGTTGGAAGAAGCCGGCGTTCTGGGGCCGCGACGTGCTGGTCGCCGAGCGTGAAGCCGGACCGAAGCGGCGGCTGACCGGGCTGGAGGCCGTCGGCCGGGGCATCCCGCGGCCGGGCATGCAGGTGCTGGACGAGGCGGGCTCGCCGGTCGGGCTTGTGACCAGCGGGACCTTCTCGCCGACCCGGCGGGTCGGGGTCGGCCTCGCACTGCTCGACGCCGGAGTGGCCGAGGGTTCGACGCTCACCGTCGACGTCCGGGGCCGGCAGGAGCAGTTCACGGTGAAGAAGCCGCCGTTCGTGGACGTTTCGCCGAAGGCGTAACCGCTTGGCTTATCTCGTACCCGAGATATCGTTTCCGGTATGGACGACAACCTGCCGATCATGCCCGGGTTCCGGGAGATGGCGGAGCGCCGCCGTGACCTGGCAGCGAAGCTGGTCGAGCTGCGGCACGCCGCCGGCCTGTCGCAGACCCAGGTAGCCGCCCGGATGGGCACGTCGCAGTCTGCCGTCGCCCGGCTCGAGGCCGGCGACGTCGACGCGAGGCTGTCCACGCTGGAGAAGTACGCAGCGGCGATCGGCCAGTCCCTCGACCTCGGAATCACCCGGACGCGGAAGGCGGACCGATGATCGGCGAACGCGGCATCGACTTCGAGACCTACCTCCACAGCCAGCTGTTCGAACGGCGGATCGTGCTCGCGCA
Source organism: Flindersiella endophytica (assembly GCF_054779015.1). NCBI lineage: Bacteria > Bacillati > Actinomycetota > Actinomycetes > Propionibacteriales > Nocardioidaceae > Flindersiella > Flindersiella endophytica. The sequence goes on from NZ_BAAGYY010000044.1 coordinate 3,653, forward strand.
AGGTCCGCTTGACGACGAGCGCGCGACTCGCGTGTCGGCCCAGTTGCTGACGCTCGAAGCGCTGGCCGCCGAGCCGATCCGGCTGCACCTGGCGAGCCCGTCGGGCGACATCGGCGCGGCGCTCAGCCTGGTCGACACGATCGGCGTACTGGGCGTTGAGCTCACCGCCGTCGCGGTCGGCGAGGTGACCGGCGCGGCCGTGGCCGCGTACGCCGCGGCGCCGAAGCGGCTCGCGTACCCACACGCGCGGTTCGGGCTGAGGGAACCGGAAGGCCCGGAGTTCAAGGGCTCGGCCACCGAGATCGGCAGCCGGGCCGAGGACTACCTCAACCGCCACCAAGCCTTCGTCGAAGTACTCGCGGAGGCGACCGGCCGCCAACCCGACGCCATCGCCGCCGACCTGCGTACGGGGCGGTATCTCACCGCCGACCAGGCGGTCGGGTACGGCCTCGCCGACGAGATCGCCCAGCGCTAGCACCCGGCGCCGCGCGTTGGCCGCGACCTGCCGGGCGGAGGGCTTCCTCAACCGGCGTCGGGTCTTGCATGGGGTGCTGCCGGAGCGGCTGGCCGCCGGTCGGCGGACGGGCGTTTGTCTTACTGCTGGGTGCGGCTGGGCCGGCGAGTTCGCTCCGTGCTGACTTCCGGGCTGACGAACTCCACCGGTGCCTCGAACGCCGCCCGCCGGGCGGCTCGGCGCAGGGTGGCCAGCACGACGCGGCCGGCCAGCAGGACGAGCAGGGCGTTCACGACCGCGCGGATCAGGTCCCAGCCGAGTGAGGTCGACACGTAGAACGTGACGTAATGCCGCAGGTTGGCGGCTAGTCCGCCATCGGCCAGGTAGGCCAGTCCGGGCGGCAGCGTCGTCGAGAACGGCCAGAACGTCAGGTTCAGCAGCAGGCCGAACCCCAGCCCGCCGACTGCCGCGAACGCGGCCAGCAGGACTCGCTCGGCCCGTCCGGTCGCCGGCGGCAGCAGCCCCGCGAACAGTCCGGCCCAGGCCAGCCCCTGCATCTGGAACGGCAGCCACGGACCCACTCCGCCCGTCGCCAGTGCGCTCGCGATGATCGTGACCGAGCCCAGCGCGAAGCCGAACCCGGCGCCGAACACCCGTCCGGCGAGGATCACCAGGAAGAACATGGGCTCGAAGCCGCCCGTGCCGGGGCTCAGTGCGCGCAGCGCCGTCCCGACCGCCGCCAGTACGCCGAGCATCGCGACCGCCTTGGCGTCCATCCCACCCTCGGACAGCTCCGCCAGCACGACCGCGACGACGAGCGCGAGCAGCAGCATGAACAAGTACGGCGCGTCGCCGGAGTGCCCGGAGATCTGGCTCGCCGTACCGGCGAGGAACGGCCACGCGTAGCCGACGACGCCGACCAGCGAGGCCAGTACCAGCGTGGCCAGCGCTCGCGGCCGGAGTTGGAGCGGCGATGCGGGGTTCACGACGCGGCTTCCAGCGCTTCCGCCACCTCGTCGACGGTGAGCCACGGCTGTGGCCGCAGCACCTTCGCGACCTGCGGTGCGAACATCGGCGACGCACCGATCACCGCGGGCGTCGGCCCGTCGGCGACCACCTCGCCGTCGGCCAGCACGACGACCCGGTTCGCCAGTTCGGCCACCAGCTCCACGTCGTGTGTCGCGAACACGATCGCCCGGTCCTTCGCCAGGGAACGGACGATCTCGGCCAGCCGGGCCTTCGCGAGGTAGTCGAGCCCACGCGTCGGCTCGTCCAGCAGGATCACCGGCGGCTCGCCGGACAGGACGACGGCCAGCGCGAGCGCGAGCCGCTGGCCCTCCGACAGGTCCCTCGGATGCTGGTCCGGTGGTACGTCGGGCGCCAGCCGCGCCAGGATCTCGGCGCAGCGGCCGGGCGGCGCGTGCAGGTCGATGTCGGCCTGCTTGCACTCGGCGGCGACGGTCTCGGCGTACAGGAGATCGCCTGGTTCCTGCGGTACGAGGCCGACCGCGCGGGCGATTCGGGCGGGCTTCTCGGCCGACGGGTCGAGCCCGCCGACCCGTACCGAGCCCTTGGCGGGCCGGACCAGCCCGGCCAGGGTGCCGAGCAGCGAGGACTTGCCGGCTCCGTTGCGGCCCATCAGCGCGACCACCTCGCCGGCGGAGAACTCGAGCGACAGGTCGCGTACGGCCGGGCGGCTGTCCCGCCTTCCGTACCGCACGACGAGATCCCGGATGGTCACGATGGCCTCACCGCCGCCCGCGGTGTCCGGGCGAGCGGGTTGCAGACCGGCGAGCCGGTCCCTCAGCGGGCCGGCCAGCCGCCGGGCGTCGCGTACGGACAGCGGCAGCGGCTGCCAGCCCGCGAGCCGGCCGAGCTCGACCACGGGCGGCGCCACGGTGGACCGGGCCATGATCTGCTCGGGCGGGCCGACCTCGACCGCGGAGCCGTTGCCGGGTACGAAGATCACCCGGTCGGCGTACTGCACGACGCGCTCCAGGCGGTGCTCCGCGAGTACGACGGTCACGCCGAGGTCGTGGACCAGCCGCTGCAGCGCGGCCAGCACCTCCTCGGCCGCGCCCGGATCCAGCGCGGACGTGGGCTCGTCGAGTACGAGCACGCGTGGATGCATGGTTAGCACCGACCCGATCGCGACGCGCTGCCGCTGGCCGCCGGACAGGGTGAGGATCGGGCGGGTACGTACGTCGGCGAGCCCGAGCAGGTCGAGCGTCTCCTCGACGCGCGTGCGCATCACGTCAGGCGCGATGCCGAGCGACTCCATGCCGTAGGCCAGTTCGTCCTCAACGGTGTCGGTGACGAACGAGGCCAGCGGATCCTGACCGACGACGCCGACGACATCGGCGAGATCGCGCGGCCGATGAGTGCGAGTATCGCGCCCGTCGACGACGACCCGGCCGGACAGCGTGCCCCCGGTGAAGTGCGGCACCAGCCCGTTGATCGCGCGCAGCAACGTGGTCTTGCCGGTCCCCGTACGCCCGACGACCAGGCACAGCTCGCCCTCCGGCACCTCGAAGCTGACGTCGCGCAGGACCGGCTCAGCCGCGTCGGAGTACCGGACGGTCACGGACTCGAACCGAATCACAGCGCCTCCTCAGCCGGCGACGGGGACAGCCGGGCCGGTGGCGTCAGCGGGCCGGGGTGGCGGGTGGTGGCTTGGTCGGCGCAGCTCACCGGAGCTCTTCCGCGCTGTGGCGGGGACAGCCAGGCCGGCAACAGCCCGACCAGCGCGGCGATCGTCGGTACGACCGGCAGGGGCGGGAACGTCAGCGGAACGGTCGAGACCTGCAGGCCTTCGGCACCGCTGACGCCGGCCCAGATGAAGCCGGCGGCGGCCACCGCACCGGACAGCGCGACCAGCCATTCCGGTAGCCGCCACGGGTCCGGGCGATAGCGGGAGCGCTGGGTCCGGCGCCCGCCCAGCGCGAGCCCCGCCGCTGCGGCGAGCGCGCCGGCCAGCAGCATCGGCAACCCGAGTGGCGCGGGCGACCCGCCGTCGAGCAGGCCGTAGGTTCCGACGCAGACGCCGAGCAGCCCGCCGAGTACCAGGCCGCCGGTCACCCGGCGGGAACGGACCGAGACCGCCGCGGTCCGGCCGTACCCGCGAGAGTCCATCGCCGCGGCCAGCGCGACCGACCGCTCCAGCGCGCCCTCCAGTACCGGCACCGCCGTCGAACGTAGTGCCCGCAGCCCGCGGTCGGACCGCCCGCGCAGCCGGCGCGCCGCCCGCGCCCGGCCCGCGTCAGTCACCAGCTGGGGCGCGAACGTCATCGCGACCACGACCGCGACGCCCAGCTCGTAGAGCGCGCCGGGCATCGCCTGCAGCAGCCGCTTGGGGTTGGCGAGCGCGTTCGCCGCGCCGACGCAGACCAGGACGGTCGCCAGCTTCAGCCCGTCGTACGCCGCCGCGGCCAGCGCCTCGAGCGTGACGGGGCCACCGATCCGCAGGCCTCCGCTCCACTCCGGCAGCGGCACGGCGGGAATCGTGAACAGCACGGTCCGGCCAGTCACAGCGGCGCCGAACACCGTCTGGAACACGATCCGGATCGCGATGATCAGCAGGCCAAGCTTGAGGAACGCGGAGTACGAGCGGGCCCATGGCGCCCCCGTCCTCCGCACCGCGACCACATACCCGGCGACCGCGGCGAGCAGGAGGAGCAGCAACGGATTGCTGGTCCGGCTCGCCGCCGTCGCCAGCCCGAGTGCCCACAGCCACCAGGCCCCCGGATGCAACCGCCGCGGCGTCATCGGATCGCCTCCAGCCTGCCCCGGCCACCGGCCAACGCCTGGGGCACGCCAGCCCGGCCGACGGTCATGGCAGCGGCGGTGAGGTGGCCGACGAGGAGAGTCAGCAGTGGATGGAGCGCGTCCGGGCGCAGGCTGTGTGGGGTCATCGGGATGCCCCCGGCTCGACCCGGCCACCGGCGTCGCGCCTGGGGCGCGCTCGCCCGCCCGACGACAGCGGCGGCGGCGGCGAAATCGCAGGCAGCCGTGGCCGTCAGGGGAGTGAGCGCGCCCAGGTGCGGGCGCCGATACATCATCAGATCGTCAGTCGTCAGTCGATCCGGACGACGATCCCGCTCCCGCGTTGCGGCGCCGGACCTGCCAGAACGCCCCCGCCGCCAGCAGGACGATGATCACCACCACGATGACCGGCCAGACGGGAAAGCCGCCGTCCTGGTCCCCAGGCGAATCCGCGTTCGTCGCGGAGTCAGTCGTGGGCGAGGCAGACGCACTGGCCGACTTGTCGGCCGGCTTCGTGGTCGCCGGCGCCGGCTGGGCGAGCTGCAGCTGGATCTTCGGTTCCGGCGAGGGGATCTTCGGCACGTCGGCGTCCTTCACCGGGTCGCCGCAGCCGGCGGAGGGGAAGCTGTCGATCGCGCAGATCAGGCCCTTCTCCTCCCGGACGCCGCCGACCTGGCCGAGCACCTGGGCCGACGTCGCCTTCGGGTCGACGACGGCGCAGGCGCCGCGCGCCGCAGGTGGTGTCACGCCGTTCGGTGCCTCGTTGGCGCTGCCCGGGTCGATCACGACGCCGACTCGCTTCTTCCCGGCCGCGGCCGGGGTCGAGGCGCAGAGCTGGTCGAACGTGGCGGTCGCGCGCGGCACGCGCTGCCCGGTGGCGTTGCCGGAGATGGCGTAGCGCCAGCCCTCGACGGAGCCGTCCGCCGGCGTGACCTGGGCCGGGCCCTTGGTCGCGAACGCCCAGGCGCCGTCCTTGAGCTGCCAGAACCCCCAGAAGCGGTACGCGTCGGCGTGCGCCGTACCGGAAAAAACGGTGAAGCAGAGCGCGGTGGTTATCAGAGTGAGCAGACCGGAGATGAATCGCCAGCCGGACCTGTGCCCTCTGACCATGAGTCCTCCCTTAGGGCGGGTCCGAGCGCGGGGACCGGGGGAGGGCTCGCGGGAGCCTGAACCCGGCTCCGCCCGTAGACCTCGACGGGTTTGCGTGGAGCCTGATCACTGAGCAGGCGTTCCGGCTCGCCGCACTCGGGTAGGAGAGCGGCCTACGGTTGCGGGTCAGCGCCGGACTTCGACCGGCTTCCCCTGCTTCGTGACCTCGTACGGTTTGATTGTGCAGTACGCCGTGACAGATTGAGTGGGAGGGCTCGATGCCGATGACCTGGACCTGGCGGCTGGAGAACAGCTCCGGCAGCCCTGTGGACGCCGGCGATCTTGGCCGGGCGGAGTTTCCGTCCCAGAGCGACGCCGAGAGCTGGGTCGGTGAGTTCTGGCGCGACCTGCTGGCCGCGGGGGTCGATCAGGTGACGCTGCTCGAGGCTGAGCGCGTGGTCTACGGACCGATGAGCCTCCACGCTGCTGACTGAGCCAAGGGGCCGATCCGGCCGGTCAGTAGTTTTTGACCGGCGGGATCGGCTGGCCCGGCTTGAGCAGCGGCTTCGGCAGCCGGAGCCGCCGCAGCTGGGTGGCCCGCATGATGCCGTAGCTCACGGCACCGCGGTGAGACTCGTTCGGGAACTTCTCGCGTAGCTCCTTGCGCAGCTTGAAGCCGAGGTAGACCAGGTCGAGTGGTACGAAGATCAGCGCCGGCACCCACATCGTGAGCGCGATCGTCTGCGCGATCGGCAGCGGGATCAGCATGATCACGAAGATGATCAGGAAGTACGGCAGGAGGTATTCCGCCGGCGTCCGGCGCGCGTCGACGTAGTTGCGGACGAACCGCCGGATCGGGCCCCGGTCACGAGCGGGCAGGCTGCGCTCGTGCTTCTCGTCGGGGTTGTTCATCGCCTCGTTCATCTTGGCGCGCTGCTCGCGGCTCTTGGCCCGCTGCTGGCGTACGGCGTCCTTGCGGTCCTTCGGCGCCTGAACCCGGGCTTTTCGGGCAGCCTCTGCCTCCCGGCGCTTCGGGGTCGGGCGGCCCTTGCCGCTCCGCGCGGCTTCGCGCGACTGGTCCTGGACCTCTTCGGACGCGGCCTGGGCGGCGTCGGAGGAATCCTGCGTGGTCGTACGGCGTCGGAACACGAGAGGTGGGGTCGCCTTTGGGTAGGGAACGGGCATAGGGTGATCACCGTTACTGTACGACAAGAGCGCTGAGCCTATGAAGCTAAGCCGAACGAACAAGCATGAGCTCCGGACCCAACCGGCCTTAGCCTTGACAGAAGGGGGCGGCCTCCCGCTATGGGCGTCTTCAGCCGTTTGCAGATGATCTTCCGCGCGAAGGCCAACAAGGCCTTGGACCGTGCCGAAGATCCACGCGAGACCCTTGACTACTCCTACCAGAAGCAGCTCGAGATGCTCCAGAAGGTTCGCCGTGGCGTCGCTGACGTCGCGACCAGCCGGAAGCGCCTCGAGCTCCAGATGAACCAGCTCACGTCGCAGTCGGCGAAGCTGAAAGACCAGGCGTCGAAGGCGCTGGGCATGGGCCGCGAAGACCTCGCACGCGAGGCACTCACCCGGCGTTCCGGCCTGGAAGGCCAGATCTCCGACCTGTCGACGCAGCACGCGACGCTGCAGGGCGAGGAAGAGAAGCTGACTCTGGCGGCCCAGCGGCTGCAGGCCAAGGTGGAAGCCTTCCGTACGAAGAAGGAGACCATCAAGGCCACCTACACCGCCGCCGAGGCGCAGACCCGCGTGGGCGAAGCCTTCACGGGCATCTCCGAAGAGATGAGTGACGTCGGTCTGGCCGTACAGCGTGCGGAGGACAGGACCGCCGAGTTGCAGGCCCGTTCCGGCGCGATCGACGAGCTGCTGGCTTCCGGCGCGCTCGACGACGTCACGGGCACCGGCAAGGACGACATCTCGCTCGAGCTCGAGCGGATGGCTTCGGGCAACGACGTCGAGTCCGAGCTGGCCGCCATGAAGGCTCAGCTGGGCGGCGGCGCCGAGCCGCCCCGGCAGATCGAGGGCCAGGGCACGACCCCCGAGGCCGCGCCCGCGACCCCCGCGCAGGCCGACAAGCCTGCCGACGCACCCAAGCAGGGGGAAGCATGATCGTCCGGATCCTGGGCGAAGGTCAGTTGAAGGTTGCCGACGAGCATCTCGGTGAGCTCAACAAGCTCGACTCCGCGCTGGAGTCGGCCATCAACGCCGGCGACGAGTCGTCGTTCCGTACGGCTCTGACCGAGCTGCTCGACAAGGTGCGGGCGGTCGGCACGAAGCTGCCGGACGACTCTCTCGAGGACTCCGACCTGTTCCTGCCGCCGAGCGACGCCACGGTCGACGAGGTCAAGGACCTCCTCGGGGACGAGGGCCTGATCCCGGGCTGAGCAGCGCGCTGACCATGCTCTGATCAGGCCGAACACACGACAGCGGCGGGCTCCGGGAACGTCTGGGGCCCGTTCGTCGTTTCTCCTCAAGGTATGAAAGTAGGAGTTGAGACCTGAATGGCGCACACGCGTTTCACCGCCGACCGGGGCCTGACCGGCCGCATGGTTTTCGTCATGTTCCTGCTCGGCCTGCTCTACGTCGCGGTCGTGGCGGGCCTGATCGTCGCCGGCGTGTCCTGGTTGTTCGTGCTGCTGATCGCAGGCGGTGTGTTGTTCGCGCAGTGGTACTTCTGCGACAAGCTCGCGCTGCTCGCGATGGGCGCTCGCGAGGTGACGCCCGAGCAGGACCCACAGCTGCACGCGATCATCGACCGGATGTGCGCGCTGGCCGACATGCCGAAGCCGCGCATCTACGTCTCGCCGATGGACATGCCCAACGCGTTCGCGACCGGGCGTAACCCCAGCAACTCCGTGGTCTGTGTGACCCACGGCCTGCTGCGCCGGCTCAACACCACAGAGCTCGAAGGCGTGCTGGCCCACGAGCTGTCCCACGTCGCCCACCGTGACGTCGCCGTCATGACGATCGCGTCGTTCCTCGGCGTGGTGGCCGGGCTGGTGTTCCGGTTCGGGCTCTACTTCGGCGGCGGCAACAGCCGCGACAACAACGCCCTCCCGGTGATGGCGATCGTCTGGCTCGGCTCGATCGCGGTCTACATCATCAGCTTCCTGCTGACCCGCGCCCTGTCCCGCTACCGCGAGTTCGCCGCCGACCGGGCGGCCGCCTACCTCACCGGCAACCCCTCGGCGCTGGCGTCCGCACTCGTCAAGATCTCCGACGACGTACAGCAGATTCCGAAGCGCGACCTGCGCAAGGCCGCGCCGGCGTCCGCGTTCTTCTTCGCACCGGCGGCGGTCGGCAAGTCGCTTGCGGGCATACTGTCGACTCACCCGTCGACCGAGAAGCGGATCGAGAAGCTGTCGCAGATCGCCGCTCAGCTCGGCCGGGAGACGTACTGATCGACCTGACCGACCTGACCGACTGACGAGGCCCATCGACGCCTAGAGAGGCCGCCGCTGTGGTGAAGTTCCTGGACGCACTGTTCGGGCGTACGCAGCCGAAGAAGCCCGATCTCGACCAGCTGTTCGGCGTACCTTCGGCAGCCCTGACCCTCGAGGTCGCCGGCGGCTTCAAGCCGACGGGCGCCGGCTCGGTCTGCTACCGCGCGGCCGAGGGTGGCGCGTTCGCCGCCACCCAGGCCGACGTCCAGGAGCTGCTGGACGCCGATGACGGCCCGAAGGTCGAGCGCGTCCAGGACGAGTACGGCTACACCTGGCTGGTCGTACGCCACGACCCGTCCGACATGTCCGGCCTGGTCACCGACCTGCACGCGGTCAACAGCTCGCTCGAGGCCGCCGGCTTCGGCCCGTCCCTGCTGTGCTCCCTCGCGGTCTTCATCGACGGCGACGGGCGGCGGCTGGCGCTGGTCTACCTCTACAAGCGGGGGAGCTTCTACCCCTTCGCCCCGACCGGCGGCCAGCAGCGGGACAACGCGCTGGAGCTGCAGGTCCGCGGCATGGTCGCCAACGACCTGCGGGTCGAGCAGGACCTGAGCCGCTGGTTCCCGGTCTGGGGCGCGCCCGGCCTCTGAGCCGGCGTTCGCTCCGACGGTTTCGGCTCAGAGGAACATGCCCGACGGCAGGTAGGGCTGCGGCGGGCGCATGTGGCGCAGGCAGAGATAGCCCTGATTCTGGATCGACAGGCCGGCCGCCAGCGCGACGTCGACCGCCCACTCCTGGGCGGCCGAGAGGTAGTTGATGCGTACGTAGCCCCCGGCAGGCGACGCGGCGATCGCGGACCACAACAGGCGCTGCGCCAGCTTGCGGTTGGTCGCCGCCAGCAGGACGGGGGAGCCGGACTCGTCGACGTAGCAGTAGCCGCTGCCTGTGAACGTGTCGGCCACCAGCAGGCCGTGCTCTTCGTTCAGGAACTCGTGGTCGACACCATGTGCCGCGCCGCGGACCTGACGGTCGACCGAGTCGCAGAGGTCACGGTCGGACAGGTCGCCGACCCGGATGGCCTCCACGACGGGCAGCGTCGAGCGGTCGACCACGCCGCTGATCCGCATCGTCGGGTGCAGGCTGAAGCCGGCCAGCCGGTAGCGCCGGGCGGCCCGGGGGTCTTCGGTCGAGATGATGATGCCGCGCAGGCAGCCTTCGCTGTAGCGCAGCACCGCCTCCAGCAGCGCCGACCCGATCCCCGCCCCCTGGCGGTCGGGGCGGACGAAGAACGCCGACAGCCCCCAGAGGTTTTCCCGGCGCAGCGCCATCGTGACGCCCACGACATCGCCCAGTTCGTCGGCGGCGACCCAGCAACCGTCCGGGTCGTGTTGGAGGAAGAACGCGGCCCGGCGTTCCCAGCGGGCATCTCGCCGCGCGCGGTCGTCGCTGCCGCTCGGCGACGGCGGTGCCGGGACCTGGTTGCCACTGCGGAGCAGCTCGAGCGCGGCGTGGCTGAGCTCTCGCGCGGCCGGGATGTCGTCCTTACGCATGGGGCGGATGAGCACATTGCGAACCTACCCGGCACGATCTAGTGGTGCGTGTGCTGATTGCTCCTGACAAGTTCGCCGGAACGCTCTCGGCCGTCGAGGCCGCCAACGCGATCGCGGCCGGCTGGAAACAGCAGGCTCCGGACGACGAGGTGGTCACGGTCCCGATGTCGGACGGCGGGCCCGGCTTCATCGACGTCCTGCACGCGGCGTTCGGCGGCGAGCTCCACGCGCTGACTGTCGCCGGTCCGCTGGGCGAGCCGACGCCTGCGACGCTGCTCGTCCTCGACAGCGCCGAACGAACTGCCTACATCGAGTCCTCGCAGGCCTGCGGGCTCGCATTGGTGCCGCCGGACCAGCGGGAGCCGGAACGGGCGATCACGTACGGCGTCGGCGAGCTGCTGGCCGCCGCCGTCGACGCGGGTGCCCGGCGGATCGTGGTCGGCCTCGGTGGCAGCGGTACGAACGACGGCGGTGCGGGCCTGCTGGCCGCGCTCGGCGCGGTCGCGGAGCCGGCCGGCGCCCTCACCGGCGGCGGCATCGCGCTGGCCGGGCTGGAACGCGTCGACCTGACCGCGGCCCGCAGCCGGCTGGCCGGGGTCGAGCTGCTGGCCGCCAGCGACGTCGACAACCCGCTGCTCGGCCTGCGCGGCGCCACGAACATCTTCGGCCCGCAGAAGGGCGTCCACCCGGACCGGCTGCCGACGCTGGACGCGGCGCTGGAGCGACTCGCGGTCGCCGCGGACCGGAAGCTCGCCGACGCCGCCGGCGCCGGGGCAGCCGGCGGACTCGGCTACGCACTGTTGCTGATCGGTGGGAAACGAGTGCCCGGCGTTGAGACGATTGTCACGGCGACCGGCCTGGAGGACGCTGCTCGCGAGGCCGACCTGGTGATCACCGGCGAGGGCGCGTTCGACTACCAGTCCAGGGACGGCAAGGTGGTCTCCGGCGTGGCCGACGCGGCCGGCCGGGTGGTTCGCCCGTGCATCGTGCTGGCCGGACAGGTGCTCGTCGGCTCCCGCGAGATGCGCTCGATGGGGGTCCAGTCGGCGTACTCACTGGTCGATCTGGTGGGCAAGGACACAGCCTTTGCCCAGCCGGAACAGAGCCTGATCGCCCTGGCCGAAAGGGCCGCCCGTACCTGGCATCGTTGATTCTCTGTGCAACGATGGATGAGGCACACGGGAATGCCCGTGTCCACGGCATCGTTGATCTTCGACGAAGCCAGAGATTTTGACTTAACGCCGATAAGGGAGTCGCACGGATGACCGAGGCCACCCAGACCGAGCAGACCGCCGGTGTCACGCTGACCGACGCCGCCGCCACCAAGGTGAAGAACCTGCTCGAACAGGAAGGTCGCGACGATCTGCAGCTGCGTTTGGCCGTGCAGCCGGGCGGTTGCTCGGGCCTGCGTTACCAGCTGTTCTTCGACGAGCGCCACCTCGATGGTGATGTCGTCCGTGAGTTCGGCGGCGTCGAGGTCGTCACCGACCGGATGAGCTCGCCCTACCTCCTTGGCGCGACGATCGACTTCGTGGACACGATCGAGAAGCAGGGCTTCACGATCGACAACCCCAGCGCCACGAGCTCCTGCGCCTGCGGCGACTCGTTCCACTAGACGCGAAGGCGCGGCAACAGCAGTTCGGCGTAGCGCTCACTGCCCCAGAAACACCGGGTTGGTGAGCGCTGCCATCTGTTCCAGGAACGGGAGCGCCGCGTCCTGGTCGGTCCGCCGGACCTCGACACGTACGTACGACGACACCGCCGGCGTGGTTCGCCAGCTCACCACGCCACCACCGGCCGGCACCGGCAGGTGCGCCAGCCAGCCCTCGTCGGTGACGAAGCGCACGTAGCCTTCCGGGACGCCGCTCACGGCGACCTCGATTTCCACCTCGGTCTCCGCCGGCACGGCCAGCCGCTCGCCGATCCCCGCCGAGGACCCGCCACCCGACGCGCGGAGTTCGACCGAGACCTCTGACGACTCCGTCACGTAGCAGTGCCCGGCCCGGATCCCAGCCAGGATCGCCGGCACCGTGAGGTCGTCGGCCAGCACCACCGTCTGCGCCAGTCCGATCGGCGACGACGACTCGTGAGTGTCGCTGGCACCGACTGCCGGCAACCACGTGCCGCCCCGGCCGGACTCCACCAGCGTGGCGTTCCAGCCCTGCAGCGACACCTCGTCGTCGACGGTCCACTCGCCGTTCCAGACCTCGACCGCGGAGATGCCGGAGTAGCCGTGCTTCCACTGGCAGCCCAGGCACGGCGCGTGCGGATGCGCCGCGATCGCGAGGCCGTCCTGCTGGTGGATCTCGGCCAGCACACCCGGCAGGGTCCCGTCGATCGCGCGGTGCCGCCAGTCCAGCCAGGTGCCGGCCCGCAGCCCGGCCGCGACCAGGTGCCCGTTGCGGGTCGTGACCTCCTCGCCGTTGATGATCAGCAGATCGTCGGACGCGTGATGGCCCCAGATCCCGTGCGCGGTGTTGGTGTTGTGCTCGGTCGACACGATGAAGTCCAGCCCGGCGGCGCGAGCCGCGTCGACCAGCTCCTTCGGCTGCCACTGCCCGTCGGAGTGAACGGTGTGCGTGTGCAGGTCGCCGCGGTACCACGCCCGCCCGCGCCCGGTCGCCCGCAGGGGCGCGTGCAGCGGTTCGAACCCGGAGGCAGCATCAGCTGACCGGGCGCCCGTCCGCAGCGTCACCTCGACGCGGTACGCCATCCCGTCCGGATGCACGGTGTACGGCCCGAGCAGCAGCTGCCACGTGCCCGCACCGATCGGCCCCGGGACGTATCCGGGCGTCGCCTCCGCCGTGCTGATGAAGAACGAGGTCCGCGCCCCACCCGACCAGCCCCGGAACCCGTCGCCGTCGAAGATGCCGACGTCGAGCGCGTTGCCCTGCTGGCCGGCCGGCGGCTCCGGCCGGTCGTAGGAGTACGACACGGCCAGTTCGCCGACGCCATCCGGCACCTCGATCGGCACGTACACCCAGTCCGGTGCGCCCGGCGCGATGTGTCCTTCGTGGATCCGCGTCTCGACCTGCGAGTCCGAGTCTTCTGGCACGCGACGAGGCTATCGCGGGTCGCCCTCCGGCCCCAGGTCCGTCAGGTGCCGCTTGCAGCGCCGGACACCGTCGGCGTCGCCGAGGTCGGTGTAACGCAGCCAGGCCGCCTCGTAGTGACGCAACGCGCGGTCCCGATCGTCGCGCATGCGGTACGCATGCCCGAGATGCTCGTTGACTTGCGCGAGTGTGGCGGGATCGCGGTCAGCGAGCGATTCGGCCGGGGTGAGATACCGCAACGCCTCCGCGGGATCGCCGCGGCGCAACTCCACCGCGGCGAGGTTGATGTAGGCAGAGCAGCGCGCCCTGTGACTCTTGTCGGGGAACAGCCGGAGCGCTTCGGCGAACGCCGCGGCTGCCTCGTCCAGCGCCTGCTGGTGGAGGGGCGAGTCCTTGGGCGCTTCGCCTGCCGACTCCAACCGGAGCCGCCCGAGCTCGTGGCAGCGTACGGCACCGACCTCCTGCTGGGGCGCCACCTCCATCAGCCGTTCCGCCTCGGCCAGGCAGTCCGCCGCCGCATCGAGGTCACCGATCCAGCGGTGCGCGGTGGCCTGCCTGATCTGCGCCAACGCCCCGATGTCGGGCCGGCCGGCTTCCGCGGCGAGCTCGGCCATCCGTCGGGCCAGCTTGAGCAGGTCCTCCGGCCGGTGCTGCCTGTGTAGCCATGACTGCAGCTGATCCAGGAGCTGGTTGAGGTCGTCGATCAACTCAGGCAGCAGATCAGCGGGGTAGGCGCCGGCGACGAACGGCGTGAGGCGCTCTGCCGCCTGCTCCGATCTCTGCTCCAGCATCGCGGTCGCTCCCGCGGCGTAGTCGTGGACGAGCGCCCGGATCGCGCGCGCGGCCGGCACCGCGCTGTTGCGGGCGCCGCTACCGGTCCCCGCGATGACCAGGCGCACCTCCTCGGGGACGCGGTATCCGCGGTTGGTCCGCTGCACCAGGTTGTACTGCTCCAGCTCCGCGCGTGGGTTACCGGTGGGAGATCCGCCGGCGATCGTGCGCTCCATACTCGCGATCGCCTGCTCCGGAAGGTCCGTCACCGGAAGCTGTGCGAGCGCGTACATCAGCGCCATGGCCTCCTCCGACAGGTCCTCCTCGATGTGGCGCAGCAGCTCGGTCCAGATCTCCACCAGCGGGTTTTCGCCGGCCTCGACGGCGACCGCCGTCAGGGGCTCGGCCAGACCGGGGATGGACACCTTCGCGCCGGGGCGCTTCAGCGCGATCGTGAGGTCCTTCACCGCACGTGGCCGGCCGAGGCAGGCGAGCAGGACGGCGTCCAGCCCGTCGCGCGAGCCGATCTCGTACCCTCTCATTTCGAACTCGAACATCGCCCGCATCTCGTCCGGGGTCAGCGGCTCGACCGGCAGGTCGAAGTAATGTCCAGTTGGGCAGTTCCCCGCGATGACGAGGATCGGCTGCTGCGGGCCCGCCTGCGGCCAGTGCGGCAGCAGCCAGTCGAGCTGGCCGGGCGACACGTTGTCGAGCACGAGCGTGAGCCGCTTGTCCTGGCAGGCCTTCACCAGCAGCTGGGCCGCCAGGTCGAGAGTGTGGTCACCACCGGCCGGGTAGGCCAGCTCGAACTGGGTGAGCAGGCGCCGCGCCACCGTGGACTGGTCGTCGGGTTCGTGTGAGGAGAACCCGCGCAGATCGAACAGCATCGTGGTCGAAGGGTCGATGCTGCCCGCCGCCGCGGCTTGGTGCACAACCAGGTCCGCGACCGTGGAGGTGCCGACGTCGCGCAGACCGCAGATCACGACCTTGCCGTACTGCGCCAGGATCTCCGGCGCGGCCTCCACGTGCCGCACGCGGATCCGCCACACCTCGGAATGCGGGCGCAGGCGGTCGTACGGCCGCAGGTCGGG
The DNA here is from genome assembly GCF_054779015.1 of Flindersiella endophytica. Lineage (NCBI taxonomy): Bacteria > Bacillati > Actinomycetota > Actinomycetes > Propionibacteriales > Nocardioidaceae > Flindersiella > Flindersiella endophytica. Next base: position 18,815 of record NZ_BAAGYY010000044.1, read on the forward strand.
CGGCGTCTCGTCGGTCTGCGAGGTGAGGAACAGCACCAGCCAGACCGCGAGCAGCACGCAGAACACGACGAGTACGACGACAGCGGTGAGCGCGGAGATCAGCGAGCTGAACGCCGCGACCACGAGCGAGGCCGCCATCACGGCCGTGCCCCCGGACAGCGACCGGAAGCGTTCGATCGTCCGCTCGCTACGGCGTTTGGGCGGGGAGGTCACTGTCGGCCACCGCCGATGAGCCCACGGACGACCCGGCTCCAGGTCAGTGCGAGCAGGATCACCGGTGGCAGCAGTGCGATCACCGCGCTCGCGGCCACGGCACCGGACGAGCTGACGAACTGCCTTGCCTCGCCCCAGAGCACAAGCGTCAGCGGCGTCGAACCCGGCCCGCTGATCAGCAGCCCGACGATGAAGTCGTTCCACACCCAGACGAACTCCAGGACCGCGACCGCGATCAGGGAGTACTTGGTCCGCTGCCATACGCGGCCGACCGTGACGTGCGAGCTCGGGCGGCCCAGCGCGAGCTCGACGGCCTGCTCGGGCGACAAGTGTCGAGCGGCGTGGGAGTACGAGGCATAGAGCACGAGGATGGCGAACGGAAGCCCGGCGGCGGCGTGCACGATGGCGAGCACGACGGGAGAGCCGGTGACGCCGGCCCAGCCCAGGAAGCTGCCGAGCGGGCCGGCGTACATCTGCACCGGCGTCGCAACGAGAACGGTCAGCAGCAGCCGGATGCGCGTGGACGCGCGCGTGCTCAGCCCGCCCCACAGCAGGAGATAGGCAGCCGGAACGCCCACGACGACGACCAGGCCGGTCGCCAGCACCGCCATCACGAACGTGCGGGTCAAACTGGACAGCAGCTCGGGATGGACGGCATCACCGAACGAGGTGAACCCGACTCCACTCGGGCTCCACCAGCTATCCGCCACCGCTGGCACCGGATCGTGCAGGGCAGTCGCGAACAGGACGACCATCGGGAGCACCCACAACACGATCACGCTCGCTGCCAGCAGCCTGGCTCGCCAGCCTCTGTGATCGGATCCGTCGTCGGGCTCCAGCGGGCTCCAGAGCGCCGCCGGCTCGTCGCGGTCGCCTCCGCGCAGGAGCCGCTGACCGCCGAAGACGATCAGGTTCACGAACGCGAACAGGAGGACCGCCAGAACAGCCCGCTCACCGAACGTCGAGCCCAGGCTGCGCCACCATTGGACGCCCATCACGCCGACGTCGTCCTGCACCGAACCCGGAGCCACGATCAGGATCAGGTCGAACACCCTGAGCGCGGCGATCAGGACCGTGAGCACCACGACGGTGCTGACCGGCAGCAGGAGGAGCAGCTTCCTGTGCCTGGACAGGGCGTCGAGGACCCGGAGCGGGGAGAGCCGGCGCCGGCCGCTCCGACGCGGTCGTCGCAGCGACGCCAGCAACTGGGCCGGCATCGCTTCGAGTCCTGCCCGGAACAAGGTGACAGCGAAGCCGAGCCAGATCCAGGCGAACGCGGAGATCAGTACCAGCCAGACCCATCCCGGGCCCAGCCAGGCGGGTGGCTGCCACGGCAGCAAGCCGGCGACCACTGTCGCGAGGCTGCGTTCAGGAGTGGGGTCGAAGATCAGTCGGAACGCGGCTCCCGCCGCGAGCGACGAGACGCCGGCCGGGAGCACGAGGACGAGGATCAGAACCCGGCCGAGGCTGCTGGCGATCAGGCTGAGCCTGGCCAGGCCGAAGCCTATGACCAGGACAACACCGGCGACCAGCAGCCAGAGAACGCTGTTGATGACGGCGTGCTGGACATCGGGGTCCCCGGCCAGGTCCCAGAAGTTGTTGCGACCGGTCATGGCGTTGGCCTGGACCGACCAGACGACCGCGGAGACGAACGTCACCGCGACAGGCACGAGCACCAGCAGCCCGATCAGCAGCATCGCAGGCAGGCCGAGCAGCCAGCGGTTGACCCGCAGTCTCGCGCGGCTCGACACCGGGCCGCTCGGGAGCTCGCTGCCGAGGATGTCCGGCGGTCCCGGCTCGGCAAGCGGCGGCTGTGGCTCAGCCCGCGTTGCCATAGCGCCTGCCAATCGCCTTCATCCGGTCGATGGCGGCATCGACCAGTTGGGACGTGTCCGCCGTCGACGGCAGCTGGGAGAGGAAGTCTTGCAGAACGCGGCCCAGCTCGTCGCCCACCGCGCCAATCTGGTCGGAGAGATCGAACGGGAACTCGTTGTCGGCCAGCTCCTCGACCTGCTCGCGGAGGTGCGCGGAATAGGGCCACTCCGGCCGGACGGCTGGTGGCTCGACCTGACGGTTGCCGGCGATGAACCCGCCGGGGTTCTGGACCCAACTGGTCGGCGCGTCCTTGCCGGCCAACCAGGTGACCAGCTGTCGCGCCTCGTCGCCGGCCCTGCGGTGCAGGACGGCGATGTCGCCGCCGACGACCAGTGGCTGCTCTGGTCCTACGGCGGGGAAGCGGAACAGGTCGACGTTCCTGAGCTCCCGATCGGACAGGAAGCGCCTGATCACCGACTCCGCGAAGTCGGGCGTCATGACCGAGGCCGCGTTGCCGCGAAGGAAGACCTCGAGAACGTCGTCGGGAAACTGCAGGGCGAGCGCGCCGCGACTGCCGCCGGCGAGCGCATCCGGCATTCCCCACATCGCGGCCAGCCGTTCGAACGCCGTGCGTACCTGTCGGCTCTCCCACAACCGCTCGTCTCCGGGGTTTCGCTGCAACTGGTCGTACACATCCCGGGAGGCACCGAGGAGGACGTTCTCGAGGTAGTCCGTCAAGGGCCAGCCGTCGGCGCCGGCGACGGCGAGCGGCGTGAGTCCCTTGCGGACAAGGCGTTTGTTGAGCGCCAGCCAGTCGTCCCACGTACGCGGCGGGGTGAGGTCGCCGAAGTAGTCCTTGCGGTACCACACCAGCGACTTCTGCGCGAGCTTGAAAGGGATGCCGTAAGGCTGTGCGGGCCGGCCGAACCACAGCAGCTCCCGCCAGCGGGTCGCGAAGTAGGAGTTGCTGGTGAGCGCCGTCCGCAGTCCCGTGGGCAACGGCTGGAGCTTGCGGTAGTGCTCGCGCAGGAGGCCGATGCGTGGCAGCATGACGATGTCGGCTCGCCCGGAGGTGTTGTCGTTGAGCGCGGTCGAGATGTCGTCGCCGCGCGGGGCGAGCTCGACGGCGAACTCCTTCAGCCGCTTCGGTCGCCGGGCCAGGACCTTGAGGAAGGCTTGGCGTTCGGCCCCGCTCCACGAAACCGCCACCCGTACGGACGGGCGCAGGCCGAGTGCCTCGCTTGCCGCGCAGCCCGAGACCGCCATCGCCGACGTGAGCACCGAGGCCTGAAGCAGCGTCCTCCGATCCACCACACCACTCTCCCCATGATCGCCGGCCGCCCCGCCTCCAACCCTAGGTGAGCAGACGGAGCTGCGCAGCGATCTGGCCTGGAGGTGTGGAAAAGCGCCAACCCGCCGTGCGAAAATCGGCTAGACGAAGACGACCGGAGTCAGGTCGGGCTGGTGGATCTCCTTGTCGAGCGGGTGAATCGGGCGGTCGACCTCGTGGTAGTCCAGTCGTTCGAGATCCTGGTCGACGCCGCCCGGGGTCAGGGCCAGCACCCAGCCCTTGGCCGCGGCGAACAGATCCGGTTGCAGATAACCGATCTTGACCGCCGTGATGTCGTGCGCCGCCGGATCGAGGCCGAGTGCGAGGAGGTCCTTGACGAAGTGGTACGGCCGCCGGCGGCTGGTCAGGATCGCGTGGATGCCGCCCGACTTCACGACGGCGACGCGGACCTCGTTGCCCATCCGGGTCTCGGTGTGCAGGGCGTAGACCTCGCCGGTCAGTGCCACCGCGTCGCCCCCGCCGTAGACGCCGCCGACCGACACCGAGACCTGGGAGCCGAGGCCGGCCTCGAAGGCCGTGTCGACCGCGTCCGGTGCCACGCAGCTGGCCCAGATCGCCGAGCGTTCGCCGGACGCGAGTTCGGGTGTCGCGAGGAACTGGCCGAGGAGGTACGCGACGTCGTTAGAGCCGCCGGCCGTCGGGTTGTCGCCGGAGTCGCTGACGAAGAACGGCCGTTCGGTCGAGTCGAACGCCTGCCGGATGGCCCAGTCGGCCTGGCCGGCCGGTGCGCAGAACTCGAACTGCTCGCGTACGTCCCACCAGGCCCGCGCGATCCGGGACGCCTCCTGGGTGACGACGGCTTCGTCGGTGCCGTAGACGACCACGGTCGCGGCCGAGCGGTGCTCGTCGGCCCAGGCGTAGCCCACCAGCAGCGACGCGTCGATCACGCCTGCCTTCGCCTCGGACTCCGGCAGCGAGGCGTAGATCGACTGAGCCGGCTCGACGCGCGTGCTGGTCTTCTCGCCGGGCAGCATCACCGGGACCTTGATCCAGGCGCGGACCGGACGGATGCCTTCGGTCAGGCAGCGGGCGAGGTTGCGGACGGCGCGCTCGCGGGTCTCGACGTAGTCGATGTGCGGAGCCGTGCGGTACGCCGTGATCAGCTCGACGGTCTTCGCCAGCTCCTCCGAAACCTGTCCGTGCAGGTCCATCGAGGCCGAGATCAGGCAGTCGTCGCCAACCAGCGCACGGATCTTCGCAGCCAGCCGGGCCTCCGCGTCACGGCGGCCGTCGACGGACATGGCGCCGTGGATGTCGAAGTAGAAGCCGTCGAGCGGTCCGTCGGCAAGCGTGGCTTGCAGGCGGGCCAGGAGGTCCTGTTCCATCGTGTCGTACGCCTCGGGCAGCACCTGGCCGCCCGGCAGCGCACTGGCCTTGAGCAACGGGATCCACTCGATGTCCGGGTGCTCGGGCAGCCGCCAGTTCGAGAGGAACGGATAGCGCTCGGCCATCTCCTCGGACCCGCGCTGGATGAAGAACTCGCCGAGTGTGGTGCGGTGGGGCGCGAACGTGCTCGACTCGGTGGAGATTCCGCCGATTGCGACGCGGTATGTCACCTGGCAACTCCGTCTAATGCTCGAGAGCGATACAGAATGCGTGCTCGCCGCGACCGGTGGGCAGCGAGACCGTGATGGTGTCGTCGTCGACAGTCCAGGTCGCGTCCGCGGCCGATCCGGCGGAACGGGCGCCGCCGAGCAGGCGGACTCGCCTCGGCTCGCCGAGCTGCCGGGGCAACCCGATCTCCGCTGGCAGCGTATCCGAGTTTGCCGGGAGCAGGCCGATGGCGTAGGTCGTCCGGCCGTCCTTGGAGCGGGTGAAGTAGACCTCGTCACGCTGGTACGGCGCGACCGGGCGCGTGCCGTAGATGGCTTCGCCGTTCGCGTCGAGGAAGGTGCCGAGCCCCGCGAGTCGCTCGTAGACCTCCGGGACGAACTCGCCGGTGGCGTCCGGGCCGATGCCGAGCAGCAGGTTGCCGCCGCGCGAGACGATCCGTACCAGCATGTGCACGACCTCGGTGACGGACTTGTAGCGCTCGTCCGGGCTCGCTGCGTACCAGCTCGGGCCGAGCGGGATGCAGCTCTCCCAGGGGTAGGGGAGTGGCTCGTCGGGGTACTCGTGCTCCGGCGTGAGGTAGTCCTGGAACGGTCCGCGCACGGCGCGGTCGACGACGATCAGGCCGGGCTGGTGCTCGCGGGCCATCGCCGCGATGCGTTCCATGTCGACGTCCTGGCCACGCCGGCCCGGACGAACCCAGCCGCCGTCCAGCCAGAGCATCTCCAGCTCGCCGTAGCGCGTGACGAGCTCCTCGATCTGCCGGTACGTGAACTCCTTGAACCGCTGCCAGCGCTCGGGGTAACGGGTCAGGTCGTAGTTGGCGTGCCGGTCGGCTGCGGGGAAGCGGCGCCACCAGAAGTCGTCGCTGTGCCAGTCCGGCTTGGAGAAGTACGCGCCGGCGGTCAGGCCCTCCGCTCGGAACGCGTCGAACACGTGCCTGGTGAGGTCGGCCCGTGGGTCGGCCGAGAACGCGCAGGCCGGGTCGGTGACCTTGTACGTGGTCTGCCGCGTGTCGTACATGCAGAAGCCGTCGTGGTGCTTGGTGGTGAACACGGCGTACTTCATGCCGGCCTGGGATGCCGCGCGCGCCCAGCCCTCCGGGTTGAAGCGGGTCGGGCGGAAGGTGGCGGGCAGCGCCTCGTAGCGCTGCTTGTAGAGCGCGTAGTCGTGGGCGTACGGCCCGCGCCGCTCGCACCAGCCCTCGTCCTCGCCGCAGAGCGACCAGCTCTCGACGACGCCCCACTGGCTGTACGGACCCCAGTGGATGATCATCCCGAGCTTGCGGTCCTGCCACTTGTCGAGGGCTTCGCGGACCAGCGGGTCCCGAGGTGGGATATAGGCCGCTATATCGGTCGTGCTGTCCAAAAGCTGTTCCGGCACGCGGGCATCCTATAGGATATTTCGTAATGTCAGGTCGACCACCTGTCTATTTGCCGGGCGTCCTAGATCGAGTTACTAGTACGCTCCCCCAGGAGGTACGTGATGGCGACGGATGCGCCTGAAAGCCAGGCACGAAGGGTCGCGCGGCTGCCGCAGCGGCAGATTCTCGCCGATGACGTCTACGAATCGCTCAAGGCGTTGGTGATGGATCACGCGATCGAGCCTGGCGCGCGGATGAACATCGACGGGTTGGCCCGTGATCTCGGCGTGTCGCAGACGCCGGTACGCGAGGCCTTGGCGCGCCTGGAGTCTGACGGCCTGGCTGTCAAGGAACCCTTGCGGGGGTACACCGCGACGCCGTTGCTGTCCCGGGCCGACTTCGAGCAGCTCTTCGAGGTTCGGTTCCTGCTCGAGCCGTGGGCCACGGCCCGCGCGGCCGAGCGGGTGACGCCGGCCGACCGGAAGCTGCTGAAGGCCGAGCTCGCGCAGGTGAAGGACGTCCCTGCCGAGGGCGACTACGACGCCTACCGCGTCCTGACCAGTCACGACCAGCGCTTCCACGCGATCATCCACGAGATGTCGGGTAACCTCCTGCTGAGGTCGCTGTTCGAGAAGACGCACTGTCACCTGCACATCTTCCGGCTCTACTACGGCAGCGGGATCGGCCTGCAGGCCGTCGCCGAGCACAGGCAGATCGTCGCCGCGATCACCGCGGGCGATCCGGAGACTGCCGAGTCGGCGATGCGCGACCACCTCACCGCCTCCCGCGACCGGCTGCGCCCCGTCCTCGGCTGAACGGCAGCCACCGGCCCAGCAGGCGGGAGCGTTCGGCGTCGGGCGGAGGGCGCTCGAAGGGCGCTGCCCGCGCCGCCAGTTCGGTGATCAGCAGGATCGCCGCCAGCTCCACGGCCAGCAGGCAGATCAGCACGACCAGCTGGAACGCGGCGGCGACCAGTGGCTGCGCGCCGCCGAGGACCATGCCGATGAACGTGCCGGGCAGCGTGACCAGCCCGACCGTGCGGGTCTGGTCGAGCGCGGGTACGAGCGCGTCGGCACCCGCTGTCCCGGCCACGGTACGGACTGCTTGCCGCGGCGTGAGTCCCAGGCTGAGCGCGGCCTCGTACTCACCCCACCGGTCCCGCATCGTGCCGAGCAGTCGCCTGCCCGCGAGGCTGGTCGCCGTCATCGCTCCGCCGATCAGGATGCCGCCGAGGGGGAGCAAGGTCGCGGGGTTGTCCGGCACCGAGTGGGTCGCGGCCAGCAACGTCAGCATGACGACCGCCGGACCTGCGATCGCGAGCCCTGCGCGGCGCCGGCTCCGGGGCAGTGCCCGCAGCCGTCCACCGCTGGTGAAGGCGGCGACCGTGAGCATCAGCAGCAGGAACGCGACCGTTCCGGCGAACGAACGCAGCGCCAGTCCGACCAGGAGCCCGACCGCGGCGAGTTGCACGACGGCCCGGATCGCGGCCACCGGGATGGCGCGCTCGTGGCCGAGCCCGCCGAGCCGGGCGAGCACCGCGGTGAGTACGACGAGCACGACGAGGAGAACCGCCGTTACCGCGCTCAGTCCCGCTAGGTCCATTCGGGCATCCTGTCTCCTGTGACCGACACATCTGGTCGCGGCCTCCTGAAGGCCGTCCTCGACGACGTGGAAGCCGGCCGCATGCCTCCGGCCGACGGCACGATCCGGGTCGTGCCGCAACCAGTGCCCGAGCAGGCAGCGGTGGTGGTGTTCACCGCCCACATCCTGATCGCGGCCGACATCGAGCCCGAGTGGGCCGCGACGCTGCTCCCGCCGGGCGACCTGTCCGAGCCGCTCAACCCGCCGTTCCTCGGAGCAGTCTGCGAGCGGACGAAGCGCCGGGTCAACTGCGTCGACATGGTGACGTACGCCCCGGCACTGCCCGGTGACCCACCGCTGGCGCTCGAGCGGATCGACGACGACTGTGCTTGTCCGGCCCCCGCGGCCCCCGCGGGCTCCGCCCGCACGGGCCCACCCCACTCCTGCCACCCACGGGTCAGACGTGCACACGTCTACCGGTCGGACGTCAGCGTGTGGACTCTGCCCGACGGCGGCGGCGTGCTGATCCTCGGCCGCGGGCTCGCCGGCCGGTGGGAGGCGGCGTTCGAGGTGCCGCCGGAGCACCGAGGGCGTGGGCTCGGCCGGCTGCTGGCGCAGTCCGCGCGGCATCTGCTGCCGGCAGGAACGCCCGGCGTCTGGGCCCAGGTCTCGCCCGGCAACGCCGCGTCGGTCCGTACGCTGCTGGCGGGCGGCTTCCTGCCGGTGGGTTCGGAGGCGCTGCTCGTGCGGCACCGTTCCCCGGGCGGCTGAACAGGGTGGCCGAACAGAGTGCCTGAACGGGACGGCTGAACGGGTGGGAACGAGCCTGACCCCACGAGCGGCCTCAGGGCGAGTCGGTAGGCTCGCCCGCATGCGGAGGCGATCCTTCTTGGCCGGCGCGGCCGGTGCGGCCGCCTCGTTCGCCACCATCGGTCTGGCCGGATGCAGCGACGACACACCCGGCGGGCCTGGTGACACGCCGACCGAGCTGCCCCGGACGGGCCGTCCCCGCTACCAGGGCGAGATCGTCGTGGCGACGCTGCAGAACCCCTCGCCGGCGGCGCAGCAGGCGCTGACCAAGGCGTACCAGCAGTACCAGCCTGACGTCGACATCCGCTGGGAGACGCAGGACTGGCCCGACAAGGGCCTGTACGCCACCTGGCTCAGCGCCCAGCTGGCCGCGGCGCCCACCCGCCCGGACATCATCTCCGGAGAGTACGAGCCGGGGTTCAGCAACTACGTCAACCTCGAGGAATACCGGTGGCGCACCAACCCGTACACCGGAAACGCCTGGGACAAGGACTTCCTGTTCGCGCGTGTCCGTGACCTCGACGCGACTGGGAAGCGCACCACGATCGGTACGGAGACGCAGCACCTGTCGTGGTACTACAACCAGAAGGTCTTCGACGACCTCAAGCTCGAGCCCCCGGCCAACTGGGACGAGCTGGTGACGGTCTGCGAAACCATCTCGGCGACCGGCGTCACACCGCTGTCGGTGAGCCTGAGCGACGCGGTGATTCCGTGGTTCGCGCCGACGTACTTCGACCAGTACCACACGTCCTGGGCCGGCATCGTCCGCGCCCGCGAAGGCGACTGGGACTGGGACCCGCGCCGTCCCGAGTTCGTCGACGACCCCGACGAGCAGCAGCTGCACGTGAGGTACACCTTCAGCCCGCTGCGCTTCTACCAAGCGCTGAAGGATCGGCGGCTGCGGTTCGACACGCCTGCCGTCATCGAGATCATGTCGAACCTCGGCCGGATCTTCCCGCGTTACGCCGACTCGGCCACCCTCCTGAGCGGCGACCACTACGTACCGTTCCTGCAAGGCCGGGCCGCGATGATGGTCGAGGCCTCCTGGGCCCTCGTCCAGCTCGACCGCGACCTCGACAAGCTCAGCGCCGAACGAGCCAACGAGCTCAACATCGACCCCGGATCGGTACAACGCTTCGAATGGGGCGTCTTCGAGTTCCCGCCGATGGTCAGCTCACTCGCGTCGTCGATCGTCCGGGTGCCCGAGCCGACCGTGGGGTACGAGATCGGCGTCGTCGGCAAGGGCGACGAGCAGACGGCGATGACGATGGACTTCCTGATGTTCTGGTTGTCGAAGCCGGGGTTCAGCGCCTTCCTCGACGCCGAGCAGTCGTCGCCGGGATGGGTGCCGGAGGGCTTTCCACTCGTCACCGAGGTCGCATATCCCGATGACGTCGCGAAGCTGCAGGAGAAGGTGCGGCTGACGGGAAATCCGATCGGGGTCTACAGCGACTTCTGGGTGTCTGGCGGCGGACAGGCGACGCAGGATCTGCGAGGGCTGTTCGGTCAGGCCATCCAGGGGAGGGTGGCGGCTCCGGAGTTCGCGACGCAGTTGCAGGCTTACGTGCAGGCGCATTTCACCGAGCTGCTCGGGCATGCGGGGCTCACCGACGGCGATCTGGCCAACCCCGCGCGGAGGCCGGCGACCCTGTAGGTCGAGGTCTTCGGCTCAACGCCGCAACGAAGTCGCGTCGACGTACTGCTCCACCGGCTCGTCCGCTTCGGCCTCGGCGCTGAACGGCCCGGGGCCCGGCCGCCTCGGCTCGCGTACGCCGGCGGCCCCGCCGCCGAACTCGTCGTCCGGACGGTCCGGATTGGTCGTCGGCGCCGTGGGCATGAGGTCGCGGCTCCACCTGCGCCTTCGCAGTGGGTTGAACTTCCCCGGCCGGCTCGACTTCGCCATGACGTAACTCAGCCCTTTCTTCGCCCGAAGACGCGGATCCCGCCCGCGTACTTTCTGTGTACGGCCTGTCGTGACACGCCGAGTACCGCCGCGATCGCCTCCCAGGAGCAGCCCTGGATGCGGGCGCGCCTGACCTGGACCTCGGTCTCGGCTTCGAGTCGCTGCCGGGTGGCGGCGAGCTCGGCCAGTGCTTCCAGCGGCTCCTGGGCACGGACGGTGTCCAGCAGGTTGTCGACCATGCATGTCAACATATGTTGACGGATATGGCTTGTCAACCTGGGTAGCGTTCGTGAGGTGACCCGGAACGAGACGGAGCACGGCCAACACAGCGCCCCCGAGCAGCCCGGCCCGGAGTATCCCGAGCGCTGGGAGGCCGACATCGTGCTGCGCGACGGCGGCACCGCGCTGCTGCGCCCGATCCGTCCAGGCGACGCCGAGCTGCTGGTGGAGTTCTACGCCCGCGTCTCCGACGAGTCGAAGTACTACCGCTTCTTCGCGCCGTACCCCCGGCTCTCCGACCGCGACGTGAAGCGGTTCACCGAGGTCGACCACAAGGATCGTGTCGCGTTGATCGTGACGGTGGGCGCGGAGATGATCGCGGTCGGGCGGTACGACCGGATCGCCAGCACGCAGGCGGAGGTCGCGTTCCTCGTGCAGGACGACCACCAGGGCAGGGGAGTGGGCAGCGTCCTGCTCGAGCACCTGGCCCAGGCCGCGCGCGAGAACGGCATCAAGCGGTTCATCGCCGAGGTGCTGCCCGACAACCGCCGGATGACCGGCGTGTTCGAGGAAGCCGGCTACCAGACCAAGGGCGGGTTCGAGGACGGCGTCATCGAGCTCGAGTTGGCCATCGAGCCGACCCGGACGAGCCTCGACGTGATGCAGTCGCGCGAGCACCGCAGCGAGGCACGCTCGGTCGAGCGCCTGCTGAAGCCGAAGTCCGTCGCGGTGATCGGTGCCAGCCGCAAGCCGGAGAAGCTCGGCCAGGCGCTGGTCCGCAACCTCGTGCTCGGCGGCTTCACCGGGCCGGTCTACGCCGTCAACCCCAGCACCCGCGCGGTGGTCGGCGTCCCGTCGTACGCCTCACTCGACGACGTCCCGAGCGAGGTCGACCTCGCCGTGGTCGCGGTGCCGGCCGACAGCGTGCGGCAGGTCGTCTTCGACGCCGCGTCCAAGGGCGTACACGGGCTGCTGGTCGTCTCCAGCGGGTTCGCCGAGTCGGGTCGCGAGGGCCGGGAGCGCCAGCGTGACCTCGTACGGCAGGCCCGGGCGTACGGCCTGCGCGTGATCGGGCCGAACGCGCTCGGCATCATCAACACCGACCCGGACGTGGCGCTGAACGCCTCGCCGTCGCCGATCGTGCCGAAGCGTGGGCCGGTCGGCTTCTTCTGCCAGTCCGGCGCGCTCGGCACCGTGCTCGTGGAGACCATCGCCAGGCGTGGCATCGGCGTCTCTACGTTCGTCTCGGCCGGCAACCGGGCCGACGTCTCGGGCAACGACGTGCTGCAGTACTGGGAGGAGGACGACGCCACCGAGGTCGTCCTGCTCTATCTGGAGTCGCTGGGCAACCCGCGTAAGTTCAACCGGATCTCCAACCGCGTCTCGGCCGGAAAGCCCATCGTGGCCGTCCGTTCCGGGCAGTTCAGCCAGGGCGTGCCGCTCGGGCACACCGTGCACCGCGCGGACGTGCCGGAGGCCGCGTTCGACGCGATGTTCCGGCAGTCCGGCATCATCCTGGTCGAGGGCATCGAGGAGATGCTCGACGTCGCGCAGATCCTGGCGTACCAGCCGCTGCCGGACGGGTCCGAGCTCGGCCTGGTCGGCAACTCCGATGCCCTTGCCACGTTGGCCGCCGACGCCGCGGCCCAGCACGGCCTGCCGGTCACGCGCGAGCTGGCGACGCTGGGCTCCGACGCGACCGCCGCCGACTTCCGGGCCGGCATCCGCGACCTGCTCGACGACTCGAACGTCGACGTGGTGGTCGCGATGTACGCCTCGCCGACCGACACCGTGGGCACCGAGATCGCCGCCGCGATCGCCGAGTCCGCCCGCGACGCCGAAAAGCCTGTGCTGGCGGCGTTTCTCGGGCGCGAGGGCATGCGCCCGGACCTCCTCGGCACCGTTCCGTCGTACGCCACTCCGCAGGCCGCGGTCCGTGCGGTGGCCAAGATCGCCGACTACGTACGCTGGCGGCGCCGCCCGCGCGGCGGCACTCCCGTGCTCGACGACATCGACACCGCGGCGGCTCGCGCGCTGCTCGAGGAGGTGCTCGCGAGCGCGCAGGAGGGTGCGGATCTCGACCAGGCGCAGCAGCAGAAGCTCTTGTCCTGTTACGGAATCGACCTCTGGTTCGCGCATCCGGTGAGCACCGCCGAGGAGGCGATCGAGACCGCCGAGCGGCTGGGCTGGAACGTCGTGCTCAAGGCCACCGCGCCCCGGTTGCGGCAGCGCCCGGACCTCGCCGACGTCCAGCGCGACCTGGAGACGCCGGCCGAGATCAGGATGGCGTGGGAGACGCTGTGCGAACTGGTCGGCGCGCCGGAGGAAGCGGGGTACGTCGTGCAGAAGACCGCGCCGCCGGGCGTCCCGACCTACCTCGGCGCGACGGGCGACCCGATGTTCGGCCCGGTCGTGACGTTCGGCGTGGCCGGCGTGGCGACCGAGCTGCTGGGTGACCTGGCCTACCGCATCCCGCCGCTCACCGACGTCGACGCCGCCGCGATGGTCCGCGAGGTGCGGGCGGCGCCGCTGCTCTTCGGCCACCGCGGCGGTGAGCACGCCGACGTAGCGGCGGTGGAGGAGCTGATCCTGCGGCTGTCGCGGCTGGTCTACGACCTGCCGGAGGTGCTGTCGGCCGAGCTGCTGCCTGTGCTCGCCGGCCGCGCCGGTGCGGCGGTGCTGGGCGCCGCGATCCAGATCGCCCCCGTCGAGCCGGCGACCCGCACCGACTGGTACGCCCGCCGCCTCACGCGCTACTAGACGATCTATTCCAAGGGGTCGCCTGACGCGCGACGCCTGGCCTCCACGCTGGCTGCGTTGTCGTCGATCGCCGGAGGCCCCTCCTGGCTCCTCCTCCGGCTGTGCCCACCCCCACGAGCGGCGCCATGCGCCGCGCGCTTGACCGGCGACCCCTTGGAACAGATCGTCTAGCTGAAGCTGCTGACCACGGACTTCGGGAACGCCGGCTCAGCCTTGGCCGGGCGAGCGAAAGCCCGAGGGCGTCCCCGCCGGGCAATCGGCGGGAACGCCCTCGAAACGCGTGCGCCGTCTGTGCGGCGTCCTCGGTGCTTACGTGCTTACAGGTCGGCGAGCGAGACGATCGCCTTGTTCTTCACCGAGGCGTACGCGCCGAGGATGACCTTCAGCACGTTGATGCCCTCGGCCTCGGTGTTGATCGGGCGGCGCTTGTCGGCGACGCAGCCCACGAAGTCGGCGACCTCGGCGGCGAACGTGTTCACCTGCGGGAAGTCCAGCGTCGTGGTCTGGTCGTCGATGCGGTAGCTCAGCGTCTTGCCGTCGCTCCACAGCGCGCCCTTCTCCGCCACGACGGAGAACCGCTCGGTCACCGCCGCCGGGCGGTAGGCCCAGCTGGTGACGATGTTGCCGACACTGCCGTCGGCGAACCGGACCAGCACCTGCGCGGAGTCCTCGCCCTCCATCGGCAGGCGGTAGCGGCTCGTCATCGCCGTCACCTCGGTCGGGGCGGCCTGTGCGAGGTTGAGCAGGAGGTACGTCGGGTGGTAGCCGGTGTCGATCAGCTCACCGCCACCAGCCGTCTCGAGCGACCCACGCCAGCCCATGTCCTTGTTGAGCCCGCCGTTGAAGAACGAGTCGGTCGTACGGATCTCGTAGACCTGGCCGAGCGTGCCGTTCTGGATCAGCTCGCGCGCCTTGGCGACGGGGGGCATAAACAGCTGGTTGTGCGCGCACATCAACGTGACGCCGCTCTCCTTGACGGCAGCGGCGATCTTGTCGGCCTCCGCCGTCGTGATGCAGAGCGGCTTCTCGCACAGGATGTGCTTGCCGGCGGCCGCGGCCGCGAGAATCGCGTCGGCGTGGAGGTGGTGCGGCAGGCAGATGTCGACGGCGTCGATGTCGGCCTGGGCGATCATCTCCTTGTAGTCTGCGAAGATCTGCGCGCCGCCGAGCTGGTCGGAGCGCCGCTCGGCGTTCTCGACGACAACGTCGGCGACCGCGGTCACCTTGGCCTGATCGGGGATCGCGAGGTATCCGTTCACGTGCGGGTTGGAGATTCCGCCGCACCCGATCAGTCCGATCTTGACGGTCATGAGAAACAATCCTCTCTGAGCTGCTAACTAGAGGCTTACCGGCGCGTCGATCGCGACGGAGTGGTTGGCGGCTTCCATCAGGCGGGTCAGATCCACACCGAGGGCGACGTTGTCAGTTGCCTTGGTGCCATTCTGGATGTGCTCGACCCATTGGTGGAAAGCCGACGGTAGCGGCTCCGGTACCGTCACTTCTGTCCATTCCTTCCCGTCCGCATACGCGGGCGAACGCACGAGCAGCTTCGCCTCCGGCGTGCCGTACAGCAGGCTGCCGTGCGTGCCGTGCACCTCGATGGTGAACGGCGAATGGTTGTTCACGAATCCCGTCTCGGCCAGGCCGATGGCGCCGTTGCCGTAGCGCAGGACCGCGACCGCGTTGTCCTCGACGCCCCTGCCGGTGACGTGGCCGTAGCTCGCGCTCACAGACGTGGGCAGCGCGCCGAAGAACAGCCGGTTGAGATACATCGGGTGGGCGCCGAGGTCGACCATCGCGCCACCGCCGCACTGCTCGGCGTTGTAGAAGTGCTCCGGCAGCCAGCCCTCACCGACCGAACCGCCGTGCGAGAGCCGGACGCGGACGAGCGTGATGTCGCCGAGCGAGCCTTCGTCGAGCACCTTGCGGATCGCCTGGGTGTAGCCGTCGTAGACCCGCGGCAGCGAGAGCGTCAGCACGACGCCTGCCTGCTCGACCTCGGAGAGGATCTCCTCGCATTCGCGCGTGGTCAGCGCGAGGACTTTCTCGGTGAAGATGTGCTTGCCGGCCCGGGCGGCTTTGCCGATCACTTCCGGGTGCCGGTTGGTCGGTGCGTCGACGATCACGGCGTCGACGTCCGGACGGGCGAGCACCTCGTCGAGGGACTCGTGGAAAGGCACGCCGAGCTTCTCGGCCTCTGCCTTGCCACGCTCTGGCTCCTCGTCCCAGACGGCGGTGATCGTAGTGTCCGGATGTTGCGCTGCGTTACGGGCGTAACCGCCGGCGTGGACATGCCAAAAGCTCAGCATGGCAACACGAATCATGAATGCCCCAACTCCTGCTCAGGTAGGCCTCGAACCATTCTTGCCAGAGAACGTGGGAAGTCGACCTCACGTACACGGGAAAATCGGCCGATTGTGGCCGACTCCAGGCCGGTTGTCTTACCGGCGTCAGGACGATCTTGACACACCCGGCCATGACCTCCACGGACAACCGGCTGCTCGCCGAGGTGTTCGTGGTGCGCGGGCAGCGGAGGCGGCCGCCGAAGGTGCTCGGCAGGCCCCGGAGCCCGGGCGTCGCCAGCCGGCTTCTGCTGCGGGCGGCCGCCGTCCACCTGGATCGTTCGATGTCTGGCTGGTCAGCGCGCGCACCGGCCGCTGATCGCGACGAAGCGGCAGCGTCGCTTGCGCGAGGCTCTCGTCCTGCTGGAGAACGACGACCCTTTTCAGCTGCGGCCGCGCTGTCCGGCGGCACTGGCCGCCGGACGCCGCGCCGACCGGCGGGGGCTGCGGAGTGGGAGTGCTCGGAGGCGGCAGCCGGCCGGTTCGCGGCGGCGATCGATGTCATGGCCCCGACCGAGCTGGGCCGATCCCGGCTCGAAGAGGTATGTCGGTGCTCGCCGATAACGTCACCGGCATGTGCGACGAAGACCTGCTCGACGGCGTGCTGATCGCCGAGAGCCTGCTGCCCGAGACCGAGCTCGACCGGCTCGACCTGACCGTGACCCGGATCGTACGATCGAGGTCGGGCACTCGCTCGCCGGACCAGCCGAAGACGTGGACGTTGCTCTACTTCCAGGCACCGGCCGAGGCGTCGGTCCGGCTGGCCGAGACCTTCGCCAGTGCGTTACAGCCGACCGGCGGGTGGTACGTCGACTGGAATGCGGGTGCGGACAAATACGTTGTGTTCGCCGGCCGGATCTTCCACTACCCACGCGCTGACCAGGCCGGACATTCCGCTGCCATGGCCCACGGCCGCAGCGTCGGAGTGCCGGAGCCACAGCTCGACTGGGGCCGCTGACGACGGCCCCAGCAGACTGTCGGTGCTCGCCGCTACTATGACCGAACCACGCTCTTCGCACACATGATCGACTGATTACTCGAGGACGGAACCGCCGCCGTGGCCGACCAGCTCACCATCCGAGGAGCCCGCGAACACAACCTCAAGGACGTCTCCCTCGAACTGCCCAGAGACGCCATGATCGTGTTCACGGGCCTGTCCGGCTCGGGCAAATCCAGCCTGGCCTTCGACACGATCTTCGCCGAGGGCCAGCGTCGCTATGTGGAGTCGCTGTCGGCGTACGCGAGACAGTTCCTTGGTCAGATGGACAAGCCCGACGTCGACTTCATCGAGGGCCTGTCGCCGGCGGTCTCGATCGACCAGAAGTCCACGTCGCGCAACCCGCGGTCGACGGTCGGCACGATCACCGAGGTCTATGACTACCTCCGGTTGCTGTGGGCGCGGATCGGGCGCCCACACTGCCCGGAGTGCGGCCGGCCGATCGCGCGGCAGACGCCGCAGCAGATCGTCGACCGGATGCTCGAGCTGGAGGAGGGCACCCGTTTCCAGGTGCTGGCCCCGCTGATCCGCGGCCGCAAGGGCGAATACGGCGAACTGTTCCGCAACCTCACCACGCAGGGCTACTCCCGGGTCCGGGTCGACGGCGGGGTCTATCCCATCGCTGAGGTGCCCAAGCTCGACAAGCAGAAGAAGCACACGATCGAGGTCGTCGTCGACCGGTTGACGATCAAGAAGTCCGCCAAGCGCCGCCTGACCGACTCGATCGAGACCGCGCTCCACCTCGGTGGCGGCCTGGTCACGCTCGACTTCGTCGACCTCAAGGACAACGATCCGGAACGCGAGCGCACCTGGTCCGAGCATCTCTACTGCCCTTACGACGACCTGTCGTTCGAGGAGCTGGAGCCGCGGTCGTTCTCGTTCAACAGTCCATACGGCGCGTGCCCGGAGTGCACCGGTCTCGGCACCCGGATGGAGGTCGATCCCGAGCTGATCGTGCCCGACCCGTCGAAGTCGCTGGCCGAGGGCGCGCTGGCGCCGTGGGCCGGTGCCCACATGACCGACTACTTCGGTCGCCTGGTCGAGGCGCTGTCCACCACGATCGGCTTCCGGATGGACCAGTCGTTCGAGCGGCTGACGGCCAAGGCCAAGAAGGCCTTGTTACACGGCTATGCCGACCAGGTGCACGTCCGCTACAAAAACCGTTACGGCCGCGAGCGGTCCTACTACACCAACTACGAAGGCGTCATCTCCTACGTCAAGCGCCGGCACGCCGAGGCCGACTCCGACGCCAGCCGGGAGCGCTTCGAGGGCTATATGCGCGAGGTGCCGTGCCCCGCGTGTGAGGGGTCGCGGCTCAAGCCGATCTCGCTGGCGGTCACGATCAACGACAAGTCGATCGCGGAGGCCTGCCGGCTGCCGATCGCCGACGCGGCGGAGTTCCTGCGTTCGCTCGACCTGACGCCGCGCGAGAAGCAGATCGCCGAGCGCGTACAGAAGGAGATCGGCGAACGGCTGCGGTTCCTGCTCGACGTCGGGCTCGACTACCTCACGCTCGACCGGCCGTCCGGGTCGCTGTCGGGTGGCGAGGCGCAGCGGATCCGGCTGGCGACGCAGATCGGGTCCGGCCTGGTCGGCGTGCTCTACGTTCTCGACGAGCCGTCGATCGGCTTGCACCAGCGGGACAACCACCGGTTGATCGAGACGCTGGTGCGGCTGCGCGACATCGGCAACACGCTGATCGTCGTCGAGCACGACGAAGACACGATCCGCCACGCCGACTGGGTGGTCGACATCGGTCCGGGCGCGGGGGAGCACGGTGGCCAGGTGGTCCACTCCGGTCCGCTGTCCGGGCTGCTGAAGCATCGCGACTCGCTGACCGGGGCGTATCTCTCCGGCCGCAAGCAGATCTCCGTTCCCGAGCTGCGCCGGCCGCCGACGCCGAAGCGCGCGATCACGGTGCACAGGGCCTACGAGCACAACCTGCAGGACGTCACCGTCTCGTTCCCGCTCGGCACGTTCATCGCGGTCACAGGTGTGTCGGGCTCGGGCAAGTCCACGCTGGTCAACGACATCCTCTACACCTCGCTGGCCAAGCAGATCTACGGCGCCAAGGACGTGCCCGGCCACCACCAGAAGATCACCGGCACCGACAACATCGACAAGGTGATCCACGTCGACCAGTCGCCGATCGGCCGCACTCCGCGCTCCAACCCCGCGACCTACACCGGCGTCTTCGACCACATCCGCCGGCTGTTCGCAGAGACGCCGGAGGCGAAGATCCGCGGCTACCAGCCGGGCCGGTTCTCGTTCAACGTCAAGGGCGGCCGCTGCGAAGCTTGCTCCGGCGACGGCACGATCAAGATCGAGATGAACTTCCTGCCCGACGTCTATGTGCCGTGCGAGGTCTGCCACGGTGCGCGCTACAACCGCGAGACGCTCGAGGTCCACTACAAGGGCAAGACGATCTCCGAGGTGCTGGAGATGCCGATCGAGGAGGCGCTCGACTTCTTCGAGGCCATCCCGGCGATCGCACGCCACCTGAAGACCCTGGTCGAGGTCGGCCTCGGCTACGTCCGGATGGGCCAGCCCGCCCCGACGCTCTCCGGTGGTGAGGCACAGCGGGTGAAGCTGGCGTCCGAGCTGCAGAAGCGTTCGACGGGCCGCACCCTCTATGTCCTCGACGAGCCGACCACCGGCCTGCACTTCGAAGACATCCGCAAGCTGCTCGGCGTGCTCACCTCCCTGGTCGACAAGGGCAACACGGTCATCGTGATCGAGCACAACCTCGACGTGATCAAGACCGCCGACTGGCTGATCGACCTCGGCCCCGAGGGCGGCATCCGCGGCGGTCTGGTGGTCGCGGAGGGCACCCCGGAAGAGGTGGCCGCCAACCCCGCCAGCTACACCGGTGAGTTCCTGCGCCAGGTGCTGCCGGGCTATGCCGAGCAGCCGGCGAAGAAGCGCATCTCCGCGGCCCGCAAGGCCAAGACCGTCCGTTCGACGAAGGTGGTCAGTTCGGCGGTGAAGTAGCCGCAGTGTCGTTTGTGAAGAGCCGCCCGGGCTTGTCGGCCCGGGCGGCTCTTCGCGGTTTCGTGTCAGCTGTCAGGTCATGGATACCTTCGCCAGCAGACTGTGTAGTCCAGATGCTTGAAGCCCCGGTCGGGGAACTTGTAACCGACCCAGCCGTCGTTGCCGCAGAAGCTCGGCTGGTACTTGCCGGTGTAGCCGGTCACGATCGCGTTGGCTTTGTCGCAGTCGGAGAAGTGCATCCACCAAGAGTTGCCTTCGTTCTTGACCTTCACGCAGTTGTTCTTCTTCGTGTAGGCCGCGTCGTCCTGGTAGAGGTACTTCGTACAGATGACGACGTTGAGCTCCGGCCGGCTGGCGTTGGTGTAGGAGATGCCCTCGCGGTAGTCGCTGCGGTCCCGGCACTTGTCGTAGCTGGTCGTGCCGTAGTACTTCGCGATCACCTCGAACGCGCCGGGTTCACAGGTGGACATCCGCCACGACGTCGACGTGGACGTGCCATAGACGCACTCGCCGACGATCGCGCTGCCGGCCGGGTCGGTGTACTGGTAGTTCAGGCACAGCACCAGGTCGTTGGAGTCGTCGGACGGGTCGTCGTAGTAGACGGCGTAGTTCGAGTGGTTCTTGTCGCCGCCACAGCGCTTCGTGTCGGTCGTCGCGGCGATGCGCTGGACGACCTTGTAGCTGCCGGGGCTGCAAGCCGAGTCCAACGTCAGGTTCGGCGAGGACTGCGTGCCGGAGTCGGTGAAGCACTGGTCGACCTGGGCTTCGTACCCGTCGTCTGTGAAGAGCGGCGTCGGCGTCGGCGAGGGCGACGGGGAGTCCGAACTGTCGTCGGAGGTGTCGTCGGAGTCGTCGCTCGAACTGGTCGAGCTGGCAACGGGATCCGACTTGCCCTTGAACGCCTTGAAGGCCAGGTAGCCTCCGCCGCCGAGCAGCCCGACCACCAGCACGATCGCCAGGATGACAATCGCGATGGCGCCGCCACCCATGCCCTTCTTCGGCGGCGGGCCGTACTGGTTCGGCATCGGTCCCATCGGCCCACCAGGCGGCCCGTACGGACCACCAGGCCCACCGGGTCCAAAACCTCCGGGGCCGCCGGGTCCAGGTCCGCCCGGACCGAACGAGCCGGGCTGCTGCCCAGGCATCGGCGCCCAGGCCGGTTGGTCGTACGGCCCGGGCCCGCCCGGGGGTGGCCCTTGCGGCTGGAACGGCCCCGGTCCGCCCGGGCCTCCGGGCCCAGGCGGTGGCGGAGCCGACCCAGCCTCCGCCGCGGTTACGTCGACACCCTGCGGTGGCGGAGCGAACGGGTTGGCAGCGGGCGGGGTACCGGTAGCCTCGCCGCCTCCGGAAGCGCCGGCCGCACCCGCACCAGCCGCCGCGGCTAGCCCGGCAGCTCCGGCAGCCGCGTCGCCGAAGTCGGAGTGCTCCCCGGCTCCTGCCGGGTCCGATCCGGGCTTCGCCACATCGCCGGCCTCCGCAGCCAGTGGCGTAGCTGCCGTACCCGATCCGGCGTCGTCCCCCGCGCCCATCGCAGATGTCTCGCCGCCCTCATCCGCACCTGCGGCCGCAGCCCCGAGCTTCACGGTCGACTCGCCGGTATCGCCCGCAAGCGGCGTGGCTCCCGCGGCTTCCGCCCCCAGCTTCGAGGTGGCTTCAGCGTCATCTCCGCCCTCGCCCGCAGACGACCCGGCTGCCCCGGCATCTGCTGCCGGCGATGCGCCGGGCTCGATGTCGTCGTGGTCGAGTTTTGTAGCGGCTTCAGCCTCGCTGGCCGACACGGGCGCGCCGGTGTCGCCGTCGGCTCCTGCTGCTGGCGTGGCGGCAGGCTCGGTGTCGTGGTCGAGCTTCGCAGTGGCTTCCGCCTCGCCGCCGGCGGACGGCGTGGTTGCGCTGGTGTCGCTGGTTGCGAACTGCTTGGCCGCCTCGGCGTCGTCGCCCGCGCCGGCTGCCGGCGTGCTGCCCGGCTCGGAGTCGTCATGGTCGAGCTTCGCGGTGGCTTCGGCCTCGCTGGCGCCTGCTGCTGCTGCCGTGGCGGCCGGCTCGGAGTCGTCGTGGTCGAGCTTCGCGGTGGCTTCAGCCTGGCCGCCGGCGGATGGCGTGGTGTCGCTGGTTGCGAACTGCTTGGTCGCCTCGGCGTCGCCGTCCGGGCCAGCTCCTTGCGAGGCGGGCGCTCCGGCGGCTCCCGCCAGCTGCGTGGTCGCCTCATCCGATCCGCCCTGCCCGCCGAAAGCTCCGGGCTGCTGGTCGCCGTAGCCGCCAGGTGCTGGGGACTGCTGCTGGCCGCCGCTGTACCACTGGCCGGGCTGTTGCTCGCCGTAGCCGGGCTGCGGTGGCGGCGGCGGAGCCTGGTTGCCGTAGCCACCCTGCGCCGGTGGCTGCTGCGGGCTACCGCTTTGCCATTGCTGGCCGGCGCTGTGCCATGGGTCCGGCGGCTGCCCGCCGGGGCCACCCTGCATCGGTGGCTGCTGTTGGCCGCCGCTGTACCACTGGCCGGGCTGCTGTTCGCCGTAGCCGGGCTGCGGTGGCGGCGGCGGAGCTTGGTTGCCGTAGCCGCCACCCGGAGCCGGGGGTTGCTGTTGGCCGCCGCTGTGCCATTGGCCGGGCTGCTGTTCGCCGTAGCCCGGCGGCGGGGGAGCCTGCTCGCCGTAGCCACCCTGCGCCGGAGGTTGCTGTTGGCCGCCGCTGTGCCATTGGCCCGGCTGCTGTTCGCCGTAGCCCGGCGGCGGGGGAGCCTGCTCGCCGTAGCCACCCTGCGCCGGAGGTTGCTGTTGGCCGCCGCTGTACCACTGGCCCGGCTGCTGCTCGCCGTAGCCACCCTGCGCCGGTGGCTGCTGCTGACCGCCGCTGTGCCATTGCTGGCCGGCGCTGTGCCATTGACCCGGCTGCTGCTCGCCATACCCAGCGGGCGGAGGCGGCGCGGCCTGCCCTCCGTAGCCGCCACCCGGACCGGGCGGCGGCTGCGGCGGTGGTTGGTCGCCGTAGACGCCGGGCCACTGCGATTCCTGCGGCGGCTGACCCCCATAGCCAGGCGGCGGAGCCGGCTGCGTGGGATCCCCGGCAGCAGAGCCGGCGCCACCGCTGCTCCAGTCCGGGAGCGTGGACTGGTCACCCGCGTCGGCCCACCAGGGAGGGGTACTGGCGCCGAAGCCGGAAGGGCCGGCCGACGAGGACTCGCCGCCGCCTGACCAGGCTGGGAAACCGGACTCGTCGCCACCCGCGGACGCCCATGGCGGCGAACCGCCTGCCGGCTGGCCGGGTTGGCCGTCGTCCGGCCCGCCCTTATCCGGCGACTCAGGTGGTTCGGACTGCGATCCCGGACTCATGGCATCCCCTGCTGCTGACTCCGACGGGTAATGCTCCCGCTCACTCCCGTCTGTCCTGATAGGTCCCTGAATTCTGTCAGACGACTCCGTCCCCGCCTGCACCGAGACGCGCGCGTCGGCCGGGCGAACGCGGCGGGTAAAGCGGCATAGGCTCGAGAGCTATGACGCAAACGCCGCCGTTCGATACCGCTGTCACCGACCATCTGCTGTCCACCACGCGTGCCGTACGAAAGCGGCTCGACCTGGAACGCCCGGTCGAACGCGAGGTGCTGCTCGACTGCCTCCGGCTCGCCATCCAGGCACCCACCGGCAGCAACAGCCAGGGCTGGCGCTGGGTCGTCGTCACCGATGCCGACAAGCGGACAAAGCTCGCCGAGCTCTACCGTTCCGGCGGCGAGAAATACCTCCGGGCCCGAGGCGACGCACCGGTCAGCGGCCAGCAGGCCCGCGTTCAGGACTCCGCGAAATACCTCGTCGACATCATCGACCGCGTGCCTGTGCTAGTGATTCCTTGCCTGCAAGGCCGGATCTCCAAGCTCGAGCACGCCGCCGGGTTCTTCGGCTCGATCCACCCGGCCATCTGGAGCTTCCAGCTCGCACTCCGCTCCCGCGGCCTCGGATCGGTCTGGACGACGTTCCACCTCGCCCACGAGCAGGAGGCAGCCGAGCTCCTCGGCATCCCCGACAACTTCACCCAGGCGGCAATGCTCCCCGTCGCCTACACGCTCGGCACCGACTTCAAGCCGGCCGTACGCAAGCCGATCGAGGAGCTCACCTACTGGAACACCTGGGACAACGCCTAGACGATCTATTCCAAGGGGTCGCCTGACGCGCGACGCCTGGCATCCACGCTGGCTGCGTTGTCGTCGATCGCCGGAGGCCCCTCCTGGCTCCTCCTCCGCCTTGCCAGCGCGGCGCCATGCGCCGCGCGCTTGACCGGCGACCCCTTGGAACAGATCGTCTAGCCGACGCCTCAGCTCGGCACGTTCACCGGCTCCGGCTTGCCCGTCTCCGTCGAACGTGCCGCGGCCTCGGCCAGCGCGAGGCTGCCCAGGTTGCGCCGGCCAGACGTCTCGGGCTCGTCGCCGGTACGAATGGCGCGCACGAGCTCCATCAGCGTGCCCTGCCGCCCGACGTGCTGCATCTCCGGCAGCGACACCTGCTTGGGCTGGCCGGAAAGCTCGCGAATCTCGACCTGGTCGTTCTCGGTGACGCCCGCGCCACCGTCCCGGCCGGTCCAGTAGATCTCGCCGCGCTCGCACTCCATGAACCACCGGCCCGACCACGGCGTCGGCGCGCCGGAGCTCGCCCAGCTGCCGCGGTAGCTCACGATCGTCCCGCCGGAGAACGTGATGGTCAGTGCCGCCGAGCCCGGGCTGTTGAACCGGCTGTACGGCGGATCGGTCGCCTTCGCGTACACCTCGACCGGCTCCTGGTCGAGCACCATCCGCATCAGGTCGAAGTGGTGGATCGCCATGTCGTACAGCAGCGGGTGCTTCAGGTTGTAGTGCCGGTGCTTCGCGCCGGCCGGCGCCTTGTTGGCCCACTTGCGGAAATCGAGGTTGACGACACCCAGCTGCCCGAGCTTCTGCTCCTTGACGAGCCCGGCCGCGGTCCGGGCGGCCGGATAGAAGCGGTAGTTCTGGCTCACCGCCAGCTTCAGCCCGCGTTCGTCGGCGAGCTCGACCGCCTCCCGCGCCTCCGCCACGGTGTGGCCGAACGGCTTCTCCACCAGGACGTGCTTGCCCGCGCGCAACGCCTCCAGCACCACCGGAACGTGGAAGTCGAGCGGCACGGTCACCAGGACGGCGTCCGACTCGACTGCGTCGAGCGCGTCGGCGAGCCGGGCGTAGGGCTGGTCGATCGGGTCGACCTTGGCTACACAGTCGATGTCGGGCAGGGTCGGGATCACCGAGCGCGCCCAGTCACCTCCCCAGCCACCAAGCCCCACGTGAATCAACCGGATCGCTTGTCCCGCCATCGTGTGTCCTTTCTCGGCCGCGTTCCGCCTTGTGTTCGACGGGTTCCCATACGAGCCTGGACCCTGTGAGCGCACAAGGCGAGCGGATAACCGGAGCCGGTCAGGGCTGTGCCTATCCGGCCCCCGCGGCCTGCGGCCGTACAGGCCCACCCCGCTCCTTCGGACGGGTGGTCGCGGCGGTCGATCTCGGCGCGGAGAGCGGCCGCGTCCTGGCCTACGGTTTCGACGGCGAACGTCTGACCCTGCTTGCCAGCAGGCGATTCCCGAACGGTGCGCGCACTGCGGAAGGCTTCCTGCGCTGGGATTTCGAGGCGCTCTGGACCGCGGTACGCGACGGGCTGGCCGAAATCGGCGCTCAGCTCGGCCGGATCGACAGCGTGGGCGTCGACAGCTGGGGCGTCGACTACGGCCTGCTCGATGCCAACGGCGACTTGCGCGAGGATCCGGTCGCCTACCGCGACGCACGGACGTCCGGCCTGCTCGAGGCGGCAGGGGAGGCCGTCGGACTGGAACGGATCTATGACGAGACCGGCATCCAGCTGATGGAGTTCAACACGATCTTCCAGCTGTACGCCGACGCGCGCGCGAACCGGTTCGCCGGCACAGAGAAGCTGCTGCTGATCCCCGACCTCTTCCACTATCGCCTCTCCGGCGTGGCGGTGTCCGAGACCACGATCGCCAGCACGACCGGCTGCTACGACGTTCGGCGCAAGGCCTGGACGACGGATCTGCTCGCCGACCTCGGCGTCCCGGCCGAGATCCTGCCGGAGGTCGCCGAGCCCGGCGCCGACCTCGGCCCGTTGACCGCGGCCTTGCGCGGCGGCGCTCTCGACGGTCCGGCGTTCGCGGGTACGCGGGTCGTGCTGCCTGGCAGCCACGACACGGCCAGCGCCGTCGCCGGCGTACCGTTCGCCGATCCGCACGCGGCCTACATCTCGTCCGGCACCTGGTCGCTGGTCGGCCTCGAGACGCCTTCGCCCGTTGTCACCGAGGCCACCCGGCTCGCCAACCTCACCAACGAAGGCGGCGTCGCCGGTACGAATCGCCTGCTGCGCAACGTGATGGGCCTGTGGCTGCTGCAGGAGTGCCGGCGGCAGTGGCAGCGCGAGGGCACCGACCTCAGCTACACCGAGCTGGTCGCGCTGGCCGAGAGCGCGCTCACGACCACGGTGATCAACCCCGACGAGCCGGCTTTCCTCGCTCCGGGCGACATGGTCGACCGGATCAGGGAGCAGGCCCGGCGTACCGGCCAGGCCGAGCCCGTCACGGTCGGCGATGTCGCCAAGTGCGTGCTGGTCAGCCTCGCCGATCGGTACCGGCAGACGATCGACGACCTCGCCGTCGCCAGCGGCCGCGACATTCCCGCGATCCACATCGTCGGCGGCGGTGCCAACAACCACCTGCTCGACCAGCTGACGGCGAAGGCGACGGGCCGGCCGGTGTACGCCGGGCCGACGGAGGCGACCGCGCTGGGCAACGCGGTCGTCCAGCTGATCGCGCTCGGCGAGCTGGCCGACCTCGCGGAGGCCCGGAAGATGTTGCGTACGACCGAGAAGCCGCAGGCCTTCCACCCGTCGCAGTGACTGCCACAAAACCGGTCCAAAAACACTGTGAGCCACTCGAAAACGCCCAGATGAACAGGGTGTTACACCAAATGGCGCGTAGTGGCCATTTGATGTCATACCTCTCGACAGCGCGGCGTGATTTGCCGTACACATCTTGCATCCCGCATTCGTAATAGGGGTTCCTCGACCCCCTAAGCCGGGTGCAAACCACGCAGAGGAGGGGCGAGGTGACCAGAAAATCCACCTGGAGGCGGCCACTCGCGTTCGCGGCCGCTGCCGTCACCGCCATCGGTGGCGTCGCGGCGCTCTCCGGATCCGCGGGGGCCGCGGTCCGGGCACCAGAGCAGGCACCGCTTCTAGGCGCCGGCAAAACCACAGCCGTCAAGGGCGAGTACATCGTCGTACTGAAGGAGGGCGTCTCGGCCAGCCGTACGAACCAGGCGAAGCAAAGCGCCAAAGCCGACGGCGGCAAAGTCAAGTTCACGTATTCCCATGCCCTGAACGGGTACGCGGCCGACCTGTCGTCGGACGCGCTGGCTTCGGTTCGGGCCAACCCGGACGTCGACTACGTCCAGGCGGTGCAGAAGGTCGGTATCGACGAGACGCAGACGCCTGTCACGTGGGGCATCGACCGGCTCGACCAGCGGGCGTTGCCGCTCAGCGACAGCTACACCTACACCTCGACGGGTGAAGGCGTCACGGCCTACATCATCGACACCGGCATCCGTACGTCGCACCAGGACTTCGGTGGTCGCGCCACCAGCGGTTTCGACGCGATCGACGGCGGTACGGCTGACGACGGTCACGGCCACGGCACGCACGTCGCCGGTACGGTCGGCAGCAACACCTACGGTGTCGCCAAGGGCGTCAGCCTGGTGGCCGTGCGGGTGCTCGACGACCAGGGCTCTGGTACGGACGCTCAGGTCATCGCCGGCATCGACTGGGTGACCGAGAACCACCAGGCCGGCGCGCCGGCGGTGGCGAACATGAGCCTTGGTGGCGGCGTCTCCGCGTCGCTGGACGCCGCGGTCGAGGCCTCGATCGCCGACGGCGTGACGTACGCGCTGGCAGCCGGTAACGACTACGGCGGCGACGCGTGCGACGGCTCTCCGGGCCGGGTGGCGCCGGCGATCACCGTTGGTTCGACGGACTCGAGCGACAACCGTTCGTCGTTCTCCAACATCGGTTCCTGCGTCGACATCTTCGCTCCCGGCTCCGACATCGAGTCGCTCGGCAACTCCAGCGACACGGCGACGGCGACCATGAGCGGCACGTCCATGGCGACGCCGCACGTGACCGGCGCGGCCGCGCTCTACCTGGACGCCAACCCGTCGGCGACGCCGGCGCAGGTGGCCAGTGGGCTGACCGATGCCGCGACGCCGGACGCGGTCGGCGACCCGGGCTCGGGTTCGCCGAACAAGCTGCTGTTCACTGAAGAGGGCGAGGGCACGGGTGAGCAGCCGCCGTCGGCCTGCTCGGACCTCGCGACGGTGAACCCCGGCACGCTGGCTAGCGGTGCGTCGCAGTACTTGTCGAGCGCGGACGGCTTCACGGCCGGCGCGGGCGCGTTCAGTGGCTGCCTCGACGGCCCGGACGGTGCCGACTTCGACCTGTACCTGCAGAAGAAGGGCAGCCTGGGCACGTGGACGACGGTCGCACGTGGCATCACCGACGCGGCTGACGAGGAAGTGACCTACACCGGTACGGCCGGTACGTATCGCTGGCGCGTGCATGCCTACAGCGGCAGCGGCGCCTACACGTTGGGCTACGAGGCGCCGTAACTCCCCACCGGCGCGGTCGTAGCTCCGTTCCTGCGAATGACCACGTTAACCACGCTTTCAGCTGGTTAACGTGGTCATTCGCTTTACGCGGCGGAGCAGCAACATCAGCACTTCGCCACGCCAGTAGGTGCTTCGCCACGGGCCGGGGCGTGGTTAACCAGCCAATTGCGTGGTTAACGTGGTCATTCGCGATGAGGGGGAGGGGCGGCGAGCGTGGACCAGAGCGCGGAGACGAGCGGGCGGCGCAGGTCGGGGCGGCGGACGCAGAGTCCGATCCGGAACTCCGTGAGCGCGGGGTCGGCCGGCAGCACGACGAGGCGGTCGCGGACGACGCTGCCTTCGTAGACGAGCTTCGGCACCACGCCGACCCCACATCCCAACGCCACAAGGGTGAGCAGCGCCTCGTGCCCGTCGGTCTCGGAGTCGACCCTGGGCGTGATCCGGCGCTTGCGGAACCAGCGGTCGGCGTACTCGCGAGCCAGGCCGCGGCGTGGCAGGACGTACGGCACGTCGGCCCAGAAGGAGTGGGGTGGGCCCGTGGCGCCGAAGGCGCCGGGGGCTGGATGAGCACAGTCCTTTTGGGCGACGCGGGCCAGCTCCTTGTGAGTCCGGGAAGCGACGAACACCACAGGCGTACGGGTGATCTCGCGGCTCAGCAGCTGCTCGGGCAGCCGGCCCGGCAGGGCGGCGACCGCGAGATCCACACCGCCCTCGTCGAGGCGGGCGATCGCGGCCGGCGCGTCGCCGGTCTGGATGTCGAACCGTACCTGCGGATGCCTGGCTCGAAACGGCGCGAGCAGGTCGGGCAGCAGTGACTGGCAGGCGGTCACGGTGGCGAAGATGCCGACCCGGCCGGTGAGCTCGCCGGCGTCGGATCCGCTTTCCTGGCCGGCGTTCCGGTAGGTCGCCCAGAGCCCCAACGTGTGGTTGGCGTAGTCGCGGAACCGTCTCCCGGGCTCGGTCAGGGCGACGCCGCGCGGCCCGCGGTCGAGCAACCTCTGGCCGGCTTGGCGTTCCAGCCGCTGCACCGTACGGGTGAGCGTCGCCGGGGAGACGTGGCACTCGGAGCTGGTGCGGCCGAAGTTGAGCGTGTCGGCGAGGTGCAGGAACAGCTGGAGCTCCTGGTGATGGTCCATGGTCGCGCTTCTTTCACTTTCTGGAACGCTGCGCTTCGAACCTTGCGCTTGTCGAAATGCTAGCTCAGGGCCTAGAACAAGGAGCATGACGTTCACATCCAAGATCTTCGAGGTCGACACCATCGAGCTCGCCGGCACGACCGAGAGCATCGTGCGCGGCGGCAGGAACCTGTTCCCCCTTCTGCCCAAGGCCTTGGCCGGCGTACGGCAGATCAGCGTGATCGGTTGGGGGTCGCAGGCGCGGGCTCAGGCGCTCAACCTGCGAGACTCACTGGCGGGCACGGGCATCCGGGTGGCGATCGGGCTGCGGCCGGGGTCGGCGTCGTTCCCGAAGGCCGAGACCGAGGGATTCTCGCGTACCGACGGAACACTCGGCGACTGGCTTGAGGTCACGGCTGCCGGTGACCTGGTGCTGCTGCTCATCTCGGACGCGGCGCTGGCCGAGAACTACGCCTCGATCTTCGCCGCCCTACGGCCGGGTGCGACGCTCGGCCTCTCGCACGGCTTCCTGGCCGGGCACCTGTCGGCGCTCGGCGAGTCGTTCCGGGCCGACATCAACGTCGTCGCCGTCTGCCCGAAGGGCATGGGCGACTCGGTGCGGCGGCTCTACCTGCAGGGCGCCGACGTCAACGGCGCGGGCATCAACTCCAGCTTCGCGGTCGTGCAGGACCTGGACGGCGGCTCGGCGGACCGGGCGCTGGCCTGGTCAGTGGGCATCGGCTCCCCGTACACCTTCGAGACGACGCTGGTCAGCGAGTACCGCTCGGACCTGGTGGGCGAGCGCGCGATCCTGATCGGCGCCGTCCACGGGATCGTGGAGAGCCTCTACCAGCGCTACCGCCTGGCCGGCGACTCGCCGGAGGTCGCGTTCGAGCGTTCCGCGGAGGCCGTGACCGGCGCGATCTCGCCGGCGATCTCGAAGGCGGGACTGCTCGCTGTGCGGGAGAACCTGCCTGCCGGACCCGCGGTGGCGGAGTTCGACCGGGCCTACGCGGCGACCTACGGCACGACCAAGGACCTGATCGAGGAGATCTACGACGAGGTCGAGTCGGGCAACGAGATCCGCAGCGTCGTGCTCGCCGGCCGCCGGCTGGCCAGGACGCCGATGACCTCGGTCAGCGGATCGCCGATGTGGGCTGCGGGCGCGACGGTCCGGGCCGGCCGGACCGAGGGCACTCCGGCGGCCACGGATCCCTTCACCGCAGGCGTCTTCCTCGCCGTCATGGTCGCGACGATCGACGTACTGGCGGAGCGCGGCCACCCGTGGTCGGAGATCGTGAACGAGTCCGTCGTGGAGGCGGTCGACTCGCTGCTGCCGTACATGCACGCGCGCGACATCGCTTACATGGTGGACAACTGCTCGGTCACCGCCAGGCTTGGCACCCGCAAGTGGGGCCCGCGCTTCCAGGCCCTGCTCGACCAGGTGGTGTATCCCGAGGCCGACGCCGGAACGGCGGACTCCGTTGCGGTGAAGGAGTTCGTGGCACACCCGGTGCACGAGGTGTTCACCAAGCTGGCGGCCTACCGCCCACCGGTCGACGTCTTCGTGGGCTGAGCCCTCGGCGGAGAGCGCCAGACCCCCAGGCGACTACGTCAGGGCTGGATCCGGCCATAGGCCTTCAGGACCTGGAGGGCGCGGAGCGTTTCGATGCCGCGCCACTCCAGGACCGCACCCGTGCTGGGCGGCTCCCAGGTGATGTCCCAGCCGCCGTCCTCGAGCTGGCCGGCCTCCAGCGCCTCCAGGTGCGCCAGCAACGCGACATCGCTGAAGAAGTGCCGCCGCGGACTGTCCGGCGCCGGCGCGAAGTGCAGTGGCGTCAGCCCATAGCCCTGCCCCGGCAGCGCCTGGAAGAACGCGAGCTGGTTCAACCGCCCGCCAACCCCTTCGTAGACCTTCTGCGCCCACACCTCGTCGGGCTCCGTCTCACAGAACCGCAGCACCTCGAGCGCGGTGTGCGCATCGGAGACGGCCCCCGGCGCGTCGATCTCCAATCTGCAGAACGCGGCCGCTGCCTCGATCCACGGATGCCGCAACCCGAACGCGCGCGCCCGCGCCACGATCCCGGCCGTCGGATTCAGGGCCGGTGGGAACTCCCCGTCTCCCCAGTGCGCCGCCCGCGGATGCGCCGCCACACTCGGAAGCACGATCGGCAGCCCGCCGTCGTCGGCCGCGATGCGTACGAGGAACGGCAGGCTCGCCGCCGCCGTGTCGGCCGCGATCTGCCAGACCATGTCGTGCTCGCCGGCGTAGTCGAGGATGTCGTCGAGGACGGTGTAGCCGAAGTCGACGGCGAGCGGCTGGCTCTCCGGCGCGCGTACGTCGGGTTCCAGCGACTGCCCGAACGCACCGTCGGCGTTGCGATAGGCCGCCAGCGCCGACAAGGCGGCGAGCGCGGGTGTCGGATCGGCTGACCCGTTGGCGTCGGGACCCTGGGCGGTGTCGAGGTAGACCTCGGCAAGCCGGACCTCGAGGATGCGAGCGTTGGCCCGCAGGAAGGTCCGAGCCGCGGGCACGTCGATCGTCATGCGGCAAAGGCTAACGGGAACAAACGGGCGCTTCTTGTATGGATCGGCCACCCCTCCACTCTCACCGCAGCAGCTGGGACGGGGTGGAGCCGGTGAGCTCCTTGAGATCGCGCGACAGGTGGGCCTGGTCGGTGTAGCCGGCCGCGAACGCCAGCTCCGCCAGCGCGACGGCCGGCTTGACCAGCGCCAGCCGCCGCGCCCGCTGCAACCGCGCCACGCGCAGGAACGTCGCCGGCCCGTAGCCGACCGAAGCCGTGAACGCGCGACGGAACTGCCGCTCCGACACCGGCAGGTCGCCGACCACCGCGCTCACCCGTGGGCCGCCCACCAGCAGCCGCCGCACCGCTTCGTCGACGAGCGAGTCGGGGGAATAGCGGGTGCGCGCCAGCCGTTCGGCCACCACCGCTGCCAGCTGCTCCGGCCCGGCCAGTAATCGCTCGGTGAGCCGCACGCCCTCGGCGCCCCACAGATCGGCCAGGTCGACCCGCTGGTCGAGGAGCTCGGACGCCGGCAGGCCGAGCACTCGATGCGCGCGCCCCGGCCGGAAGCGAATGCCGTAGGTCGGTGTCGACATCGGCTTGGCCAGCACCGCACGCGTGTCGGGCCCGGCCACGAAGACCCGATCGGGCTCGCGCGAGACGATCAGGTCGAGACAGCCGTCGGGCAGGATCGGCGTCACGCCGCTGAACGCCGACCACCACACGCACTGCACGTCGGCGCCCAGCCGCACCGGCGGTGCGAACTCGGCGTAGGTGCGTTCCTGTCCCATGTCGAGGACGCTACCCCCGACCACCGACACATCACTTGTCACGCTCACGAAGAAAGCGACAACTCCGCCAGGTACCCCTGGTCGTCGCCGTCGACCGTCGTGAGCCGCCATGGCGAGCCCTCCACCACCGAGCGCAGCTCGTCCGGCGTGCAGAGCAGCAGCGAGACCCACGGGTCGGCGAGGTTTCCGAAGCGGGTACGGATCCGCAGCGTGCCGGGCAGCCGCCCGGCCGCCTCGTTCCGCGCGTAGTACGCCTGCTGGACCGGATCGTCGGACCGGGAGAACCCCAGCCCTCCGAGGATCCGCGCGCCGGGCGCGGCGACGGAAGCGAGCGCGGCCAGCGCCGCGGGCGGGTCGCCGCCGATCAGCCCGAGGTTGGCGCCCAGCAGCAGGAACGTGTCGTACCGCTCGCCGACCTGTGCCAGCTCACCCAGGCCGGCCAGGCCCACCTGCCGTACGTCGTGCACGCCCCGCGCCCGGCTGACCTCGCACGCGCCGGCCGAGACGTCCACGCCCGTCACCGTGCTGCCCTGCTCCTGGAGGTACAGCGCATGCCGGCCGGCACCGCACCCGACGTCGAGCACGCGTCCCGACACCCGGGCACAGGCCGCCACCTCGAGCTCGCCCCACTCCGACGGCCCGGTGAAGTACATCGCCGGATCGTGCGGGGTCAGGAGGTCGTCGTCTCGTTCCATGGCGGCGAATACCGGTCGCCCGGTGCTCGCCGCCTTGAGCATCTCGCCGAAAGCGTCACCGATCACCCGGCAACGCTAAAGGCAACCCCGAGAGACAGCTCAGCCCGCCGCCTGCCAGATCACGGCGGTCGGTGCCGCCGCGGTGAGCTGGAGGTTCCCGGACCACGAGACGAACGACTCGCCCGGCAGGTAGTCCGTGCCGAGCAGGAACCCCCGCTGCAGGGCTCGCACGGTCACCGACGCACCCGTGTCGGTGCCGACGACCACGCGCCTGGCCGAGATCGACTCGATGTCGGCCGCGGTCGTGCCTGCCGGCAGCTCCACGGTCGTGGCCGCCGGTACGTCCCGCTGGATCGACCAGGTCGGGTCGACGTGGTTGGACCAGTAGACCGTGTCGCCGGACTTCAGCCGCACGCCCAGCGCCACCCCGATCCAGTTGGCCCCGGTGTTGGCGTCGCTCGTCTGCTTCTCGACAACCGTGTAGAGGTAGTTGCGCTGGTCGCTCACCTCGGGCGTCGCCGCCGACTGGTCCGACGGCGCCTCGACCTTGCCCTCGCGGATCAGCTCCTTGGCCATCACGAGGTAGCTCCAGGGGTTCTGGTCCATGACGTACTCCCGCGCCTTGCCGGCGGGCAGCGTGCCGAGCACGGACGGGAAGAACCGCATCTGGTTGTCGACGACGTCGCACATGTTGTTGTTGGACGTGCACGTCTGCAGCGTCGCGTGGTCGCCCTCGTAGCGGCCCTTGAACTGCAGCGTCTCGTGGTTGGGCGCCTGGTAGACGTCGCTGCCCGTGACCCGCCTGCCCTGCGCGTCGACCGTGACGGCGTAGATCCACTCGATGTCGGTCGTCCGGCCCCACCGCGCCATCAGCGCGGGTGTGTTGGTGCCGCCGTCCTCGTTGCTCCACACGACGGAGTACGTGAACCGGCGCTCGCCCGGCACCGAGGTGGTGCCGGCCTCGTGCCAGGCCAGCAGCGGCGTGTCGGTGCGCGCGTTCTGGTTGGCGTCACCGAGGTCCGGCAGGTTGCGACCGTAGACGATCGGCGCGTACTTCAGCGCGAGGTACTCCGGGTCGCCAGGGGAGTACGTCCGTACGCCGAAGTCCGACACCACGACGCGCCGCGCGGAGGCCGCGGACCGCTCGCCGGCGAACCGCAGCTTCACCACATGCGTGCCGCGGGCGAGCCGGCCGAGTCCGAACTGCTGCTTCAGCGGCTGATCGCCGGTCACCACGACGTCTGTGGCGTACCGGTCGTCGACGAACACCGACACGACGGCGGACTCCTGGCCGGCGACCGCCCAGTCCGTGCCGGGTGCCGCCACCTCCAGGTCGAGCAGCGCCTCACCGGACGCTCGGGTGTGGACGGGCACGATCACGTCGCGTCCGTCGCGCTTGACAACCAGGTCACCTCTGGCCTGCGCGGCCGCGGCGCCCGCGGCGCCTGCCGGACCAGCGAGGCCGGCGAGACTCGCGAGCGCGGTGGCGACGCCGGTCAAGGCAATGATTCTGAGCTTCATGCCCGTGGTTCTACACCCGGGTAGTGAATGGTCGTAGGACCAAAGATGGACAAGAAGCCCAGCCCGCGTCCGATTCGGGACGTTGCACCGGGCGGCTAACGTGCTGGGATGTGACCACCGTGAACGCTGTAGACAGCACTGAGGACAACACTGACACCAAGCCTGCCCAGGGCGGCATCTTCGGTCCCACGTTCCGACCGTTGACGATCGGCATCGTCACGCTCGTCCTGCTGGTGGCGTTCGAAGGGATGGCCGTCACCACGGCGATGCCCGCCGCGGTCCGTGAGCTCGACGGGCTGGCGTTCTACGCCTGGGGCTTCTCCGGCTTCATGGTCTCCAGCATGTTCGCGACGGTGGTCTCCGGGCAGCTGGCCGACCGGCTCGGCCCGACCGTTCCGCTGGTTGGCGGCATCTCCCTGTTCACGGTCGGACTGGTGGTCGCGGGCAGCGCGCCGTTCATGTGGCTGTTCGTCCTCGGCCGGGTGATCCAGGGCCTCGGCGGCGGCGCGATCGTGGTCTCGCTGTACGTCGTCGCCGGGCGCGCGTACCCCGCGGCGCTGCTGCCCCGGCTGTTCTCGGTCTTCTCCGCCTGCTGGGTGCTGCCGTCGATCATCGGGCCGCTGATCGCGGGCGCGCTGACCGAGCACGCGACCTGGCGGCTGGTGTTCCTCGGCCTGGTGCCGTTCGCGGTCGTGCCGATCGTGCTGGTCGCGCCGAAGCTGCGCTCGCTGCCGGCTGTCGAGCCGCCCGCGCGGCGCGCCGGCCGCAAGCGGCTGGCGCTGGCCGCGGCGATCGGCATCGGGCTGCTGCAGTACGCCGGCCAGGAGCTGCGCTGGTGGAGCCTCGCCGTCCTGGCGGTCGGTCTGGTGCTGCTCGTGCCCAGCCTGCCCAGGCTGCTGCCGCCCGGCACGCTGCGGTTCCGGCGCGGACTGCCTGCGGTGATCGGTATCCGCGGGCTGGCGGCCGGTGCGTTCTTCGGCGCGAACTCCTTCATCCCGCTGATGCTGACCAGCCACCGGCACCTGTCGACGACGCTGGCCGGTGTGGTGCTGACGATCGGCGCCCTGGGATGGAGCACCGGCTCGTGGTGGCAGGGCAGGCCGACGATGCGCCGGCCGCGCTATCAGCTGGTGCAGATCGGGACCGCGTTCATCGCGTCCGGCCTGGTGGTGACCACGCTGACCGTGCTGACGGCGGTGCCGGTCTGGCTCGCTCCGGTGGGCGGCGTCCTGTCCGGACTGGGGATGGGGCTCACCACCTCCAGCCTGTCGGTGCTCCTCCTGGAGCAGTCGCCGGTGGCCGAGCAGGGTGCGAACTCCGCATCCGGGCAGATGTCGGACGCGATGGGACAGGTCATCCTGATCGGCCTGGGCGGCGTGCTGTTCGCCGTGCTCAACGCCACGCTGCCGGCGACGCTGGTGTTCGGGCTGATCGACCTGGTGATGGTGGCCATCGCGGCCCTGGGCGTCACGCTGGCGCGTCGCGCCAAGCCGAATGTCGGTGTGCCCGCATAGGCTTTTCGGCATGAACAAGACGCGGCTGCCGGGCCGGCCGGACACGGAGCTGGTGATCGTGCTGGACTGCCGCGACATCGACCGGACCGCCGCGTTCTGGTCGGCCGCGCTCGGCTACGTCCGCACCGACACGGTGGGTCCCTACTGCTCGCTGCATCCGTCGGACGGCAAC
Organism: Flindersiella endophytica; assembly: GCF_054779015.1. Taxonomy (NCBI): domain Bacteria; kingdom Bacillati; phylum Actinomycetota; class Actinomycetes; order Propionibacteriales; family Nocardioidaceae; genus Flindersiella; species Flindersiella endophytica. Next base: position 55,694 of record NZ_BAAGYY010000044.1, read on the forward strand.
GGCATCGAGCTGCTGCTGCAGCGCGTGCCGGAGTCCAAGCCGGCGGTGAAGAACCGGCTCCACCTCGACCTGCGCGTACCCGACCTGGAGGACGAGGTCGACCGGCTGGCGGCGCTTGGAGCCGATGTGCTCACCAGTGAGCCGATCGTCGAACACGGCTGGGGCTGGCACGTCCTGGCCGATCCGGAGGGAAACGAGTTCTGCGTGTTGCAGCCGCCGGCGCAGTAGTTTCCGTGGGAGTCGGCAATAGCGAACAAATAGCGTCGAATCGTTGTCCGGTGCCGGACAGGTTCCCCGTTGGTTGCCCGAAAGGTCACTGCGAGGTCGCGAAGATCGTGACAAGGTAGATCGGGTGGGGGTGATGCCCGTGCGACATCGGATAGCCGCACGCCTTGCAATGCTCGCCTCGGTCGCCACGGTGGCGGTGGTAGGGGCGTCGAGCCCGGTACCTCCGTACCTCCGGCCGGTGGACGAACCGCCCAGCAAGCTCACCGCCGAGTCCGACAACGGTGTTCGCCCGTTCGTCGATCCGGACGGCCTGTCGTTCAACCCACCGGGATGGGACGACAAGACCACGCCGGCGCAGGACGACTCCGACGGCACCAAGACCAAGAACGCCGGCGACCGCGCCAATGTCGCAGGCAGCCTGGGCATACCAGGTGTCGTGCTCAAGGCGTACCAGAACGCCGCCGGCAAGCTCGCCACCTCGGATCCCGGCTGTCACGTCACGTGGCAGATGCTGGCGGGGATCGGGAAGATCGAGTCCAACCACGCGCGCAGCTCGGTGACGAAGAACGGCGACACGACCTCGCCGATCCTCGGGCCGCGGCTCGACGGCGCGCGCTGGTCCGCGATCTCCGACTCCGACGGTGGCCGCCTGGACGGCGACTCGGTGTGGGACCGCGCGGTGGGCCCGATGCAGTTCATTCCCACGTCGTGGGCCCGCTTCGCCGTCGACGGCAACGGTGACGGTGTGGCCAGCCCGCACAACGTCTTCGACGCGGCGTACGCGACGGCGACCTACCTCTGCGTCGGCAACCGCGACCTCTCCAACCGGGCCGACCTGACCGCGGCGATCTACACCTACAACCACTCCGACTCCTACGTCGCGCTGGTGCTGTCGTGGATCGACGCCTACACCCAGGGCACCGTGGTCGCGACCGGCAACCGCTCCAACAACAACGACAAGACGATCGTCGCGAGCGACCCGATCCCGCCGCCGGGCGACAACGCACCGAACGAGCCGGCCCCGAAGCCGAACCCGCCGCCCAAGGTGCCGGACCCAACGCCTACGGCGACCCGCACATCGGATCCGCCCGACCCGCCGAAGTCCGACCCGCCGCCGACGACCAAGCCGACGGACGAGCCCACGAGCCAGCCGACGGACGAGCCGACGACTCCGAACACGCCGGACCAGACGCCGACCCCGACGCCGACGGCGACCTGCACGCCGACTCCGACCCCGACACCAACGCCGACGCCGACCGACCAGATATCGCCGAGCCCGTCGCCGTCCTCGCCGGTGCCGACGCCGGCGGACACCCAGTCCCCGAGCCCGACACCTTCGCCGGTGGAGGAACCGGAGCCGACCACCACCCCCACGCCGACTCCCTCACCGACCTGCACGCCGAACTGACGTAGGGGAGCGCGCACCAAGGCTGCCGCCGAAGGCCGGCCGACCAGCGATGGACGGCCGGCCTTCGGCTGCGTGCCGTGCTCATTGCGGGTCGTCGGTGTCCCAGGGACAGCGGAACTGCTCCGGCTCCAGCTCCCACTCGCGGCCAGCGTGACCGGGGCCGCGCGCCGACACCTCGGTCACCAGGCGCCGGCCGAGGCGCAGTGCGCTCAGCTTGTCGGCCGGCCGGCGCGAGCCGTCACCCGGCCGGCATGGTCAGGGCAATCGGCCGAGGAAGAGGAGGGACGCGGCCGCCGCTGCCAGGGCGGACAACAGGGCGAAGCCGATCCAGCGCGCTGTGACCTCGCGTTCCTCGGTCGTGTAGCCAATCGAGGAGCCGATGTCCTCGTACGCGGACGACAGTTCGGTCCCGGACTCCGCGGCGAACATCTTGCCGTCGGTCTGGTCGGCGATCTGCTGCATGGTGTTGAGGTCGACGGGAACGTCGGTGACCTGGCCGTCGATCTCGACCGTGCCGTACTGCGTGCCGAAGCCGATCGTGTAGATCGGGACGTTGGCCCGTTGCGCCGCCGCGATGCCCGACTCGACGCTGCGCCCGGTGTTGCGGAAGCCGTCGGACATCAGCACGATACGGGCCGGCGGCGGGTCGTTCGGGTGCTCGGGGTCGGCGGGCACCTGCTTCAGCGCCTCCAAGGACGTGAAGATCGCCTCGCCCGTCGCTGTGGACTCGGCCAGGTCGGCTCCGTCGATCGCCCGGATGACGGACTGGTGGTCGGTGGTCGGCGGCACGAGGATCTGGGCCGTACCGGCGAACGTCACGAATGCGACGTTGTACTTCTCCGGCAGGCCCTCCACGAACTTCTTCGCCGCCGCCTGGGCCGCCTTGATCCGTGTGGGCGACACGTCGTCGGACATCATCGAGAGCGAGACGTCCATCGTGAGGACGATCGTCGCGCGCTCGCGGGGCACCCGCACCTCCGACTGCGGCTGCGCGAACGCCGTGACGATCAGCCCGACCGTGATCATCGTGAGGATCGCCGCGACGTGCCGGCGCCACCCCGGACGCTTCGGCGCCACCTTGTCGAGCAGTGTCAGGTTGGTGAACCGCATGGCGTAGCGCTTGCGCCGCCACTGCAGCAGCGCGTACGCCGCGACCAGCACCGGCACGAGCAGGAGCAGCCACAGCCGGCCGGGTTCGACGAAGCTCATGCGCCCGCCCCTCTCGCCTGCGGAGAGTGCAGCTTGACCGCGACCCGCCGGTGCTCGAGTACGAAGCGGGCGGTGTCGGCCACCCAGTCGCGCGACGTCGACAGCTCCAGGTGTGCCGCGCCGGTGCGGCGAAGCGCCGCCCGGACGCGCTCGCGGTGTTCACGCGCTCCCGTGGCATAGCGGGAACGGACCTTGGGATCGGCGGTGTTCACCTCACGGACTGTGCCGGACTCGGGATCGGTCAGCATCACGACCCCGACGTTCGGCAGCTCCCACTCGCGTGGGTCCGTGATCTCGACGGCCAGCAGCTGGTGCCGGCCGGACAACCGTTTCATCGCTCGCTCCCACGGCAGTTGACCGTTCTCATCGAACTCGCCCGCGCCGTCCAGGAAGTCGGAGACCACGACCCGCAGGCCACGGCGCTGCTTGGCGCGGGAGAGCTGTTCGAGGGCGCCGGAGAAATCGTCCGTGCCCGGTGACGAGCTCCGCGGCTCGCCCAGCAGCGACCGCAGCAGACCGTACAGCGCGAGCCGCCCGGACCGCGCGGGCCACCGGCGGGTCTGGCCGTTGCGTACGACGAAGCCGCCGAACCGGTCGCCGAGCCGCTGGGTCAGGAACCCGACCGTGCCGACCGCGGCGACGGCGAGCTCGCGCTTCTCCAGCGCCGCCGTTCCGAAGTCCATCGACGCGGTCAGGTCGACCAGCGCCCACGTCTCCAGCTCGCGGTCGGCGATCACGTCGCGGACGTGCGTGACGGTGGTACGCGCGGTGACCGACCAGTCGATCCGGCGTACGTCGTCTTCACCCGGCCGGTAGACCCGCGCCTCCGCGAGCTCGGTGCCCGGCCCCGGCAGCAGTCCGAGGTGCTCACCGCGCAGGAAGCCCTCGAGCCGCCGGACGATCATCAGCTCCAGCCGGCGCAGCGCCTGTTCGGGCGCCAGCTGGCCGAGGCTGAGCGACCCGGTGGGCTGGCTGGCAGGCCTCAACGGAACTCCGGGCGGCCTTGACCCGGGCCGATGTCGTTACGCCAGACCGGGCGCGGTGGTGGCACTGCCGACAGCACGCGATCGACCACCTGGCCGGCGTCCACTCCGTCGGCCATCGCGTCGAACGTCAGCACCAGGCGGTGCGGCATCACGTCACGGGCGACGTCGCGTACGTCCTCGGGCAGGGCGTAGTCGCGGCCGCGCATCAGCGCGAGCGCCCGGGCCGAGGCGACCAGGCCGAGCGTCGCGCGCGGGCTGGTGCCGACCTCGATCACTCCGGCGAGATCGGGTACGTGGTATTCGACCGGCCGCCGGGTGGCCAGCACGAGCCGCACGACATAGTCGGCGACCAGCCGGTGGACGAACACGCGGTCGACCGCGTGCTGCAGCCCGATGATGCGCTCGGGATCGAGCACCTGTCGAGCGCTCGGCGGGTCGACACTCATCCGTTCCAGGATGCGGTATTCCTCTTCGGCGTCGGGCAGGTGCACGTCGACCTTCATCAGGAACCGGTCGCGCTGCGCCTCCGGCAGGGGGTAGACGCCCTCGTTCTCGATGGGGTTCTGCGTGGCGATCACGATGAACGGCTTCGGCAGCGGGAAGGTCTGGCCTCCGATCGAGACCTGCTGCTCCGCCATCAGCTCGAGCATCGCGCTCTGCACCTTGGCCGGCGCGCGGTTGACCTCGTCGGCGAGGACGAAGTTGACGAACACGGGCCCGAGCTCGACGTCGAACGCCTCCTTGCTCGGGCGGTAGATCCGGGTGCCCACGATGTCGGACGGCACCAGGTCGGGTGTGAACTGCAGCCGCGCGAACTGGCCTCCGACGACGTCGGCGAACGTGCGGACGGCCAGCGTCTTGGCGACGCCCGGCACGCCTTCGAGCAGGCAGTGCCCGCGGGCCAGCAGGGCGACCATCAGCCGCTCGACCATGTGCTCCTGGCCGACGATGACCCGCTTGACCTCCTCGACCGCCTCCAGGATCAGCTTCGCGTCGGCGGCTGGCTGGGGGTGCGGTGCGGAGGAGTTCTGCGTGTCTGAAACGCCGGGGTTGTACCCCGGACCGGAGCTGGTCATAGGCTGTCCACTTGCTGGCGAGTACGTCGTATCGTCGGCCACGGCACCTAGGGTGCCATCCCAGACTAAGAAAACTATGAAGGCGGGGGCCTAGCACAAAGATGAGCTCTGAACCGCTACGCCCAGGTGACCCGGCTGTCGTAGGACCATTCCGGGTACGCGGCAGGCTGGCCAACCACCAGGCCGGCGTCGTTCTGCTCGCCCAAGACGCGGCGGGCAACTCGGTCGCGGTCGCGGTGCTGCATGCCGCTGCCGCCGAAGACTCCGCCGTACGCGACCGGCTGGCCGGCGCGCTCGAAGACATCGCCGACCCCGAACAGGTCGCCATGTCCGGCGTGCGTGACCCGGTGCCGTGGGTGGCGACCACCTACACCTCCGGGCGGCCGGACCACGCGCTCAGCCTGCTCGACGCGGCCGCGCTGGCCGGCGGCTCGAGCCTGTTCGGCAGCCAGCAGACCGGACCCGACTTCGCGCCCCACTGGGCGGGCAGCCCGGCGTCGCAGTCGTTCACGCCGACAGGGCCGTCAGGGCCGCAGGGACCGTCGCCGGCGCCGCCGGGCGTACCGGCTGGGAAGCCCCGTGACACGCAGCGCTCGCTGCTGATCCTCGGCGGCATCATCTTCGGCGCGATCGTGCTTGTGATCGGCGTCTGGTGGCTGGTCTCCACCCTCACCGACGACAAGAACGTCACCGCCGACCCCGGCGAGTCGCACCAGACCCTCGGACCGCTGCCGAGCGGCTCGCCGAGCGCTGGGCCGACCACGACGTCCGACCCGTCAGAAACTCCGACGACTGGACCCTCGTCCAAGCCGACCTACACCGACGGCCCGCCCGGGCCGGTCGCCGGCCCGACCTACGGCAAGGGCGAGCCGACCTACCTCATGGAGCTTCGGGGCATGCCGTTCTCGTTCCGTGCGCCGGGTACGTGGGGCTGCGTCAGCGGCTCGGTCAAGGGCCGCCCCGACGTCAAGGCCTGGGTCTGCGCCGACGAGGCCGGAACGTTCGGCAACGGCGAACGGCCGGCGGTCCCCGGCAGGTCCGAGATCTACCTCGAGAAGTGCCCGGCCCCGTGCGGCGCCGCCCAGTGGAAGAAACTGCGCGACACCGCCTTCGACCTCGACGACAAGCAGTGGAAGGCCACCGACTCGACGACGCGCTACGCCGAGGAGAGCCTGCAGTCGGGGAAGACGCGGCTGTCGATGAGCCACGTCTTCGCCTCGAAGGCAGGCGGCAAGGCCGATACGCACATCGGCATCAAGGTCAGCGGGGCACCCGCCGACAAGAAGACGATGCAGAAGCTGATCAACGAGATCCGGACCAAGTCCGGCTGACGAGCGCGCCGGCGGGCTCTGACTAGACCTCGATGGTTCGGGGAATGGCGGTGCCATGCCTGTGCGCGTCGGCACGTCCGGCTGGTCCTACCAGGACTGGCGGGGACCGTTCTATCCAGGCGACCTGCCGCAGCGGTTGTGGCTGGAGCACTACGCCACCCGCTTCTCGACCGTCGAGCTCAACAACGCGTTCTACCGGCTGCCCGGGCGCGACACGTTCGAAGGCTGGCGCGACAAGCTGCCGGCCGGGTTCGTGGTCGCGGTGAAGGGGAGCCGCTATCTCACGCACATCAAGCGGCTGCGCGATCCCGCCGAGCCGGTCCACCGCCTGGTCGAGCACGCCAGGGGACTGGGCGCGCGGCTCGGGCCGTTCCTGCTGCAGTTGCCGCCCACCCTCCGGTCGGACGCCGGCCTGCTCGACGCCTGCTTGGCCGAATTCCCCGCCAGGACCCGCGTGGCGGTGGAGCCCAGGCACGAGTCGTGGTGGGAGGACGCCGGCGCCGTACGGCCGGTGCTGGAACGCCACGACGCCGCCCTGTGCTGGGCGGACCGGCTCGGCCGCCCGGTCACGCCGCTGTGGCGTACAGCGAGCTGGGGCTACGTCCGCCTCCACGAAGGGCGGGCCAAGCCGTGGCCGCACTACGGCCGGGCGGCGCTGGAGTCGTGGGCACAGCGCGTCACCGACACCTACGAGGACACCGCCGACGTCTACGCCTACTTCAACAACGACCCCGGATGCGCTGCCGTGGCCAACGCCGACACGTTTGTGGGGCTGTTACTACAACGGGGTACAACAGTCCAGTAGTTGTAAGGCCGTGCATCCGTACGGCAGAATGTGCACGCGGGTTGGCATCTGACGAAGCCGTGAGACGCCTGTTGAGGACGCAGGGGAAGGCGCTCCTCGAACAGGAAGGTGGAGTCCGGTGACAACCCGAGGTGTGTTGTTCGTACATTCCGCGCCGGGTGCGCTGTGTCCCCACGTCGAGTGGGCGGCCGCCGGCGTACTTGGCGCGCGCGTGAATCTCGACTGGATCCCGCAGCCCGCGGCTGCGGGTGCTTACCGTGCGGAGCTGTCCTGGCAGGGCGCGGCCGGCACGTCCGCGGCACTGGCTTCGAGCCTGCGCGGCTGGCAGCAGTTGCGCTACGAAGTCACCGAGGAGCCCAGCCAGGGCTGCGAGGGTGCTCGCTACTCCTACACGCCCGCGCTCGGGTTGTTCCACGCCGTCACCGGCGTCCACGGCGACATCCTCGTGCCCGAGGATCGGCTGAAGGCCGCGATCGCCAAGGCAGCAAGGGGAGAGGGGAACCTCGAGTCCGAGCTTGATCGTTTACTCGGCAAGCAATGGGACGACGAACTGGAGACGTTCAGGCATGCTGGTGAAGGCGCGCCCGTCCGCTGGCTCCATCAGGTCGTGTGATTCGCATGTTGCGTAAGGTAGGCGAATGGGCGGTCTCGGAGTTCGAGACGGGGGTGCGATTTTGGAAGCTACTCACCAGTTAGGCTTGACCAGACCAGTGGGTTGGTGGGTAACGTTTCGGTGACGCAGGGCGCACCGAAGATCCAACTCGAAGTGACGATCCAGGGCGAGGCCTGACCAGGCCAGGAACCACTTCGAACCTTAGACTTTGTGGCAAGAGGGCGAATCACAGACGTGGCCGCGCGGCGCCGACAGGGGCGACCTCGGTAGCCGAGCACGCGGCCGCACCACGTGGGACGCGGGCCGGGAGTTCCTCCCGGCCCGCGTCCTCTTTTTGGTCCCCGGTTTGTCTACGGTTCTTGTCTCCGGCGAAGTCGTGCCGTCAGGCCGGCGGAACCGCGGTCTGCCCGCCGTCGACGACGAGGAGCTGGCCGGTTACGAAGCTCGACACCGGCGTCCCGAGATACCACGCGGCCTCCGCGATGTCCTCCGGCGTCCCCCAGCGCCCGATCGGGCACAGTTCGAGCCAGTTGCGCTCCGTCGCCTCCACGTCGCCGGAGGCCTCCGCCAGCGCCCGGTTGAGCGGCGTCTCGATCACGCCCGGTGCGATCGCGTTGCAGCGGATCCCCTTGGGTGCGTACTCCGCCGCCAGCTGCCGCGACAGCGAGACGATCGCACCCTTCGAGGCGGCGTACGCCGGTTGCTCCGCGAACCCGCGCAGCGCCTGGGTCGAGGCGATGTTGACGATCGCACCGCGGATGCCGTGCTCGAGCATCGTCCGGACCGCGGCCGCCGAGCCCCAGAACGTGCCGCCCTGGTTGATCGCCCACGTACGTTCGACCGACTCTCGCGTAGCCGTGTGGATCGAGGCCGGCAGCGCCACACCGGCGTTGTTGACCCAGACCGCCAGCTCCCCGTGCTCCATCGCCAGCGCCGCGGCCGCGTCGTGCGTCGCCGGGTCGGTGACGTCGCCGACGTACGGCACGAGCGAGTCGCCGCCGTCGCCGTCGGCCAGCTCCAGCACGGCCTGGTCGCGGTCGACGCCGACCACGGTGTAGCCGCCCGCCTGGAACCGCCGCACGATCCCGAGCCCGATCCCCATCGCCGCGCCCGTGACCACCACGACCGGCGGGCCGCTCACGCGCCCGCCGCGAACTCGACGACCTTCGACGCAACGACCCGGATGATCACTCGCTGCGAACCCTCCGGATCGGCCGGCGGATCCTGGCCGAGATAGCGATGGGTGAGCTGGTACGACATCGCGCGCTCCGGATCGGCCGACACCGATGCCGTGCCGCGGATCTCCAGCGAGTGGTACGGATTCGCGGTGTCGAAGATCGTGATGCTCACCCGCGGATCCCGCTCGATGTTGCGGACCTTGCGACGGTGAGCCATAGCTGAGAACAGCAAGGCCTCGCCGTCCCACTCGTACCACACCACGGACGTCTGCGGACTGCCATCGGCATTGAGCGAGGCGAAGACGGCGAAGTGCTTGCCGTCGAGCAGCGCGAGCGCGCTGTCAGATAAGGAGGTCGACACAACCCCAGGCTAGCGACGCTCCAGCCCTCTGCCACGAATCGAAGCGTCGATCAGCTCGACCGGGTGGTAGAGCGGGAGGTCCTCACCCAGGTGCCGCCGGATCTGCAGCAGGCAACCCGGGTTGGCGGTCGCCAGCGCGTCCGGCGTCACGGTCCGGACGTTCGCGGCCTTGCGCTGGCCGAGCTCCTCGGCCGCCTCCGGCTCCAGCAGGTTGTAGACGCCCGCCGACCCGCAGCACAGCTCGGCCTCCGGGATGTCGACCACGTCGAGCCCCGGAATCGTCCGCAGCACCGCCCGCGGCTGCGCGCGTACCTTCTGCGCGTGCCCGAGGTGGCAGGCGTCGTGGTACGCGACCCGCGACAGGCCCTTGACCGGGTGCCGCGCCGCCCGCGGTGTCAGCTCGGCGAGCACCTCGGTGATGTCGCGCACCTTCGCCGAGAACTCCCGGGCCTTCTCGGCGTACGCCGGATCGTCGGACAGCAGGTCGCTGTAGTCCTTCAGCATCGAGCCGCAGCCGGCGACGTTCACCACGACCGTGTCGACGTTGTACGCCGCGAACGTGTCGATCGTGTGCCGCGCGCGCCGCAGTGCCTCCGGCTCGCGCCCGGCGTGCTCCGACAGCGCCCCGCAGCACCTCTGCTCGGCCGGGACCAGCACCTCGCAGCCCTCGGCCGCCAGCACCCGCGCGGTCGCGGCGTTCACCCGCGAGAAGTACACCTGCTGCACGCACCCGGCGAGCAGGGCGACCGTACGACGCCGCTCGCCGACGGCCGGGATCCGCGTCGGCGCCTTGCCGAACACCTCGCGCAGCTTCACCGGCGGCAGCAGCGCCTCCAGCGCCCGCAACCGCGGCGGCAGCTTGCCGACCAGCCCGCGCCGGTGCAGCAGCTTCCGGATCCCCAGCTTCTGGTAGGCGATGCCGCCCAGCGCGGCGAGCCGCAGCCGGCGGGGATACGGGAACAGCGCGAAGATCAGCTGCCGGAACGCGCGGTCCTTCCAGCCACGGCTGTGGTGCCGCTCGATCTGCGGTCGCATCGACTCCAGCAGCCGGTCGTACTGCACGCCGGACGGGCACGCGGTCACGCACGCCATGCAGCCCAGGCAGGCGTCGAAGTGCCCGACGAGCGTGTCGTCGAAGGACGCGGCGCCCTCGTGCACGAGGTTCATCAGGTAGATCCGGCCGCGCGGCGAGTCCATCTCCTCGCCCCACAACGCGTACGTCGGGCAGGTCGGCAGGCAGAACCCGCAGTGCACGCAGTCGTCGAGCAGGTCCGGATCCGGCGGCCGGTGTGCGTCAAACCCTTGTGCGGTCACGAAGCGTCCGTCCTTTACATCCACGGTGCGAACCGGCCGGGGCAGAGCCGGTTGTCGGGGTCGAGCTGTTTCTTCAACGCCTGCAGCACTTCGACCGACGACGGCGGGCGGCCCCAGGCAGGTACGAGGTCGGTGAGCCCGGGCGCCCCACGGTGCAACGTGACGCTTCCACCGGCTTCGGTGGCGTCGGAACGCCAGGCCTGGAAGACCTCCGCGTGCCCGGCGACCCCGCCGCCGGACAGGCGTACGGTGTGGACGCCGATGCCCACACTCGACGTCAACTCGACCTCGACGCTGTACTCCGAGGCGAGGTAGACCAGCCGGTTGGCCAGCGACGGCATCCGGTCGGGTCGGGTGCCCGCCCGGAACACCGTGTCGCCCTCACCGCCCAGCGCGCTGTCGGCGACGGCTTGCCAGGCCTCCGCCCCCGCCGCGTCGTCGAGGACGTCGGGCGTGCTCGCACCCAGCTTGGTCAGCAGGTCGGCGGCCTTGTCGACTCGCCGGCGGACGCCGTGGTCGGTGCCTTCGAAGCGGACCAGCAGCCGGCCGGTCGTCGCGTCGCCGTGCCACTCGACCGACACCGGTTCCAGCGGCGAGCCGAGCAGGTCGAGGGTGTACCCGAACGCCTGCCCCGGATCGCAGGCGACCGCGAGGGTGGCCGTGGACTCCGGCAGCGGATGCACCCGCAGCACGACCTCGGTCAGCAGGCCGAACGCACCAAGCGATCCGGAGAACAGCTTGGCCAGGTCGTAGCCCGCGACGTTCTTGATCACGTGCCCACCCGACCGCGCCACCGTGCCGTCGGCGAGCACCACGGTGACGCCGATGACGAGGTCGCGCAGCGAGCCGTACCGAGGGCGCAGCGGCCCGGCGTCGCCCGTGGCCAGCAGGCCGCCGACGGTCGCACCGCGCCCGATCCGGGCGGCGTCCAGCGCGACGTACTGGCCCCGCAGCTGGGACTGCAGTGCCGAAAGGGAGATCCCGGCCCCGACCGCGACCGTCATGTCAGACGGGTTGTAGGCCACGATCTGGTCCAGGCCGGTGGTGTCGAGCACGATGTCGGTGGGCTCGACGGGTGCGCCCCACGACTGCGCCGACCCGGCACCGCGGATCAGCACCCGCCGGCCGGCGTCGGCGGCCTTGGTCAGGACGTCACGCGCTTCGCGCAGGTCGGCGGGCCGCTCGGTGATCGGCTCGGCCGTCGACACGGGCTCAGAGTCGTTCGATGACACCGGCGTCCTCCAGCGGATGCGGACGGTACTTTCCCGGCCGTTCGCCGCACAGCCGGGGAGTCGGCAACACCTTGCCGGGATTGCAGAGGTTTTCGTGGTCGAACGCCCGGCGTACGCGGTCGAACGTCGCCAGGTCCTCCTCGCCGAACATCACCGGCATCGAGCAGGCCTTGTCGGTGCCGATGCCGTGCTCACCGGACAACGAGCCGCCGAGCTCGACGCACACCTCCGCGATCTCCTTGGAGAGCTGCTCGGCGCGTTCGTGCTCACCCTTGGTCTCGTCGTAGAGGACCAGCGGGTGGAGGTTGCCGTCGCCGGCGTGGAAGACGTTCGCGACCCGCAGCCCGGCCTCGCGGCCCATCTCGCCGATCCGGCTCAGCGCCTCCGACAGGCGGGTGCGCGGCACCACGCCGTCCTGCACGAAGTAGTCGCGGCTGATCCGTCCGACCGCGGCGAACGCGGCCTTGCGTCCCGTCCAGATCGCCAGCCGCTCGGCCTCGTCGCGGGCGACGCGGATCTTCGTGGTGCCGTTGCCGCGGCAGAGGTCCTGTACGGACTCGAACAGGGCCGCGCACTCGTCGTCGGGCCCGTCGAGCTCGACGACCAGCGCGGCCGGCGTGCCGAGCGTGTAGCCGGCGCCGACCGCGGCCTCGGAGGCCTCGATCGCGAGCTCGTCCATGATCTCCATCGCGGCCGGGACGATTCCCGCGGCGATGATGTCGGTGACGGTCTCACCGGCGGCCTCGATCGAGGGGAAATCGGCGAGCAGCGTCTGGACGGACTCGGGCTTGCGCAGCAGGCGTACGACCACCTTCGTTACCAGCCCGAGCGTGCCCTCCGAGCCGATCATCAGCCCACGCAGGTCGGGTCCGGCGACCTCGGGGGAGGGCCCGCCGAGCCAGGAGCGGGTGCCGTCGGGAAGCACGACCTCGATCGCCAGCACGTGGTTGGTGGTGAAGCCGTACTTCAGGCAGTGGGCGCCGCCGGAGTTCTCCGCGACGTTGCCGCCGATCGTGCAGACCTGCTGGCTGGACGGGTCGGGGGCGTAGTAGAGGTCGTGGGGTGCGGCGGCCCGGCTGATCGCGAGGTTGGTGACGCCCGGCTCGACGACCGCGCGCCGGTTGACCGGGTCGATCTCGACGATCGAGCGCATCCGCTGCAGCGAGATCACCACACCGTCGTGGACGGGCAACGCGCCGCCGGACAGGCCGGTGCCCGCGCCGCGGGCGACGTACGGCACGCGAGCCCGGTGGCACGCGTCGACGGCGGCGGCCACCTGGTCGGACGTGGCCGGCAGGACGACGAGCGCGGGCGTGACGCGGTAGCCCGCGAGCCCGTCGCACTCATAGGTCCGCAGCTGAACGGGATCGCTGATCACGGACTCGGCGCCGACGATGCCCTCGAGCGCTGTGCGCAGTCCGTTGATCGCTTTCATCGAACCCTCCAACCGTGCCGCTCGGTAGGTCTCTGCCCATGACTACTTCCAGGACTATTCCGGCCGGCCACTTCACCCTAACGTCGGATGTTCGCTGCGACGTCCGGCGGCGGTCACGGCGCGCGGCCGGTCCATGCCATGTGTATGCCAGGATCGGATGCCGTGAAGTGGTGGCAGATTGTCCTGATCGTGCTCGGAGTGGCGCTGGCCGTACTCATCGCGTTCGGCATGTGGAGGGAGTCGGGCGCGCGCCGCAAGAACATCGACGACCAGGTGTCGCGCAACGGGTGGAGCCGTGCCGACAGCGACCCGGGCCTGCTGACCCGGTGGGAGGGCGAGCCGTTCAACCTGGGCCGGCAGTACCAGGCGACGAACGTGATCACCGGTGACTACCGCGGGCACACGATCGTCGCGTTCGACCTGACGTTCGTCGCGCGGTTCGGCAACCAGGAGCACGCCCGGCATCAGTACTCCGTCTACGCCGTGTCGGCAGGCGGCGCCACCGATCAGCCGCAGGCGGCGCGGGCCAAGCAGCTCGCCGCGATCACCACGGACCAGGAGCTCGCCAAGCGGCTCACCGCGATGGGCGAGAACGACCGTACGTTCCGCCTGGTGGGCGGCGACCTCCTGACGTGGGACCTCGTACCCCTGGAGGCCTACGCCACCCGGCCGGGCCACCTGGAGAGCCGGTTCGCGCTGCTGATCGACGTGCTCGACCGCATCCCGCCTGGTACGTGGCCGTCGTCACAGTGAGCCCGGTGCCTGTGGACAACCCGGATTGGACGGCCTTGCGGCATATGTAAGGTGTATCGGTCGCAAAACACCAATGAGGGATGGTGCACACGGTGGGAGAAAGACACGTCGACCGAGAGCTGATCCGAAGCATCGGCGAGCGGATCGGTTCGGAAACCCCGGAGCCGCTGAAGTCGGCCATGCGAAAGTCCGACGCCGCTCAGGAAGTGAGCATGGCCAACTGGACGGCTGTCACGAAGTCGTTCGCGTCCGCCTACGTCGTCGCGGTCGAGTACGCCACTCAGTCCTGGGACACCAAGATCGACGACGCGACCCACCTCTCGGAGGCGCTCGCGGTGCTGGCCGACCGCTGGAACGAGATCGAGCAAGTGTCCTCGGTCTCGCTCGAGCAGGCCATGAACGCGATCGAAGGCTCCGGCAACGGTGCCTGAGCACCACGAGCACCGTTAAGCAGAGAGGGTTCGACAGTGAGTATCTCCGAAGCCACCGTTGCGGTTCTTGAGCCGGGCGCGGCCATGGCACAGGGCGCGTACGTCGGCATGATGCTGGCGTGCACGGCGTTCCCGGCCGCTCGTTTCCTCCCGGCCAACCTCGCCAGCGAGGCGTTCCTGCTGCAGACCGACACCGGCGCGATGGGCAAGGCCGCGGTCGACCTGTGGAAGTCCGGCGAAGAGGGCGTGAAGGCCGCCGACGTCATCCGGGAGCAGCTGGAGCGGATCGACGCCGAGACCTGGCAGAGCGGCGACCAGAAGGAGTTCCACAAGTCCGCGACCGACCTGAACACCCGGATCAGCCTGACCCAGATGGTCTGCGTGATCACGGCGACGTTCACGATGGTGATCGCGTTCCTGATCTTCGCGATGATCACCGTGGTCACCGTCTTCGCGGCGATTCTCGGTGCGCTCGCGATCACCTACTGGGCGACCCGGTTCATCCCGTTCCCGCCGGTGCAGGCGTTCAACATGACGATCTTCAGCCTGGGCAACTCGATCAGCTTCTCGTGTAAGTCGTTCATCCGGGCGATGGAAGTCCCGATGAACGCGATCCAGCACACCGGCGCCGGCATCATCGGTGCGCTGACCGCGATGAGCACCGGCATGCAGATGGTCATGGGCGGCGGCCTGCAGGCCGGCCTCGACCTGATCCAGGGTGCGGTCAGCGGTCTCGACGACATGGCGCGCGGTTTCGCGCAGCGGGCCGAGAACCAGTTCCTCGGCGGCGCGGGCATGGGCGGCAAGCTGGCGGGCCGGTTCCCGGGCGCCGACGCGATGCTGCAGAAGGTCGGCCGGTACGCCGGTATGTCGCCGTGGGGCTGGGACTCCGTGGCGCAGGGCTCGCCGAGCGGCACGGGCCGGCTGTTCGATCCCAACGACGGCCCGATCCCGGACCAGGAGTGGGGCAACCGGCACTCCGACGAGCTGGGGGAGAACAACCCCGAGCGGGAGAAGTACCAATAGCACGTCCCTCAGGCGTTGGTGAAATAGCGGAAGGAACAGCACGTGTTCTCGTTCGACCAGATTCCGACGTACCTGCACGACCCCGAGGAGATGGCTCGACAGCAGGCTGTGCAGATGGAGCGGCTGGCCGACTACCAAGAGCAGCTCGCCGCCGCGGCCGGCACGGCCGAGAGCGAGGACGGTGAGATCAGCCTGACGTTCTCCGAGGAGAAGGGCCTGCAGAACCTCAGGATCGACCCGCGCGCGTTTCGGGACGGCTCGGAAGACCTGGCCACCCAGATCCAGGACCTGGTCAACCAGGCCCGGACCCAGCTGCAGCAGAAGCAGGTCGAGATCGCCCGGAGCACGTTCGGCGACACCGTGGATCCGGCCCAGCTGCTCGCAGACATGCCCGAGATGCAGGCGCAGCTCGGCGAGCTGATGAACATCACCCGTGAGACGGGCAACGACGTGGGCATGCTGGTCGAGCGGATCCAGCGCGCGTTCCCCACCAGCTGATCCGGCCGCCGACGGGGCCGCCGGCACTGGTTCCACGGACTCCGCGATACTGAACGTCGATCTCACGCAGCATCGCAACGCGGTTTGGTGACGGCGGGCGAATCCCTGGGAGGGCGCACTTGCGGAAGGGTCGTTTCACGCTGGATCCGGTGCTGGTCATCGGAACGGTGTCGTCGGTCGGGATCGCGGTGTTCTTCTACCGCAACACCACGCTCGCGCCAGCGTTCGCCACGTTCGCGGGCCTGCTCGGCGGGATCATCACGCTGCAGGTGCAGATCCTGCTGCGTGACAAGCGACGGGCCGAGTACGAAAGCCGGATGGGCATGCTGATCCGGATGATCGAGGGCACGTCCTGGCTTCCGGACATCGTGGAGTCGATGCTCCGCTCGGCGACGCGGGTCGAGCAGGAGTACGCCGGTACGCCGGCCGTCGACGCGTGCAAACTCGCGTTCGAGGACTGCCGGGGCAAGCTCACCGACCTGGAGCACGGGCGGTTCCAGCTTCCGTACAACGACAACTCGCTGGCACTGCGACTCGCGCGGAACGTCGAGCGAGAGATGCTGGTGACCAGCGTTCCGGCGATCGATCTGGACTGGTGGGAGGAGCCGGAGGGGCGCGCCTACTGGGAGCACCAGGCTCGGGCGCTGCGGGACGGGCGTGAGATCCGGCGGGTCTTCATCCACAACGGATGGTCGGATCGGCTGGACGCGCTGGCGCGGATGCAGCAGGAGGCCGGTGTGAAGGTGCGTCGGGTGCACACGGACCGGCTGCCGGCGAACATGCGCGTCATCATCGGGCTCTGGGACGGGCGCTGCGGCCACGAGCTCAACTACAACGCGTCGGGTGAGGCGGTGCTGTTCTCGTTCACGGTCGCGCCGTCCGATCTGGCTCGGCTGCGTCAGTTGTTCGAGTTCATCGAGCGGGTGGCTGTGGGGCTCGACGAGGAGGAGCCCGGGCTGCCGGTCGTCACCGCCTGATCCGGCTGGCCCGGCTGGCCCGGCTGGCCCGGCTGGCTCGCTTGCCTGCGGACGGCTGCGCGGAAGCCGTCGTATCCGAGGATCGCCAGCGCCACCCAGATCAACAGGAAGGCGCCCCACCGCGGCCCCGACATCACCTCGCTGAACACCAGCAGGCCGATCAGGAACTGAATGACCGGCTCGAGGTACTGCAGCAGGCCGGCCACGCTCAGCGGAATCCGGTTCGCCGCGGCGCTGAACAGCAGCATCGGCGACAGCATGACGACGCTCGCGCCGATCATCAGCAGCGCGTGTGCCAGCGAGACTCGCCCGAACGTCGCGGTGCCGTCGACCTGCAGCACCAGGCAGTACGCCAGCGCCGGCAGGAACAGGATCGCCGTCTCGACCGTCATGCTCACCACGGCTCCAACGCCGAGCGCCTTCTTGATGAGCGCGTACGCACCGAAGCTCGCGGCCAGGCAGAGCGCGATCCACGGCGGGCGGCCGGTGCCCACGCCGAGCACGAGAACTCCCGCCACACCGGCGCCGACCGCAGCCCACTGCAGGGGACGTGGCCGTTCCCGGAACACCAGCACGCCGAGCAGAACCATGACGAGCGGGTTGATGAAGTAGCCCATCGACGCGTCGATCACCCGGCCACTGGTCGTGGCGTAGATGAACAGTCCCCAGTTGACCGCGGTGAGCAACGAGGCGACACCGAGCAACGCGAGCTTGCGGGGCTGGCGCAGGAGATGCCGTAGGCGCTTCGCGTGCCGGCGCAGGACGATCAGCGCGCCCAGCGCGAACAACGAGCAGACGACGCGCATGGACAGGATCTCCAGCACACCGGACGGCCGCAGCAACGGCCAGTACAGCGCAGACGAGCCCCAGATGACGTACGCGGCCGCGCCCAGCACGAGCCCGCGCCGGGCCTGCGTTTCGGCGGTGTTTCCGGGCGCGGGCATCCAGCCATAGTGCCAAACGCCACCAGGCCGGTGGAGTGCGTGGCCGGAGCGGCGCCGGCGGGCGGGCCGCCCGCGGCGTTCGGGGACGCGGCGTCAGTCGTGGGCGGGCGTCGGGTCGCACACCTGGTCGCTGGCGCTGGTGAGCCGATCGACCTGCTCGTCGGCCAGTTGCCAGCCGGCCGCGCCGAGGTTGTCCTCGAGCTGCGTCATCGTCATCGCACCGATGATCGGCGCGGTCACCGCCGGACGCTGCAGCAGCTCCGGCGTAGACGTCAGCAGTGTCGAAGAACATCCCGCCGGCCTCGGCGAAGCGATCCGCCAACTGGTGAGCGACCTGCTCGTCGGGTGCGGCGTCGAGGTCGTCGGCGCCCCACAGCATCGTGCCAAGTCAGAGCTCGCTGACTTTCAGTCCGGTGCGTCCGAGTGTGTGGTATTCCATGCCGCGAGGCTAGGTTCGAACCGTCGGGTCGGGCCGGTCCGTTCGGCGGCGCCGATTCCGGGCCAATCGCGGACGTGGAGTCGCTGATGGAACTGCTCACCGGAGCGGGGGAGGGCCGCGAGGTCTGGCGAGTCGGCGGCACGGTACGCCGTGCTGTCGGGCCGCAGACGCCGGCGGTGCACGCGTTGCTCCGCCACCTGGAGGCGGTCGGCTTCGAGGGTGCGCCACGGGTGCTCGGCTTCGACGAGCAGGGCCGGGAGGTGCTCACCTACGTCGAGGGGGAGCCCGGCTGGAACGGCCCGTACGACGATCGGACGCTGGCCGAGACCGCTCGTACCATCCGCCGCTTCCACGACGTCGTGGCGGGCTTCACGCCGCCGCCGGACAGCGTGTGGCGCGAGGCGCACCAGCCCGCCGGAACCTACGAACGGCAGATCATCTGCCACAACGACCTGTCACCACCGAACACCGTCTACGCACCGGGCCGCGCCCCGGTCTTCATCGACTGGGACCTCGCCGGTCCGGCGCCCGCGCTGTGGGATGTCGTGGCTGCCGCCCGCAGCTTCGTTCCGCTGTACGTCGACGAGGACTGCGAGCGGATCGGGATACCGATCCTGCCGCGTGGGCCGCGGCTGAAGCTCTTCTGCGACGCGTATGGCCTGACCGAGCGCGCCGCGTTCGTTCCGCTCCTGTGTGGGTATTTGCGAGAGCGCGACAGCCCGAACACCCGGCGGACACTGCGCCAACTTGACGCTTGGGAGTTGGGAAGCTACCTGGAGTAGTACATGGCCGGTCTGGCCAGGTCCGGCGTGGGTGGGGGACCAGGTTCGCAGCGGAGGTGGCAGGGTTGACTGCAGGGACGACCTGATGCGACAACTGGAGGCAGCCGTGCGGGCGAGCGTGGTGACAGAGGGTCTGGGCGAAGCGGGTGAGCGCATCTTCACCGATGCCGCATTGGAGTTCGTGGGCGAGCTGCACGAGCGGTTCGCGGGCCGGCGTGAGGAGTTGCTGGCGCTGCGCCGCGAGCGCCGGGAGCAGATCGCCCGGACGGGGCGGCTCGACTTCTTGGCCGAGACCAAGGAAATCCGCGAGGACCCCGACTGGCGGGTGGCACTCGCGCCGTACGACCTGATCGACCGGCGGGTCGAGATCACCGGGCCCACCGAGGCCAAGATGGCGATCAACGCGCTCAACTCCGGCGCCAACGTCTGGCTCGCCGACCTCGAGGACGCCAACACGCCGCACTGGTCGAACGTCGTGTCCGGCCAGTCCAACCTCTACGACGCCGTTCGCCGGCAGCTCGCGTTCACCTCGCCGGAGGGCAAGTCGTACTCCCTGAAGGACGACGGAGACCTTGCCACGATCGTGATGCGCCCGCGCGGCTGGCACCTGCCCGAGCAGCACGTGCAGATCGACGGCCGGCCGGGGATCGGCGCGCTGGTCGACTTCGGCTTCTACTTCTTCCACAACGCCAAGGAGCTGCTCTCGCGCGGCAGCGGGCCGTACTTCTATCTCCCGAAGCTGGAGTCACACCTCGAGGCCCGGCTGTGGAACGACGTCTTCGCATTCGCCGAGGAACGCCTCGAGGTCCCGCAGGGCAGCGTCCGCGTGACGGTGCTGATCGAGACCATCACGGCGGCGTTCGAGATGGAGGAGATCCTCTACGAGCTCCGCACGTACGCCTCCGGCCTGAACGCCGGCCGCTGGGACTACCTCTTCAGCATCATCAAGAACTTCCGCGACGCCGGCGCCGACTTCGTGCTGCCCGAGCGCAACGCGGTGACGATGACCGCGCCCTGCATGCGGGCCTACACCGAGCTGCTGGTCAAGACCTGCCACCGCCGCGGCGCGTTCGCGATGGGCGGCATGGCGGCGTTCATCCCGAGCCGGCGGGACCCGGAGATCAACCAGGTGGCGTTGGCGAAGGTGCGTGCCGACAAGGAACGTGAGGCTGGCGACGGCTTCGACGGTTCGTGGGTCGCGCACCCCGACCTGGTGCCGATCTGCAGGGAGGTCTTCGACGCGGCGCTCGGCGCGCGGACCAACCAGCTGCATGTGCTGCGCGAGGAGGTTTCGGTCAGCGCCGAGGAGTTGCTCGACACCAAGTCGACGCCGGGCGGGATCACCGAGGCGGGTCTTCGCAACAACATCTCGGTCGCGCTGCAGTACCTCGAGTCGTGGCTGGGCGGCAACGGCGCGGTCGCGATCTTCAACCTGATGGAGGACGCGGCGACCGCGGAGATCTCGCGTTCGCAGATCTGGCAGTGGATCCGCAACCAGGTCGTGCTCGATTCCGGCGACGTCGTGACGGCCGAGCTGGTGCACCGGATCGAGGACGAGGAGCTGGCCAAGATCAGGGAGGCGGTGGGTGAGGAGCGCTACGCCTCCGGCCGCTACGACGATGCCCGGCGGCTGTTCGAGCAGGTCGCGCTGGCCGACGACTACATCGACTTCCTCACGCTGCCGGCGTACGAGCTGATCGACTGACCGCTCGGCGGGCTAGGGCTCGCCGGGTTCGGGCTGGTCCTGCTGCCTGGCGGCGTGAGCGCGGACCTTCGACCGGTTGCCGCAGGTGGCCATGATGCACCAGCGTCGGCGGCCGCGGGGGTCGAGGAAGAGCCAGCCGCAGCTGTGACCTGGGCAGGCCTTCACCTGCTGCCTGGCCGGGCTGCCGAGCAGGTCGGCGGCCGCCCGGGCGACGGCGAGTAGTGGCTGGTCCAGGCCGCTGCGAGAGGGGAATCGCCACTGTGCCAGGCCGTCGGCTTCGGCGACCAGGCGGACGGTCGCGTTGGCCTGTTGGGCGGCCTGCGCCACGATCTGGAACGCCGAACGGTTGGCCGGCTCGAGGAGTACGTCGTGGAGCGCGCGGCGTAGGTACCAGGCCTGGCGTACGGTCGCTTCAGCGTCGGCCGGCTCGCGTTTCGCCTTGCGTAGCAGGCGTTCCGTCGTCTCGGCGTCGATCAGCCCGGCGAACTTCGCCCACACGGCGAAGTGCTCGTAGGACGGGATCCAGTCGCGCCGCGGATCGCCGGGCTCGGCGTTCCAGCCGGCCCACGTGTTGCAGAAGTCGAGCGCGACATGCCCGCCGATGCGGTTGGGCATCGGGTAGCCGTCGAACTCCGTCCAGTGCATTGCGATCGTGTCACGCCCTCTTGCTCTTCGCTCCTCCTAACCGGTTATCTGAGATTAACCGGTTAGGAGGAGTTTTATGCGTCTTCGTCGTGCCACCATTGTCGCTGCTCTGACCACTGTCGCGCTCGCGGCCGGAGCCACTCCGGCGTCGGCCACCGGCCCGGAGCCGTGGAAGCCGTTCCGCAGCGAGGGCTCGATCTCGCCCGCGGGCAGGCACTGCACGTACCCGCTGGAGACCAAGATCGTCGACGACCAGGAGGAGTCCCGAGTCGATGCCCGCTATCCCGACGGCGCTGTGAAGGCAGTGGAGTACAGGGGCGTGCTCATCGTCGACTTCATCAACCTCGACACCGGTGAGTCGATCCGGCGCGACCTGTCCGGACGCGGCCTCGAGACGCTCTACCCGGACGGGAGCACGTCCAGCTTCGGCGGAGTCGGACCGTTCGGGATCGGCTTCGTGGCTACGGACGACTACCCGCAAGGCCGTTACGTACTCGACGGCATCCATGAGATCACCTACGACAAGGACGGCACCAAGCACATGGCAGTCGCGATCGGCCCGGAGGAGAACGTCTGCGAGACGCTCGCCTCCTGACCGACTGCGTCACCAGGCGACGGGCATCGCCGAGAGTCCGCCCGTCAGCAAGTGAGTACGCCTGGGCAACTCCTCTGCGGGCACCGTGAGCCGCAGTCCTGGCAGCCGGTCGAACAGCGTGCCGAACACCGACTGCAGCTCGATCCGCGCCAGTGAGGCGCCGATGCAGAAGTGCGGCCCGTGGCCGAACGTCACGTGCGGGTTGTTCTGCCGCCTGATGTCGAAGTCCTCGGGCTCGGTGAACACCGCGTCGTCGTGGTTGGCGTCGCTGGTGTCGAGCAGGACCAGATCGCCCGCGGACACAGTCGTTCCGGCGACGTCGAGGTCGGCGCTGGCGTACCGGGGAATCCCTCCGGTGCGCTCGCCGGCCTGCCGCCGCGGGCGGTTGAGCCGCAGGATCTCTTCCACGGCGGACGAAACCAGGGCCGGCTCACCGCGCAGTGCCGCCAGCTGGTCCGGGTGCGTCAGGAACAGCACGATGCCCCGGTCGATCGCGGAGACGGTCGTCTCGTGCCCGGCGAACAGCAGGCCGGCTGCCAGCGAGACCACATGGTCGTCGGTGAACGCGTCCGGCGCCATCGCCTGAGCACCGAGCAGGTCGGACAGCACGTCCTCGGCCGGCTCGCCGCGCTTGCGGTCGAGCAGCGAGCGCATGTACGCCTGAAGCTTCCCGATGCCCGCGAGCGAGGTCGCCTCGCTGGTCATGTCGGCGGCGTCGTCGGACCAGTGCCGGAACTGCTCGCGATCCTCGTACGGCACGCCGAGCAGCTCGCAGATCACGAGGACGGGCAGCGGGAACGACAGCCGCTCGTGCAGGTCGGCTGGGGAGCCCGCGTGCTCGGTTTCGTCCAGCAGGCCGTCGACCAGCGCCTGTACGCGCGGCTTGAGCTGGGTCAGCCGCCGCGCCGAGAACGACCGGCTCAGCAGCTTGCGCATCTGCTGGTTCTGCTCGCGTTCGGCCTCCGGAGTGCCACCGGTGGCGCGTCCGAAGATGACGGAGTCGGTGTAGCGCGAGGCCTTCTCCGGCTCGGGATGCGAGCGGCCGAGCCGTGGGTCGGCCAGCAGGGTCTTCACGGTCTCGTAGCCGGTGATGTGCCAGGCGGGATCGCCCGCCGGCGTCGTGATCTGCCGGATCCTCGTGTCCATCGCTGCTGCTCTCTCCGTGCGAGGGGATAGTCTTCTCGATTGGGAGACTAGAACATCATGAACTCACTACACAATGATTTTAGTACAGAAAATCGCCCGCCGACACTGCAGGCGCTGGATGCCGTGTTCGGATTGACCACCCGGCTGGCGCGGGAGACGGCTGAGGAGCTGGCAGCGCGCGGGCTGAACGAATCACGCGCCGAGGTGTTGTTCCGGCTGGAGTCGGGCGGGCCGATGGTGCAGCGTCAGCTGAGCGAGCTGCTGCGGTGCACGCCGCGGCACGTCACCGGCCTGGTCGACGACCTGGAGGGAGTCGGACTGGTCGAGCGCAAGCCGCATCCGACCGACCGGCGGGCGTCGCTTGTCACGTTGACCAGGAAGGGGAAGTCGACGACGGAGTGGATGATGAACGAACGCCGGCGCGCGGCAGACATACTGTTCGGCGACGTCGACGAGGTGAAGCTGGCGGCGTTCATCGAGGTGATGCACGGCGTGCTGGGCAAGCTCCAGCGCCCGGACACGGAGCAGCCGGAGTAACCGGCCCGGGCGCTCGGTTCGCTACCAGGTGACCGGCAGCTCCAGCAGCCCGCCGGTGAGCATGTAGTTGCGCGGCCGCAGCTCGTCGAACGGCACTGCCAGCCGCAGGTCGGGGAACCTCGTGAACAGCGTGCTGAACACCGTCTGCAGCTCGGTCCGGGCGAGCGGTGCACCGATGCAGAAGTGCGGACCGTGGCCGAAGCCCAGGTGCGCGTTGTTCTTCCTCGTGATGTCGAACGTGCGGGCATCGGCGAACATCGCCTCGGTGAGGTTGGCCTGCTCGAGGCTGAGGATCACCAGGTCGCCGCTCGGGATGACCGTGTCGCCCACCTCGATGTCCGCGGTCGCCCAGCGGGCCAGCCGGCCGGGCGGTCCCTGCACGGGGTTGGGCAGCCGCATGATCTCCTCGACCGCCGACGGGATGAGGTCGGGATCGGCCTTGATCGCGGCCAGTTGCGGAGGATTCCTGAGCAGCAGCACGACACCACGGTCGATCGCGGAGACCGTCGTCTCGTGACCGGCCCAGAGCAGGCCCGCGGCCAGCTGGACGACCCGCGCGTCCGACATCACATCGGGCATCAGCTGCTGCGCCCTGGCGAGGTCGGTGAGCACGTCCTCCGCCGGCTCGGCGCGCTTCTGGTCGAGCAGCTTGCTGGCGTAGGCCTTGAGCTGCGCGTCGGCGGCCTCGGCACGGGCGCGGTCGCGCATGTCGGCGGCGTCGTCGGACCAGCGCCGGAAGTCGTCGCGGTCTTCGTACGGCACGCCGAGCAGCTCGCAGATCACCAACGCCGGAAGGGGAAACGCGAGCATCTCGTGCAGGTCGACCGGCGGCCCGGCCGCGGCCATCTGGTCGAGCAGGTCGTCGACGAGCTCCTGCACGCGGGAACGAAGCTTGGCCATCCGCCGCGCGGAGAACGCCGGCGTGAGCAGCCGGCGCATCGCCTGGTGCTCTGCGTGTTCCGTCTCCGGACTGCCGACCGGTCTGCCGAGCACTGCCGCATCGGTGTAGCGCGAGGCCTTCTCCGGCTCGGCATGCGAGCGGCCGAGGCGCGGATCGTCGAGCAGGGACTTCACGGTGGCGTAGTCCTCGGCCAACCAGGCCGGATCTCCGGCGGGCGACGTCACCCTGGACACCAAAGCGGTCATTGCTGGCACAACTCCCCTCGCGTGGTGGTCGGTGCTACCCACACCGGAGAGTAGGTGAGTTTCCTGAGCTTGCCAACGGATCTCAGACTGTTTTAAAGACTGGATCGTTCAGGATTTCAACGCAAGCCGCGCCGCCGTGGCGAGCTTGTGCATCACGGCCACCTCACCGCGTTCGTGCCAGGCCAGCCGGCGGAGCACCTTCACCGACGTCCACTCGCCGTCGTCCGACCGCCGTTCGATGCCGGCCGGCATCGCCTCGACGGTTTTCCGTACGTGGGCAGCCGATTCGTCCAGCTCGGTGAGCAGATCGTCAGCCCTGTCCTTGGAGTCGAGGCCGGCGACCGGAAGGTAGTAGCGGCTCTCGGTGTCGGCGACGTGCCAGGCCAGCTGGCGGATCGTGCGCCATCGGGCATACGAGGGAAGGGTGCGCTCGGGGTCCTCCCAGTCGAGCACCTCGTCCGGCAGCGCCCGCACGAGCGCGAGCGTCTGCGGCCGGACATAGTCGAGAATCGCGAGCGTCGTCCGGCGTTCGTCGTCCGTACAAGGCCTGTGATCGCGCTCGAACGCCCGCTCGTCACCGGTCTGCTGACAGGCCGTCCGTTCGACGACGTTGAGGTCGACCTTGCCGGTGATCCGCTTGCGTACGTCGGAAAGGGCCGCCGCCTCGTCGGGCCCCTGTCCGCAGGTGCCCCACAGATCGAGGTCATAGACCCATGCCGCGCACCAGCCATCGAACGCCATTCCGGCGTTGTTTTCGACATACACGTCCACGACGCGCATCAGATCCGCCGCCTCCCGAGCGTCGAGCCAACCAGAACCTGCTGTGCCCAACTACGCAGCCGAAGACTAGCGGACCGTAACGGCGGCATTCATCCGGTGTGTCGAACGAGAAACCGGGCGAGGCGACCTGCGTTTGTAACGCGGACTCGCCTCGCCCGGTGATTGGCCGGCATGCCTGGTCGGGCGCCGGCCGCGGGGCTGGCACTGGGTTGGTGCCGCTGCCTCGGAAGGGTCGGGAAAGAAGGGGAACTCAGGCCGAGCGGAACGCGATCACGAGGTTGTGCCCGCCGAAGCCGAACGAGTTGTTGATCGCCGTCAGCTCGCCTTCGGGCAGGGGCCGCGCCTCGCGGGCGACGTCCAGCCCGACCTCGTCGTCGAGGTCGTCGAGGTTGGCGGTCGGTGGGACGACGCGATTGTGCAGCGCCAGCACTGTCGCGATCGACTCCGCGACGCCGGCGGCGCCGAGCAGGTGTCCGAGCCCGCCCTTGGGAGCGGTCACGATGACGTTCGACGCCGCCTCGCCGAGCAGCGTCCGGATCCCCAGCGCCTCGGCGACGTCGCCGACCGGAGTCGACGTGGCGTGCGCGTTGACGTGGTTCAGCTGCTCGGGCCGGATACCAGCGTCGGCCAGGGCCTCTCGCATGGCGGTGGCGTTGCCCGAACCGGTCGGGTCGGGCTGGACGATGTGGTGCCCGTCAGACGACACACCGACGCCGGCGACCTCGGCGTAGACCCTGGCACCGCGGCGTTCAGCGTGCTCCGCCGACTCGAGGATCATGACGGCGCCGCCCTCGCCGAGCAGGAAACCGTCGCGCGCCTTGTCGAACGGCCGGGACGCCCGCTCCGGCTCGTCGTTTCGCCGGCTCAGCGCCTTCATCGCGCCGAAGGCGGCGACCACGAGCGGAAGAATCGCTGCCTCGGCGCCACCGACGACCGCGACATCGGCCTTTCCGGTACGGATCAGGTCGACGCCGTGCCGGATCGCCTCGTTGCCGGACGCGCAGGCCGCGACGGGCGTCTGGACGGCGGCCTTCGCGCCGACCTCCAGTCCGACCCACGCCGCGCCACCGTTCGGCATGATCATCGGGATCATGAACGGGCTGACGTGCCGCGGCCCCTTGGTGTTCAGCGTGTCGTACATGTTGATCGTCGAAGCGATGCCGCCGATGCCGGAGGCGATCGAGACGGCGATCCGCTCACCGGGAACGCCGGCGTCGACCAGCCCGGCGTCCTTCCAGGCCTCCCTCGTGGCGACCATGGCGAACTGCTCGTAGCGGTCCATCCGGCGCGCCTCGACCCGGGAAAGCAGTTCCAAGGGGTCGACAGCGGCGGGCGCGCCGAGACGACTGGGCATCTCGGCGTACTGCTCCCCGGTCAGCTGCTGGCCCGCGGATCTCCCGGACAGCAGGCCTTCCCAGGTGGAAGGCACGTCGCCTCCGAGCGGGGTAGTGGCCCCGAGTCCAGTGACGACAACCTTGGTGCTCATCGCAGATCTCCTTCTTCGCCTTGCGCGGTTCAGCCGGGTCGGGCCGGTCGGGGCCGGGACGACCGCGTGCACCCCTCGGCACGCGGCCGGCCTCGACGTGGGCCTTCTGTCTGGCTGGCCCTATGCCTGGGCCCGCTCGATGTAGGCGACCGCGTCTCCGACGGTCTTGAGGTTCTTCACTTCGTCGTCCGGGATCTTCACGTCGAACTTCTCCTCGGCGGCGACGACCACCTCGACCATCGACAGCGAGTCGACGTCGAGGTCGTCGGTGAAGGACTTCTCCAGCTGGATGTCCTCAGTGGGGATACCCGCGACCTCGTTCACGATGTCGGCGAGTCCGCTGCGGATCTCCTCAGTTGTAGCCATGCTCAATTGCTCCTTTTACGTGATTTCTACCGGGGCACCGCGCCCGACTCGTCGAAGGGCGGGACATCTGTACTGTGCTGTCAAATGTTCAGGGAATCCGCACGACCTGCGCGGCGTACGCCAGTCCCGCGCCGAAGCCGACCAGCAGCGCCCTGCCGCCGCTGGTGATCTCGCCGCTTCCCAGCATGCGCTCCATCGCGAGCGGGATCGACGCCGCGGACGTGTTGCCCTGGTCTGCGATGTCGCGGGCGATCGCCACCTGCTCCGGCAGCTTCAGCGAACGCGCCATCGCGTCGGTGATGCGCATGTTGGCCTGGTGCGGGATGAAGGCGTCCAGGTCCTCCGGCGCGATCCCGGCCCGGTCGATCGCCTCGCGGGCGACCTTGGCGACTTCGTACGAAGCCCACCGGAACACCTGGTTGCCCTGCATCGTGAGGTGCGGGAACGAGCTCGCGTCGACCGCCTCGCGCCAGCCGGTCCGCTGGGTGATCATGCCGAGCTGCGAACCGTCGGATCCCCAGACGATGGGGCTGATGCCGGGCTCGTCGGACGGGCCGACCACCGCCGCACCCGCTCCGTCGCCGAACAGGAACGCGGTCGAACGATCGGACAGGTCGGTGAGGTCGGACAGCCGCTCCACCCCGACGACCAGGACGTAGCCCGGCGTACCGCCGACCACCATGCTGCGCGCGAGCTCCAGGCCGTAGCAGAACGCGGCGCACCCGGCGTTGATGTCGAGCGCGGCCGCTCCGCCCGCGCCGATGTCGGTGGCGACGGCCGGAGCGAGCGCCGGCGTCTGGAGGAGGTGCGACACGCTAGCCAGCAGCACCGTGCCGATCTGGTCCGGCGACACGCCGGCATCGGCGAGCGCCTTGCTGGAAGCCGCGGCCGCCATCGCCTGCAGGGTTTCCTCGTCGCCGGCCCAGCGCCTGGTCTGGATGCCGGAACGGGTACGGATCCACTCGTCGGAGGAGTCGATGTAGGTGCAGATCTCCTCGTTGGTCACGACCCTCGCGGGACGGTAGGCGCCAATCCCCAGAATGCGTGCGTGCGGTGTCGCCAACGTCATACCGCTCCTATCTGTCGTCACGCCGGGCTGACCACTGGGTTGAGCCGGACCAACGGCTGCCCAGGCGAAACCGGGTCGCCGTCGGCGACCAGCCACTCGACGACCTTGCCGCCGTGTGGTGCGAGGATCGGGTGCTCGTCGCGGCGGCTGACCACCGCGCCGACGACCGTTCCGGGTGCGAGCTCGTTGCCGGTCTGCGGCCGTACCTCGCCGAACGAGAACACGCCCTTGATCGGCGAGACCAGCAGGCGTCCCGCCGGGGTGCTCTCGCTGTCCGGCCGGCTGTGCTCGCCCTGGCCGTGCTTCTCGACGAACTCGCGGGCCGCGTCGAGCTGGTCTGGTGTCTTCAGTGCGAACGTCTCAACTCCGCGCAGGGCGCGCCGGGCGATGCCGGTGAGCGTGCCGGCGGGCGGCACCTCGAGCAGGCCGGTCACGCCGAGCTCCCGCATCGTCTCCATGCAGAGGTCCCAGCGCACGGGCGAGCTGACCTGGGTGACGATCCGCCCCAGCACGTCGCGGCCACTGGTCACGACCTGGCCGTCGCGGTTGGACAGCAGCCGGGTGCGCGGGTCGTGGGTGGAGATCGATCGGGCGTAGCGGCCGAGGTGGTCGACGGCGTGCGCGACGTAGTGCGTGTGGAACGCGCCCGCCACCTGCAGCGGGACCACGCGGGTCTTCGCCGGCGGCTCGGCGGCGAATCGCGCGAGGTCGTCCAGCGCACCGGCGGCGACGATCTGGCCGGGGCCGTTGTTGTTGGCCGGGACCAGGTTGTGCTGCTCGATGAGCGCGAGCACCTCTTCGGGGTCGCCGCCCAGCACCGCGGTCATGCCGGTCGGGCTCTGCTTGGCGACCTCGGCCATGATCTTGCCGCGCTCGCGGACGAAGACCATCGCCTGCTCGGCGGTGATCACGCCGGCGCCCGCAGCCGCCGTGACCTCACCGACGCTGTGGCCTGCGACCAGGTCGATCTTGCGGAACGCGTCGACAGCGGGACGCGGGAACAGTGTGACCGCGGCGACCAGCCCCGCCGCGACCAGCAGCGGCTGCGCGATCGCGGTGTCGCGGATGGTCTCGGCATCGGCCTTGGTGCCGTAGTGGATCAGATCGAGGTCGCAGACGGCGGACAACCAGTGCATCCGGTCGGCGAAGGTCGGATCCTCCAACCACGGAGCGAGGAAACCAGGAGTTTGCGCCCCCTGTCCGGGCGCGACGATGACGAGCACGTCTTCAACCATGACTGGTGAACGGCTCAGAGGGACGGCGGTATCGGCACGAATCTTCGCCGGAGATCGCTGTAGGAACCCTACAAAGTGGCAGGTCGTGTCTCCCAAATAGCGCTGGTTAAGCTCGCGGCGCATCCGCGCCGCGCTGACGGTGCCGCGGGGGATGGCAATAGGCACCGTGTCGGGCATACTCGCGAGGCGCCGCGGTGCCGTCAGCGTGGATGCGGGGCGTCGCGAGTCAGGCGATATTTGGGAGGCGCGGCCTAGTTCGACGGGTTCGGGTTCTATGCGCGGAGACGTCCCAGTGTCAGGGCGAGCCGCAACGTGTAGGCCTGCCGCGGGTCGGACGGGGAGTAACCGGTGAGGTCGGTGATCCGCCGCAGCCTGTAACGCACGGTGTTCGCGTGGACGAACAGTAGCCGGGCGGTGGCTTCCACCGAGCTGCCGGTCTCGAAGAACGCGCCGAGCGTCTCGAGCAGCACCGGCCCGCTCTCGGCGAGCGGTCCGTAGAGGTCGGCGACCAGCTGGCGGCGGGCGTGCCCGTCGCCGGAGAGGGCGCGTTCGGGCAGCAGCTCGTCGGCGGCGACCGGGCGCGGAGCGTCCAGCCAGGCCGGTGCCGCGCGCAGGCCGGCCACCGCGGCCCGGGCGCTCTCGGACGCGGCGAACAGGTCGGGCACGACCTGCCCGTAGACCACCGGGCCCGGCCCGAAGTGCGGCGCGACGGTGGTCGCCGCGGCCTGCGGGGTCTGGCGTACGACACCGGGCTGGGTCGTGCCGCCGTCGGGCAGCGCGACGCCGCCGAGGATCGCGATCAGCCGGTCGCCCTGGACGCCGGTCAGCACGTCGAGCTTGGCGTGCCGGGCGTCGCGGCGCAGCATGTGGACCTTCGACTCGGTGTCGCCGTCGGGCGACCGCCCGGCCACGACCAGCACACCGGCCGACTCCATCCAGCCGAGCGCGGCGGCCCTGGAACGCACGGCTTCGTCGGCCTCGGCACGCAGCACGGAGTCGACGATCAGCGCCTCCAGCCGGGCGTCCCAGGCGCCGCGAACCTCGGCAGCCCGGGCGTAGACCTCGGCCGCGCCGAACGCCAGCTCACGGGAGTAGAGCAGGACCGCCTCGCGCACCATCGGCACGCGGTTCTCCGGCACGATCTCGTGGATCTTCTCCTCGACGACCTCGATACAGATCCGGACCAGTTCGACGGTCTGGTGCAGCGTGACCTTCCGGGTCAGCTCGCGCGGCGCGGTGCCGAGCACGTCGGCGGTGACCGCGGGATCGTCGCCCGGCTCGCGAAACCACGCGATGAACGCGGCGATACCGGTCTGGGCCACCAACCCGATCCAGGAGCGGTCCTGAGGACTCATCGTGCGGAACCATGACAGCCGCTCACCCATCCGGGCGATCGTCGCGGCGGCTAGCGTGCCACTGGCCCGCTCCAGATGCGCCGCCGTATCTGCACGGATGGTGTCCCGGCTGTTGGAATTCGACACTCTGGCAGTCTGGCACGCCGTGCCCACACGTCTACTCAACCGGGCAAGCTATGTCTATGTCCTCCACCGAAGTCGCCGGGCCGATCGAGCAACTGAAGCGAATCGCCTACCTGATGGAGCGCGTACGTTCGGAGTCGCGCCGGACCACGGCCTACCGCAAGGCGGCGGCGACGCTGCGTGCGTTGCCCGACGGCGAGCTGGAACGCCGGATCGCGACCGGCACCGTCACCGAACTGGCCGGTATCGGCCCTTCGACCGGCAAGGTGATCAAGCAGGCGGCGGCCGGCCAGGTCTCCGACAAGCTCGCGGAGCTCGAGGCGGCCGCCGAGCCGTTGCCGTTCGGTGGCGGTTCTTCGTTGCGGGCGGCACTCCGCGGCGACCTGCACCTGCACTCGGAGTGGTCCGACGGCGGGTCGCCGATCCGCGACATGGCGCAGGCGGCGATCGCGCTCGGGCACTCCTACATGGCGCTCACCGACCACTCGCCGCGGCTCACGGTCGCGCGCGGGCTGACGGCCGAGCGGCTGCGCAGGCAGCTCGACGTGGTGGCACGGCTGAACGACGCCCTTCCAAATGAATATGGCGAGCCGTTCCGGATCCTGACCGGCATCGAGGTCGACATTCTCGAGGACGGTTCGCTGGACCAGGAGGAGGAGCTGCTGGGCCAGTTGGACGTCGTGGTGGCCAGCGTGCACTCGAAGCTGAGGATGCCGGCCAAGGACATGACGCCCCGGATGGTCGCCGCGATCGCGAACCCGCACATGGACGTGCTGGGGCACTGCACGGGCCGGCTGATCACGGGGGAGCGCGGGCTGCGGGGCGAGTCGGAGTTCGACGCGGAGATCGTGTTCGAGGCGTGCCGGCAGTTCGACGTGGCGGTCGAGATCAACTCCCGGCCGGAGCGGCTCGACCCGCCGAAGCGCTTGCTGGCGCTGGCGTTCGAGATGGGCTGCGCGTTCTCGGTCGACACCGACGCGCACGCGCCGGGACAGCTGGAGTGGCAGGGCTACGGCTGTGCGCGGGCCGAGGAGGCCGGGATCCCGCCGGAGCGGATCATCAACACCCGCGAGCACCCGCTGCCGGTCTGAGCCCGGCGGCTGCCGGTCAGGCCGGGTTGATCTCCTCGCCGCGGATACCGGTGAGCTGCGCGAACGACGCCAGCAGCTCCTTGGGCGCGGTGGTGCCCGCCCGGATCGCGACGCCGGGCTCGGTGTAGCCGCCGGGAGCCTGCAGTGCGACCGTCTCGCCGGTACGCAGCCGCAGCAGCAGGATCGGCCACGACGTGCCGTCGGGCGGCTGCTTGTCGAAGAGCCGGGACAGCCGTTCCTCCACCTGCATCCGCGAGAGCGTCAGGCGGGCGACGACCGGCTGCTCCTTCAGAGCCGGCCACTCCGCCGAGCCGATCGCCTGGAACGGTGGCACCGGCCACGGCCGGCGGGCGTCGAGCTCGGCGACCAGACGAGTCAGGAAGTCGCGGGCAGCGGCCTGCTCACCGGCCTCGAAGCCGATCTGCTCGCCGGCCGCGAGCGCCGCCGACGCTGCCTGGTAGTAGTCGTCGACCGGCTCGGTGAACATCTGCTGCTGGATCAGCTCGCCGGCCCGGCGGCTCACCTCGGCGTCGGCGACCGGTCCGCTCAGGTCGATGCCGTAGAGGGCGGCGTTCACCAGGCCGCGCCATTCGGTTGCCGCGCTCAAAATCCTGCTCCTCTGTTGACGGTGCCGGTCGGAAGACCCTGCCGGCCGAGCTCGTCGATGACCCTGTCGTTGTGCGCCTCGGTGGGCCGGTAGTGGCCGCTCTTCCGGGTCATCTCATCCAGCGTGCCGTTGGTGACCCGGACCTCTCCGGCTCCTGCGACGTCGGCGCCGCCGAGGAAGCTCGAGTGATGCAGCTCGTGGACGATCTGCTTGTTGGAGGCGTAGAGGTTGCCGTGCTGGTCCATGACGAACATGGCCCGGCCGCCGCCGGAGTGGGCGGTGCTGGCCGCGCTGGTGTCGAACGGCGTGCCGTCGGAAGCCCTGTAGAGCTTGCCGTCGCGTACGAACAGCCGATGGGCCTCGAGCTCGTCGGCGTCCATCTTGCGTACGGTCTTCGGCGCACACCACCGGCTGGGATCGGCGGGGTTGTGCTCGCCCTTGTAGTGCGGCTCGAGGCTCTTGCCCGGAAGCAGATCGTCGTCGGCTCGCCGCAGCGCGGGCGGGATGCCGGTCTTCTTCGCCGCGTCGCCGGCGTTCTCGGCGACGTTCTTGGCGGTGCGGCCCATCCGCTTCCTGGCCGGCCGGATGAGGTCGCCGAGCATCTTCTTCAGGAATCCGCCGCCGGCTTTCGCCGCCTTACCGAACTTGGCCAACGCGTCCCTGCTCTCGAGGTTCTTCCGAAGCTGCCGCTGGATCTTATCCGAGTGTCGGTGGGCGGCGATAAGACAGAGTGATGAACGAAGCATTGGGTAACGCACGTGACCTGAACGGACGCACCGCCCTGGTCACCGGTGGCGCCGCCGGCATTGGCGCGGCGGTGGCCGAGGCGCTGGTGCGGGCGCGGGCCGGTGTCGTGATCGCCGACCGCGATGTCGAGTCCGGGCAGGCGACCGCGCGGCGGCTGGGCTGCGCGTTCCTGGAGGCCGACGCCGGCTCGCTGCCCGGCGTTCACGCGATGTTCGAGGCCGTTCACAGCCGATGGGGGCCGGTCGACGTGCTGGTCAACAACGCGGGCGGGTTCAGCCGGCCGACCTACCCCGAGGCGAGCGCCGGCCACTGGCTCGCCGCGCTCGACCTCAACCTGCGCGCGGTGATGCTGGCGACCCAGCTCGCGATCGAGGACCTGGCCGACCGCGGCGGCGCGATCGTCAACGTCTCCTCGGTCGCGGGGGTGGGGCACGCGGCGCACCCGTCACCCGAGTACGCCGTCTCCAAGGCCGGCATCGTGCGGCTCACCGCCTGCCTGGCGCCGCTGCGGGAGAGCGCGGGCATCCGGGTCACCTGCGTGTGCCCCGACCTGGTCGACACACCTTCCTCGCGACGCGATCGGGCGAGCATGCCTGCGGACCAGCTGGCAACGCTTCCGCCCGCGATCCCGCCCGAGGAGATCGCCGACGCCGTGCTGCGACTGGTGCTCGACGAGAGCCTGGCCGGACGCGCGATGGTCTGCCGGCACAAGGAGCCCAAGCGTGTGCTGCTGCCGGTCGTCGACTGGGACGACTACATCGACCACCTCGCGACGCTGGCCGGCTGAGGGTTCCTGCCTGCAAGAATTCTTGACAACAACCTTCGTGATGCATTGTGCTCGGAGCAGAAACTCACAAGGTCTGCTGCTGGTCTCGGAGGTAGGCAGTGAACTGGAGCCTGGCCGTCCTGCTCCTCGGCGCTCTCGCGTTCCCCGGTCCCAAGCCCGCTGCCGGCGGTGGTCTCGCGGCCGCACCCAGGGCCGAACCAGGCGCCTGGCCCACCGACTTCACCGCCTGGACCAGTCCTGCCGACTTCGCCTCCGGCACGTCCAGCTCGACCGTGGTGTCGGCGAGCGTCGGTGACGGAGCTCTGACGCTCTCAGCCGGCGCGGCCGAAGGCACCTGGACCTCGCCCTGGCTGACCACGCCCGCGCCGTTCACCGAGACCGTGCCGTCCTGGCAGGCCGACACACCGGGCGCATCCTGGCTCGGCCTCGACCTGCAGGTGCGCACGCCCACCACCGAGAGCCACTGGTACACCATGGCCAACTGGGCGTTCGACACCACGGAGATAGAGCGCGAGACGATCGGCACGCAGGCCGACGCGGTCGGGCGGATCATCTGGGACACGTTCCGTTCGTACGACACCGCGCCCGGCGGCGCCCCGGTCGCGTACCGGCTGCGGGCGACGCTGCACGGTGATGGCGCACACGCGCCGACACTCCGGCAGGTCGCGTCCACGTCGTCGGCGCCGGGCTCGCTGCCGCCGACCAGTGCGCCGATCTCGGCGAAGGCCGTCGAGCTCGACGTGCCGGCCTACTCCCAGATGACGCACGCCGGCGAGTACCCGAAGTACGGCGGCGGTGGCGAGGTCTGGTGCAGCCCGACCTCGACCGCGATGGTGCTGGCGTACTGGGGCGCCGGTCCGAGTGCCGGCGACCTCGCCGGCCTGCCGAAGGACAAGGTGTTCGAGCGCAACGGCCGCAAGGACGGCCAGGTCGACTGGGCGGCGCTGCACGTGTGGGACTTCGGGCGCGGTGGCGCGGGCAACTGGCCGTTCAACACGGCGTACGCCGCGTCGTACGGCCTGGACGCCTCCGTACGGGAGTACTCCACGCTGCGCGAGGTGGAGCGTTGGCTCCGCGACGGTGTGCCCGTGATCATCTCGATCAACTGGAACAACACCGACGCCGACACCGGCAACGACCTCGACGGCGCCGCGATCCCGAGCAGCGCGGGCCACCTGATGGTGGCGATCGGCCTCACCGCCGCCGGCGACGTGATCGTGGCCGACCCCGCCGCGGCGTCGAACGCCGAGGTACGCCGGGTCTACCGCCGCGATCAGTTCGAGCGCAACTGGCTGCGCGCCTCCAACGGCGCGACCTACATCATCCAGCGGGCGAGCGGTCGCTGAGACCGACTCAGCCGAGCTTGCGCGCGAACGCGTCCACCGCGTCGGCCACGTCGGCGTGGACGCGGGCCGAGTCACCGATGCCGGCTGACACCTCCATCGCGTGGTCGGCACCCGGCACCTCGTGGACCGTGTGGCCGCAGGCCTGGGCGAAGTCGCTGTCCCACACCCGGTCGCCGGTGCCTCCGACGAGCAGGGTCGGTGCCTCGATCGCCTGCAGGGCCTGGCGAACCGTCGGCTCGGTGAGCAGGGGAGTGAGCCAGACGCCGGGCAACTGGCGTTCGGCCGCGAGCCGGAGTGCCAAGCTGCCAAGCGACTTGCCGACCAGCAACACGCGCTCGGCCTGCGGTTCGGCCTCGATCGCCCGCACGGCCTGGTCGCACACCCACGACTGCCGGTCGTCGCTGTCGGACATGGTGCGGACGTCCCACCACACCTCGTGGATCGTCCAGCCGAGCTCGTTCAGCACACGGCCGGTGTAGTGCAGCAGCGGTAGCGCGGGGAAGTAGCCGGCGCCCGGCAGGATGACGGCCACCCGTGACGGGTCGGCTTCGCGCCGGGTGATCAGGTCGATCTCCATAGCCGCTTATCCTTTCGCAGATGGAGCCCATGAGTTTCGAGGTCACCCTGGGACGATCGGACGCGTCGAGGTCGGGTGCCTTCATCCAGCTTCCGTTCGACGTCAAGGCGCTTTTCGGCAAGGCGAAGCCCAAGGTGCTCGTCACGATCAACGACCACACCTACCGCTCGACGGTCGCGGTCTACAGCGGCGACTATCTCCTGCCGGTCAACGCGCAGAACGCCAAGGCCGCCGGCGTCCAGGCCGGCGACACCGTGACCGTCACGATCGCCGAGGACACGGCTCCACGTCTCGTCGAGCTGCCCGAGGACCTGGCCGAGGCCCTGCGGCCCGTACGCGAGAAGTGGGACCAGCTGTCCTACAGCCACCAGCGGGAGTACGCCACGTGGGTCTCGGAGGCCAAACGCCCCGAGACCCGCGCGCGTCGAATCGCCCAGACGGTGGAGAAGCTGAGCTGACCGCTCAGGCGTCGCCGCCTTCCTGCTTGATGTGGCGTACGGCTGTCGGGTCGGTGATCT
Organism: Flindersiella endophytica; assembly: GCF_054779015.1. NCBI lineage: Bacteria > Bacillati > Actinomycetota > Actinomycetes > Propionibacteriales > Nocardioidaceae > Flindersiella > Flindersiella endophytica. Next base: position 92,581 of record NZ_BAAGYY010000044.1, read on the forward strand.
GATAGCGGTCGGCCGCCTCCCGGACGTGCTCCGGCTTCACCTCACCGCGTCGCGCGAGCTCGGCCAGCGTCGCCACGACCACGGAGGGCGCGTCGACGTTGAAGAACCGCCGCGCCGCCGGTCGCGTGTCGGCCAAGCCCCAGCCGTCGGTGCCGAGCGAGCTGTAGTCGCCGGGCACCCAGCGCGCGATCTGGTCGGGCACCGCACGCATCCAGTCGGAGACGGCGATCACCGGGCCGGGTACGCCCGAAAGCTTCGACGTGATGTACGGAACGCGAGGCTCCGAGCCGGCGTTGCGGAGGTTGTGCTGCTCGCACGCCACCGCGTCCCGCCGCAGCTCGTTCCACGACGTCACCGACCAGACGTCGGCCGCGACGCCCCACTCCTCGGCCAGCATGCGCTGAGCTTCGAGCGCCCACGGCACGCCGACGCCCGACGCGAGCAGCTGCGCCCGCGGCGTCTTCTCGTCGGCGCCTTGGTACGGCGAGTAGAGGTGCAGCCCGCGCACGATGCCCTCGACGTCGACACCCTCCGGCTCGACCGGCTGCGCGATCGGCTCGTTGTAGACGGTGAGGTAGTAGAAGATGTTCTCGCCGTTGGGGTGCTCGTCGGTCGAGCCGTACATCCGGCGCAAGGCGTCCTTGACGATGTGCGCGACCTCGAACGCGAACGCCGGGTCGTAGGCCACCGCGGCCGGGTTGGTGGACGCCAGCAGCTGGGAGTGCCCGTCGGCGTGCTGCAGGCCCTCGCCGGTCAGCGTTGTCCGCCCGGCGGTCGCGCCGATCAGGAACCCCTTGCCCAGCTGGTCTCCGAACGCCCACATGAAGTCGCCAGTGCGCTGGAACCCGAACATGGAATAGAAGATGTAGACCGGGATCATCGGTTCGCCCTGCGTGGCGTACGACGTGCCGGCCGCGATCACCGAGCCCATCGCACCGGCCTCGCTGATGCCTTCGTGCAGGAGCTGTCCGACCTCGGACTGCTTGTAGGCCAGTAGCAGCTTGCGGTCGACGCCTTCGTAGACCTGACCGTGCGGGTCGTAGATCTTCGCCGTGGAGAACATGGAGTCCATGCCGAACGTACGGAACTCGTCCGGCGCGATCGGCACGAACCGCGCGCCGATCTCCTTGTCGCGCATGAGGTCCTTCAGCAGCCGGACGAACGCCATCGTGGTGGCGATCTTCTGCTTGCCGGAGCCCTTCTTCAGCTCGGCGTACATCGAGTCGTCGGGCAGCTTGAGCTGGACCGGGTGGACGCGGCGCTCCGGGATCGACCCACCGAGCTGGCGCCGCCGCTCCAGCATGTACTCCATCTCTTCGGAGTCGGCCGGCGGGCGGTAGTAGGGCGGCAGCTCGTTGCTGTCGATCTCCTGGTCGGTGATCGGGAGGTAGAGCCGGTCGCGGAACTTCTTGACGTCGTCCTTGGTGAGCTTCTTCATCTGGTGCGTCGCGTTGCGCGCCTCGAGCGCCTCGATGGTCCAGCCCTTGATGGTCTGGGCGAGGATCACCGTCGGCTGGCCGACGTGCTCGGTGGCGGCCTTGAACGCGGCATAGACCTTGCGGTAGTCGTGGCCACCGCGCGACAGGTGCCGCAGGTCGTCGTCGGTGAGCTTCTCGACCATCTTGCGCAGGCGTACGTCACCGCCGAAGAAGTTTTCGCGGATGTAGCCGCCGGTCTCGACGGCGTAGGTCTGGAACTGGCCGTCGACCGTGGTGTTCATCTTGTTGACCAGCACGCCGTCGCCGTCCTGCGCCAGCAGCGGGTCCCAGTCGCGGCCCCAGACCACCTTGATGACGTTCCAGCCGGCGCCCCGGAAGTAGGCCTCCAGCTCCTGGATGACCTTGCCGTTGCCGCGGACCGGACCGTCGAGCTGCTGGAGGTTGCAGTTGATCACGAACGTGAGGTTGTCGAGCTCCTCACGGGACGCGACGCCGATCGCGCCGAGCGACTCCGGCTCGCCCATCTCGCCGTCGCCGAGGAACGCCCAGACGTGCTGCTCGGAGGTGTCCTTGATGCCGCGGTTGTGGAGGTAGCGGTTGAACCGGGCCTGGTAGATCGAGTTGATCGCCGTGAGGCCCATCGAGACCGTCGGGAACTCCCAGAACTCCGGCATGAGCCGCGGGTGAGGGTAGCTCGACAGGCCGTTGTGCGCACCGTGCGAGACCTCCTGGCGGAACGCGTTCAGGTGGTCCTCGGTGAGCCGGCCCTCCAGGAACGCCCGGGCGTAGATGCCGGGGGAGGCGTGGCCCTGGATGAAGATCTGGTCTCCGCCACCAGGGTGGTTCTTGCCGCGGAAGAAGTGGTTGAAGCCGACTTCGTAGAGGCTCGCCGCCGACTGGTACGTGGCGATGTGCCCGCCGACCTCGAGGCCCTTGCGGTTGGCGCGCGACACCATGATCGCGGCGTTCCACCTGATGTAGGCGCGGATCCGGCGCTCGATGTGCTCGTCGCCGGGGAACCACGGCTCCTTCTCCGGGGGGATGGTGTTGATGTAGTCGGTGCTCCGCAGGGCAGGCACGCCGACCTGCTTTTCGCGCGCGCGTTCGAGCAGGCGAAGCATCAGGTAACGGGCACGTTCCTGGCCACGCTGGTCGAGCACAGCATCCAGGGATTCGATCCATTCACGGGTTTCGTCTGGATCGATGTCCGGGAGCTGGGTCGGGAGGCCGTCTGTGATGACGGGCCTACGCTCTGCTCCAGAAGCCACGGCGATCCCTCTCTTCGCATGATGTGGGGGTCTCCCACACCGCACAGTTCTCTCTCGGTGTCTCTCGTGTTACAGACCACCACCGGAATTCAAGAGGCTTCGGTGCGACTCCTGAGTTCCAGGCTCTCCATCATTCTCCCGCGCCGTGGTCTAGACCACTGACACCTGGCTCGAAGAAAGTCGAATTTCGGCTGGCACGGGAGGCCCCGGTGGGACACTTGACAGGCAGTGCGGCTCGCGGGGTGTTCAAGCGCCTGTCGGGGGCAAATCTCTCCTATCACAAGTCGTGGCAGCAATGATGCTGGGGAGTTCCTGATGTACGCGCACGTTGGTGACCGGCTCCACGTCCACGGAAGGCACGTAGGCAACCCTGACAAAGCGGGGCGCATCATCGAGGTCCGTGGTGACGGCGGCAGACCACCCTACGTGGTCAGCTTCGACGACGGCCACGAGGCTCTGGTGTTCCCCGGACCGGACGCGGTGGTGGAGTCGCCGTCGGACGAGGCCCAGGAGGCGCCGTCGGCTCCGGCCTGAGGCGTCCAGTATCGGCCAGCGCGGGGTCCACGGTACGGTCGCGTAACTCACAGACCGTGAATCGGACAGTAAAAGCAAGTGGAAGAGAGACGGATGCGGAGCCAGGTCGTCGAGGTGCGGACTGGAGACAGCGAGACGGTGACCGATCTCACTGACCGTGCACAGCGGTTCCTCGCCTCGGAGGCGGGTGGAGACGACGGCCTGCTCCATGTCTTCGTGCCACACGCAACGGCGGGCGTGGCGATCATCGAGACCGGGGCGGGCAGCGACGACGACCTGCTGTCGGTACTGGGTGAGGTGTTGCCACGCGACCATGGCTGGATCCACCGGCACGGCTCGCCGGGGCACGGGCGCGATCACGTACTGCCGGCCTTCGTCGCGCCGTACGCCTCGCTGCCGGTGCTCGCCGGCTCGCTCGGGCTGGGCACGTGGCAGCGGATCTGCCTCGTGGACACGAATCGCGACAACCGAATACGAAGTGTAAGGTTTTCCTTTCTCGCGGGGTGAGATGAGCGCCGACACGCGGCAACACTTGCGCTGAGTGGCGCGGAGGCGCTGAACTACGGGCCAGCACATCGGTAAGGACGACAAGGAGGGCTACGTCGTGAGTGCGACCGCAGACGAGGCCGAGGGCCAGTCTGGGCCGGCTGAACGGCTTGGTTTCCAGCCGGGCATGGTGGTGCAGGAACTCGGCTTCGACGACGATTGCGATGAGGACCTGCGCCTGTCGATCGAAGAAGTGACGGGGAACGAGCTCGTCGACGAGGATTACGGCGATGTGGTGGAAGCGGTCATCCTGTGGTGGCGAGAAGACGACGGTGACCTCATCGACGCGCTCGTGGACACCAAGACCGACCTCACCGACGGCGGCGTGATCTGGCTGTTCACACCCAAGGTCGGCCGGGATGGTTACGTCGACGCCAGTGACATCGCTGATTCGGCGCCGACCGCCGGACTGTCGACGACAACGAGCTTGTCGGCGGCGCCCGACTGGGCCGGCACCAAGCTGGTCGCGCCGCGCTCCGGCCGGCGTTGAGTCGTGAACCTAGGTGAGGTCGCGCCAGACTTCACGCTGAGAGATCAGCACGGCGCCGAGGTGCGGCTCGGCGCCTTCCGTTCTCCTTCGGATGCTTCCGGGGAGGTGCGGAACGTGGTGCTGGTCTTCTATCCGTATGCCTTCACCGGCGTATGCACCGGCGAGCTGGCCGCCTTGGGGAAGCGGCTGGCGGAGTTCGAGGCGCTGTCCGCCTCGGTCGTCGCGGTGTCGTGCGACTCGGTGTACTCGCAGCGGGTTTTCGCCGAGCGCGAAGGGCTGACGTTCCCGCTGCTCTCCGACTTCTGGCCGCACGGCGCGGTGGCCTCGGCGTACGACGTGTTCGACGCCGAGCGCGGCTGCGCCCTGCGCGGCACGTTCGTGATCGACACGGCTGGAGTGGTGCGCTGGCAGGTGGTGAACCAGCTGCCGGACGCCCGCGACCCGGACGAGTACCTCGCGGTTTTGAGCGGTCTCTAGTCGTTCGGTACGCTAACCCGGCCATCTCCTCTCCGGGGCCGTAGCTCAGTGGTAGAGCATCGCGTTTACACCGCGAGTGTCGGCGGTTCGATCCCGTCCGGCCCCACCCACGTGTTTTCTTCGCCGGTTCCGGCTCACTCGCTTGGAATCATCATCAGACAGGCGAGCGCCGCGCAGCCGTAGAGGGCGGCTGCGACGAGTGCGACCAGGTGGAAACCCAGCAGGAAGTACGGCTGGCCCGGCTGCCCGGCGAACGCGCCCGCCAGTGCGATACCGACCGCGCCGGCTGCCTGCCGGGCGGTGTTGTTGATCGCCGACGCCAGTCCCGACCGTTCGGCCGGTACCGCCGCGATCGCGGCGGCGACCACGGCCGGCGTCAGGATGCCGAGACCGATACCCCATAGCAGGAACGCCGGCAGCAGCGACGGATAGCCGGAGCCCGCGGTGGTGAGGCCCAGCAGCGCGAGCCCGGCTCCCGCGACCAGGAGCCCGGCGACGATCGGGTATCTCGGCCCCACCCGTCCGGTGAGCCGGCCGGCGAACGGGGCCAGCACCGCCAGCGGCGCGAACAGCGGGACGATGGCGAGCCCGGCCTGGAGTGGGGAGTAGTCCCGCACGGACTGCAGGTAGAGCGTCAGCACGAACAACACCCCGAGCGTGCAGAGGTTCATCGTCCCGGCCGCGGCGTTGGCGACGGTGAACCCGCGCCGCCGGAACAGTGCCGTCGGCACCATCGCCGCATCGCCCGCGCGCCGCTCCACGAGCAGGAACGCGACCAGGCCGCCGATCGCGACGACGACGGCGAGGAGCACCGGCGCCGACCGGATCCCGGCGCGGCCGGCCTCGATGCCCGCGTACACCGTCGCGAGCAGGACGACCATCCCGAGCACGGCACCGGGCAGGTCGAGCCGGCGGGCGGACGCAGTGGTGCGGTCCTCGCGTACGACGTGAACAGTGGCGACGATTGACGCCAGCACGATCGGGACGTTCAGCAGGAAGACGGCCCGCCAGCCGAAGCCGCCGATCAGCAGCCCGCCGAGCAACGGGCCGGCCGGCAACGCGACGCTCCCGACCCCCGCCCAGACACCGATCGCCTTGGCCTGCTGGGCTCCGGCGGGGAAGGCGGTACTGATGATCGCCAGCGTGCCGGGCAGCAGGAACGCCGCCCCGACCCCCTGCACCACCCGGGCCGCGACGAGGACGCCCACGTCCGGCGCGAGCCCACACCCGAGCGACCCGATGCCGAACGTCACCAGCCCGGCCAGGACGACGCGCTTGTGCCCGCGCAGGTCGCCGATCGTCCCGCCGGCGAGCATCAGGGACGCCAGTGCCAGGGCGTACCCGTCGACGACCCACTGCAGCCCGCTCACGCCCGCGCCCAGCCGGTCACCGAGCTGCGGCAGGGCCACGTTGACGATCGTGACGTCGAGGAGGACGAGGAAGTAGCCCGCGCACATGACGACGAGCACCACCCACGGCGACGTCTGACTGCCGCCGGGGGCGGTCGTGGTGGTGTGCCGGCTGGTTGCCTCAGGCATTCCCGGCCGCTACCCCCGGCACAACCGTGGAAACCGCCCGGGCCCTAAGTCCGGACAATTCGCCGGCGGAAGAGCGCGTTCGCGAGGTAGATCAGCGCACAGGTGAGGCTGACAGCGGACGCCAGTGAGCCGAAGCCGAACCCGTCGTCGTCGGTCGCGACCAAAACCAGCACGGACACCGCCAGCACGACAAGCACCAGCGCCGACACCACCCCGATCACCGGCACGCCGCGCAACCGGCGCCGGCGCCGTCGGTACAGGAAGCTGCCGGCGCCGAGTGCCGCCAGCGAGAGCAGCAGGAACAGGTTGCCTATCCAGCCGGTGAGGGCCAGGACGATGGCGTTGTCCGCATACACCGGGAGACAGGCCATGAGTGCGCCGAACACTGCTGCCGCGATCAGCCAGGCCGGCTGGTCCCTGCTCTGCCCGGAGAGTCGCACGTCGTGCCGAACGGTGCCCAGCAGGTAGGTCCAGAGGCCGGCGATGGCGAGGACGACCGCGACGCTGGCCACCCAGAACTCGTTGTCCTGAACCAGCCAGAGAGCCATGATCAGCGCCTGCCCGTGTACGAAGATGGCGACCACCTGCGCGGGTAGGAGCGTGGCCCGGTTCTGCCTCCGCACCCATCGGAAGCCGGCGAGGCCGGCAGCGACGATACCCGGAGTAACCGTGTAGACGATGAGCCAGGTTTCGACGCTGGTGAGCGGAGTCTCTCCGTCGCTGCCCGCCGGGAGGAAGAGGCTGCCGAGCCACAGGAGGGCTCCCGCAAGCAACCAGCGCGGATCATCCGGTGGCTTGGCAGGCGCGGCGGTCGGCTCCGGCCCCCGCTCTTCCACAGATGGGGTCAGCTCGGTCTCGCGCCGGCTGCTGATCACCGGCGCGGTGGACCGGCCCGGCCGGGCCGCGCGCCGGGTTTTGGGGCGATCGAGGGCGGCCTGTTGCTCGACGGTCAGCACCACCGGCACGCCGCCGCCCGCCCAGCGCAGCTGGATCTCCGCCTCGCCGGCAGGTGCGTCGACCGTGGCCTGGACGACGAGTTGGTCGCCGGTGAGCGTGGCCGTGACGCCTTCCGGAACGGTGTCGAGTGTGGCCTCCAGCGCTACCGGCGGTCCGATCAGGCGTACGGTCGCCGAATCGCCGCCGCCCACCAGGCTCAGCGTCTCCGGCCGCACCCCCGGTGCGCACGCGGCCAACGCGGCTCCGGCTGCCTCCCGGACGCGCAGCGAGTCGTCCTCGGCCAGCTGGAGCAGTGCCGCGACCGCCGCCCGGGCCATCGGCAGGTCCGTTCCGGCGGCGCGGTCGCGGAGGTCGGTGGCGGCGCCGAGGCGGGCGGCGGCCACCGGACTCGCGAGCAGTTCGCGGATCTCCGTGGGCAACGCCGACACCGATGCGCGCGGGCCGCGTGGGCTGCGGGTCACCCGGAGGTCGCCGCTGGCGCCGAACGTCCAGAGATGTGGTGTCTGGGGCCGGCCCGCCTGCTGGATCCGCTGCCGGATGTACTCGAACAGCTCGGAAAGTCCTACCCAGCCGTCGCCGTCGCGGTCGGCGTCGCCGTCGGCGATGCCTGCCCGCATCGCCGAGGCGAAGACCGACGGCTCCACCTGCGAGTCGGTGAGCCGGTCGCCCTCGAAGGCGTACTCGATCGCGCTCGACGCTGTGATCACCGCCCGCGAGCGAGCACCGCCGCCCAGCGCGGCGAACGCGTCGCCCACCTGTGGGTCGCCGGCGGCGCGCGCCACCATGCCGCGCGCGAACGCTCCGCCGTAGCAGCAGTCCAGGAAGATCACCGCGCCCGCGGCCCGGCTGTCGTTCAGCAGCGAGCACAGCAGCTGCGCGGACACGGCGGTCGACTGCAGCCGGTTCGGCCGGGTGTCGTGAGCGGCGAAGTAGAGGTTGCCCTTCGGGTCCTTCAACCCGTGGCCGGACACGTAGAGCACCACGATGTCGTCTGCCGTCGCTTCGGTGAACAGGTCCTCGAGGGCCAGCCGCATCTCCTGCGCCGAAGGGCTTTCGAGCCTCGCTACCGAGAACGGCCCGATCCGCGGGTCGGCGAACAGATCGCCGAGCTCGACCGCGTCCCGCACCGCCGACGGCAGCTGAGCCAGCTGGCCGTCGGCATACGTCGAAGTCGAGACGAACAGGGCCGAGCGAGCCATGCCCCCACCTCTCTTCGCCCTATTCGATGCGTTCCGGGCCAGTCGTGGATGCCAGCCAGGCTTCGACGAGCCGTGCGGTGGTCTCCTCGTCGGCGGCCGCGAGCTCCAGTGACTTCTCGCCGAACTGGATCTTCAGCGCACCCGCGGACGTCGCGAGCCCGCGGCGGCGGCGCTGCCACGCGCGCAGCACCGAGAGCAGCGACTGGACGGAGACGACCATGGCGGGAATGGAGACCAGGATCGCTTGTACGGAAGCGGCTTCGAGCCCTCGGGAGCCTTCTGGTGCCGGCCCTCCGGGGTCTGGCTCGACCCGCGCGCTCGGCACGTGCTCGACCTCCTGGACGAGCGACCGCACCGCATCGTCCAGCGCGGCCGGATCGGTGTCGAGCTCCTCGACCAGGACCCGGAGCCGGATCTCCGCCATTGCTGTTCTCCTCGCGAGCCACCCCTCGATATCGATCCTAGGACGTCAAACCACCGCCGGATGGCGGTTCGCGAAACCGGCGAACGGAACTTCCCGCCCGCTTCCCACGAACACGAGGGCGATCGCCTGCGCGGGGAACTGGAACTCCGGTGCGATCCCGAACACTCCGCCCTTCACCTCCACCCGCCAGCGCCCGGCCGGTGGCGTCCGCACCACCACCTGCTCGACGTTGTCGACGACAGGACCCAGCGCGGCCGCGGCCGCCACCAGTCCGCTCACGCCGAGGTTGGCCGGGTCCCACTGGTTCCCGCGGTACTCCTGGCCGGCCGGCCCGGCCGGCGGCGTGACGTGCAGGGTCACCGGATGCTGGATCGTCGCCCCCGGCGGGTCGTCCCAGGTCAGCATCACCCGCAGCACCTGGGTGCCCGCGGGCAGCTCGAAGTCGTACGTGAGCGTCGATCCCGGCCCGACCGCGTCGTCCCTTGCGTGGAACGTGACCGGCGCTGTCGGCGCCAGCGACTGCCGCAGATCCAGCCGGCCCCAGCCGAATCCACCGGCGAGGTTGGGTGGCGAGGCGGCGGGGGCGAGGTTCGTCGCGCCGTTCAGCAGGGTCGCCCGCACCAGGGCCGCACTCGGCGCGTCGTACGCCAGCCGGCTACCGGTCCGGGTGACCGCTGTCTGGCAGTGCCGCAACGTCTCTCCCTCCGACTCGACCCAGGTCAGCCAGAAGTACCGTCCGGTCCACGCCAGCGTGAAGTCGCGGACGTTCGCGGTGGCCGAGCTGATCGCGTGGATCGGCGCGGGCGTCGCCACCGCACCGGGAGGCGCACTTGGCGGCGGTGGGATCTGCACTCGACGGCCGTGCTCGTCCAGCAGGGTGAAGTACAGCGTGCGTACGCCACCGGCGCTCGGCTGGCCGATGAACGCCAGCCCGAACCCGGGGCTCCACAGGTTCGCCACCTGAGCCGCAGTCGCGTTCGCCCCCGGACTGGCCAGCGGCTCGTCGAGGAACGTGCACACCACCTGCGGGTCGGTCGCCTCGGTGGCCGGCTGCCAGCCGGGCGCGGCCGGAAAGATCACCTGGATGTCCCGCCGGGCCGGGGCAGGCGCCGGCAGGTTGGCGAGCACCGCGCCGTCGCGGCCGAGCCGGCTGACCCAGACCTCCCACGGATTGGCCGCCGCGGCCCGGAACTGGAACGCGACCAGGTGCTGACGCTGGCGGGCGGCGGCACCGGTGAGCCCGACCGGTCGCGGCGCGATCGCCGCGTTCGTCGACTGGCCGGCGACAGCGGTCAGCTGGACCGCGGCCTGGGCGGTGAACGCTCCGGTCGCGGCGTTGCGCCGGCTGCGCGCGATCCGGGACTGGTGCACACCTGCGTTGTCCTGGTCGGCGAACGCGGCCAGCACGAGGTTCTCCTCGTGGACGTACTGGAACCAGCCGTGCCGCGCGGTACGCAAGGAGTGGCCGGTCGCGACAGGAGGCACCAGGTCGTGGTCGGCCGCACCGACGTCGGCCAGCGTCGCGGCGTTCAGCGTCGCCAGCCGGATCCGTTCGGAGACGAACAGCCCGGACTGGTATCCGACCAGGATCCGGGCGTTGGCTCCTGGTACGAAGCCGAGCTCCGGCGTCTCGGCTCCGCCGGCGTCCTCGCGGGTCTGGTGCGGCGCGAGGCCGGCGATCGGAGCACCCTGCGTGTCGAGCACCTGCACGGTCGCCTTGCCGATCAGTGGTGCGGTCACCACGACGAGCTGTTGCCCGGTCCACAGCATCGAGTGCCGGTCGACGTCGGCCGTTCCGGCCAGTACGACAGCCGGTGCCGGCACACCATCGGCGGAGGTGCGAACCAGCTCCGCGACACTCAGGCCGGCGGCTTGCGGCGTCTTGCGCAGCACGAACCGCTGCCCACCGGCCCAGCAGGCGCTCACGGCTTCCAGGGAGGGGCTTGCGGCATAGGGCGCCAGGATGTGGTTGACGTAGGCGCCGGCACGGATCATCGGCGTGTTCGGATCCGCCTGTGCCTGCAGGGTTCCGTCGGGTGTGATGACGAGGGCGTACGCGCCGCGCCGGTCGCTGTTGATCTCGTCCTCGCTCTGCCACACCACGGTTGTCGTGCCGTCCGCGGCGACGGTCGCCGCGAACCCGGAGGTGGCCAGCGGACTGTCGGAGACGCGCAACACGTTGCGGAGCAGGGGATCCTTCGGATCGGCAGGTATACCCGCCAGCGGCGTACCGGCGGCGTCGAGGATCGTCGCGTAGACGTCGAAGAGCGCGGCCGCCGCCGAGTCCTGCGTGTCGTCCTCCCACACCAGCACGCCGCCCTGCACGGGATGCGGTGCGACGAACGGCCGGCGGCAGGTCCGCCCGGCTGGGATGGAGACGGGCGTCAGGAGGTTCCCGGTCGCCACGCCGTTGGCGTCGAGGAAGCGCAACCGGATCACCGCGCCGGCCCCGCCGATCTCGTCGCACCAGGCGAGCAGGTAGCGCCGGCGGCCCGGATCCCAAGCCAGGTGAGGCTCTCGCAGCACCGTGGCCTGATCGACCAGCACCGTCGAGGCGCCGATCGGCGCGCCGGCCGCGTCCAGCCGCTGGAAGCGCAGCCGATTGTGCCCGGCCGTGCTGGAGTCGACCCAGGCGAGTGCGAACCGCGTGCCGTCGTGGGCGATCGCGCCATGCGGGGAGAGCTGGCTCGCCGCCCCGAGGTTGCGTTCCGGTCCGACGGTGGCACCCGTGGTCGCGTTGAACAAGCGGAATCGCAACGTGCCAGGCCCATCCTCGACCCAGGTGACCGCTGCCTGGTTTCCGACGACGAGCAGCCCCGGCGGACGCTTGGCTGTCGTCGACGCCCCGTTCGTCACAGCCACCGTTCCGGCAGTCCCGAAGGTGGCTTCGACGCTGAGGTCGCGTTTCAGCCGTCGAAGCTGAACACCGGTGGCCTTCTGCCGGTGCACGACGAGCGTCGCGTCGCCGTGCCGGGCGACCCGTGGCGACGAAGTAGCGCCGACGTCGGTGCCGATCTGAACTGGGTTGGCGTTCACCGGTACGAGGGTGCTCGCGGTCCGGTTCGCCATCAGCCGTACCGCGGCGGCAGGCACGACAGGTGTGAACCACGCCAGCAGCAGCCCGTCCGCGTGCGGGCAGGCGACGGGCAGGCCGAAGAACTGCGTCGGCGGTGGGGCGGCCGCGGATGGGACCTCCTCCAGCAGCCGTGGCCGGCGCAGCAGGCGGAAGAACGTGCGGTAGTACTGCCGCACCAGCAGGCCCGCGCCGGTGACGTGCGGCGTGGCCTGGCTGGTCCCGTTGAAGAACGCGTAACGGTTGGGTGCGCCGCCGGGGACGGAGGAGGACCCCATCGAGATGATGTTGGTGCCAGGGGCGACGAGGTGCGGCGCGATCCGGCCGGTCGGCGCGAGCGTTCCGTTGGGCAGCCTCCGCGTCACGTTGCCGCGGTTGCTGAACAACGCGATCTCGTTCGCCTGGTCCGACATCGCGAACGGCAGCGCATCGGCAGCCGTGAAGCTGGCGTGGCTCCACCGGTTGGCGGCGTTGGGGAACGCCGAGGTCCGATAACCGGTGGGATGACCCAGGTTGTTGCGGACGTTCTCGCTCGCGCCCACGCACAGGATGTTCTTGGCGACCTGCTCGGGTCGAAGCGCGCGCATGTCCATCAGGCCGTCGCCGCCTGCCGGCTGCAGGTCCTCCTCGTCGTTGTGGGAGCAGAAGAGGACCAGCACGTCCGGGTGTGCGAAGCAGACGCGATCGAGTTGGGTACTCGACGTCGCGGTGTACTCGTTGCCTGTGGGCCCGATGCCCTGCCGCCAGGAGTCGTTGTGTGCTCGCGCGCCCGCGCGGTAGGCGATCATCAGCTGCGGAACGATGGCGTTGGTCAGCGGCTGCGACACGACGAACGCCGCGGGTGCGACGCCGGCCGTGGTCACCGGAAGCGCTTGGGCAGCGGCACCGGAGCCGTTGCCCGCGATGATTCCCGTGACGTGTGTGCCGTGGCCGTTGGTGTCGATCTGCAGGAGCCCACCTGCGTTGATCACCCGGCCCCGGATGTCGACGTGCATGGTGGCGAGTACGCCGGTGTCGAGGCCGGTGTCCATCACTCCGGCGATCTCTCCGGCGCCGTCGAGGTCGACCAGGAACTGCCTGCCGCCGAAGGCCTGGGCCACTTGGTCGGCGGCCACGATGACCCGGCTCCGGTCGAGGCCGGGGACCGGCGCGCCGTAGCTTTCCAGAGATGCGACACCGGGAAGACGGGCGATGGCCAGCGCCTGGGTCGCGTCGGCCTGGGCGACGATCGACCAACGGTCGAGGATCTGAACCGTGGCGCCGGTCGTGGTTATCCGGGCCTGGAACTGCTCGGGATCGATGTCGTCGAAGAGGCCGATCAGCAGGTTGCCGCCGTCAGCGGATGGCAAGGCGGCGGGCGAGATCTGTAGCTCGCGCAGGGTCGCGGTGGTGAACGGCTGTCCGCGGGTGGTCAGGTTGAAGTCGACGGCGTACGCGGGATGGTACGGCCCGGACCACACCACGAACCCGAGCTGGGCAAGCGCGGGCCGAACGTCCGCGGGAAGGTTGAAGACCACGCCTTGCGCGGGAATCTCCCGGACGGCCACGCCGCCGAGCGAGACGATCTCGTCCAGCCAGTGCGGCTCCGGCGGTGCCGCGAACAACACCAGCCAGTACGGCTGCTCGGCCGCTGCCGTCAGCTCGGGTGCCGGCTCCGGATCGCCTTCGGCGGGGTCGAACGTCAACGCCGGCAGCTCCAACGTCTCGGAGTCGTCGATCCGGTGGGCGACGATGCCCTGCTCGCCGAGGCGCTCCAGCTGAGCGTCCGTACAGGAAACCCACAACGCCTCGCCAGTCTCGCGCAGCACTGTGAACTCGCGCTCGCCGAGATAGGCGAGCTGCTGCTGCCGGAGGTAGTTGTCACTGGAGAGCCGCAACGCTGCTCTGATCCGCGACATGATGGTTTCCCCTTACGCTCTTGCGTTTCTAGGCGTCCACGTCGATCCGGACGTCGACCGGGTGGCCGGGACGTACCGGCTGGCCTGGCGTGCTGACGCGTTCGATCGGCTGGCCTTCGTCGTCGTGCAGGGCGCGGCCGACGTCGAGCCGCAGCCTGGCCTTGACCTCGACGACCCGATCGTCGTTCACGTCAGGGTCGTCTGCCTCGGCTTCCTTGGGCGCCGGCGTGCCGGTCAGCTCGATCGCCTCGGTCGTCACGATCGCGGAGTAGTCGCCGTCGGAGTACTCAGCCGCGCTCGCGTCCGCCACGTCCGTCAGCTCGAGCGTCAGCACGGCGAGCACGAGCGCCTCGGCGCCCTCCAGCGCACCGGCGTCGGCGCCGGACAGCACGATGCGGACGACCTGGACGGCCTGGAGGTTGGTGCGGACGGCGATCACGGAGTAGCGCACGCCGACGTGGGTCGAGCCGGTGACGTCACGGCCGGCGAGGTCGAGCGTGAACTGCTTCGGATCGGTGTCGCTCCAGCTGACTTCACTGTCCCGCAGGGTGATCCGGCCGAGGTCGCCCTGCAGCCAGACCCGTCGCGGGCCGAGCGCGGGCGGCTGCGTCAGCGCGAACGGACCGGCCGGCGTGGCCGCGTTCAGCGGCAGCAGGTCGAACCCGTCGTGCGACCGCGGCTCGGCATCGGCCGGGCTGTGCGGCAACGTCTCGACGGTGAGCGCCGCCCGTTCGACGGTGAGCGACACCGGGGGAGAGGCGCCACCGAGCAGGCCTGGAAGCCTGGCGCGCAGCAACTCGTCGAGCGCGGTCCGCAGGCTCATTCGTCCTCGCCGCTGTCCGTGCCGGACTCGGGCCTGGCGGACTGCCGCTTGCGGACGAGCTTGCCGCGCTTGACGTCGAACCGGTAGTTCTCGTGTATTTCCAGCGGACTCAGCTTGACCACGCCGCTGCCCGCCGGTATCTCGACGACCTGCAGGCTGGAACCAGGTGGGACCGGCGGGACCTCGGGCAGGTCCGGGTCCATCGACGCCGGTAGCACGTCGGCCTGCATCACCGACTGGATCTCGCCGTTCTCGTCATAGGTGACAAAGGTTCTCATCGTGCCGACCTTTCTCGTTCTGTGTTACGCCGGTCCGCGCAGGGCCCAGACCCTGAGGTGGATCTGGGTCGCGGCGGACCGGAGGTTGGTGAGCAGGAGGTAGGGAGACGAGAAGAACCGCCCAACCTGCGCCTCATAGGTGTAGTACTGAAAGCTCCAGGTGATGTAGCTGTCGTTCACGGTGCCGTGTGGAAAGGCGAGCAGGTTGTAGAAGCGGGGGTTGCTGTCCAGGAACTCGCCGGCGAAACCGACAAGGGCAGTCCCGCTCCCGGCGATGCTCAGTGCGCCGTTGTAGGCCAGAAAGCCGTCCAGCTTGACGGTTCCGACGGCTGCGTCGGCGATCCGGTCGGTTGTCACCGATCCGACCGCCAGCTCCGCGGTGGTCACGTTGCCGTCGGCGATCTTGGCCGTCGTCACCGCGTTCGCGGCGATCTGGTTGGGGCCGACGATGTTGTTGGCCAGGGTGCCGGAGATCGTGCCGGTCACGGTGAGGTTGCCGGAGACCGTGCCGCCACTCTTGTTGAACTTGTCGTTCTCCAGCCGGATCAGCTCGTTGATCGCCTCGTTCCAGTCGGCCGAGCGGATCGAGTCACCGCGGCCCTTGGGATACGGGTTTGCCGGTGCGTATGCCATCAATTCCTCCTAGAACTCCACGTCCCACAGCAGGGTGAGCTTGAACGCGTCCGTCTTCGTCACCGGCTCGAAAACCACCCGGTTGTACATCACTCCGGCCGTCGCGGCGTTGAAACTGCCGGCCTCGCGCAGCGGCGCGGCTCCGTTGGCCTCGCCGAAGTCGAAGACCGCGGTCAGGATGACCCGGACCCGCGCGACGGCGTTGCCGCCGGTCCCGTCGACGAAGTCCTCGTACCGTCGCTCGCTGATCGCCGCCCGCGTACCGCGCTGGGCGATCAGCCCTGCCTGGGTGTCGGCCGGTACGGTCCCGTCCGTACCCACGCCGATGAAGCCGATCTGCGCCGGCGTCGGACCAGCTGTGCCACCGGCGAACATCTGCGCCACCATGAGCCGGCCGCTCTTCACGATCCGGTTCCGGTACCGCTGTTCGTTCACGATCCGGCCGTCCTGGTCACTCAGCCGGACGGTCAGCGCTCCGCGCGGATCGATCCGTTCTGTCGTCATCGCTTTCGTCAGCTCCCGTCAGTTCCTGTCAGGTCCCGTCAGTTGAATCCGTGGTCGGTGTCGAACGTCGACACGTCGAACGTGCCGCCCAGCCTGATCCGCTCGGTCAGGTCCTGGCTCTCCCGGCTGCGCTGCACGCTGCCGGCCGTCAGCTCCTCACGCAGCCGCGTGTTCTCCGCGATCCGGTGGGTCAGCTCGATCCGCAGCCGTTCGGTCGGCTCGAGCCGATCCCTTGCCTGCAGGGTGAAGTGCACGCTGCCCTCGACGCCGGCCGCCCGGGTGTCGTCGACGACTTCCTGGATCGACTCGCGCGGCAGGCCCTCGAACACGAACAACTGGCCGGTGTAGCCGTGCCGCTCCCGAAGCGCGTCCACGACGGCCTGCAGGTGATAGGGCACGTGGACTTCGAACGTCAGCGGCCGGGCCCGGCGCCAGCGCAGCTCGGCATGCACGTCGGGCGGCCCGAACGCGTGGTCGTCGAACACACCGATGTCGAACGGCGCACCGGAGACCTGGATCCGCCACTGGCTGCGGCCCTGCGGTACGAACGGCAGCGGCACGGGCGTGGCGCCGTCGAGCGTGGTGAAGGAGCCGGTCACGTCGTCCAGGCCGAGCGCGGCACGCAGCATGCCGTCGTCGTCGGCCCGCAGCGTCAACGTCGAGCCGTCCGGGATGAGCAGGTCCTCGGCACTCATCAGCCCCGGACCGTCGAGCCGCTCGACGCGCAGCGACCAGCCCGTGCCACTGGCGAAGGTAAGTGTGAACTCCGGCGGGTTCGCCTGCACGGTTGCCGAGTCCACCGTGAGCACCAGCTCGCCGCGGTCGCCGGTGACCGCGGTGTCGCCGACCATGCGTTCCGGCCCGGCGGTGTACTCCTGAACGGTGACGAGTGCGTCCAGGTCCGCGCGCAGTGCCTCGGGCAGCGGTATCGACTCGAGATCGAACGGCAGCCCGAGCGCCGAGCGCACCGCGCCCCGGACGGCTCGTACGGTGCCGCCACCGGTGAACATCGGCACGACCGCGCGCAGCCGTTGCCGGAACGCCTCGTCGGGTTCCGGCGACCCGTCCAGCAGGCGACGCCGTTCGACCGAGAAGATCGCCGCCAGCCCGTCGAGCCCGGCGCCCGTCGCGTAGGCGACCCAGTGCGACTTCAGCAGCCGCTTGACGCCGTCGTCGGCGATCGTCAGCTCGGCGCCGATCACGTCGAGCAGCCGGTAGAGCAACGCGGCCGGATCCCTTGCGGCGTACGCCTCCGGGAACAGCGACGTCAGGTGCCGCGTCTTGGCCAGGGTCATCACTCACCGTCCGGCAGGATGATCGTGACGGCGGCCTCGGTGAGACCCGGGTAGACCGCGGCGGAGACGACGACGGTCAGGTCGGGCAGGTGCTCGTCGCTGTTGTACGAGGGATAGTCCGCCGGCGACAACCCGACGGTCGCGGTGTGGTCGCCGCCGAACGTGGCACGCTTGACCGTCCGTCCCACCGGTGCCGCCGGCCGGTCCGGCGTCTCCTTGGAGCGGGCCTTCACGGTGACGGACAGGTCGAGCGCGAACGTCGTCAGCGGCGCGATCTGGCCGGTCCGGTCCAGCAGTGTGATCGTGAGGGTGTGCGTGTCGCCCCCGCCGTCGGCTGCGCTGACCGACGGTCCGGCCAGCAGCACCACGGCCAGTTCGCCGGACGCCGCCCGCACCACCTCGGTCGGGCCGACGATGAAAGGGTCGGTCACCGGGCCGGTCTCCTCCGGCGGATCCTGCGCGGGCACGGGCTTGGTGTAGGTCAGTACGCTCTCGGCGACTTCCGCCAGGCCGGGCACGTCGTACGCCAGCGCCGTGAGGCGGCGCAGCGACAACGGTTCGGCGATCGGCAACTCGTTCAGCGTGGCGACCACGCGTTCCAGCAGCACTCCCGCGGCAGTGAGCTGCGCTCCCGGCTCCGGAATCGCGTAGAGCGTTCCGGACAGGCGGACCTCGTTGATCCGCTGGATCCGCGCGACCACGCCCGCCGCTCTCGTGCTGTTGACGACCTGGTCGACCTGAGCGCTCACCGCAGCGTCGTCGTCGCCCGCCCAGCGCACCCAGACCTCGCCCAGCGGGATCGTCTCGTCGGCCGCGTGGTCGGTCACGGTCACGCCGCTGACCCCTTCGATGCCCAGCAGGGCGAAGCGAATCGCGTCGAGCGTGGCGTTGCCGGCTCGCTCCAGCGCGTGCTTGGCGCGCTCCCGGAGCTGGTCGTCCGGCTCGGCCTCCTCGCCGCCGGTGAGCGCGGACTCGTTGGTGATGCCGTCGATGCCGGTGGGTGGCGTCGGCATCACGACGATCGTGTCGGGCGCGGCGTTTCCGTCTGGTCCGGGCGCCTGCGCGTCGATCGGAACCGTCACGCTGCGCGGGCGGTACCTGATCCGCAGCTCGGCCGTGACCGACGGGTCGACGTGCAGCAGGCGAGGGTCGGTGTCGAGGGTGTTCTCCAGCGACGGTTCGGTGTCCGGGTCCGCACTGCGTGGCCAGACACCGACCACCTCGGCGATCCAGTTGGTGACCGTCACGGCGCCGGCCTGCGGCAGCCGGAACTCCTCCAGGCTCGCCTCGATGCCCGCGGCCTCGCTGGTGACGAACACCCGGCCCGCCCGGTCGGCGACCCTGGTCTGCGGCGGGATCGGGATCCGCAGGTCCGTCGCCCGCTTGCGGAAGAACGTCACCGTGCCCTTGGCCGCCTGTGCGGGCTTGCGCGGGACGCCGAGCAGCGCGACCACGTTGTCCAGCGCGACTCCGGTCGCCTGGTCGATGAACGCGCGCCGGTACGCCTCGTCCATCTGGGCGTAGAGCGTCTTCATCTCGTACGCGACCGCGCGCAGCAACGTGCTCACCACGCTGCCGGCGTTGAAGTCGGTGAGCCCCGCCGGCCGGTCGCGGTAGGTGTAGTCGACGTCCAGCCAGCTGCCGGAGTCCGGTCGTTCGGTGCCGGCCCACACCAGGCGGTTGCCGCGTACCTCGTAGTGCTGGCCGGCGGCGAAGACGGTGTACTCGGCGTGCGACAGGCCCGCCACCCGCGTCACGGCGTACGTGCCCGACGGCAGCTCGAACGACGTCGTGGTCTCCGACACCAGGAACCGCGTGCTCGCCGGCTGCTCGACACCGTCGCGGATCCGATCCTCCAGGCCGGTGACGAGCTCGGGAAGGGTTACGGAGAAGGGATGTCCCGGATCGATCACGCGGTCACGCTCCCCAGTCGGACGTCATGCACGAGGTTCAGAGGGTTCGGCTCCGAGATCAGCAGCACGTCGAGCGACAGGCGTACGACGTCGCGCTCGCCGGGCAGCACGGTCGCGGTGACCGTCCGTACCTCGGCGACCCGGGGGTCCTGCTCGATCGCCGCGCGTGCGTAGGCCATCAGCTGGATCCGCGTCCGTTCGTTGTTGGGCTGGCCGATCAGCTCGTGCAGCCGCGAGCCGTAGGCCGGGTAGCCGAGCCGGGCGAGCTCCTCACGCCGCACACGTAGCCGCATCGCCAACGCCTGAACGATGTTCTGCTCACCGGTGGTGAGGCGCAGGTCGCCGGCCGGGCCGGCCGCGAGGTCGGTGCCCACGTCGACATCGCCGGTCACACCGACCAGCTCCAGGTCGTGCCCCCAAAGCTCGGAGCGCTCAGCCATCGGTTCTCCTCCCCTTCATGCCGTCACGTTGACCGCCAGCGGTGCACTCTCGTGCCCGACGGCGGTGTTCTGCAGATCGAAGACCCGGGCGCGCAACTGGTAGGCGCCGACCGGAAGGCTGCCTGGCAGCGGTCCGGTGTAGCGGACCTTCGGCGGTGCCGGATTCCCTTCGAAAACGAGGCTGTTCGGGGCCGGCGTGAACGGCACGGTCGTCGATCCGGAGGTGAAGGTGAACGTGTAACCGACGCGGTTGTTAGCCTGGTAGTCCGGCTGGGCCCAGTTCACCGGAGCCTTCGCGGCCAGGACCGCGCCCGCCTTCGACAGGTTGGTTCCCGGCGCCGTCGGCTGCAACAGCGTCGCGGTCAGAACCGTCACCAGGCAGGGAAGTGGCGTATCCGGTGGACCTCCGGCCAGGCCGGCTTCGGTGACCGCCTCGATCGCCGCCTGGTTCTCACCGGCCACGTCCTTGGCCGTGAACGTCAGTACGTGCGTGCCGATCTCGAGCGGTTTCGTCACCTCGGTCTGCGGATTCGCCGGCCGGTGCAGCGCCGCGTCGGTCACGGGATCCGGCGCGACGTACAGGCTGGAGTACCACGCGAAGAACAACGAACCGGCAGGCGTGGAGTCGACCCGCCCGGCCAGCGGTACGGCTGCCGCGCCGGTGAAGACCTGGCCGTTCGACGGCTTGGTGATGGTGAGGTGAACGACGCCCATGCCTGCTCCTACTGCCCGCTCGAGCTGAACGTCGCCGATCCGCCCGAGGGCAGGATCACGGCCTTGTCGCCGACAACGCAGATCGCGATCTGGTTGGCCTTGACGGTCGGGTTGTTCGAGCTGGGTAGCACCATGCCGGGCCAGGTCGGCACGTTGCCCTGCATCGCCATGCCCTGCGTGACGATCGCCTTTCCGTTCGCCTTGACGGTCTGGTTGAAGCTGTTGATGACCCAGACCTTGGGGCCGGGGTCGGTCGGTCCGGTCGGTGGCGGCGGCAGGTTGACCGGCGGTGCTGTGCCGTGCTGCGGCGAGCTCGGTGCCGAGAGCTGGATGAGCGCTTCCTTGCCGTCGACAAGGACCTTGTCCTTCAGGTCCAGCGGGCCGATCAGGCTGAGGTTTCCCTTGAGATTGAGCTCGCCCATCACGCCCCCGTGATCTCGTGGCCGCTGATCGTCGTCGAGCCGCTCGTGCCCTGGACCTTCAGATCGCCCTTGACCGTCACGTCGCCTTCCACAGTGAGCCCGTCGCACTTCACGCTCACCGGTACGTCGGGCGACTCGAGCGTGATGCCGTCCTCGGCCAGCGTCAACGTGATCTTGTCCTTGACGGTGATCCGGATCGTTCCGTCCGGATCGAGCAGGATGCGTGCGGTGGCTTCGCTGTGGTCGGCCTTGGTGACCTCGCGCTGCAGCTGGATGCTGCCGTCGGCGGCGAAGCGCAGCTGGTTGCGCGTGTCGTCGGGGACGCGGTGCTCGAGGATCAGCTCGCCGTCGGCGTAGATCGGAGGGTGCTCGGCGGCGTGGTAGAGGCAGGCGATCACCACCGGCTGCGCGAGGTCGCCGTCGAGGAAGTCGACCAGCACGAGGTCGTCCACTCGCGGGGACGCGGCGAAGCCCGGGATGCTCGTACACACAGGGATCCGGTGCAGCTCCAGGTCCTCGTGCTTGAGCCGGACGTCGACCTCGTAGTTGTTCTCGTCGTCCTCGGCCTCGTGCGGATGCGTGGCGGTCACCACGGCGAGCCGGCATCCCCTGCGGGTGGCGAGCTCGGCCCGGGCGACCCGGCGCATGATGTCGATCGTTCCGGTCGACGGTCCGTTCGTGTGGCCGTTCGTCGGGACAGTCACAGCAGGCCTCCGACCGCGCCCAGCAGGCCGCCGCCGCCCGCACTGGTGCTCACCGACAGCTCGGTCGTCCAGCCATGTCGGACGTCGAGCACGTGCCGCAACGCCCGGACGTACCCCGAACCGGTCAGGCCCGCGGCGAGATCGCCGTCGGCGCCGACCAGCTCGCCGAGCTCGGCCTGCGGCCTGCCGAGCACGCGTAGCCGGATCGACTGCCTGGTTCGCTGTTCGACCGCTGCCAGCCCGGCGGCGAACCGGTCGGCGAGGTCCTGCGTACGAGCGGCCGGGTCGAGCACGAGCGCGTCGGAGCCACCGTCCGGCCGGCCCGAGAGCTCGTCGATCGTCAACCAGTGCACGGTGTTCTCACCGCTGTCCGACGCCGGGCTCTCGCCGCCGACCGCGGCCAGCAGGCCCGGCTGCCGGCTGGTGCCGGTGAGCGCGAGCACGTCCTTGCCGTAGGTGTAGGTGGCCGCGCCGCCGCCCGTGTCCGGCGCGTGGAACATCAGCTTGCCTTCGCGGTTGGCGTAGAGCTCGAAGCCGAAGCGGTCGGCCAGTGCCCTGGCGTGCACGTAGCCGGACACGGTCTTGTCGACGGTGTAGGCCGGTAGCACCTCGCCGGCGTCGATGGTTCCGGTGTCGAGCCCGGCCTGGTCGGCCAGGTCGCTGACGATCGCGCCGGCGTCCCGGCGTTCGTATCCTGCGGAGGTACGCAGCCGGAGCAGCGCGAGCGTGCCGCCGAGCGCCCACACCTCGGCTCCGGTCAGCCCGGGCCGGACGGAGGTAACCGTCCCGGTGAAGGCCACCTCGGTGTCGTCGTACCCCAGCGACAGCTCGACCGGATCGCCTGGCGCGACGTCCACCGCCTGCCCGAAGGTCACGCGCAGCGCGTCGGCCGGTGTGTCCATGTCGCGTTCGACGACGATCCGCGTCGGCAACCCGACCGGCGACTCGGTGTCGGAGCTGAAACCGCCCATGGTCAGGGCGAACTGTGGGCGCATGGTCATGGCACCTCGTGTGCGAACGCGTCGCCCTCGAGCCACGAACCGTCGTATCCGTTGGCGATGATGTCGATCAGGTAGACGATGAGGTAGAGCGGCCCGAACCAGCCGTACTGGTTGGTGTGACGCAGCTCGTGCTCGTAGATGCTGGTCGCGGTGCCGGTGTGCTTGCGGTTCAGGAAGAACACGTTTCCGAACGTGATGGCCTGGAAGCCGGCCGCGCCGTCGCCGAGGGTGCCCATCCAGCCGCCGATGAAGACCAGGGCGAACGCGTTGAGGTTGCCTGACGCCGCCGCGTCGAATCCGACGGCCTGCCAGCTCTCGGCGGTGCCGAGCGCGGACAGGATCCAGCGGATCGGCTCGGAGATCAGGCAGGTGATCTCGATCAGCATGCCGAACAACGTGTTCGGCAGCGTCCAGATCGCACCCAGCAGGCTCAGCAGGAACCAGCCGAACGACCAGTGCCCGTCGGGGTCGAAGCGGTTCACCGGATCGTTGCCGCAGAAGGCGTACCTGTCACGCAGTGCCGGCTGGTTCAGCCAGGCCGGCAGCCATCGGGCGCGTTCGCCGGCCTGCCGGGCACCGGTGCGGAACGGGCTCACCAGCCGGGCGTCGTCCGGCCGGGCGGTGTGGTTGTCGGGTGTGAGGAAGCGTCCGAGCGCCGGGTCGTACCACCGGGCACCGAAGTCGTAGAGCCCGAGCTCGGGATAGTACGTGCGCCCACCGAAGACGGCGGCGTCCTGCAACGGCTCGCCGAACGGCCCGTAGCCCAACTGGGCAAGGAGTTCTCCGGACTCGCCGGTGACCGCGTGCACGGTGCCGATGTGGTCGACGCGGAGGTAGCGCACACCCTCTGGTGTCAGCTCGGCGAGCAGGCCGTGCGGTGTGCGCACCGGAATCCGTACGGGAGCGCCGTTCTCGTCGGTGACGGCGAGCAAGGTGCCGTCGGGGGCGTAGAGGTAGCGTTCGGTCCGCTCGGCCGCGCTGCCGAGGATCGCCAGCGCGAGCCGCCCGGCGTGGTCGTAGGCCATCCGGCCCACGGTCACGCTGTCGCGACGTACCTCCACCAGCTGGCCCGCGTCGTCGTAGCGGTAGGTCAGGTCGCCGTCCGGCCGGCTCTGGTGGACGACCCGGCCGTGCCGGTCGTAGCTGAGCCGCACCGGCTCGGGAAGCACACGATCGCCCGTCGCGTCGTAGTCGTACTGCCAGCACACGTCGCCGGTCGCGCCGGACAACCGCCCGCGGTCGTCGTAGCCGAAGCGCAGCTTGCCGTCGGTCGCCAGCCGGCCGTCGGCGGTGTACTCGTAGGTGTGCCCTGCCACCCGGAGCGGCCGGTGGTCGACCTTGTCGTACTCCGCCACGTCCGGCAGACCGTTCCCCAGGGCCCGCCCGGCCAGCTCGACCGACGACCAGGCGCCGGCCTCCCACCGGTGGCGCAGCACATGGCCGCCGGGCGTGCGCAGCTCGCACAGCCGGCCGTCCGCGTCGTACGAAAGCTCGGCGGAGATGCCGACCCCGGCAAGGGTCTGCGTCACCGTCACGCCGGCGCCGGAACCAGTGTCCGCGTAGGCGTAGGACGTGCTGATCGCGCCGGCCCGCGCCTCGGCCAGCCGGCCGTCGCCGGTGTAGCGGTAGACGCTTCCACCCGACCTGCCGTGCGTGGTGCGGCTGAGCCGGCCGTCGGAGTCGTAGGTGAAACGATGCGGCACGTCGCCGTCGTCGACCGCGGTCAGCCGATCGGCGTCGTCGTAGCGGTAGCAGGTGCGGAGGCCGTTGCAGTCGGTCACCGAGCTGAGCCGGCGCTGCTCGTCGTAGCCGAAGCTGGTGCACCTGCCGTCGGCTTCCACGATGCTTCGCAGGTCGCCGTTGGCGTCGAAGTCGTAGCGATGGGAGTGCTCGCCGGCCTCGCGGGCGCGCCGCTCCGCCCGCAGCATCGCGTCGAGGCGCTCCAGCGCCGGCCGTTCCCGTTCCGGCGGAGTGACCGCCACACGGTCAGAAACTCGCAGACGCACTGACCTCACCTCCGACCGGAATCGCGTCGAGCATGTCGTCGAAAGCGTTGGCGACCCGCTCCAGCTCGAGAGCGAAGCTGGTCCTGAGGTTGTCGAGCACGATCGACAGCCGGTCGATCAGGACGACCAGGTCCAGCCGTTCCAGCCGGTCGACCACGGTCTCGAGTGCGTTGCCGGCCGCCGTCACCGTGGCCTGCAGCTCGGCGATCAGGGCCTGGACGTCCTCGACCAGCTGGCGCAGCGGCTGGTCCAGCACGCCGGCAAGGGCATCGAGGATCTCGTCCACGCGTGCCGCCAGCGTCTCCACCGCGGCGGTGTACGACGCGTCGACCCGGGACGCCAGCTGCGCCGGGTCCACGGCGTCGAACACGTCCAGGAACGGCTGGAACAACTCGGTACGCAAGCGCGGGATGATCGCACCCGGGTCCAGGATCGCGAGCTTCTCGTGCAGCGCCGTGTAGAGCTCGTCCAGCGCTGCCTTGACGACCAGCGGGCTGATCTGGCCGAGGGCCTTGCGGACGGCTTCGAACAGCCTGGCGACAACGGGATCGAGGCCCGCGCGCACCCTGCTGACTCCACTGACCAGACGACCGATCGCGACGTCGAGATGCTGGGTGCGGCTGGACGGCCGGAGCGAGACCAGGCCGGCGAGAATCGCGGGCAGGTCCAGCGGTTCGGCGCCCCGCAGGAACTCGGGAACCAGCCGTTCCAGGCCGGCCCGTAGCCGCGCGTACGACTCCGCCACCGGAGCCGGATCCAACCCCGCCACACGTACCGAGAACCGGGCACCGATCTCCGCGTGGAGCTGCCTGGGCGCTTCGAGGTCGATGCCGGCCTCGACGGAGACGAACGCGGCTCGGGTCGCCTCGACATCCTGCTGCCGTTCGGCCGGCGCCGAGCCGGCCTGTAGCTCGAAGCGCTGGTGCAGGCTCGGCAGGCTGACCACGGCGTTGAGCAGCACGTCCGGCGTCGTCGCGGTGAAGGCGTCCCTGGCCTGGACGAAACGCGCGAGCAGCCGGCTCGGGTCGGCGTCGTCCAACGCGCCGACGCCCAGCCGCAGCGCGTTCATCGCGCCGACCACGGCATCCTCCGGCAGCTCGGCCACCAGGTCGACGACCAACTGGTACACCTCGTCCAACGGCCGCAGCAACGCGTTCACCTGTTCGCGGACCGGCTGGTAGAGCAGGACTTCGGGCAGTTGCGTGTCGGGGTCGCCGAGCACCGCGTCGGTCATCGCCTCGATCGCCGGCCGCAGTCCGGCGACGAACGTGGCGAGTGGCTCGGGCAGGTTCAGGTCGTCGAGCGCGTCCAGGATCGCCTGCCTGGCCTGGCCGAGCAGCTCGTGCTGCTTGGCGTCCAGGGCCTCCAGCGCGGGGCGGATGTCGAGCAGGTCGAGGACACCTTCGACCTGCGACCACACCTCGGAAAGCGGGCCGAGCCAGCGTTGCGGATCCAGCAGTTCGGCCGCCGCCCGGAGCTGGTCGTACGTTCCTTGCAGCGGCTCGAGCAGCCGGCCGGGCCGTAGCGCCTCGAGCGACTCGGCGACCGCGTCCGCCTGCTCGCGCAGCGGTGCCAGCAACGCGCGGGCCGACGCGCTGCCCACGGCCTCCGTCGCTTCGTCGAGGGCCGCTCGCAGCGGTTGCAGCAACGCCGTGGGATCGAGCTGGCGGAGGACGGTCATCAGGTCGTCGAGCACGCCGCGGATCGCCAGCAGGGCCTGCCGTACCAGCGCGTCCAGCTCGTCGTATCCCGCGGTCAGGCCGACGACGACCTCGCCGCGTACGTTCAACGCGCGCAACGTCGCGAGCGCGCCCTGGATCGCCAGCCGTTCGACATCGGACAGCGACTCGGCACCCATCGCTTTCAGCCGGTCCCGGACGTCGCCCAGCTCCACGACGATCTCGTCGGTGACCGGCGTGAAGCGCAACTCCTCCAGGCTCCCGACGAGCGCGTCGAGCTGGTCCAGCTGGGCGGCGGCGCCCTCCGACAGCGACGTGACGAGCTCACCGGCCTGGTTGGCGACGTAGCCGAGCTTGGCCAGCACGTCCTTGACCGGAAGAGTCGGCGTGTGGGCGCCGAGGCCTTCCAGCGCGGTGCGAACGCCGTCGACGAGATCCTCGTCGAGCTGTTCCTGGACGAACGTGTCGAGCTCGGCGAACGCCTGCTCGATGCTGGTCACGATGTCGTCGATGCCGAGGTCGTCGATCGCGCCTTTCGCCTGCGTGAGCAGATCGTCGATGGCGGCCTCGACGTCCTCCAGCGGAATCTGGTCGATCAGCTCGCGCAGCTTGCCGACGAACTCGGCGAGGACGTCGCGGACCAGCATCAGCGGCGAGGAGTCCACGACCTGGTTCACCGCGTCGGCGAACACCATGCCGCGCCGGGTCACCTCGTCGGTGTCGAACAGCCGCTCCACGCCGGCGGCGACACCTTCGAGCACCGTCGTGATCTCGTTGCTCAGGTCGTCGAACGTCAGCACCCCGGCGGTCGCGTCGGCGGCGGCGTCGAGCAACGGCTGGATGGAAAGGACGGCTTGCCAGTCGAAGCTGTCGACCGCCGTACCGAACGCGTTGTAGACGACCGTGACCGCGGAGACGGCGGTGCCGGCCGCGGTCCCCAACGCGTCCAGCGCGGCCCGCAGCCCGGCGTATGCGGCAGCGTCGGCGGGATCGAAGCCGTCCAGAGCGGAAACCACCGCCAGGTAGGCGTTGGCCAGTGCCGTGAGCGGCGCCTGCAGCTGCGGCTGCAGGTTGATGCTCTGGGCGGTGACGGCGATCTCGAGCGCTCCGGACAGGTGCGTGCGCAGGTCGTCGAGCAGGCCTGCCGGGAGGCCGACGAGGTTCTGGGCGAGGAACGGCAGCAGGTCGTCTACGTGGTCGGGGAACGAGGTGCGCAGCTGCTCGATCGCCGCCAGCGCCTCGGTCAGCGTGGCCACGTCGTCCAGGTCGAGGATCTCGGCGACTCCCGCGCCCAGGTTGGTGGAGAACCCACCGGACACGTCGGAAAGGATGCCGAGCACCGACTCCAGCACACCGGCGCCGCCGGACTGGGCGAGCAGCGGATGCTCGTCCAGCGTCTGCCGTACGGTCTGGTAGGCCTCGCCGATCGACTCGACGAACTCGATGTTCGCCGGCCGCAGCACGCCGTCGACCCGTTCGAGGGCGGCCGGCAACTGCTCGGTGATGCCGCTGACGTCGACGTCGGCGCGCTGCTCGATCCCGCTCAGGGCGCCGGCCACGCCGGCCAGCGGCGAGTCCGGGTTGTCCGGAGCCAGGCCACGGACGGCTTCGACGAACGTACCGGCCTGCGTGGCCGCGCCGGCGTTCGCCGAGGCGAGCTCGTCCGCACCCGGCAGGCCTCCCGACAGCTGTCCCGCCACGCCGTCGCTCAATGTGCCGAGCAGTTCGGGAGCCTCGCCGGCGGCACCGGTGAACGAGTCGAGCGTCTCGCCCAGGCGGGCGGTGGGGTCGCCGAAGTCAGGCACCGCGGTCAGCAGGTCGGTGAGCCCGGCTACCTGGTCCAGCGCGTTCTGCAGGTCGTCGACGAAGCCGAGCGCCTCGGTGTCCAGGAGGCTGTCCAGGTCTCCGAAGTCGCCGAGCTCGGTGCCGAGCAGGCCGGCCTCCGGCGGCTCCGGCGGTTCGATGTACTCGACGACGCGGCAGCGGAAGCCGAACTCGTCCAGGTGTCCTGCCCGCTGCGCCACTTCGAGCGTCTCGACGACGACCTGGGCGACGAAGCTCTCGCCGACCGCCTCGGCGAAGAAGTCCAGAGGCTCGCCCGCCAGTTGCGCGTCGCGCAGCTTCTGCACCTGGTCCGCTGCATCCGGCCCGTAGCAGGCACCTGCGAAGCTCACTTCGACGCATGGGCGTCCGAGCACCTGGGTCACGTCGCCGGCCATGCCGGGGACCGGGTGGCGGACCAGCCGGGTCCGTTCCCGTACCGAGACGTCTGTGAGGTTGTGGACGCTGATCCCGCCAAGCTCGACTGCCACGGCTCACCAACCCAGTCCGTAGGTCCGCTGGAACTCCCACTCCAGTTCGTCGCGCAGCCGGCCGGCGACCTCGTCGGCGATCGTCGCCACCAGTGCCTGGTCGGCCTGGGCGTCGATGCCGGCCGGCGCGTACGGCCGCGACTGATCGGCGGGATCGGCCGGCGGTGCGGTGGCCGATCGCCCTGCCTGGCTTGGCGAAACGCCGGCGGCGGCCGGCGGCTGTTCCGTCCCGCTGCCGTTGCCGTCGATACCGTCCGTACGGTCGACGCCGTCGGCACGCAGGACGGAGGTGAGCTGTGCGATGCCACGTCCGAGGCGGGTCACCGGGAGTTGTGGGGTCGTGGAGCCGGGCTGCTGCCGGACCGGCTCCGGGTGTCCGGCGAGCACACCGGACGATCGTGTGGTCGCGGCAGGTACAGCCGGTGCCGCCGGCGTGGCGGCGCTCGGGAGCTCGGGCGTGGATGCGGAGCCCACAGGGATCCCGGCCGCCGGCAGATCCGCGCCGGCCAGTCGGCTCCTCACCCGCGGTGGTATGTCCGGTTCAGCGGCGGAGGTTCTCGGCTGCGCTCGCGATCCGGCTTCGCCGGCTCCGGCCGTCGCGGCCAGATCATCGATCCGGGTCGGCGGCCGGCCGCTGCTCACCCGTCCACCGTCGCCGGCCGCGCGGAACCGGCCGCCGTGATCGTCCTGCCCGGCAGGCGGATCCGGGCGTCGTGCTCCGGCCGTCCGGTCCGGCACCGGACCTGCCGGCGTCGCGGTCTCGAGGGGCAGCTCCTGCCGAGTGGTCATTCCCGGCCACCGAGCCGCATCGCCCGCCGTCGTGGAAACCCAAGCGGGCTTGGTGTTCGAGCCGAGCGTTCCCGGTGTGGTCGCGTTGCCCATGGCGATGCGGGCGTCGCGCGGAGCCTCGGATCCCGGCAGGTAACGGCCGAACAGCCGGTCCAGCTGGGCTTCCGGGTCCTCCAGCGCGTCGAGCGAAGCCGGAACGTCCAGCACCGGCAGCCGGAAACATCGGGCTGTCGCGCGCGTCACGGCTTCGGTCCGCAGTCGCCATGGGTCCTGGTTCATCGGGCGCTCGCCTGGTCGTACTCCACCAGGTGACGTACGCCGGCCAGGTAGATCGCCACCTGGCCGGGGGTCAGCCGGCTCACCTGCTCCGGCGTCCAGCCGAAGTGCCTTGCCAGCAACAGATGTGTCGCGCCGAGAGCGCTGCGGGCGGCGTCGTCCACGCCGTCCTCGGTGCCGAGGCCGGAGATCTCGTTGATCCGGTCCAGCAGGTACTGCACGAGTCCGACCTGCAGGCGGCGGATGTCGTCGATGCCGAGCTCCGGTTCGAGCAGCGACTCCTTGAGCATCAGCACCGGGATCAGGCCGGCGTCGTCCCTTGCCGCCTTGGAGATCAGGTTCAGCGCGGCCAGGCTGAGCGGCCGCAGCTTCACCATCCCGTCGGCGGAGTCGCCACCAGGGTTGAGCAGATGCCCCGGAACGACCACCTCGTGCACTACCCGGCTGCCGGCCAGCAGGTCGCCGGCCGACAACATCAGGCTTCCTCGAACGCGATACGCAGTGCCTGGAACGAGACCCGTTCCATCACGAAGTCCTCCAGTGGAACGTGGTAGTTCCAGCTGTCGAACTGGACGCCGAACAGCGTGACCTTGGAGAACGAGTCGGGCGACGCCGACGACGTCAGGTTGGCCACGATGTTGAACGCCGGCTGGACGAAGTTCGCCGACTCGGGTGGGCTCACCGCACCCTGGCCGAGCAGCAGCCGCAGCAGCGCGCCGTTGATGTGGGTCCGGTCGGCCGAACCGGAGACGCTGACCACACCCGGTCGCAGGTGCGTGGGGTAGCGGCTGCCGATCTCGTAGACCGCGCGGACGTCGCTCGTCACCCGGATGACGACATCGCGCAGGCTGCCGACCGTGTTGCTGAGGTCGTACTGCTCGACGATGCCGCCGGCCGCGGCTCCTTCTGGTGCGTTGCTGTCTCCGACGCTCACAATGAGGCTGGCGTCGATGGCCCGGTACACGTCGTTCGCCATCTCTGGTGTTCACCTTTCCTTCGCCGCGAGGCGGTCAGCTCAAAATCATCGTGACGCGGATGTACTCGATGCTGAAGGTCGGCTGAATGGTCATCGTGACCGCGACCTCGCCCGCGATCTCCTGCGCGCGAGTAGCCGAAACTTCGAGCGTGTAGGACGTCAGTGCCTCGTCCTGGACCATGCCGGTCAGGAAGGCGTCCAGAGTCGCCTTCATCGCCGAACGGACGCGGTCGTTGTTCAGCCGGCCGATGTACGGATTGGCCGCGGAACGCACGCCGTACTTGGCGTAGTCGACGATCCGGCGGGTCGGTATGGCCGAGAACGGCGTGCCTTCGCCGGCGGTCGTCACGCCCTTGAGGACGCGGAAGCCCTGCTTGTCGACGACGGTGAGGACGTTGCGGCGGATCAGCTGGGCCTGCTCGCCCCGGTTGACGTCGATCGCCAGGCCGGGAACGTTCAGCGGCTTGTTGGTCAGGCTGGTCTGCACCGAGAGGGAGCCGAGCAGCCCGGCGACCGCCGCCGCGGTGTAGGCGGGCGGCAGCACCGTGCCCGTCGAGTCGCGCAGTCCGGGCGCGACGAGCACGATCCGGTCAGCGGCTGTCGAGTGGCCGAGGAACTCCGCGACCGTACTGCCTTTCGCGCCGATCACACCGATGCGTTCGTGGTCGGCCTGCTCGGTTTCGTTGAGGTGGCCGAGCAGCACCGAGCCCATCGTGGCGGCGTCCTGTCCGGCCAGCACGACGATGTTGATGAGCTGCCCGGCGAGCACGTCGAGGCCCGCGCGGTAGTCGTCCGCGGTGGCCACTTCACCGTTGGCGCCGGCGACGTTCGCGCCGGTGCCGAAGTAGCCGTCGGCGCCGGAGGCAGGCAGCTCGCCGCCATGGGTGTCGTCGGCTTCGACCGAGGCGAAAGCCGAGCTCTGGTTGACTCTTTCGGCCAGGACCGTGCCGGCCGGCACGACGTAGCTCTCGCTGGCCGTGCCGCGCTCGAGGCGGACCTCGACGCAGCTGGCGGCGTCCACGCGGTACCACGCCTGCAGCTTGTCACCGTCGGCGCTCTTCGGAGCATCCGCGGTGGCGAAGTCGAGCGTCCCGTCCCAGACACTCAGCCGGATCTGGCCGGCCGTGGGATCGGGCGCCTGCACGGCGTACGTCGCGCGAACGGTGCTGCCGGCGGCCGGCTGCTCGGCGGCGGCGAACGTGAGCTCGCCGGTGGAGTCGGAAAGCCGCACCTCGCCGGCACCGGGCGCGCCGCCCGATCCATAGAGGATGTCGCCGTCGCCGTACGCCTTGGTCGTGCCGTCGGCCGCGGTGACCGTGACGCGGTTGACGGAGGCGACCGTCGGGCTCGCCGTCGGCGTCACGACCGGGTGCTGGGCGAGGACGTACCGGCTGGACGCGTCGGGTACGACGCGCTCGTCCTCCACGATGTGCCGGTAGACGATCTCGAGGGTGTCGACCCGCTTGGAGATGCCGCGAACGATGCGGATCCGGTTCGCCGAGGACGGCAGCACCCGGGAAAACCGCAAGGAGCCGAACGTGGTGGTGTGTTCCTCGCCGGCGATGTCGCAAGGTGCCTCGGCCGGACCGGCCTGCACCCGGATCGCGTTCCCGTCGGTGCCTGGCTGGCGGGCTGTGAGGGTCGCGACCGCCGAGCCGGTGCCGTTCTTGAGCGTGAACGTCGCGGACGCCTGTCCCGCCCCCGCCACCCGCACGGCGACGACCGACGACGCGCCGTTGGCGTAGACCTGCTCCAGCGCCCGCACGAGTGTCAACGGCTCGGTGCCGGTCGGCTGGGTGAAGCTGTCAGGTGCGCCGTAGAGCTGCCGGGCCGCGGCCAGGCCGGACAGCGGGACCGCCGTCCCCACGGGACCATTCGCCGCGGTGCCGAGCACGCCGACCACTCCAGTGGCGATGCGGCCCGCAGAGATGAGTCCCTCCGCCCGGACCTCGATATAGGTGGACGGAATAATCATCTCAGCCATTTGCTGTCCTTACGGTTGTGTAATGGACTTCGGCCACAGATCGGTGTCAACACGACATCGCTGCGAACCGGTGCTTCAGTGTGAGCGCCGGTCTCATGGACGGACTGCTCCGCACGAGCAGCATTGGAGGCAGTTTTCGATGGCCGTCCGGGAATGCCGATTGCCTTTTGGGGCAGGCTGAGCTGAACCGGCTGTCAAGCCGGAATTAACTGTTCTATCGGCGCGGTGTGGCCAGCCGGACGCGCACAGCGAGCGCGATGGCGGAGGCCGCGAACAGGACGGCGGTGACCAGCAGCCAGCGGCCGAGGAACGGCGGCAGTGGCCCGCCGCTGATCTGGGCGAAGTTCTTCGGGATCCCGGCGATCAGCGGGAAGAACGTCAGCAACAGCAGACCGGACAGCGCGGCCGGGATGCGGATGTGGTTGAGCCAGGTGCGAGCGGGCAGCCGCAGCCGGAGCGCCCGGTGGCGCAGCACCGCCGAGACCGAGCGGTTGGCCAGGCTGTAGATCGGCAGCAGCACGAGGTCGTGCGCCACGATCGCCACGCCGAACCAGACGATGACACCGATCGGGTTGCGTGGGAGCAGCTTCAGCATGGCGTACGCCGTCACCGCCATCGTGGCGACGAACACCAGGAGGTGGAGGGGGTTGCCGCCGTACCACTGGAAGAACCTGCGCATCTCAGACCTCGAACGTCATCCGGGAGACCCATTTGGTGTTGTGTACGCCGGGGTTGTTCGGCACGATGATCCGCGCCGGGAAGCCATGGTCGAGGGTGAGCTCCTCGCCGTCGACCCGCAGCGCGAGCAGGGCGCCGGGGTCCAGGATCTGGTTCTTCCGCAGGTACGCCGCCCGGAACCCGCCCCGGGGTTGCAGCGACTCCACGAGCACCCGGCCGGCCTGTGACGCACCGGCGAGGCGGGCGAGGTCGCGCAGTCGTACGCCGGTCCAGGTTCGGGTCGTCGCCCAGCCCTCGACGCAGGCGAGCGTGATCTCCTCGGTGTGGAGCGGCAGCCCGAGCAGGTCGGCGCGGGACAGCCGGACGATACGCCCGCCGCGCAGCTCGAGCCGCCAGTCCGGTCCCACGTCGTCCGGCGTCACGCCCCTGCTCGCCGCGGTCTTGTTGACGGGGAAGTCCTGCGCGCCGCCGCGCGGTGCGAGCAACGCCAGCCTGCGCAACGGCCCGCCGATCGTCTGGCCCGCCGTCAGCAGCAGGACGAGCAGCGAGCCTCCGCCGACGGCGGCCAGCAGGCCGCGCCGGGAGATCGTCGCGGGCGCCGGGGCCGGCGGGATCAGCGTGTCGGCCTGCTCGGCCTCCGGCTCGGCCGGCTCCGGTCGCGTGTCGGCGACGCCGGCCTTGAACGGCCGCAGGCCCTGTGTTCGCAGGACGTGCACGACCCTCGGCGTCTTCAGGACGACATGGAGTACCAGCGCGCCGATGAAGACCCAGGCGCCGTAGAGGTGCGAGGCGTAGAAGCCGGCCGGGAACGGATACCAGTACTGGATGTTGATCAGCCCGGTCACGAACTCGAACACCGCTCCGCCCACGAGGAACACCAGCGTGAGCCGTTCCAGCAGTTGCGCGGGCGAGCGGACCGGAGGCCAGGCGAAGAAGCGCGGAATCACCGACCACAGCTTGGCCAGGAGCACCGGGATCAGCGCCAGGCCGACGAGCACGTGCAGGCCCTGCGTGAGTTGGTACAGCCGGCTCGGCCGGGTGGGCCAGTCGAACAGATAGAAGCCGAGCAGACCCTTGTCCGGAGTGTGATCGTTGCCGAGATCCGGGTTGTAGGCCGCATACGAGAGCAGCCCGGTCACGAACACGATCGTCAGGCCGACGAGCAGCACCAGACCGAGTACGGACGTGAGCCACGGCCCGCGGAGAGGGCTGCGCCAGAAGCCACGGCGGAACGGGCCGGGCGGTGGTCCCAGCTCTTCGAGCTTTCTCAGTTGCATGACGGCCCCTTTGCCGAAGGCGTCGAACCGGGTGAACGCGTCGAACCCGGCGAACGCAGGCCGGCGAACGAGCGGTCGCCGGCCGTCCAGGTCTCCTCGATCTCCAGCCCGGCGGTCGACGCGGCCCGGGCCAGATGCCGCCAGCCCACGACCGCCCAGTCGAACTGCCGGGCGTGCACGCGAGCCGTCGAACGGTCGAGCCGGTCGGGATCGGGATCGTGCTCGACGTAGACGACTCCGCCGGGTGACAGCAGTTGCCGGATCCGGCGCAGCAGGCGCTCGGGCGCGCCGCCGATGCCGAGGCAGCCGTCCAGCAGCAGCGCGGTCGGCCACCGGCCTTCGCCGGGCACCCGGCCGAAAACCGAGCGGCGCAAGGCCAGTCCGCCGCCGGCGACGACGTGCCGGATGGCTTCGGGCGCGACGTCGATGCCGAGTGCGGGCACGCCGCGCCGGTTGAGCTCCAGCACCATCCGGCCAGGGCCGCAGCCGACGTCGAGCGTGGCGGCCTTGCAGCGTTCGAGGACGAGCTCGTCGACCGGATCGGTCGGACGGGCCCAGCCGGTCAGGTCGAGAACAATCGGTGCTCGCATCTCTTCAGGCCGCCCTGTCCTGGATCCGGCGCAGCTGCCGGGCGAACCTCGTGTGCGGGGCGGTCCGGGCGACGGCCAGCGCGTCGTCCCACTCGTCGACGTCGCGCAACCGGGGGAGCTCGCCGATCTCCAAGCCCGCCTCGGCCAGCCGGCGGCGCTGAACCGCGCCGGTGTACGGAGTCGACATCGGTACGCCCCGGACCAGGCCGGGATCCGGGCAGGCGAGCCCGAGCGCCCAGAACCCGCCGTCCTCGGCGAGCCCGATCCAGGCCGGCTTGTCGGCGAAGTCGCAAGCCAGCAAGGCGGACGTGAGCTGTGGCGTGTCCATGCCGACCAGCACCATCGGGCCGTCGATCGGTGCGATCGCGGCCGCGATGCGTTCGTCCAGTCCGCCGTCGGCCTGCGGCACGACGTCGAAGCCGGCCGGAAGCCAGTCGCCGGGCCGGCCGTCGAGCGCCAGGACCCTTCGTACGGCAGGGGTTTCGGCGACGACTTGGAGCGTGTCCGTCAGCGCCGCCTCGGCCAGGCCGGCGGCCTCCTCCGGCGAGCACGGTGGCGTCAGGCGGGTCTTGACACGGCCCGGCCGCGGTTCCTTCGCGATCACGACGATCGTACGGTCAACGGGCATGGCCGGCCTCCGTCAGCACGTTCTGCATGTCGTGAATGGTCCGCAGCGTGCCGCGGACGGTGCCGGTGACCTTCGACTTGCCGGTCCGCGGGCGATAGGCGACCGGCAGCTCGTCGATCCGCCAGCCGGCGTTGGCCGCCCTGACCACCATCTCCAGCGGGTAGCCGAACCTGCGGTCCCGCAGCTCCAGGCCCAGCAGGGCTTTCCGGCCGGCGGCGCGCATCGGGCCGAGGTCACCGACCCGGGCGCCGCAGCTGCGCCGGACCAGGTGCGCCAGTACGAGATTGCCGGCGCGCGCGTGGATCGGCCAGGCGCCGCGGCCGGTGGGCTTTCGCCGGCCGAGCACCAGGTCGGAGTCGCCGTCGAGCACGCGCCGGGCGATGCCGGGCAGCTCCTGGGGATCGAGCGAGCCGTCGGCGTCGCAGAACGCCACCACGTCGGCGGTGGCGGCCTCGAGCCCTGTGTGGCAAGCGGATCCGAAGCCGCGCCGGCTCTCGTGGACGACCAGCGCGCCGTGCTCCGAGGCGATCCGGTCGGACCCGTCGGTCGACCCGTTGTCGACGACGATGGCGCGGTAGCCGGCCGGCATCCGCTGCAGGAGCCACGGCAGCGCGCCCGCCTCGTTCAGGCACGGGAAGATCACGTCTACGGTCGTCATGCGGCTGTCTCCTCCGCGGCCAGTTCGGCGATGCCGTTCTCGAACGCGACCTGCGGCTTCCAGCCGAGCTCGTGGCGAATCCGTTCCGAGGAAGCGGTGATGTGCCGGACGTCGCCCAGCCGGTACTCGCCAGTCACCACCGGATCCGGGCCGCCGAGCGCCTTGGCCAGCGCACCCGCGAGGTCGCCGACGGTGCGGGGCGTACCGCTGCCGACGTTGTAGGCGCGCAGCGTTCCCGGCTCGATCCCTTCTCCTGCGGCCGCCTCGAGCGCGGCGACGTTGGCGGCCGCGATGTCGCGTACGTGCACGAAGTCGCGGCGCTGTCCGCCGTCCTCGAACACCCGTGGCGACTCGCCGCGCCGCAGCGCCGACCGGAACAACGCGGCGACGCCGGCGTAGGGCGTGTTCAACGGGAGACCCGGGCCGTAGACGTTGTGGTACCGCAGGGCGGCGACCCGGCCGCCGGTGGCGCGTGCCCAGTTGGCGGCGTAGTGCTCCTGGGCCAGTTTGCTGGTGGCGTAGGCGTTCCGGGGATCCGGGCGGGCCTCCTCGGTGACCAGGCCGGGCTCGAGCCGGGCGCCGCACTCGGGGCAGGGCGGCTCGAACCGGCCGTTCTCGAGGTCCTCGACCCGGCGCGGACCGGGCGGCACGCTGCCGTGGGAAGGACAGGTGTAGGCGCCCTCGCCATAGATCACCATGGAGCCGGCCAGCACGAGGCAGGGGAGTCCGGCGCGGGCCATCGCGGCGAGCAGGACCGCGGTGCCGACGTCGTTGTGGGAGGCGTAGTCGGGGAGATCGTCCGTACTCACGCCGAGACCGACCTTGGCGGCCTGGTGACAGACCGCGTCGACGCCTGCCAGGGCGGCCTCGACAGCCTCCTGGTTTCGTACGTCGGAGTCCGTGCTGTCGGCGAGGTCGAACACCGCCGCTTCATGGCCGGCGGCATGGAGCGCCTGGATGATATGGCCGCCGATGAACCCTCGGCCGCCTGTGACGAGTACCCGCATGTCTGGTGACGCTAGAGCCGCGCCAGGTCGAATCGGGGCCTTGCGGACGGCCTGTAGGAATTTGGTAAGAACTCCAGGCGGGGCTGTTGCCGCACCGCGTCGAGCGAGGCGGTCATCCGCCGCAACCGGCCGGCAACCTGCTACTGCCGGACGACGACAGTGGTCGTGGTGACCCGCCAGGCCTCATCCCCGCGGGCCAGGACGTAGGTCGCGTGCGCGGTGCGATCGGGTTCGATCCACGACTCGTGAACGATCGCGACCGCCGGCGTGACCAGGCGGATGGAGTCCCTAGAGGCGTGCGGGCGCCACCGACGTTCCGGAAGCGGCCGCCTCGTAGAACGCACGGCACGCCGCGAGGTTGTCCCACGCGTCCTCGACCGTGGCGAACGGCTCGCTCTCGCCGCGGACCACCGACAGGATGTCGTCGGCGCCGGTCGCGAAGCCGGCCGGGCTCGGCAGCTGGATCCACCCGCCGAACGGCTGCAGCGACCCGCTCACCGACAGCTTCCCGGACAGGCTGTCCTGCACGATCGCCGCGTCGGTGCCGACCAGGCTCATCTGCTGCCGCCCGCCGCCGCTCGGCGCTGTCCAGGTGTCTTCGATCGTCGCGACCAGGCCGTTGTCGAACGTGATCACGGCCGTGCCGTAGTCCTCGACCGGGAGGTCGGGGTACTTCAGGTTGCCGATCGTGCCCGTCACCGACGTCACGCGGGCGTCGAACAGCCAGCGCAGCAGGTCGATGTGGTAGATGCTGTGGTCGATCCACCCGCCGCCGGGCGCCCGGTCACGGTCGGCGAACCAGCCCGGCTGGGCGTCTCCGCGCCAGCCCTGCGGCAATCCGGCCCACATCGCGAAGTTGGCGGTGAGCGGCTGCCCGAAGTGCCCCTCCCGCACCCAGGTGCGCAGCTGCTGTGAATGCGCCGCCATCCGCACCCGCGACTCGGCCGGAACGAAGGTCACGCCCGCCTCGCGTACCGCCGAGACGATCGACGTCGCCTCCTCCAGCGTGCGGGCCAGCGGCTTGATGGAGACGATGTGCTTGCCGGCCTTGGCGGCGGCGATCACCTGCGCGGGGTTCTGGTCGGTGCTGACGAAGCTCCCGACGACCTCGACGGACTCGTCCTCGATCAACTGCGCCGCGGACTCGGCGACCGGAGCACCCACCTGCTCGGCGATCTGCCTGGCCCGGGCGGCGTCGGCGTCCCAGATGCCCACCAGTTCGGTGTCGGGCCGGTTTGCGAACTCCTGTGCGAGCGGGACCGCGGTGTACCAGTGGTCGAGCCCGACAATCGCGACCTTGGTGGGTGCTGCCGTCATGGTGAGCTTGCTCCTTTACGGGTAGGTCTGGTCCTAACGTATCGGCTCGCCGGCCCATCACCGGTGTCCGTTTGTGGCCGGATGTTTTTACACGCAGAGAGTGGGCGGAAAGCCGCCGAGTCGGAAAAGAATAGACATCAGGCACGCACAGCTCTTGATGGAGGCAACGCATAATGACCGCGGCGACACCGGACGACAAACAGGCACCTTTGCGCATCGGCATGCTGGGTGCGGGGATGATCGCGACGGTGGGTTACGGAATCCTGCCAAACCTGAAGTGGATCGCGGACAAGGTCGAGGTGGTCGCGATCGCCGACCCGGTTGTCGAGCGGGCCCAGGAGGCGGCCAAGGAATTCGGCATCCCAGAGGTCTACGACGGCGTTGACTCGCTGCTCGAGAACGCCGAACTCGACGCCGTGGTCAACGTGACACCGATCAATTATCACGGTGAAACTTCGCTGAAAATCGTGCGGGCCGGAAAGCACCTCGCGACCGAAAAGCCGCTCGCGACGACGATGGACGACGCGAACGCCATCATCGAGACCGCGGAGGCCAACGGACTGCAGATCGTGTCCTCGCCGCCCGACATGATGGAGCCGACCTACCGCGAGGCACGGCGGCTGCTCGACGAGGGCGTCGTCGGCAAGGTCGCGTTCGCCCGGGTGCGCAGCTCGCACGCCGGCCCTGGCGGCGGGCCCGGCGGCTGGCCGATGGACCCGACGTGGTTCTACCAGAAGGGGTCCGGGCCGCTGCTCGACATGGGCGTCTACGGCATCCACGAGATCACCGGCCTGCTGGGCCCGGCCAAGCGGGTCGTGGCGTTCAGCGGCATCACCGAGCCGACCCGGACCGTGCGTGGCGGGCCGTTCAAGGGCCTTTCGATCGAGGTCACCGCCAACGACAACAACCTCTTCATGCTCGACTTCGGCGGGTCGACGTTCGCCGTGGTCGACGGCACGTTCAACGTCCACGCGTCCAAGAGCCCGAAGATCGAGATCTTCGGCCGCAAGGGCGTCCTGAACGTCGTCGGGCGGCGCGGCGAGGATCCGCTGGAGGTCTACGCCGCCGACGTACTCGACGGTGTCGACGGATGGGTCGAGACCAACGGCTGGCCGCATCTGCGGCGGGCGCAGGCCTGGACCGACAAGCTGCAGCGCGGCATCCTCGTCGACCACCTGGCCGACTGCATCCGCTCGGGTGAGCGGCCGGTCCTCAGCGCCAACCATGCGCGGCACGCACTGGAGATCATGCTGAAGGTCGAGGAGTCGGCGCGTACGGGCCAGGCCGTCGAGCTGACGACGACGTTCTGACGTTCTGACGTTCTGGAGCAGGTTCTGGACTGAGAGGGTGACGATGGCTGGACACCGGATCGCCTTGCTGGGCACGGGTTTGATCGGCGACTTCTACGTCAAGACGGTGCACGCCGGCCGCGGGCCGGACCGCGTTGAGGTCGTCTACTCCCACCGTGCCGAACGCGCGGCGGAGTTCGCGGCGCAGCACAGCATCGCGCGGCACACGACCGACCTCGCGGCGGCGATCCAGGATCCAGCCATCGACACCGTTGTGATCGGTATCCCCAACGACCGGCACGAGGAGGCCGTGTCGTTGGCAGCGCAGGCCGGCAAGGCGATTCTGTGCACCAAGCCGCTCGGACGTACGGCTGACGAGGCCAGGCGGATGCTGGACACGGTCGAGTCCGCCGGTGTGTTCGCCGGCTACCTGGAGGATCTGGCGTACACGCCGAAGACGTTGAAGGCGCTGGCGGCCGTCCGCCAGGGCGCGATCGGTGACGTGCTCTGGGCGCGGTCGCGGGAGACGCATCCCGGACCGCACAGCGCGTGGTTCTGGGACAGATCGCGGGCCGGCGGCGGCGCGATCGTCGACCTCGCGTGCCACTGCATCGAGATCATCAGGTCGTACGTCGGCAAGGGCAATCGTCCGGTCGAGGTGATGTGCTGGGCCGACACGCTCGTGCATCCGATCGAGGCCGAGGACAACGCGATCGCGATGATCCGCTTCGACAGTGGAGCGATGGGCCAGTTCGAGGTCTCGTGGGCGTTCCGCGGCGGCATGGACCTGCGCGACGAGGTGGCGGGTTCGGAGGGCACGGTCTGGCTGAACCACTCCCTGCGTACGGGCTTCGAGATGTTCAGCTCGGGCGGCAGCGGTGGCTATGTCGCCGAGAAGGCCGAAACCGAAGCCGGCTGGCTGTTCCCGGTGGCCGACGAGCTCGCGGAGTACGGCTACGTCGAGATGTTCGCCGACATGTTCGCCGCGATGGACGAGGCCCGCGAACCGGTCGAGACGTTCTACGACGGCTACGTCGTGAACGCCGTGATGGACGCCTGCTACCGCTCGGCGAAGTCGAAGGCCTGGGAACCGGTCGAGCTCGAGTGGCGCGGCGGCGAGACCGCACGCCTCAGCCCGACCGGCGCCACGTACGAGGGCAAGACCGTCATCAAGCGCGAGGCGATGCCGGACGGCACCACAAAGCTGATCCTCAAGGACCCGGCCACCGGCGAGTTCGAGGACCGCCTCGTCTAGGGATCAGATCTTCCGGGCGGGCCGAAGGTCCGAGGTCGGCAGGACGTTCGGTCCGGCCTGCGCGCCGATGGGAATCAATCCCTCCCTAGGCTGTGACTCCGGCGCCTCCAGGTCGACATGTCGGTCGTATCCCACGACCTGACCTCGGCTGGAGCAGCCTCATGACCTTCCCATCCATCCGCCGGTGCGTGCCGCGTGGCCTCCTGGTCGCCGGTGTCGTCGCCGCCTTGCTGTCTGCCGGCGGGCCGGTGACAGCGGCGTCGTTCGGGACGCCCGCGGCCACCTACACCGCCGGCGGAGTGTCGGCCGGCGGCGCGTACTACGCCAAGAGCGGCTCGTCGCTCATCCTGACTGTGAACACCAGCGCTGACACCAAGTGTGTGGAGGTCGCCGGCCTACCGATGCAGACATCGACGGCCGGCAAGACCTCGTGGACGTTCGAAGTGCCGACGGAGCCGTCGTCGGTAGCCGACGGCGTACAGACGAAGCCCGTTTCGATCGGCGAGAGCAACAACAAGAACAACTGCGCGGTGCGCACCGCGACCACGACCGCGTCATACGTCCTGGACAACACCGGGCCGACCGTGACGGCAGAGGTCGCACCGGCGCCGAACGCGGTCGGCTGGAACCGATCCGACGCGACAGTGAGCTGGACCGCGGACGACGGCACCGGCGTCGGCAGCGGCACGGTCAGCGGGAACACCACGGTGACCGCCGACACCGCCGGCCGGCTGGTCAGCGGCTACGCGACCGACGCGCTCGGCAATCGGGGCGCGACCGCCACCACCCTGGTGAAGAAGGACTCCGCGGCCCCGATCATCGGCGGCACGCGTACGCCAGCGGCCAACGCCCACGGCTGGAACAACACCGACGTCGAGGTCGCGTTCACCTGTTCGGACACGCTGTCGATGCTCAAGAGCTGCGTCGCCGCCGACGCCGCGCCGGCCGCCAGCCGTACGCTGACAGGCGACGGCGCCAACCAGTCGGTCGGCGGCACGGCGACCGACAACGCGGGCAACACCAGCACCGCGGCGGTCGGCGGCGTCAACATCGACCAGACCGCCCCGGACGTCACCGCCAGCGCGCGGACCGCTGACCACGCGGCATACACCGCAGGCATGTGGACCAACCAGACCGTCACCGTCACGTTCGACTGCGCCGACGCGCTGTCCGGAATGGACGGCTGCACCGGCCCGCAGACGCTCGACGGCGAGGGCGTGAACCAGCAGGCGATCGGATCCGGCGCCGACCGGGCCGGAAACTCCAGTACAGCGGAGTTCTCCGGCGTCAACATCGACCTGACAGCGCCGAACACGACCGCCACCGCGCCCGAGACGGCGTGGAACAACACCGACGTGACGGTCCAGCTCGGCGGCCACGACGCCCTGTCCGGCCTGGCCGCGACGCACTACCGCGTCGACGGCGGAGCCGTCCAGACCGGTGACAGCGCGGGGTTCAGCGCAGAGGGATCGTACGAGCTCTCGTACTGGAGCACCGACCGCGCCGGCAACCAGGAGCAGCCGAAGACCGTCACGGTGCACATCGACAGGACACCGCCGGCGATCACGCATGCGCTCACCCCGGCAGCCAACCCGAACGGCTGGAACGACAGCGACGTCACCGTCACGTTCGACTGCGGCGACACCGGCGGTTCCGGCGTCGCGAGCTGCGGGCCGAACCGCACCGTCACCAGCGAGGGCAAGGACCAGGCCGTTCCTGGGACGGCGACCGACAACGCGGGCAACACCGCGACCGACCCGGCGACCGTCAGCGTGGACAAGACCGCGCCGGAGGTGTCGGCGTCGGTGAGCAGCGCGGCGGAGAAGAACGCGAACGGCTGGTACAACGAGGACGTCACCGTCTCGTTCGCCTGCTCCGACGAGCTGTCCGGCATCGACAACTGCCCGGCTCCCAAGTCGCTCGGCGAGGGAGCGAACCAGTCGGCGAAGGGCACAGCCGCCGACGCGGCCGGCAACCAAACCGGCGCCGAGCTGTCCGGCATCAACGTCGACAAGACGTCACCGGTGCTGGTCGGAACGCCGAGCACGACCGGCTGGTCGAACGGCGACGTGACCGTCGACTGGACCTGCACTGACACCGGATCCGGCCCGGCCGCACAGCCGGCCGGCAGCGTGGTGTCCGGCGAGGGCGCCAACCTGTCGGCGTCCGCCACCTGCACCGACCGGGCCGGCAACGCCGTCACCGAGTCGGTGACCGGTATCCGGATCGACCGGTCGGCGCCGAGCACGCATGCCGTGGTCGACGCGCCGGCCGAGAGCCGTTGGTACGCCGACGGTGTGGACGTCACGCTGTCCGCTTCGGACTGGCTGTCCGGTGTCGGCGAGACCTACTACCGGATCGACGACGGCTCCGTGCGCACGTACGACGGCGGCTTCCGGTTCTCCGAGGGCGGCAAGCACACGCTCACGTTCTGGAGTACCGACCGGGCCGGCAACGCCGAGGCGACCGACGGCAACAGCCTGGTCCTGTGGGTGGACGACGCACGTCCCGGGATCGTGGGCAGCTCCTCGCCGGC
Organism: Flindersiella endophytica; assembly: GCF_054779015.1. NCBI lineage: Bacteria > Bacillati > Actinomycetota > Actinomycetes > Propionibacteriales > Nocardioidaceae > Flindersiella > Flindersiella endophytica. The sequence goes on from NZ_BAAGYY010000044.1 coordinate 136,408, forward strand.
GCCGAACGCGTACGGCTGGAACAACACGCCGGTGAGCGTGTCGTTCTCCTGCTCCGACACGCAGTCCGGTGTCGCGCAGTGCACCGATCCGGTCGACGTGACCGGTGAGGGCGCCGGGCAGAAGGTCACCGGCACCGTCGTGGACGGGGTCGGCAAGTCCTGGTCGATGACGGTCGACGGGATCAACCTCGACTTCACCGCGCCGGTCGTCGACGGCGTACCGACGACCGACCCGCGGGCCGGCTGGTACAACGGCGACGTCACGATCCACTGGGTCGGCAGCGACGGGCTGTCGGGCATCGAGCCCGGGAGCGTTCCGGCCGACAGCGTGCTGACCGGCGAGGGCGGCGATCTCGGAGCCGGACCCGTGACCGTCAGGGACCACGCGGGCAACGTCAGCGAGCCGGCCTCGATCGGCGGCGTACGCATCGACCGCCACGGCCCGGCGATCAGCGGTGGCCCGACGACCCAGCCGAACGCCGCAGGCTGGTATCGCGACGAGGTGGTCGTCGACTTCACCTGCACCGACCCGGCTTTGGCCGACGGAACGACCGGCTCCGGCGTCGCCGCCTGCCCGACCGGCAAGGTGCTGAAGGCGTCCGCCGCGGGTCAGTCCGTGACCAGCGATCCGGCGTCCGACCTGGCCGGCAACACCACGCCGGGCAAGCAGATCGGCGGCATCGACATCGACGGGCTCGCGCCGAGTACGTCCGCGAACAACCAGTGCACGAAGACCAACGGCTACTGCACCGGCTCGACGGCCAACGTGGTGCTGTCCGCGACCGACCAGTCCGGCCTGTCCGGGGTGAAGGAGATCCACTACGCGATCGACGGCGGACAGGAGAAGGTCGCTTCCGGCGCTGCTGTGACCGTGGCGGTCCCGCTGGATGGCAGCGGAGCGGGCACGGTGACGTACTGGGCGGTCGACAGGGCCGGCAACGCCGAGTCCCCGAACGCCGTGGCCCTGCGCTGGGACAACATCGCGCCGGCGGTCACCCACACGGTGACGCCGAACCAGAACGCCGACGAGTGGAACAACACCGACGTCACCGTACGGTTCAGTGCGAAGGACGATGACGCCGGCTCCGGGCTGGACGAGTCGTCGCTCACGCCCGACGTCGTGGTCGACGCCGAGACCGCCGGACAGCTCGTCCGGGGGCACGCGAAGGACCTCGCCGGCAACGAGGGAACCGACTCGGTGACGGTCAGGCTGGACAAGACCAAGCCGGTGATCTCGGGCTCGATCACGCACGGTCTCCTGGGGTCGAACGGCTGGTACACCGGCCCGGTGACGGTGCACTTCACCTGCTCCGATCCGGCGGCGGCGGGCGGCGCGACCGGCTCCGGCCTCCCGGCCGGGACCTGCCCGGAGGACGTCACGCTGACCGCCAACCGGGCGGGCCAGTCGGTGACGCGTACGATCGCGGACCGGGCCGGCAACCTCGGATCGGTCACGGTCTCGGGGATCGACATCGACCAGGAGCCGCCGGCGATCGTGTCCGCGAGCGTCCGCGACGGCGCGGTGTACGACGCGCCTCCGGCCCTGAGCTGCACGGCGTCCGACGAGGTGTCCGGCGTCGACAGCTGCGACGTGCAGGCGGTCAAGACGGCGAACGCGGGGGAATACGCGTTCACTGTGACCGCGAAGGACAAGGCCGGCAACGTCACCCGCGTGACGGGTGCGTACAGGGTGAAGCTGTACACGTTCGGAGGCTTCGGCCAGCCGATCAACGACCCGGCCGTCAACCCGACCTTGCCGATGAGCACGTTCAAGACCGGCAGCACGGTGCCGGTGAAGTTCCAGCTGCGCGACAGCGCGGGCAACCTGGTTCAGGCCAGGACGGCGCCGCAGTGGATCGTTCCCGTGCGTGGCAGCCTCACGACGGCCTCTGTGAACGAGTCGCCGCTGACCGCTGACGCGACCACCGACGGCACGTTCCGCTGGGATCCGACGGCACAGCAGTACATCTACAACTGGCAGACGAAGGGACTGCAGGCCGGCTACAACTACAAGCTCGGCGTCAAGCTGGACGACGGGTTCACCTACTCCGTCACGGTCGGGCTGCGATAGCCACCGCGATCCGATCCCGCCGGCCACGTGCGCCCATCAGGACGTACGTGGCCGGGGCGGTCTATGCCGTCAGCTCGCGGTAGCGCGTGGCCACTGCCTGGATGAGCCCGGCGTCGTCGGCCAGTGGGGAGCCGACCACCTGGAGCAGGTGGCGGGCCGCGATGCTGGGGCCGTTGCCCACCGCGGCCTTCAGCTCGTCCGCCCTTGGGTCGTTGACGTGCGTGCCCTCGCGCAGGTGTGCCACCCAGCCCGCCAGCGCCGTCACGCCGGCCTCCGGCAGCATGCCGTTGGCGCGTTCGCGGGCGAGCACCGGCAGGATGCGGATCGGGAACTTCTCGGAGCCGTCCATCGCGATCTGCCGGAGCTCGTGGCGGATCCGCGGGTTCTCGTACCGCGCCAGCAGCGCCGAACGATAGGCCGCCAGATCCGAAGCGGACAAGGGCAGATGCCGGCAGGCCTCGTCCCACCACTGCTCGACCCAGCCGCGGCAGACCGGATCGCCGATCGCCTCGGCGACCGTACGATGCCCGCGGGTCGGGCCCGCATAGGCGAGCAGGGAATGAGATCCGTTGAGCAACCACAGCTTGCGCTGCTCGAACGGCTTCACGTCCGACACGAACTGCGCGCCGCCCGCCTCCCACGCCGGGCGTCCGCCGGGGAAGTCGCCGGCCAGCACCCACTCGGTGAACGGCTCCGTCACCACCGGCGACGCGTCCTCGAAACCGGTCATCGACAGGATCTCGGCCCGGTCGTCGTCCGTCGTGGCCGGTGTGATCCGGTCGACCATCGTCGAAACGAACGAGACGTTGTCCGACGCCCACGCCGCGAGCTCCGCGGAGGAACGAGCCGCGCAGTCCAGCACGAGCTTGGCGACCGTCGAGCCGTTGTCCATCAGGTTGTCGCACGGCACGATCGCGATCGGTCCCGCGCCCGCGGCCATCCTGGCCTGCAAGCCGTCGACGACCCGCTGGACCACGGCGTCGCTGCGGAAGTAGCCCGCCTCGCTCACTGTCAGCGTGACGTACGCGACCGCCGGCGAGGTCCAGAATCGCTTCCAGGCTTCGAGATCCGCACTCGCGTACGCGCCGGACAGGCACTCGATCAGCTCCGCCGAGTCGCCTTCGGGCCCGCGCGTGAGCAGGTGGTAGACCGCGTCCTGCGCCGACAGCACCTCGGCCGCATCGGGCCGGCGGCCGGTGAACGCCGCGACGCCGAACGCCTCCTCCGCAGGTCCGGCGGCGTTCGCCTGCTGCGTGTACCACGCCTGGTGCGCGCGGAAGAACGCCCCGAGCCCGACATGGATCGCCCGCACCGGCGCTGCCGGTGCTGTTCTGCTCAACCGCATCAGACCACCCGGAACGTACGCGCCGGGATGGCGTAGGCCAGGTCGCGGGCGGTCTCGGCGGCCTCGTCCTCGGCCAGCCGGTGCTCGGCGACCAGCTGCGCGAGGAACCGGCAGTCGAGCCGCCGGGCCATGTCGTGGCGTACGGGGATCGAGCAGTAGGCGCGCGTGTCGTCGACGAAGCCGGCGGTCTTGTGGAAACCGGCGGAGTCGGTCACGGCCGAACGCCAGCGGCCGATCGCGTCGGGGGAGTCGAGGAACCACCATGGCGCGCCGACGTAGACGGAAGGATAGAAGCCCGCCAGCGGCGCGATCTCGCGCGAGAACACGTCCTCGTCGACGGTGAACAGCACGATCCGGAAGTTCGGGTGCCGGCCGTACGCCTCGAGCAGTGGCCGCAGCGACCTGGTGTATTCCGTCACCGCGGGAATGTCGTGCCCGGTGTCGGGCCCGAACGTGCGGAACGTCGCGGTGTCGTAGTTGCGCAGCACGCCCGGATGCAGCTGCATCACCAGGCCGTCCTCGCTCGACATCCGCGCCATCTCGGCCAGCATGTGGTGCCGGAACGCCTGCTTCTCCTGCGGCCCGGCCGTGCCCGACAGCGAACGCAGGTAGGCCCGCTTCGCCTCGGAGAACTCCAGCGGCCGCCCAACGGCGTCGTCGCTGCCGTGGTCGGTGGCGGTCGCGCCGTGCTCCTTGAAGTAGGCCCGCCGCTTCTCCAGCCCGGCGATGAAGCCTTCGTAGGTCTGGATGTCCTCGCCGCTCACGTCGCCGAGCTTGGCCACCTTGTCGAGCCAGTCCGGCCGCGCTGGGTCGAGGTAGGCGTCGGGCCGAAACGTCGGGATCACCCTGCCGGTGAACGACGAGTCGTTGGCGATCCGCTGGTGTGCCGACAGGTCGTCGCACGGGTCGTCGGTGGTCGCGAGCACCTCGAGCCGGAACTTGTCGAACAGCGCGCGCGGCCGGAAGTCCTTGTCGCCAAGACGTTCCGACAGCTGGTCGTAGAGCTGGTCGGCGGTCTCCGCCGACGGCCGCAGCCGGACGCCGAACACGTCGACCAGCGCGGCCTCGAACCAGTAGCGCATCGGAGTGCCCCGGAACGCCCACCAGTGCGAGCAGAAGATCCGCCACAGCTCGCGCGGGTCGGTGTCGCCGTAGATCACGTCGTACGACACACCGTGGGCGTGCAGCAGCCGCGTGATGTAGTGGTCGGGCACGACGAACAGCCCGGCCGGGTCGCCGAACGGCGTGTCGTCGGCGATGATGCCCGGGTCGACGTGCCCGTGCGGAGAGATGATCGGCAGCTCGGAGATGTCGTCGTAGAGCCGCCGGGCGATCGACCGCACGGCCGGATCGGTGGGAAACAACCGGTCTGGGTGCAATTCGAGTTCCATTACGCGATCTCCGCTTCGTCGACGAACGTCAGCCGGTTTCCGTCCGGGTCGTGCGCGTCCGGCCTGGACCCGGCACAGGCGAGCCCGAGATGGTTGATCGGTGTGCTCGCAGGTGGAGGCTGTATTTCCCCGGGGACGACCCCGGACCCCGGATTTTGGCACAGCTTCACGGCATCGCTGCCGATCCGGAAGTACGCCACGCCGTCCTCCCCTTCCGCGGCACGCGGGGTCCAGCGTTGCATGCCGAGCTGCCCGCCGTAGAACTCGATGGCGGCATCGAGGTCGGGTGCGGTCAGGGCCACGAAGGCAAGGCTACGCACAGATCCCGACGTGATCGGCGGAACCCGGAATTCTTCCGAACGCTGCAGCAGTTCGACGCGCACGCCGTTCGGGTCGGCGAGGAACGCGATCCGGCCCTGCCCGCTGCCGGCCACCTTGGGCGCGGACAGCTCGGCGTAACCCGCGTCCATCAGCCGCGCGAACTCGGCGTCGATGTTGTCGGTCATGAAGCCGATGTGGTTGAGCCCGTACGTGCCGTCCGGGTCGCTGTCTTCCTTGCAAAGCAGCTCCACCAGCCCGGTCGCGATCTGGATGTGCACCCGGTGAGTCCGAGAGTTCTCGATGAAGAGGTTGTCGACGACTTCGGCGCCGGTGGTCTCGGCGTAGAACGCGAGGCTGGCGTCCAGGTCCTGGATCGGCCCGCCGACGTGGTTGAGCTCGTAGATCATGCGAGGTTCACCCGCTTCCCTGTCTCTGCGGACACGTAGGCCGAATAGACGACCTCGATCACGTCGCGGCCGAGCCGTCCGTCCGACAGCGGAGGCCGGTCGAACGCGACGCTTTCGGAAAAGTCCTGAATTTCCTGGGGATATCCGCGCATCCAGTCCTCGTCGGGCGACGCGAAGCTCCAGCCGGCCTTGGTCTCGGTCTTCTCGATGGTGTACTCGTCGGCGAAGATCGCGGGATCCGGCGCGTACGCCAGCACCGCGTCGTTCGGCGTCATGTTGGCCTTGATGACCGAGTTGGAGGTGTAGACCTCCATCGTGTTGCGGATGCCGCCGAGCAGGTTGAACGACGCGCTGATCACGGCCTTGGAGTCGTCGGTGAACGTCAGCACGGCCGTCGCCCAGGTCTCGACGTCGACCCAGTCCGACACCATCCACCGTTGGCCGTGCGGCTGGAATCCCTCGGCCTGGTACATCGGTGAGGTGTCGGCGACGACCGACTTCACCCGGATGGGGTTCCCCTCGCGCAGGCCTTCGTACTGCTTGAGGTGCAGCGCGCCACCGATCGGGTGCGAGCCGAGGATCATCAACGCGCCACCGCCCGCGGTCGCCCGGCGCTTGGACGCCTCCGCGTGCGAGCCGCTGTGGCTTTCCTCGGCGCGGATGTCGAGGATCGCGCCGCCGCCGGCGTCCAGGAGCCGCTTCACCTTCGTGACCGGCGGCGCGTAGACCCAGTTCTCGGCGTACATCAGCTTGACGTTGTTGGCGTCGGCCGCGGCCAGCATCCGGTCGGCGGAGTCGAGCGCCTCCCGCAGCCTGGTGGACGCGTCGGCGTCGCTGAACGAGCCGGTCAGCGGCTTCTCGCAGACGATGTGCTTGCCGGCGTTGGCCGAGTCGACGGCGATCTGGGTGTGCGTGGCGTTCGGGACGCACAACGTCACGACGTCGATCGACTCGTCGGCGAGCAGCTCGTGGTAGTCGGAGTAGGCGGTCGGGATCTCGTGCTTGTGCGCGAACTCCTCCGAGTGCGCCTTGGAAAGGCCGGCGACGCCGACGAGCTGGGCGTCGACGCCGTAGACCCGCCGGTACGCCTCGGCGTGCAGCACCGCGGAGAAGCCGGTGCCGATCATGCCCACCTTGATGACGGGCTTGGCCGGACTGCCCATCAGCGCATGCCCTGGACGTACTGCGCGAACTGCGGAACCGCGACCTCGGGTTCCTCGATCTCCGGGTGCCAGGCCTTCTCCCACTCGAAGCTGACGAAACCGTCGTACCCGACGCGCTTCAGCAGGTCGAAGAACTCACGCAGCGGCATCTTCCCTTCGCCCGCGAGCTTCAGGTCGAAGCCGGTGGGGGAGAAGTCGCCGGAGTCCTTCAGGTGCACGTGCCTGATCCGGTCGCCGAGCGCGCTGTAGGTGTCCTCGAACGCCTCACCGGTGCGGTAGGAGTGCAGCACGTCCCAGAGGATCGCCAGGTCGGGCGCGGGGTTGGCGGCGAACAGCTCGGCAACCTGCTTGCTGGTGCAGAACGAGTCGTGCGTCTCGAGGATCGACGTGACGCCGTACTGCTTGCTGATCGTCGCGGCCTCCGCGAGCCCGTCGGCGATCCGCTGCGTGGTCTCCCGGCCCGCCTGGTCGGGCGTGACCGTGCCGCCGAACAGCCGGATGTACGGCGCGTCCAGCGCGGCCGCGATCTTGGCGTACGTGTGGACGGCTTCGAGCTGCTTGGCGCGTTCGCCGGGATCGGGCGAGCTGAACCGGATGCTGGTGTCGACGCAGGAGACCGCCACGCCGGCCTTCCGGAGGCGTTCCCTGGTCGCCTGGAGGCCGTCCGGGGAGAACTCCGGTTGGCTCGCGAGATCGACGCTGCCGGAAAGGAACCGCAGCTCAACGCCGTCGTAGCCGGAGCTGGTCGCGAGGTCGAGCACCTGGTCGAGGGAGTAGTTGGGGCAGCCGAGCGTGCTGAAGCTCAGTCGGATCACGTGGACCTCCGGTTCTCGTTGGCGCTTGGTCAGGAGTGGCGTACGGGTGCGGTGGAGTCGCGGACGACCAGCCGCGTGGGCAGCACGATCTCGTGGTGCTCCAGCTCGCCCTGCAACTGGCTGAGCAGCAGCCGGACCGCAGCGCGGCCGGCGTCCTCGATCGGTGCGGCCAGGGTGGTGAGTGGGGGATGGCAGAAGTCGGCGCCGAAGATGTCGTCGCAGCCGAGCACGCTGACCTGGCCCGGCACGTCGATACCGAGCTTGCGGAAGCGCCTGAGCAGCCCGAACGCGAGCAGGTCGTTGAACGTGACGATCGCGCTGACGTCCTTGCTGAGCAGGTCCTCGGCCGCCAGCTCGCCGCCCTCGACGGTCGGCGAGGACGTCTCGACCCGGTGCAGGTCGAACCCGGCGCGCTTGGCCTCCTCGCGGAGCGCCTTCCAGCGCTTGCCGTTCGACCATGATGTGCGCGGCCCGGCGAGGTAGCCGATCTTGCGGTGCCCGAGCTCGGCCAGGTGCCTGGCGGCCTGCCGGGCGCCGTCCTGGGCGTCGATGATCACCCCGGGCACCGGACGGGTGCGGCGGTTGACCACGACCAGCGGCACCCGGCTGAACGCGTCCCTGAGCTGGGCGTCGGTACGCCGGGAGGACACCAGCACCAGCCCGTCGACGGCTCTGACCAGCCGGTCGAGCAGCGTCGCCTCGCCTTCGGGTGACTCGTCGGTGTCGGCGAGCACCAGGGAGTAGCCGCCGCCGGCTGCCGCGCGTTCGGCGCCGCGGATCAGGTCGAGGAAGAACGGGTTGGTGATGTCGGGAACGAGCAGGCCGAGCGTCATGGTCCGGCCGGACGGCAGGGCCCGGGCGATCGGGCTCGGCCGGAAACCCATGTCCTCGGCGATCTGCAGGATGTGGGCACGGGTGGCGGCGCTCACCCGGTCGGGTTTGGACAGCGCGCGCGAGACCGTGGAGGCGGCCACGCCCGCCCGTCGCGCCACGTCGTGAATGGTCGGGGCATGCCCCGACCGCGCGTTCGTCATCGCACCTCCTCACCCTGACGTCACCGACAATGACCACGGGTGCTCGGTCATCTACCACGCGGCGGAGCCGCATAGTCAGCACAGTTGCCAGGCACATCTGCCTGGCAGTTGCGAAATGACCGAGCACCCGTGGTCATTTCGCCGGCGTTGCCACTGTCGGACAGGCACAGTCTGGTCCCCTTGACAGATCTTGGCAACCGGTTGCCATGATGGCAGGAGAAGATTCGAAAAAGGAGCGCGCTGACCGCATGTGGACCCTTTCGGGATTTGCCGACGAGATCGACGCCGACCCAGAGATCCAGTTCCAGACCCTTGACGCGCTGGGCATCCGCTACGTGGAGTTCCGCAGCGCGTGGGGCACGAACGTCCTCGACCTGAGCGACGACCAGGTGGCCGAGATCAAGCGCCTGCTCGCCCAGCACGGCATCCGCCTGTCCGCCGTCGGCTCGCCGATCGGCAAGATCGGCATCGCCGACGACTTCGACGAGCACCTGCGCCGGTTCGACCGGGCGTTGTGGGTGGCCGAACAGTTCGAGACGAAGTACATCAGGCTGTTCTCGTTCTTCCTGCCCGAGGAGGAAGAACCCGCCAAGTTCCGCGACGAGGTGCTGCGCAGGCTGTCCGCGCTCAGCGACCGCGCCAAGGGGCACGACGTGATCCTCGCCCACGAGAACGAGCGGCACATCTACGGCGACATCCCGAGTCGTTGCCTCGACCTCGTCGAGTCGATCGGGGCCGACAACTTCAAGCTGGTCTGGGACCCGGCCAACTACGTCCTGTGCGGAGTGCACCCCCACACGGACGGCTTCGCACAACTGCGCCCCTACACGGAATACCTGCAGATCAAGGACGCCGTGATGGCGACCGGCGAGATCGTGGTCGCCGGCGAGGGCGACGGCGAGGTCCCGCAGACGATCCGCGCACTGCGCGACGACGGTTTCGACGGCTTCTTCTCGATGGAGCCACACCTGGCGCTGGCCGGTAAGTCCGGTGGGTTCTCGGGTGCTGACCTGTTCGGCAAGGCCACCAAGGCCTTCACCGACCTGCTTACGGCGGAGGGAATTCAATACCGATGACTGACCAGGGAGCTCTCAGGTTCGCGGTGCTCGGCGCCGGCGTGATCGGCGAGCTGCATGCCCAGACGATCAAGAGCCTCGCGCCGCGGGCCGAGCTGACGGCGGTGATCGACGCGGTTCCCGAGCGCGCCCAGCAGCTCGCGGAGAAGCACGGCGTCCAGGCGTTCACGTCGCTGGACGACGCGCTCGCGAGCGACGGCATCGACGCGGTGACGATCGGCACGCCGAGCGGCATGCACGCCGACCAGGCGGTCGCGGTGCTCGATGCCGGCAAGCACGTCGTCATCGAGAAGCCGCTCGACATCAACCTCGAGGCGGCCCGGCGCGTGCTGGACGCGGAGAAGCGTTCGTCCGCGACGGCGATGGTGGTGAGCCAGCGCCGGCACGGCAAGGCGAACCAGATCGCGCACGAGGCCGCGCAGTCCGGCAAGTTCGGCAAGCTGACCTCCGGCTTCGCGACCATGCAGTGGTGGCGCAGCCAGGGTTACTACGACTCCGGCGAGTGGCGCGGCACCTGGGCGCTCGACGGCGGCGGTGCGCTGATGAACCAGGGCATCCACGCGATCGACCTGTTCGTGTGGTTCATGGGCGAGCCGGTCGAGGTCCACGCGTGGACCGGCTGCCTGGCCCACGAGCGGATCGAGGTCGAGGACACCGCGGTGGCGACCGTACGCTTCGCCAACGGCGCGCTGGGCACGGTCCACGGCACGACGGCCGCGTACCCCGGCATGACGCAGCGCGTCGCGGTGCACGGCGACCGCGGCTCGGCGATCGTCGAGAACGACAAGCTGATCTATTTCCACGCGGCGGCATCCTCCGACGGTCCGGAGCAGTACGCCTACGGCGCCGGCAACAAGGCCAACCAGGCCGAGGAAGTCATGCCGTCGCAGGAGGACTACAAGCCGGCCAGCGCGAACCAGATCGCGGGGCTGGAGGCCACTTCGCACACCGCACAGTTCGAGGACTTCCTCGACGCCGTTGCCGAAAAGCGCTCTCCGCTGGTGACCGTTTCCGAGGCCGCGAAGACACTCGCGTTGATCCGCGGCATCTACGAGTCCGCCCGCCTGGGCAAGCCGATCAAGATTCAGGAGCTCGAGAAGTGAAGTTCGCCGTCTTCACCGCAAGCCTGCCGGAGTGGACGCCCGAGGAGGCCGTGACCGAGCTCGCCGCACAGGGCTGGGACGGCATCGAGTGGCGCGTCGTCGACCAGAAGCCGCCGACTGGCGCATCCGGGTTCTGGTCCGGCAACAAGTGCACGTGGCCGCAGTCGTCGTTCCTGGAGGACGTGCCGCGGATCAAGGAGATCACCGAGCAGGCCGGCCTCGGCATGCCGTCGATCGGCGCGTACGCCACGTCCGACCAGGTGGACGAGGTGTCCAAGCTGATGCAGGGCGCGGCCGAGCTCGGCATCAAGCAGATGCGCGTGCCGGTCGGCCGGCCCGACAAGGACTACAACGCGACGTTCAAGCAGCGTCGTGAGGAGTACAGGACGATCGAGCAGCTGGCCAAGCAGCACGGCGTGAAGGCGCTGATCGAGCTGCACCACCAGTCGACGGTCTCGAGCGCGTCGGCGGCGGCGCGGTTCGTCGAGGGCTTCGACCCGGCGTACGTCGGTGTCATCCACGACATCGGGAACATGCTGCAGGAAGGGTACGAGTTCGACCTCTGGTCGCTGCAGATCCTCGGCGAGCACCTGGCGCACGTCCACGTGAAGAACGCCTCGCCGGTGGCGACGCCGGTCGAGGGCGCGAACCGTACGGACTGGAAGTGGGCCTGGGCGCCGATGCGGCACGGCGTGGGCAACCTGCCCAGGCTGTTTGGAGCTCTGGCCGAACACGGGTATGACGGATGGGTGTCGGTCGAGGACTTCTCCACCGAGGTGCCGCTTCGCGAGCGGGTGCGCGACAATCTTGCCTATCTGAAAGAGATCGTCGGAGGCTGAGTCACATGGACGTTGTCGGAGGACCGGGAACCGTTCTGACCGAGGACGACGCTCGGTCCTTCGTCACCTCTGTCCTGGGGTCGGCGCCGCTCGACGGGAAGTCGCTGTGCGTCATCGTGCCCGACTCCACGCGCAGCTTCCCGCTGCCGATGCTGATGTCGGCGCTGCACTCGGCGGTCGCGGGGCGGGTTTCCCGGCTGACGGTGCTGGTGGCGCTGGGCACGCACCCGGCGATGACGCCCGAGCAGCTGTCCGCACACGTGGGTCCGCTGCCGGGCGCGACCGTCGTCAACCACGAGTGGTGGGATCCCGAAGCCCTTGTGCCGTTGGGCGAACTGTCGGCAGCCCAGGTCTCGGCAGCCACCGACGGACGCATGAACGAGCCGGTCGTGATCCGGATCAACCGGCACGTCGTCGAGCACGACGTGGCGCTGGTGGCCGGGCCGGTGTTCCCGCACGAGGTGGTGGGCTTCTCGGGCGGCAACAAGTACTTCTTCCCCGGCGTGGCCGGTTCGGAGATCATCGACCTGTCGCACTGGCTCGGTGCGCTGATCACCAACGTCAACATCATCGGCGCCGGCTACACCCCCGTGCGGGCGCTGATCGACCAGGCCGCCCGGCTGATTCCGGCGGAGCGGCTGTGCCTGGCCGCCGTCGTGAAGTCGGGTTCGAAGGATCTGCACTTCCTGTCGTTCGGCACGCCGGAGGAGACCTGGGAGGCCGCCTCGGCCGTTTCGGCGGAGACACACGTTCGCTGGCTCGACCGGCCCTACCGTCGCGTGCTGTCGCTGGTCTCCGAACGCTACGACGAGATCTGGACGGCATCCAAGGGCATGTACAAGGTCGAACCCATCGTCGCCGACGGCGGTGAGGTGGTGCTGTACGCGCCGCACGTCCGCGAGATCTCGCTGACGCACGGGCACGTGCTGGAGAAGGTCGGCTACCACTGCATGGACTACTTCACCAAGCAGTGGGACCAGTTCGAGGACTACCCCCACGGTGTCCTGGCCCACTCGACCCACCTGCGCGGAACGGGAACGTTCTCGGCGGCCGAGGGGGAGCGGTGCCGCATCCAGGTGACGCTGGCGACCGGCATCGACGAGCAGAAGACGCGTTCGGTCGCGCTCGGCTACCTCGACCCGGCGACCATCGATCCGGTCGAATGGGCCAAGGACCCCGACACGCTCGTCATCCCCAACGCCGGCGAGATCCTCCACCGCCTGCGCTGACCTGTCGTTCGCCGCCGGCCGGATCGGTCAGTTCGGCGATGGTGGCCAGCGCGGCCGCGCGTTCGTCGGGGGCCCATCGCACCTGCCAGCGGGGCCACGTCCGCCGCAGCGCAAGGTGAACCGCGTGCTGCTCGACGGCATGGTCGTGGTGGATCGTGAAGCGAGTAGAACAGCCGCCTCTCGCCGTTTTGGGCCAGGACGTAGTTGGCGCGCATCCCCGTGCCGGACACGATAATGGGCGTTATGACCGAACTCCTGCCTGGACTTCCCGACCCGTTGATCCGCATCGACGGCACGCCCGTCACCTCCCCGGAGGAGTGGTTCGGTGATCGCAAGCCGGAGATCCAGGCGCTTTTCGAGCTCCACATGTACGGCCGCACGCCCACGGCCACGGTGCCGGTCGAGGTTGACACGCTAGCGCACGACGCCGGCGCGTTCGGCGGAAAGGCGACCAGGCACGAGATCCGCCTGACGTTCGGCGGCCGTGTACGTGTCGGGCTGCTCGTCTTCCTCCCGAACGCCGAGACGCCTGTTCCGGTGTTCCTCGGGCTCAACTTCCGCGGCAACCAGATCGCCGAAGCCGGTTCGGACGACCCGGACCGTCCGAGCGACAGGTGGCCGATCGAGGAGATGGTCGAACGCGGCTACGGCGTCGCGACCGTGTGTTACGAGGACATCGATCCCGACGTCGACGACTTCGGCAACGGCATCCATCCCCTGTTCTACGAAGCGGGCCAGCAGCGCCCGGCCGACGACGAGTGGGGTGCCATCGGCGCCTGGGCGTGGGGCCTCAGCTGCGCGCTCGACTGGCTCGAGACCCAGCCGCAGGTCGACCGGGAACGCGTCATCGTGCTCGGCCACTCACGCCTCGGCAAGGCCGCGATGTGGGCCGCCGCCCAGGACCCGAGGTTCGCGATGGCGGTGAGCAACAACTCCGGCTGCGGGGGAGTCTCGCTGTCCCGCCGCCGGATCGGCGAGACCGTGGAGGCGATCACCACCCGCTTCCCGCACTGGTTCTGCAGGAACTTCGACGCGTACGCCGGCAACGAGCACGCCCTGCCGGTCGACCAGCACCTGCTGGTCGCGCTGGTCGCGCCGCGCCCGGTCTACATCGCCAGCGCCGAGGACGACACCTGGGCCGACCCGGAAGGCGAGTTCCTCGGCGGCAAGTACGCCGACCCGGTCTACCGCCTGCTCGGCACCGACGGCCTGCAGGCCGCGGAGCAGCCGCCGCTCAACCAGCCCGTCCAGAGCCGCATCGGCTACCACATCCGCCCCCGGCGGCCATGCCATGACGGCGTACGACTGGCACCGCTTCGCCGACTTCGCCGATCGCCACCTGTGAGCCCCGGCGCGGGCCTAAGCTCAACCCATGAAATCGGGGTCCGTCGCGCAGACGGAGAAACCTGTCTATCCGACCTGGATCAGGTCGTCCCGGATCGTGCTGTTCTGGGCGCTCGCCACTGGAGTCGTCGTCGCCGCGGTGGCCACCGCATATCTCCTCTGGCTCCCCGGCCTGGCCATCGCCTTGTTGGCACTCCCGTTCGTCTACATCGCGACGGTGCTCAGCGTGGTCACCTACCGGCTCGGTCCGCGCGGCGGCGACCTCCAGAACAAGATCCACCAGCTGCTCATCGACGAGGCGGGCACCGGCGGCGGCCGCCTGCTCGACGTCGGCTGCGGGAGCGGACAGCTCCTGATCCGGTACGCGAAATCGAGTCCCGGCGACCACGTCGGAGTCGACTACTGGGGCGACGACTGGGCCTACTCCAAGCAGCAGGCAGAGCGCAACGCCAAGCTCGAAGGCGTGCCGCACCTGGAGTTCGTGCACGGCAGCGCGTCCCGCTTGCCGTTCCCGGATGCCAGGTTCGCCCGCGTGGTGAGCTGCCTGACCTTCCACGAAGTACGCGAGGCCGCCGACAAGACCATCAGCATCGCCGAGGCGCTGCGCGTGCTCGAGCCGGGTGGCCGGTTCGTGTTCGTCGACCTGTTCGACGACCCGGCCTTCTACGGGGGGCGCGAGCGCGTGCTCGCGGCCGTACGGGACGCCCGCGGCGAGATCGAGTCGGTCCGGACGCTGTCGGAGATCTTCGACCTCCGGTTCCCGATGAACCAGAAGCAGGTCCTGAAGTACGCCGTCGTCGTCGCGGGGACGAGACGACCCAGCCGATAGCCTCGGCCGCATGCCCAGGCTGAAAACCGTCATCGAGGTACTCGACGAGCTCTACGACCCCCGTACCGCCCAGTCCTGGGATGCCGTCGGCCTGGTCTGCGGCGACCCGGACGCCGAGGTCGGCCGCGTGCTGTTCGCCGTCGACCCCGTGCGCGCGGTCGTCGACGAGGCGATCCAGTGGAAAGCGGACCTGGTCGTCACGCACCACCCGCTGTTCCTGCGCGGCGTGCACGGCGTCCCCGCCACCACGCCGAAGGGCAGGCTCGCGCACACGCTGATCCGCCACGACATCGCCCTGCAGGTCTGCCACACCAACGCCGACGCCGCCCGGCCCGGCGTGTCCGACGCGCTGGCCAGGGCCGTCGGCCTGGACCCGGACAGTCTTCGCCCGATCGAGCCCGACCCGGCCGATCCGGCGAAAGGCATCGGCCGGATCGGCACGCTCTCGCAGCCCGAGACCCTCGAAGCCTTCCGCCGACGCGTCGCGGCCGCGCTGCCACCCACCGCGCACGGCGTCCGCGTCGCCGGTGACCCGGCCCGCCGGATCAGCACGGTCGCGGTCAGCGGCGGCGCCGGCGACTCCTACCTCACCGCCGTACGCCAGGCCGGTGCCGACGCCTACCTCACCGCCGACCTGCGCCACCACCCGTCGTCCGAGCTGCGTGAACACGACGACGCGCCGGCCCTGCTCGACGTCGCGCACTGGGCCAGCGAGTGGCCGTGGCTGGCCGACGCCGCCGAAAGGTTGGTGCAAGCGCTCCAGGCAAGAGGCACTACGGTTGAGACTCATATCTCAACCGTGTGCACCGACCCCTGGCTGGAGCACATTCCGTCTCAGGGAGGGAGCGAGCTCTGAACGCCGACCCCGCGATCCAGCAAGCATTGCTGCAGATCCAGGCGCTGGACACCCGACTCGACCAGCTCGCCCACCGCCGCCGTTCGCTGCCGGAGGCCGCCGAAGCCGAGCGGATCGCCACCGAACGTGCCGAGCTCGAGGGCAAGCTCGGCACCGTCGAGGTCCGCCTCACCGATCTCGCTCGCGAGCAGCGCAAGGCCGAGGCCGACGTCGAGCAGGTACGCACCCGCAAGGCGCGTGACGAGCAGCGCCTGCAGGCCGGCCAGGTCGGCTCGCCGAAGGAGCTCGAAGGCCTGCAGCACGAGATCGAGACACTCAACCGGCGCCAGTCCGATCTGGAGGACGTCGAGCTCGAGGTGATGGAACGCCTCGAGGAGGCCACCACCGAGCTGGCCGATCTCCAGGCCAGGCAGACCGAGCTGGACGCCAAGCTCGCCGAGGCCGACCAGGCCAGGGACAAGGCGTTCGCCGAGATCGACGGCCAGGCCGAGGAGATCCGGACCGACCGCGCCGGCCGGGCTGCCAGCCAGCCCGAAGACCTGATGAAGCTGTACGAACGACTGCGCACGTCGCACAACGGCGTTGGTGCGGCCGAGCTGCGGCAACGGCGCTGCGAAGGCTGCCGGATGGAGCTCGACGCCACGTTCCTGAGCCAGGTCGTCACGGCACCACCCGATCGCGTACAACGTTGCGAGGAGTGCGGCCGGATCCTGGTCCGGACCCCTCAGTCCGGACTCTGACGAACCCTGACGAACTCTGAAGGCTTTGAGGCTATGACGCAACTGATCTACATCGAAGCCGACGGGGGATCGCGCGGCAACCCTGGCCCGGCGGCCTACGGCGCGCTGCTGCGCGACGCCGGCACAGGCAAGGTGCTGGCCGAGGCGGCCGAGAGCGTCGGCATCGCGACCAACAACGTCGCGGAGTACAACGGGCTGATCGCGGGCCTCCGGCTGTTCCAGGAGTTCACGCCGGACGCCGGGCTCGAGGTACGCATGGACTCCAAGCTGGTCGTCGAGCAGATGGCCGGCCGCTGGAAGATCAAGCACCCCGACATGCGGCCGCTCGCGCTGGAGGCGCGCCGCCTGGCTCCGCCGAACGTCCAGTGGACGTGGGTGCCGCGTGAGCAGAACAAGGCCGCCGACGCTCTGCTCAACAAGGTGCTCGACGGCGGTCCCGCGGTGTGGCGCTGGGTCGGCGACTCCAGCCCAAAAGCCGATCCGGCCGGCGGCGCGGCCGAGGGCGAGCTTGACTTCGGCCCCGAGTTCGGCGCCGCTGCCAGAGCTGGGACCGGGGCTGGGACTGGTGCTGCGGCCGGCGCCGAGACTGGCGCCGAGACTGGCACTGAGACTGGCACTGCGGCCAAGCGCGGCTGGGGCGAGACGATCGGCACGCCGACGACGCTCGTGCTGCTGCGCCACGGCGAAACTCCGATGTCACAGGCGAAACGGTTCAGCGGCTCCGGCGGCAGCGACCCCGCGATGACACCGCTCGGCCAGCAGCAGGTGAAGAACGCCGCCGCGCTGCTCGCCAACCGCGGCGGCATCGACGTCGTCGTGAGCTCGCCGCTGCTACGCACCCGCGAGTCGGCCGCGATGGTCGCCGAGGTTCTCGGGCTGACGTTCGAGATCGAGCCGGGCCTGGCCGAGACCGACTTCGGCCAGTGGGACGGGCTCACGTTCGCCGAGGTACGCGACCGCTGGCCCGCCGAGCTCAACGCCTGGCTGACCTCGACCGCGGTCGCGCCACCCGGCGGCGAGTCGTTCGACGCCGTGCTCGCCCGGGTGCGGCAGGCGCGCGACAAGATCCTGCGTACGTACGGTGGCCAGACCGTGCTCGCGGTGACCCACGTGTCGCCGATCAAGCTGCTGGCGTCGCTCGCGCTCGACGTGTCGACGCCGACCATCTTCCGGATGGAGCTCATGCCCGCCTCGATCACCGAGCTGCGGTGGTACTCCGACGGTGCCGCGTCGCTGCACACTTTTGGCGCAACCGCGATGTGACGTGTGATTTCGTGCCAGGCTTGGTGGCATGGAGATGTCGAAGCTCAGCAGGCGCGCGGTGCTCGGTGGTGCGGCAGGGCTGGCAGGCATGGCGGGGCTGTCCGCCCGTGCCGGGTTCGGCTCGAGGACGGCTTCCGCGGCCGCCTACCCGACAGTGGTGTCCGCGACGCCCAACGCGGCGCTGACCAACACGTTCACGCAGTACGCCAACACCGGCGGCGGCTGGACCGGCGCCGACGGCTCGTACTCAGCGAAGCTCCCGGACGGCCGGCAGCTCTGGGTCTACTCCGACACCTTCCTCGGCGAGGTGACTTCCGACGGTGGGCGCCCGCAGACCTCGCCGTTCATCAACAACTCGTTCATCGTGCAGCAGGGCAGCCGGTTGTCGACCGTGCACGGCGGAACAGCCGCCGACCCGCGCGCGGTGATCGCGCCGGAGACGCCGGACGCGTGGTACTGGGCCGGCGCGACCAAGGTGTCGGGGAACCTGCTGCAGATCGTCTACCTGGAGATGATCCGCACCGGCACGGGCATGTGGGACTGGCGCTGGAACCGCAACGTGGTCGCACGGTTCGACGCGACGACCTTGCGGCTGCTGGGCACCGCGCCCGTTCCGTCGTCGGCGAACATCCAGTGGGGGATGTGGCTGGAGAAGGTCGGCACCTACACCTATGTCTACGGCGTCGAGGACCTGCAGAACGACAAGTACCTCCATGTGGCCCGCGTACGCGGTGACGACCTGCGCGGCACCTGGTCGTACTGGACCGGCTCGGGCTGGTCTGCCGTGGAGGCGGAGTCGGCGCGCGTGCTGCTGGGGATCGGCAACGAGTTCTCGGTGACGCGGTACGGCGACTGGTACCTCCTGGTCACCCAGGACACGACCGAGATCTTCAGTGCCAAGCTGACGGCGTACTTCGGGACCAGTCCGGTCGGCCCGTTCGGTGGCAAGACGCTGCTCTACACCACGCCGGAGACCGGCCCTCTGGGCAGCTACGGGAACCCGAACATCATCTCGTACAGCATGCACGAGCACCCGGAGCTGCGCCGAGGGGACCGGCTGCTGGTCACGTACTGCGTGAACAGCCTGGACAGCAACGACCTGTATGCCGACGCGTCGATCTACCGGCCGCGCTACATCGACGTCGTGCTGAGCGGCTGAGCAGCTGGCCGGCCGGCGGTCAGAAGTCGCCGTCGGCGACCTGCAGGACGGTCAGGCCGAGCGCGCGCCACATCTCCACCACCTGGCGCCGGTCGTCGAGGACGAACTCGACGTCGCACCGGTGGCGGACGTGCTGGTCGAACAGCTCGGACTTGACGATGTAGTCCTTGCGGTTGTCGTCGTCGGCACGCATGTAGAGCGCTTCGTACGCCACGCCGACGTGCTCGTCCAGCCAGCGCGCGGTCGCCTCCCGGCCGGCCTCTTTGCGGCCCGACAGGAACACGATCGCGTAGCCGGCGCGCGCCATCGCCCGGACGACCGAGATCACTGGTGCGTTCGGCAGGTCCTCGCCGACGCGTTCGTGGTCGTACGGAGAGCGGCCGTTCATCAGCGCCGTGGTGCCGTCGATGTCGACCAGGATCGTGCGCGGCGTGCCTGCGACCGGGGCGTACGACACGTACACACCGGCCTGCTTCACCTCCTCGACGGGCAGCGGCAGCGGCCGGCTCCGGCCGGCGAGGTAGCGCAGGTGCATGTCGCGGATGCGCTCCTCACCGACCTTCCAGCCGCGCGCCTCGTCGCGCTCGAGACAGGTCTCGAGCGGCACGTTCGTCAGGTCGACGACGTGCACCTCGGCGCCGGCCGCGCGCCCGACCTGTGCGACCTGGCGGGCACTGCGCTGCGGCAGGTTCGTGTCGGAGCACACCACGCTCACCCCCGACCTGAGCAGCGCCGTCATCGCGGCGTCGCGCGCGTGGGTCACCGCCACCTCGGCGTCGGCGTAGCCGCCGTGCATCATGTCCCGGAGCAGGTCACGGTTGACCTCGGCACGGCGCTGGGGGTCCTCCCGCACCCACGCCCGTGCCCAGGTGGACTTCCCGGACCCGGGCAGGCCGCGGGTGATGTACAGCTCGACCATCACGCCACGTCCTCACTGTGGTTCACCATCGAACGGGCGCCGGACGGCTTGATCGACGCCCAGATCTTCGGCATCGGGTCCTTGCCGTCCAGCAGCATGAACAGCCAGCCACGCAACGGCGAGCGCTGCGCCTGCATGGCGTAGTCCTTACGGGAGAACCCGTCGCCGAGCCGGGCGAGCAGCGCTGTGTGCTCGTCCGTGGCGTTCGACAGGATCTCCGCCGCGGCGCTGTCGAGCTCGCCGGCCAGGTCGCGTACCCATGCGTGGAACTCGTCGGGCAGCTTCTCGCAGATCTCCGCGGCGGTCTCGCCGGCGCCGAGGCGCTCCCAGACCACGCGTGCGTTCAGGCCGGTGACGAGCCTGTGCAGGGCAACGTAAGCCGCGAGCTTGATCTTCACCTGAACGCCGGTGCCCGGGAACCGGACCACGACGCCTTCGGCGTTGTCGCGTGCGGGCATCGCCAGTGCCTCGGCCAGCGTGCGCGCGGAGAGCACGTCGGTGCGAGGCCCGGGCCAGCCCGGCACCTCGCCCGGGCCGAACGTCTGGCCGGTCTCGATGTCGACGGAGCCGAGCAGCAGCAGGTCGTCGAGCCCCATGTAGTCGACGACGATCCGGTTGCCGGGGTAGACGATCTCGAACAGGACGGTGTGCCCGGCCGGCGGCTCGAACGCGGCGTACTTGTCGCGCAGCACCTTGGTGGCGTGCAGCGCCTGCTCGGACGCGAACGACCCACGGGTCGCGATCGCCCAGCCGTCGCCGGCGCGGTAGAGGATGCCGAGCGAGCCGTCCAGCTTGTCGGTCACCTCGACGGGCGCGTCAAGGTCGAGTTGCACCTCGGCCTGCTCGCCGTAGTTGAAGAACTTCGCCCACGGCCGAGCCACGATCTGCCCCTGCTCGTCGGCGATCAGGCCGCGGCACTGGGTGGTCACGGATGTCCACGCACGTTCGTACTGCGTGTGCTCGGTGTAGTTGTAGATCAGCAGAGGCAGCTCCGGATGCCGCTGGACTCGGACGAATCCCTCGTCGACCGCGCTCTTGAGGTCGAGGGCTTCGAACAGGCCGTCCAGCTTCATCGCTACTGCGCTCCTTCTCTGGTTGGTGGATCACGTTTTCCAGTAGGAGAAGGGAACCACATGGCCAGTGGCGCAGCGTAGCGATTTTCGTTTGTATCGCTCGGCGTGAGACCCAGCCGGCGCTCCTGGGGGAGAGCGGCCGACCGGGTCCTGCAATGTCGGACGCCACACGCCGCCCACGGTTACGCGGACGCTCGGATCGACGCTGGGAAGGCTTCAGAACTCGGACACATCTTCGCCAGGTCGATGCTTCCGACGGAGCTGCCCGTTGCCAGCGGGGCGGATGCGTCTCGCCCGATCTGCTCAACCAGGGGAGGACGGACGAGCCGGGCTGTAAGCCGGATTCTGTAGTCGGCGGTCATCCATCTCGGGACGCCGTCGCCGGCGTCCTCCAGCGGCCTACCCGCAGGCATCGGACGGGCAGTCCTCGAACGCCTGCGCGAGCCGGTTGCCGTAGCTCGCGGCTCTTCTTGGCCTTGCACCAGGTGGGGTTTACCCAGCCGCCCGAGTCACCTCGGGCGCTGGTGGTCTCTTACACCACCGTTTCACCCTTACCCGCACCTCGTACCCTCGCGGGTCCGAGGCCGCTGGCGGTCTGCTTTCTGTTGCACTTTCCCGCGGGTCGCCCCGGGTGGGCGTTACCCACCACCTTGCCCTTCGGAGTCCGGACTTTCCTCGGCGACCCACAGCAGTGGGCCGACGCGACCGCCCGCCCGGCTCGTCCGCGAGCCAGCCTAGCGCTCGCCGCGCCAGAGCCCGCGCAACGGGCACGTTCAGGAGTTGTTCTGATCGCGCCCTTATGGGAGGCTCCCGATGTGGCGGTCATTCGCGTACGAGACCTGGTCAAGGAGTTCCGCCGGCCGAAGCGTTTCACCGGCCCACTTGGCGGTGTACGTACGTTGCTCACCAGGCAGTACACCACCACCCGTGCCGTCGACGGCGTGAGCTTCGACATCGACGAGGGGGAGCTGGTCGGCTACCTCGGCCCAAACGGCGCCGGCAAGTCGACCACGATCAAGATGCTCACGGGCATCTTGGTGCCAACCTCCGGCGAGCTGACCGTCAGCGGCATGACCCCGTGGAAGGACCGCGAGCGCAACGCGCGGCAGATCGGTGTGGTGTTCGGGCAGCGGTCGCAGCTGTGGTGGGATCTCCCGCTGCACGACTCGCTGAAGCTGATCGGCAAGCTCTACGACATCCCGCGTGACCTCTACCACACCAACGTCGAGCGGTTCAGCGAGCTGCTCGGCCTCCACGAGTTCCTCGACGCACCCGTACGCCAGCTCTCGCTCGGCCAGCGGATGCGCGGCGATCTCGCCGCCGCGATGCTCTACCAGCCGCGGATCCTCTACCTGGACGAGCCCACGATCGGCCTCGACGTGGTGGCGAAGGAACGCATGCGCGCGTTCGTCGCCGAGCTCAACCGGGACGAGAAGACGACCGTCATCCTCACCACCCACGACCTCGACGACGTGGAGCGGCTCTGCAGCCGGATCGTGCTGATCGACCACGGCAAGGTGCTCTACGACGGCAACGTCGACGCGCTGAAGGCACGCTACGCGCCCTACCGTGAGCTGGTCGTGCAGCTGGCCGAGGACCTCGAGACCACCTCGATCGACGTGCCGGGGGCGGAGCAGGTGCGTTCCGGCGAGGGCAAGGTCTACCTCCGCTTCGATCCCGAGCAGGTCCAGGTCGCCGACGTGATCGCCCAGGTGATGGCCCAGCACACCGTCTCCGACCTGGCGATCATCGAGCCGGAGCTCGAGGGCGTCATCCACCAGATCTACGAGCAGCGCGCCGCCTGACGAGCCCAGGCTCGAGCCGCAGCCTCAGCCCTCGTCGCCCTGAGCCTGCCAAGCCGCCTCCGCGTTCCGGAGCATCGTGGCGTCGGTGTAGAGGCCGTGGGTGAAGAGCTCCAGCGTCGGCACGGTCATCCGGCGGAGCACGTCCGGCCCGAAGCGCTCGAAGCCCAGCGCCCGCGCGAACGGCGGCGGCATGGTCAGCAACGCCACGCTCGTCAAGATGCTCAGTACGGCCAGCGCCCGCGGATCGGACGACGGGCGCATCGTGCCGTCGGAGGCTCCTGCCCGCAGGAGCGCCTCGCTGTCCTCGACCAGCGCACTCACGAAGGTGCCGGCGGCGGGCGTGTCCTCCACGATCGCTCGCGCGAGGTACTGCACATAGAGCCGGTACTCCTCGGGGCTGGAGAGGTACTCGCCGAGCAGCTCCTGCGTTCCGGCCGCATGCGCACGCTTGGTCAGTACGCCCAGGACGTACTCGTCGCAGGCGGCCCGCAGCCCTTCCTTGCTGCCGAAGTGATGCGGGATCAGGCCGACGCTGACGCCCGCGGCCGCCGCGATGGCGCGCAGGTTCGCCCGCTGGAAGCCGTCCTGGGTGAAGTGCGCGATGGCGGCGTTGCGGATCTTGGCGCGAGCGGTGAGGTCGGCGTCGTCCGGCGGTACTGAACTCATGGCTGGCAGGCTAAACATGTGTTCAGTGAGAGGCAAGTCCCAAGCTAGGCCGGCAGCAGCACGATCTCGGTCTCGGGGTTGTAGGCGACCTCGGGCGCGCCGTCGACCAGGAGGTCGGCGCGTTCCCGGGTCGCGTTCTCGGTGAAGTGCACCTGCTCGGCCGCGGCCCAGGCGTCCCAGTGCGGCTGGTAGGTCTCGCCGTCGCGGGTGATGCCGCGTTCGTACCGGATCTCCAGCGGCGCCTCGATCCAGATCTTCAGCGTGGCCTCGCCATCGACCAGCCGGGCGGCGGCGCCCACGCCTTCGAGGATCACGATCGGCCGGGCGGCGACCTCGTGCCACTCGGCGTACTCCTCGCGGTGCCAGTCGTAGCGCCGGTACCCGCCCGAACGCCCGCGGCGTAGCGGCCCCAGCACCCACTCCTCGAGCCGGTCGGTGACGGCAGGCAGCCCGCCCCAGCCCTCGTAGAACGCGTCGAGCTGGACGACCTGAACGCCGAGCGGGCCCTCCCGCATCGGGAACATCGTCAGCGGAGCCGCGCCGAGCGCGCCGCCGACGGCCCGCGCCAGCCGTCCGGCCAGCGTCGTCTTGCCCGCACCGGACGGGCCGTCGACACAGACCAGCCGTACCATGCCGAGCCTGGGCCGGGCATTCAGAATCTGCTGCGCGAGCGAGTCCAGACGGACCGATCCGACCTGTGATCCAGAGTGCACAGCGCCCTAACCTAGTCGGGCAGTCGCGCCCGGTGACCAGGGCCTGGTATCCTGACCGCTGGCCGACTCGGTGACGCATGCGCGACATCGAGTCCCAAGCGGAGGACCACCTCCCACCCGCACCGACCGACCAACGGTCGTCGGGTCCGGCCGGCCGCGGCGGATCGTGAGGTTCGCCGGCGGGCCAGCTCGATGTATCCAGCCTCCGGGCGGGAATATCGAGCGCCGGTACGTGGCTTCCGCAAGGGTTCCAAAGGAACGGCGGAAGCCTTTTTCGTGTTCCCACTTACGGGAAAGGTGCTCCGCAGTCCCGCGGAGCGGGGAACACATTGTAAGGATCGACAGGAGGATCGTCATCGCCACAGAGCTTCGCGTCAACGAGCGAATCCGGGTGCCCGAGGTTAGGCTCGTCGGACCGAACGGCGAACAGGTCGGCATCGTGCGCATCGATGATGCGCTCCGCCTGGCTCAGGAGTCAGACCTCGATCTCGTCGAGGTCGCTCCCACCGCGCGGCCGCCGGTCTGCAAGCTCATGGACTATGGCAAGTTCAAGTACGAGACTGCGCAGAAGGCCAGGGAAGCGCGACGCAACCAGGCCCAAACGCAGATCAAGGAAATGAAGCTCCGGCCGAAGATCGACCAGCACGACTACGACACCAAGAAGGGTCACGTCGTACGGTTCCTTCGCCAGGGCGACAAGGTCAAGATCACGATCATGTTCCGCGGACGCGAGCAGTCCCGGCCCGAACTGGGCTTCCGGATGCTGCAGCGGCTGTCGGAAGACGTCGCCGACCTCGGCTACGTCGAGTCGGCGCCGCGTCAGGACGGCCGCAACATGATCATGGTGCTGACGCCCCACAAACGTAAGTCCGAAGCCAAGGCAGAGGTTCAGGCCGAGAAGGCACAGCGGGCGGCCGAGCGTGAAGCAGAGCGCCAGGCCGAGCGTGCCGAACGGACCGAGGGCCACCGCACACACACGGCACCGGACGCGGAGACGGAGGCGGCGAGCAACGGCTCGAGCGCCACGACCGACTCGGCGCCCGACGTGGCGGACAGCCCTGCACCGGACGACGGCGAGCAGGCTACGCAGGCGCAGGCACCGGCTACGTCCGGTGCCAACGCCGGCTGACACGCGGTCAGCGCCGAGGCGCACTGCAGCTGTGGGTCGCGCCCGACCTCGCGGTTGGGCGTGCCCGGTCGCGCCCTGCGCGCATCACAACAAAAGATGGCAAGGACCGCGAACGACGCGGGCAGGCAAGCCCACTGGGCGCAAACAGGTACGGCGAGAAGGAACCCGAGCAGATGCCAAAGATGAAGACCCACAGCGGCGCGAAGAAGCGCTTTCGTGTGACCGCCAAGGGCAAGCTGATCTACAAGCAGAGGGGCACCGGCCACCTGAACGAGCACAAGGCGGCCAAGCGCAAGCGTCGGCTCGGTCAGCCGGCTCAGGTGTCCAAGGCTGACGCCCCGAAGATCAACAGGCTGCTCGCTCGCTAGAGCTATCGCTGTCGTCCCCGTTCGAGAACTTGATCATGCTTCCGCAGGCGGCGAAGCATGACGAACACCAGCAAGGAGTCCGCCAGTGGCACGCGTGAAGCGGGCAGTGAACGCCCACAAGAAGCGCCGCGAGGTCCTCGACAAGGCCAAGGGTTACCGCGGCCAGCGTTCGCGCCTCTACCGCAAGGCGAAGGAGCAGGTCACCCACTCCCTCGTTTACGCCTATCGTGACCGCCGCGCCCGCAAGGGCGACTTCCGCCGGCTGTGGATCACCCGGATCAACGCCGCGGCTCGCCAGAACGGCATCACGTACAACCGGTTCATTCAGGGTCTGAAGGCCGCCGGCGTCGAGGTCGATCGCAAGATCCTCGCCGAGCTGGCCGTCAACGACGCCGCGGCGTTCACCGCCCTGGTCGAGGTGGCCAAGCAGGCCCTTCCGGCCGAGGCGGAGGCTGCGGCCTGACTTCGCATCAGAGAACCAGAGACTTCGGCCGTAGGAGTCGCCGGTTAGGCACGTGGCGGCTGGCGCCGGGCTGGCAAGGCGGAGGAGGAACCAGGAGCGGCCTCCGGTGAGCGACGACAACGCAGCCAGGCCGGATGCCAGGCGTCGCGTGCCAGGCGAATCCTACGGCCGAAGTCTCTTGGGTCTGGAGCTGACCGATCCGCGCACCGGCAAGGTGATGGCGGCCCGGCGGCTCGCGAAGCGCGCATTTCGTGCGCGGGGCCGGAGGTTCTTGGCGGAAGGCCCACAGGCCGTCGGTGAGGCGCTCGGACTGCCCGGCACCGTTCGCGAGATCTTCGCGACCCGGCCGGCGCTGGAGCGCTACACCGACCTGGCCGACTCGGCCCGGGCCGCCAAGATTCCCATCAACCTCGTCTCCGGCGAGGTGTTCGCCGCACTCGCGCAGACCGTGACGCCGCAAGGGCTCGTCGCGGTCTGCGACTTTCTGGACACCTCTCTCTCGTCGATCCTGGCGGCTTCGCCGAGGCTCGTGACCGTGCTCGCGCAGGTCCGCGACCCTGGCAACGCGGGCACGGTGATCCGCTGCGCGGACGCGGCCGGCGCGGAGGCGGTCATGCTGACCGACGCCTCGGTCGACGTCTACAACCCCAAGTGCGTACGAGCGTCTGCCGGCTCGCTCTTCCATCTCCCGGTGACGGTCGACGTCCAGGCGGCCGCCGGAGTGGACGCGCTGCGCTCGGCCGGGCTGACGATCCTGGCGGCCGATGGTGCGGGCACGATCGACCTGATGGAAGCGGCCGAACGCGGGCTGCTGTCCGGTCCGACGGCGTGGATCTTCGGCAACGAGGCCTGGGGGCTGCCGGCCGAGACCCGCGCCCTGGCCGACGAGGTTGTGCGCGTACCCGTCTATGGCCGCGCCGAGTCGCTCAACCTCGCGACGGCGGCCGCCGTCTGTCTGTACGCCTCGGCGACCGCTCAGCGCAAAGCGGCCGGCACCAGCGAAGTCGGATAGCCTCTTCTCCGTTCGTCCAGAACGACCTCATCCAGAGCGACCCGAGGGACCTGGCCTGTCGACGGTCCGGCACCCGGCCCAGAAATGACCTGGGCACGGTGCCAACGCCAGGAACGATGAGAGGAACGTCTGCCCATGTCAGAGTCCTTGGTGCTCCGCCTTGCCGACCCGTCCGACGCTCCGGCCGTCGCCGCCTTGCACGCCGACAGCTGGCGCCGCCACTACCGCGGCGCGTACGCCGACGCCTTCCTCGACGGCGACGTCGTGTCCGACCGGCTCGCGGTGTGGGCCGACCGGCTCGGCGCGGGCGGCGACCCGAACGGCCAGCACACCCTGCTCGCCGAAGCGAACGGCGAGCTGGTCGGCTTCGCCCACACCATCTTCGGCAAGGACCCCACCTGGGGCGCGCTGCTCGACAACCTGCACGTGAGCCACCGTTACCAGCGCCGCGGCCTCGGCGCCCAGCTGCTCCGCCGCTCCGGTGCGGCGGTCGCCGACAGCGTGCCGGGTTCGGGGCTCTACCTGTGGGTGCTCGAGCAGAACACCCGAGCCCAGGCCTTCTACCAGGCCCTCGGCGGCACCTCCGTCGAACGTGGCGAGGTCCCGCCGCCCGGTGGCGTGCCGGGCAGGCTGAACGGTGCGCCGGCCTGCCTCCGTTACGTCTGGCCCGAGCCGGAGTCGCTGCGTCCTATGAGCCCCCACCGGGCTGGGACTTCCACTCCTCTCGGGTGATGACGTAGGTGTAGCCGGTGAACTCGATGGGGCGTCCGGCGGTTGTGGTCCGGTACGCCATTCGCTGTTCGCCGGTCTTGCGCAGCCCGAGCCGGGTCAGCAGTCTCCGTGACGCGTGGTTGAGCTCCGCCGTAGCCGTGACGACCTGCGCCACACCCAGTGCCGTGAACGCGTGTGCCAGCGCCGCCCGGCAGGCTTCCGTGGCGTACCCCTGTCCGTGGTGGCGGAAGTTGAAGACGTACCCGAGATGCAGGTCCGGCCCCGACGGTGACAGCGATACGAAGCCGATGAACGTGCCGTCCTGCAGGCAGACCGCGAGATACGACTCCCCGGTCGCGAACCACTCGACGACCTTCCGGATCTCCTCGGAGGCAGTCGGCCACGGCCGGTCATAGGCCGCGAGGCCCGATGTCTGGTACTGCCGGATCGTCTCGTGCAGCGCTTCCCAGTCGCCCGGTCGGAACTGTCGGATCAGCAGCCGTTCCGTACGCAGCGTCACCATGATGCGGCCTCCATCCCCAAGGGGGTTCCCGGAAGCTGCGGGATCGAACGTGCGCAGCGTCGCCGGCTGTGATCTGATGGCTCGCCGTGGACACCGAGCCGGAGCGGGGAGCCACCCCGCCCATCCCACCCATCCCCACATCCCGGCTGGAAGCCTTCAGTGACGGCGTGATCGCGATCGCCGCGACCCTGCTGATTCTCGAGGTGGCCCGGCCGGCCGCCGACGAAACGATCGGACGATGGCTGGGCGCCGAGTGGCCGGGTTTCACGGCGTACGCCATCAGCTTCATCACGATCGGCATCCTGTGGGTCAACCACCACGCCTTGTTTCACCTGGTGGAACGAGTGGACCGGCCCCTGCTGTTCCTGAATCTCGGCCTGCTGCTCACAATCGCGTTCCTGCCGCTGCCGACCGCGGTGGCCGGCGACCGGATCGGGGAGCCCGACGCATCCGCCGCGGTCGTGCTGTTCACGATCACGCTCGGCGCGGGCGCCACGTGGATCACGCTCATGTGGCTCTACGTGGTGCGGCACGGCCACTTGCTCGTCCCGGGCGCCCGCGGCCGGGACCGCACCGCGCTCCGCCGCTCCCTGATCGGCCCGGCGGGTTACGTCGTCGCGATCCTGCTCGCCTTGCTGTGGCCGATCGCCGGACTGCTGGTGGACGCCGCGCTGGCGGCGTTCTTCGCGTGGGCGCCCCGGCAGCTCCGCGCGGGCTCGAATACCTAGACTGTGTTTTCTCCAGCCCCCGGGCGGGCTTCGCCCGCCCCGACCCACCCCACTCCTTCTTCACGCGTAGGACTTGATGAGGGGAAAGCCCGCTGCCGATGTCTGGCCCGAACAGCAACTACGACCCGGTAGAGGTCACGCCGCTCCATGCGAGCGAAGTCGAGCGGATGCGGGACGACGCGCTGGCCGCGATCGCCGCCGCGAAGGACCTGGCCGAGCTCAAGGAGACTCGCCTCGCCCACGCCGGTGACCGCAGTCCGCTCGGTCTCGCCAACCGCGAGATCGGCGCGCTGCCGCCGCAGGCGCGCAAGGACGCCGGCATGCGGATCGGCGCTGCCCGCAAGCAGGTCACCGAGGCGCTCAAGCAGCGCCAGGTCCAGCTCGAGGAGGAACGCGAGTCGCGCATCCTCGTCGAGGAGGCGGTCGACGTCACGCTGCCGTGGGACGTACGGCCGCAAGGCGCGCGGCATCCGCTGACCACGATCCAGGAGCGGGTCGGCGACGTGTTCGCCGCGATGGGCTGGGAGATCGTCGAAGGGCCCGAGGTCGAGGCCGAGTGGCTCAACTTCGACGCGCTCAACATCCCGCCGGACCACCCCGCGCGCACCACGATGGACACCTTCTTCGTCGACCCGATCGACGCCGGCGTCGTCCTCAGAACCCACACCAGCCCGGGCCAGGCCCGCACCATGCTGTCGCGCAAGCCGCCGATCTACATCGTCTGCCCTGGCCGCGTCTACCGCACCGACGAGCTGGACGCCACCCACACGCCCGTCTTCCACCAGGTCGAGGGCTTGGTCGTCGACGAGGGCATCACGATGGCCCATCTCAAGGGCACGCTCGACCACTTCGCCCAGGCGATGTTCGGCGAGGGCCTTTCGACGCGCCTGCGTCCGTACTACTTCCCGTTCACCGAGCCGTCGGCCGAGCTCGACCTGCAGTGCTTCGTCTGCCGCGGCGAGTCGGTCGGCAACCCCGACCGCCCCTGCCGTACGTGCTCCAGCGAGGGCTGGATCGAGTGGGGCGGCTGCGGTGTGGTCAACCCACGCGTGCTCACCGCGTGCGGTGTCGACCCCGAGCGCTATTCCGGCTTCGCGTTCGGCATGGGCCTGGAGCGCACGCTGATGTTCCGCCACGGCATCGAGGACATGCGCGACATGGTCGAAGGCGACATCCGCTTCAGCTTGGCATTCGGAATGGAGAACTGATGCGCGTCCCGATCTCCTGGCTGAGGGAGTTCGTCGAGCTGCCCGCCGAGGTCAGCGCCCGCGAGATCGCCGACCGGCTGATCGCGGCCGGTCTCGAGGTCGAGGGTGTCGAGGAGGCCGGTGCCGACGTCGAGGGCCCGCTCACGGTCGGCCGCGTGCTGGAGTTCCAGGACGAGCCACAGAAGAACGGCAAGACGATCCGCTGGTGCCAGGTCGACGTGGGTGCGGGCAGCGAGCCGCGCGGCATCGTCTGCGGCGCCCACAACTTCGCCCAGAACGACCTCGTCGTGGTCGCGCTGCCCGGTGTCGTGCTTCCGGGCGGCTTCGCGATCACCGCGAGGAAGACCTACGGCCACGTCTCCGACGGCATGATCTGCTCCGAACGCGAGCTCGGCCTCGGCGACGACCACGCCGGCATCATGGTGCTCGGCCCCGACGAGGGCCGGCCCGGCGACGACGCGAAGGCGCTGCTGCACCTGCGCGAGGACGTTCTCGACATCGCGGTTACGCCCGACCGCGGCTACACCATGTCGATCCGCGGCGTGGCCCGCGAGGCCGCGACCGCGTTCGGTGTGGAGCTCAAGGACCCGGTCCGTGCACAGCTGGACGAGTTCGGCGACCCGTACCCCGTCCGCCTCGAGGACCCCGGCTGCCCGGCGTTCGCCGTGACGAGCGTCAGCGGCTTCGACCCCGACACGCCCAGCCCGCGCTGGCTGCGCCGCCGGATCCAGCTCGCCGGCACGCGTCCGCTGGCGCTGTCGATCGACATCACCAACTACGTCATGTACGAGATCGGGCAGCCGATCCACGGCTGGGACCGTGCCAAGCTGACCGGCCCGATCGTCGTACGCGCGGCGCAGCAGGGCGAGAAGCTCGTCACGCTCGACAGCGCCACCCGCGAGCTCGCAGCGTCTGATTCGTTCGAGGGGTCGGACATGGTCGTCACCGACGACACCGGCCCGGTCGGGCTCGGTGGCGTGATGGGCGGCGACTCCACCGAGCTCGACAGCCGGACGACCGACATCGTGGTCGAGGCGGCGTACTGGGACCCCGTACGCATCGCCCGCACCTCGCGCCGGCACAAGCTGTCGACCGAGGCGTCCAAGCGGTTCGAGCGCGGTGTCGACACGCAGCTGCAGGCGTACGCCGCCTACCGTGTGGCCGAGCTGCTGACCCAGCTCGGCGGCGGCACGATCGACTCGGCCGCGTTGGTCGGATCGGTGCCGGGCCGCGAGACCGTACGCCTGGCGGCCGGCCACGCCGCACAGGTCGCCGGCTACCCGATCTCCGCCGAGGTCGCCGCCCGGCGGCTGCGCGACGTCGGCTGCACGGTCGAGGCCGAGGGCGACCTGCTCGCGCTGACGCCGCCGTCCTGGCGGCCCGACCTCACCGACCCCAACGACTTCGCCGAGGAAGTGATCCGGCTCGAGGGCTACGACGCGGTGCCGAGCGTGCTGCCGGTCGCCCCGCCGGGTCGCGGCTGGACGGTCTCGCAGCGGTTGCGCCGCCGGATTGGCCTGGCGCTGGCCGGCGCCGGTTACGTCGAGGTGCTGGCGTACCCGTTCACCGGCACCGCCGACTACGACCGGCTCGGCCTGCCGGCGGACGACCCGCTGCGACGGACCGTCGAGCTGGCCAACCCGCTGTCGGACGAGCAGCCGGGCCTGCGCACCACGCTGCTGCCGGGCCTGCTCACGGCGGCGCAGCGCAACGTCGGCCGCGGCCAGACCGACCTGGCGATCTTCGAGTCCGGCCCGGTGTTCCTGCCCGGCGCCGACCAGCCGCACGCGCCCAGGCCGAGCGTCGACCACCGCCCGTCCGACGACGAGCTCGCGGGCCTGAACGCCGCGCTGCCCAGGCAACCGCGCCACCTCGGTGTCGTGCTGACCGGCGCGTGGACTCCTGCCGGCTGGTGGGGCGACGCCCGCCCGGTCTCGTGGGCCGACGCGGTGGAAGCCGCCCGGCTGGTGGCCCGGACGGCCGAGGTCGAGCTGGCCGTCCGCCAGGGTGGCCGCGCGCCGTGGCACCCCGGCCGCTGCGCCGAGCTGGTCGTCGGCACCACGGTCGTCGGGTACGCCGGCGAGCTGCACCCCAAGGTGTGCCAGGCGTTCGAGCTGCCGGCCCGTACCTGCGCGGCCGAGCTCGACCTCGACGCGGTGATCGCGGCCGCGCCCGAGGTGATCCCGGCGCCCCACTTCTCGACGTTCCCGGTCGCGAAGGAGGACGTCGCGCTGGTCGTGCCGGCCGAGGTCCCGGTCACCGAGGTCGAGGCGGCGCTCCGCGAAGGCGCGGGGGAGTTGCTGGAGTCACTGCGGCTGTTCGACGTCTACACCGGATCGCAGATCCCCGACGGCACGAAGTCGCTGGCGTTCAGCTTCCGGTTCCGAGCACCCGACCGGACGCTGACCGACGCCGAGCTCGCCACCGCGAAGCAGGCCGCGGTCGACCTGGCCGCGCAGCGCTTCGGGGCGACGCAGCGCGGTGCGTGACGGGAGTTTGACTGCCGCATGAAGGCGATGACGTACAACATCCTGAACGGCGGGCAGGACGACCTCGACTACGGCCGGCTCGAGTCGGTGCTCGAGGTCGTACGGGCCGAGGCGCCGGACGTGCTCGTGGTGCAGGAGCTCAACCACGCCGAGCTGTTCGGGCATCGCGTACTGCATCGCCTGGAGAACGACACCGGCCTGCGCGGCTTCCTGGCGCCGGCGAAGACCGGCTACCACGTGGGCGTGTTCGTACCGAAGCGATGCGAGGTACGCAAGACCGAGGCCGACAGCGACCACTTCCACCACGCCGCGCTGGAGGTCGTCGTCGAGACGTCGGCGGGGCCGCTCACGATCGTGGGCACGCACCTGTGCCCGTTCGGCGGTGAGGTGCGAGTGGTGGAGGCGCAGTACCTCACGCGCTTCGCCAGCAGCAGCGACCGGAAGGTGCTGCTGATGGGCGACCTCAACTCCCTGTCGCCGTCGACGGACCACGCCGAGCTGGTGAAGCGGCTTCCGGCGGTGCAGCGGGCCCGGCACGTGGTGCCCGGCACGGAGTACGAGGTCGATACGCGGGCGGTCGCAACCCTCACCGGTGCGGGGTTCGTCGACCTCTGGCAGCGGTTCCACGCCGGCGAGCAGGCCTACACGATCCCGACCGCCAGCCACGCGCGGAAGGTCTTTCCGGGTGCGCGGATCGACTACATCCTCGGCAGCGAGTCGGTCGCGGAGCTGGCGAGCTCGTGCGCGATCGTGTCCGGCGATGCGGCCGACGTGGCGTCCGATCACTACCCCGTCGTCGCCGAGTTCGACTTGGAGCTGGTGTGAGTCCCGATCCCGGACCGAGCACTGTCGCGCTGGTCACCGGAGCGAGCCGGGGCATCGGCCGTGACATCGCGATCGGCCTTGCGCGGAAGGGGATCGCGGTCGGCCTGGTCGCGCGTGACGGCGACGCGCTGGAACGCGTCCGCGCGGAGTGCGGGCCGAAGGCGGCGATCGCGACCGCCGACGTGACGTCCGGCGAGCAGGTGCGAGAAGCCGTGGCGGCCGTGCGAGAACAGCTCGGCCCGATCGACCTGCTGGTCAACAACGCCGGCCGGATCGAGTCGAGCGAAGTGCCGTTGTGGGAGGCCGATCCCGACGAGTGGTGGGCGATCGTCGAGACCGACCTGCGCGGGCCGTTCCTGTTCTGCCACGCGGTGCTGCCGGAGATGGTGTCGCGCGGCGCGGGCCGGATCGTCAACCTGACAAGCGGTGTGGCGATCGCCGACGGCGTGATCTACAGCGGCTATCGGGCGGCGAAGACCGCGCTGGTCCGCGTCACGGCCGCGATCATCGCGGCGGCGGGGGAGCGGGGGATCACCGCGTTCGACGTCTCGCCGGGCCACGTGGCCACCGACATGACGCTGTCGATGGAGATGCACCGCGGCCGTACGGAATGGACGCCTCCGGAGGCCGTCACCGACATCGTCACCACGATCGCCGCCGGCCGAGCGGACTCGTTGTCCGGCCGCTACCTGCGAGCCGGCACCGACGACATCGAAGCGCTGCTCGCCCGGGCCGACGAGCTGTCCCGCCTGGACGCGCGCACGCTCCGCCTCCGCCCCTACGGCGACGACGATCCGCTCGCCTGACCCGCCCCCCGCGAATGACCACGTTAACCACGTAATTGGCGGGTTAACCACGCCCCGGGACGTGGCGAAGCACCTATTTACGTGGCTAACGTGCGCGGCCGAACAACGAGACCGAGCGCGTGGGGATTGGCCGGAGACCTGCGCTTCCTGGCCGGTGAACGGTGGCGGCGCTCGGTCCGCCGGACGGAGCATGGAGCCCTGGCAAACCGGAACTCGAGGAGGACTCCGTGGCTACCGATCGTCCGAGTGAGATGAACGTCGGCATCTACCTGTTCGAAGGCGTCGAGGAGCTCGACTTCGCCGGCCCGTGGGAGGTGCTGGGCGCGTGGTCGCGGATGGACACCGGCCCGGCCGAGGTGACCACGGTCGCCGAGACCAGCGAACCACTGCGATGCGCGCACGGCCTGACCGTCACGCCCGACCGGGCCTGGGCCGATCGGCCGGCGTACGACCTGCTCGTGCTGCCGGGTGGCAGGGTCGGCAACGTGAACAACTCCGCGGTCCACGAGCGCCTGCGTGCGCTGTCCGACGCCGGGACGCTGATGGTGAGCATCTGCAACGGTGCACTCGTGTACGCCGAGGCGGGCCTGCTCGACGGCAAGCCGGCCACCACGCACTGGGGCTCGATCGAACGGCTCGAGGAGCTCGGCAAGGAGCCCGGCCGCGACATCGAGGTCCGTCCCGAAGCCCACTATGTCGACGCGGGCCAGGTGCTCACCGCCGCCGGCGTGTCGGCCGGGATCGACCTGGCCCTGTACCTCATCAAGCGGCTCGACAGCGAGCAAGCCGCCAAGGACGTCCGCCGCTACATCCAGTACGACCCGCAGCCGCCTGTCTAGGCCGGGCCGGCGGATGTGCTGCGCTCGCGGGAGCATCCGCCGGCAGTACGGCCGGGGTGTGACCAGCACGTGGCGGGCGAACTCCGGTCGCGTCGCCCGGTACGTCCGGTGCGACCCGCAGCCGCCTGTCTAGGCCGGGCCGGCGGATGTGCTGTGCTCGCGGAAGGTTCGGCGGTACTGGCGGGGTGAGACCAGCACGTGGCGGGCGAACTCGGACCGCATCGCCGATGCCGACGCGTACCCCGCCAGCTCCGCCACCCGGTCGACGGCGGCGTCGCTCGACTCCAGCAGTTGCTGGGCCAGCCGCAGCCGCTCGCGCCGTAGCCACTGGCTCGGCGCCATCCCGAGCAGCTCCTCGAACCGGCGGCGCAGGCTGCGCACGCTGAGGTTGCCCTGCCGCGCCAGGGCGGGCACGTCGATCCGGTCGCCGAGATGTGCCCGTCCCCAGTCGAGCAGCGCGGCGAACGACGCGTCGTTCGAGCTCGCCGCGGTCGCCTGCTCGACGTACTGCGCCTGGCCGCCGTCGCGGTACGGCGGCATCACGATCCGCCGCGCCACCGCGTTCGCGACGGCCGCGCCGTGGTCCAGGCGCACCAGGTGCAGGCACAGATCGATGCCGGCCGCGGTGCCTGCCGAGGTGTAGACGTCGCCGTCGGCGACGTACAAGACCGCCGGGTCGATCGTCGCGCCGCCGGCCACCGCGGCCAGCCGGTCGGCGTACTTCCAGTGGGTCGTCGCCCGCCGGCCCGCCAGCAGTCCGGCCGCGGCCAGCACGAACGCACCCGTGCACAGCGAAACCACCCGGGCGCCCTGCCGGTGCGCGGCGTTCAACGCCTCCACCAAAGGTGCCGCCGGCACGTCCGACGGGTCGCTCCAGCCCGGCACGATCACGGTTCCGGCCTCGGCCAGCGTGTCCAGCCCGTACGGAGTCTCGATCACGAACCCGGTCGAGGTCCGCACGGGCCCGTCGACGGCGACGAGCCGGAAGTCGTACCACGGCCGCACGATGTCCGACCGGTCGACGCCGAACACCTCGCACGGCACGGCCAGGTCGAACGTCAGCGCGCCCTGGTCGATCACCGCGGCGACCAGCCCACGCTGACGTTCGACCGGCCGAGCCTCGTCCATGTCTCGACAGTCTGGCAGGGCGGGCAACCCGCCGGACGCACCTCAGGCGGAACGGCAGCAGCCGGCGATCGCTGTCGCGGCGGGCCGTGGTGTGGTCTCGGCGGCCGCCTCGACCTCGGCGAGCATCCGCTCCCGTTGCGCCCGCGTGATCAGCGTGCCCCGGTTCACCACAGCATGGATGCGCCGCAGGTTGCCGATGTCGTCCAGCGGCGAACGATCCACGATCAGCAGGTCGGCCGACCTGCCGGGCGCCACGGTCCCGGTCACGTGCCCGATCCCCGCCGTCCGCGCCGCGTCGCGCGTTCCTGTCTGGATCGCCCGCATCGGCGACAGCCCGGCGGCCACGAGCTTCTCCAGTTCGTCGTGCATGCTGAAGCCCGGAACGCCGTACGCGGGCAGGCCGCAGTCGGTTCCGGCCGTGAGCGTCACGCCGGCGGCCTCGAGCTCGGCGACCAGCCGCAGCAGGCGTTCCCACGTCTGCTGCCCGGCGGCGATCTGCTCCGGCGTCCAGTCCGGCCCGAGCTGCGCGTCCCAGTCGCCGCGCAGCCACGACGGCACGTACTTCGCCTGCTCGTTGGCCTTGACGACCTGCGGCGCGAAATAGAAGGTGCGGTTGACGTGCAAGGTCGGCTCGATGACCGTCCCGCGGCGCCGCAGCGACGCGAACAGCCGCGCCGCCCGTCGCGGGTCGTACTCCTTGGCCGCCGCGGCTTCCAGCTGGCGAACGAGGATCCAGCGCAGGACGGGATTGGCTGGATCGATCGGGTTCGCCGCGATCTGCCGGCGTACCTCGTCCCTCGTGCTCGCGACGTCGATGATCAGCCCCCAGAGGTGCTCCATCGTCAGCATCCCGAGCTCGCTGCCGCGTTCGGTGCTGACCTCGTCGGGCAGGTGCCCGGAGAACGGCAGCCCGAGCCGGCGCGCCTCACCGGCGATCGCGGTGAGCAGTTCGTCGTTCAGGTGCGAGAACACCTTGATGAAGTCGGCACCCTCCGCCCGAGCCTGCCGTACCGCGGCCCGCGCCTCCTCCGGTGTACGGACGCCGGTGATGTCACCGGGAAAGAACGAGTACGGGCCGTCGATCGCGTTGCTGGCCAGCACCATCCGCGGCCCGACGAGCTCGCCGGCCTCGATCCGCCGGCGCATCGTGTGGTGGAACGGCCGGCCCATCATCTCCCGGATCGAGGTCACGCCGTTGGCTACGTACAACGGGAGGCAGATCCGCTCCAGGTCGAGCGTGTGCGTGTGCATGTCGACCAGTCCGGGAAGCACGTACGTGCCGCGTACGTCGACGACCCGGACCCCGTGAGGCACGCCGGCGCGCAGACGTCCGACCGCGGCGATCTCCCCGCCGACCGTGACGATCGTGCTGTCCGGCCTGGGCCGCCCGCCCGTCCCGTCGATCAGGGTCCCCCCGGTGTAGGCGATCGCCTCCCCACCGGCCGCGAACGCCGGCTGCCCAGCCGATCCGGCGCCGGCGAGAGTCAGCCCACTCGCGGACAACCAGCCGAGCACCTGCCTGCGGCTCACCTGCTGCATGTACCCCTCCAAGGTCGGAACGCTTTACGGACTAAGACCGCGATCCGGCCCGGAAGTCATCGAACGCGGGGAGCCCCGGCGGTCCGCGGTGGCTCACCAGCCTCGGCGATCCGTCGAGCCCATCGCATAAGCGCGGGAGCGGGGGAAGACTGGGGCTATGACACTGACGATCGGACACGGACCGCTGGCCGGCAAGGCACGCGAGACCGTCAACTACCGAATCGAGGGTCCAGCACACCGTCTGTTCTTCGAGCCGTTCCCGCGCCGCGTCCGCGCGACGTTCGGCGGCATGGTCGTCATCGACTCCGATCAGGCGATGCTGCTGCACGAGACCGGCCTCCTACCGCAGCTGTACGTGCCGTGGGAGCACGTCGCCGCGGTGGTGAAGCCGACCGACCATCACACGCACTGCCCGTTCAAGGGCGACGCGTCCTACTGGTCGATCGCCGTCGGCGACCGCACCGCCGAGAACGCGATCTGGTCCTATCCCGAGCCCATCCAGGAGTCCGGCTGGCTGCTCGGGTACGCCGCGGCCTACTGGGACAAGCTGGACGCCTGGTACGACGAGGACGAGCAGGTCAGAGGCCACATCCGCGACCCCTACCATCGGATCGACGTCCGCCGGATGTCGCGGGCGGTCAAGGTCACGCTCGACGGGCACCTGGTCGCCGAGTCCGACCGCGCGCTGGTGCTCTCCGAGACCGGCCTGCCGAACCGCTACTACATCCACCCCGGCGACGTGCGCACCGAGCTGTTCAAGTCGTCCGACACGCAGACCCACTGCCCGTACAAGGGCGACGCGTCCTACCTGACACTCCACCTGCAGGACCGCGAGCTCGAGGACGCCGCCTGGCTCTACTCCGAGCCGTACGACGGCGTGTCCGCGATCCGCGACCACATCTGCTTCTACGACGAGAAGGGTTTCGACGTCCAGCTCGACCCTGCCGAGGGTTGAGACCGGGTCAGGCCAGCCTGCGCTCCGGGTCTTTCCCGATGCGGCCCGTGACACCCGCAGGCGAGCCTGATGATCATGAAGACTCCAATCCTCATCGGGCTCACGACGGCTGTGCTCGCACTCGGCGTCACGGTACCCATCGCCGTGCCCCTCATCGCACCCGTGGCCGCGGCCGAGCGGCCGCGAGCGACCGTCCGCTACACCGAATACGGCATTCCACACGTTCTGGCCGGCGACTTCGGGTCGCTCGGTTACGGCCAGGGCTACGCCGCCGCCCGCGACAACCTCTGCGTGATCGCGGACGGCATGCTGACGCTGGGCGGCGAGCGATCGCGCCACTTCGGTCCCGACACCGCGCCGACGACGATCATCGCCGCCACCCGGACCAACCTCGCCAGCGACACCTACTTCACCGCGATCAACGACTCCAAGGCGATCGAGAAGCTGCTGGCCCAGCCCGCACCACGAGGCCCGAAGCCCGAGGTCCGCGAGATGGTCCGCGGGTACGCCGCGGGCTTCAACGCCTATCAGCGCGAGGGACACCGCGCCTCCTGCCAGGACGCCGGCTGGCTGCGGCCGATGACCGAGCTCGACATCTACCGCCGGGTGTACGCGCTCGGCCTGCTGATGAGCCAGAGCCAGGTGCCGGAGAACATCGCGGCCGCCGCGCCACCGCAGCCCGGCGCGCCGGAACCCAAGCCCGCCGGCGATCCGGCCGCCGCTGCCCGCGCGTTCGCCACGAGCATCGACGGACCGGGCAGCAACGCGATCGCGGTCGGCCGCACGGCCGCCCGCGGCGGCCGCGGCATCTCGCTGGCGAACCCGCATCTGCCCTGGGTCGGCGACCTGCTGTGGTGGAAGGAGCGGGGTGGGCCCGTGCGGCCGTAGGCCGCGGGGGCTGGATAAACACAGTCTCAGCTCACGATCCCGGGCCGCTACAACGCGGCGGGAGCGTCGTTCGTCGGTACGCCGTTCATCTCGCTCGGCCACAACGAGACGCAGGCGTGGAGCGGCACGATCGCCGACGCGATCAGGCACTTCACGCTGTTCGAGCTGAAACTCGCACCGGGCAAGCCGACGACCTACCTGGTGGACGGCCGCGAGGAGCGGATGCGCGAACAGCAGATCACCGTCACGGTCAGGCAGCCGGACGGCAGCCTCGCCGAGGTCACGCGCCACCAGTGGAACACGAGGTACGGCCCGGTCGTCGACGGCATGCGTGACCTGAGCCTGCCCTGGACGTCGACCACCGCCTACGCCTTCGCCGACCCCAACGCGGGAAACCTGCGGATGCTCAACTCCCTGTTCGAAGCCGGCCGGGCCACGGACAGCAAGGATTTCCTGCGCAAGATGCGGGAAACCCAGGGCATGCCGGTCTTCAACCTGCTGGTGGCCGACCACAAGGGCGACGTCGCGTACGCGGCCACGAGCGTCGTCGCGAACGTCACGGACGAGCACGCCGCGCGCTGCAACACCGAGCTCGGGAAGCAGACGTTCCCGTCTGCGGGCATCGCGGTGCTCGACGGCTCGCGTCGCGCCTGCGCGTGGCAGAACGACCGGGACGCGATCCAGCCCGGCACGTTCGGCCCGGCGAACCTGCCGACCCAGGTCCGCACCGACTACGTGGCCAACTCCAACGAGTCGTACTGGTTGACCAACGCCAACCAGCCGCTGGAGGGCTACGACCGGATCCTCGGCGGCGAGCGCTCGATCCGCAACGTGCGCACCCGCGACACGATCACCGAGATCACCGACCAGCTCGAGCAGGGGCCGTTCACCGCGCAGGCCATGCACGACCTGCTGTACTCCAACCGCTCCTACTCCGCGGAGCTCGTTCGCGACGACACCGTACGAATGTGCCGCGAGCAGGGCTCTGAGCTGGCCACGGCGTGTGACGTGCTGGCGGACTGGGACCTGCGCTGGAACGTCGAAAGCCGTGGCGCTCTGCTGTTCGGCCTGTACTGGGAGCGGCTCTACCGCGCGCTGCCCGACGAGGTGTTGTGGAAGGTGCCGTTCGACGTCCACGACCCGGTGAACACGCCGAACACGCTGAACACCGCCGCGCCCGAGGTCAGGACCGCGCTCAGCGCGGCCGTCCAGCAGCTCCAGCAGGAGGGTATCCCGCTGGACGCGAAGCTCGGCGACCACCAGTACGTCAGGGTCGGCGACCGCAAGCTTCCCCTCGGCGGTGGTTCGGCCGTGAACGGGGTGTTCAAGATCGTCGCCAGCGACTGGGTGCCGGGGGAGGGATTCACCCGGATCGGTGGACTCGGCTCCAACAGCTCCAGCTATCTGCACATCGTGGCGTTCGACGGCGATCGCTGCCCCGACAGCCGGACGCTGCTGACGTACTCGCAGTCAGCTGATCCGACGTCTGCGCACGACAACGATCAACTGGAGCTGTTCTCGAAGAACCAGTGGGTGACCGAAAGGTTCTGTGAGCACGAGATTCAGGCCTCGCCGGAATTCAGCGTCCTCCGGCTCGGGTCGAAGGGCCTGATTGGGCCGTAACCGGGAGACACTTAGAGGCAAGGTCCCAAAGCTCGAGGAAACAGGTAGGTTGCGTCGAATGCGGCAGGAACGGCAGCACGCGCGACGCCCGCGCACACCGGTCAGCCGGATCATGTCCGGCATCTGTGTGCTGGCGATGCTGTTCCTGCTGCCCGCGCCCGCCTCCTTCGCCTCGCATCCACCACAGGCCCAGCCGACGCCGGCCGCGACCGACACCAGACCGCGACCGGTGCCCGACGTCGAGACCGGCCCGAAGGTGCTCGACCTCGGCCCGGCCTCGCTGGTCACCTCGACGATGGTCGCCGAGCAGATCGGCGACCGGATCTACGCCGCCAGCAACGGCCTCACGCCGGTGCTGGTCGGCGCGTACGACCCGGCCCAGCATCGGGTGACCAAGACCTACAAGCTGCCGACCGGCACCGGCGCCTGGGCGATGGCCCACGTCGGCACCGACCTCTACGTCGGCGTCTACGGCCCCGCCCACCTCTACAAGATCGACACCGTGCGCGGCACGGTGCGCAAGGTCGCCGAGCTCGGCACCTGGATCTGGTCGCTCACCGCCGCACCCGACGGCAAGCTGTTCGCCGGCACCTACCCCCGCGGTGAGGTCTGGCGCTACGACCCGAAGACCGGCAAGGCCGCCAACCTCGGCCGGGTGGTGCCGGACCAGCAGTACGTCCGCAGCATCGCCGCCACCAGGACCACGATCTACGCCGGCGTCGGCACCGACGCCCACCTGGTCGCGATCGACCGCCGTACCGGCCGCAAGACCAACCTGCTGCCGTCGAAATACTCCGGCCGTACGTTCGTCGCCACGCTCTCGCTGTCGCGCGACGGCCGTACGCTCGCGACCAGCCTGACGCCGAAGGGCACGCTGCTGGTGTTCCGGCTCGGCGCGAACGGGCTCGCGAGCGGTGCACCGGTCGAGGTGCAGGCCCGCGGCGAGACGTTCAGCTCGGCGGTTCAGGTCGCGGCCAACGGTGACATCTACTTCGGCGCGCGCCCGACCGGCAACCTCTACCGCTATCGCCCGGCCACCAGGAAGCTCACCAACCTCGGCGCTCCCTATCCCGGCGCCACGTTCTACCGCATCTTCCCCGGACGCGACGACCAGAGCGTGCTCCGCGCGGAGGTCGAGACCGGCGTGGTGGAGTACGACCCCGCGAGCAGGACGTACTCCACGTCCGACCTCGCCGAGGCCGGCCTGGTGCCCGGCCCCGAGCTGCCGATGGCGATCGCGGTCGCCGACTCCAAGGTGCTGGTGAGCGGCAAGCACGGCATGCAGATCCACGACATCGGCACCGGCGCCAGCCACCGGGTTCCGATGCCGGGCGAGGCCAAGGCGATCACGCCGGTCGGCGACCCGGCGTCCGGGCCGAAGAACAGATCGGCGAACGACACCGTCTACCTCAGCGCCTACACCCAAGCCAGGGTGCTGCGCTGGAACGTCCACAGCACTGCCCCCGAGCTGCTGGGCCTGGTCGGTCACCAGCAGACCCGGCCCACCGACGCCTGGTACGAGCCGAAGCACGACGCGCTGCTGGTCGGCACCGAGCCCGACTACGGGCAGATGAACGGCGCGCTCACGATCCGCGAGCTGGGCAGCGGCGAGATGCGGACCTATCGCGGCCTGATCCCCGACCAGACCGTCCGTTCGGTCGTCTCCGACGGCGACGTCGCCTATCTCGGCGGCGCCACGCGCAACGGTCTCGGCACCCGGGCCACCGCCGACCGTGCGACGCTGGTCGCGTTCGACCTGCGGACGCGCAAGGTGCTCTGGCGGGCCGCGCCGCCGCCCGGCGTCACGAGCCTCACCGACCTCGCGGTGTTCCGCGGGCTGGTCTACGCCGTGACCGACGGCGGCTCCCTGGTGGTGTTCGACCCGGCGCGCCGGAAGGTGATTTCGTTCACTCATCCGGGCGCGAACCGCAGCACGCTGGTCGAGGCCGGCGGCCGGTTGTACGCCACTGACGGCGATCGGCTCTACCGGATCGATCCGCGCGACTCCGAAGCGCCACGGATCACCACGATCGCCGACGGCTTGCGCGCGCAGTGGTACGGAGCGTCACCCTTGCTGGCGGCCTGCCCGGACGATCGCTGCGTCTATGCCCTGAAAGTTCGCAACCTGGTACGGATTCGGCTCATCTAACGAGGTGCGAGCAGCGGCGGTGGGTTCGGCTGCTCATCCGCGAAAAGGTCCAGTTCCCGGTATGTTTCTGGGCTGGCACGTGTGGCGAGGCACGCGATGGTGGGCAGCCGGCTGGGAGGTCGTCGTATGTGGTGGGAGCGGTCTTGGCTCCTCCGCGCTCTGATGATCTTCTGTCTTGGCGCTGCCGGCTTCGTCACTATGGGTGTTCCCTTCGACAGTTCCAGCTCCATTCGCGCGCTGCGCGCCACGACGGCCGAGCCGCCTCGAATCGAGAATCTCGGGCCCGCGTCGTCCGTCACGGCGACGACCGTGGCCGACCAGGTCGGTGACCGGCTCTACA
Organism: Flindersiella endophytica; assembly: GCF_054779015.1. NCBI lineage: Bacteria > Bacillati > Actinomycetota > Actinomycetes > Propionibacteriales > Nocardioidaceae > Flindersiella > Flindersiella endophytica. The sequence continues at coordinate 180,292 of NZ_BAAGYY010000044.1, forward strand.
CCGCGACGGCCGGCGTCTCGCCGGTGGTCGTCGGCGCGTACGACGCGGCGACCAAACGGATCGACAGGAAGTTCCCGCTGCCGACCGGCGATGGCGTCTGGGGCATGACGCACCTCGGCACCGATCTCTACGTCGGCACGTACGGGCCCGGGCACCTGTACAAGATCGACACCGTGGCCGGCACGGTCACCAAGGTCGCCGACATGGGGCAGTGGATCTGGGCGCTGACGGTCTCGCCCGACGGCAAGATCTTCGCCGGCACGTACCCCAACGCCGAGGTCTACGAGTACGACCCGGCGACCGGCCGGACCAAGAACCACGGCGTGGTCCAGGCGGGCGAGAAGTACGTCCGCAGCATCGCGGTCACCGGCGACACCATCTTCGCGGGCATCGGGTCGCACGCCCACCTGATCGCGATCGACCGGTCCTCCGGTGCCAAGCGTGACCTGCTGCCGGCCAAGTACGCCGACCGGACGTTCGTCGCGACGCTCGACATCGCGGGCGACACGCTCGCGGCTGCTCTGTCGCCGACCGCGACCATGCTGGTCTACGACCTGCGCGACCTGTCCGCGCCGCCGCGCGAGGTGCAACCGCCGGACGACTCCTACGTCACGGCGGCGACCGTCGAGCCGTCGACCGGCGACGTCTACTTCGGCACCCGGCCGTCCGGCACGCTCTATCACTGGGTCGCGAGCAGCGGCGAGCTGAAGCGGCTCGGCCAGCCGTTCGACGGCGCGACGTTCTACCGCATCTTCCCGTCCGCGCGGACGATCCGGGGCCAGCTCGCCGGGCACGTCGTCGACTACGACGTCGCCAGCGGCGAGTTCAGCCTGGTCGACCTGGCCGAGGCCGGCCTGCCCGCGCAGCCGGAGCTGCCGATGGCCGTCACGATCAGCGGCGGACGTGCGCTGGTCAGCGGCAAGGGCGGTATCCAGGTCCACGACCTGGCCGGCGGTGACAGCACGCGGATCAGCCTGGTCGGCGAGGCCAAGACGATGACGCCGGTAGGCCGCCCAGGAAGAGAGACTGTCTATCTCGGCGTCTACACGCTGGCGCGGCTGTTCCAGATGCGTTCCGATCGGCCCGGAAACGACTACAGCCTCGCCGAGCTGGACCCGATCCGGAACGAGCAGACCCGCCCGACCGACGCGACGTACGTGGCCTCGCGGCGTGCGCTGCTAGTTGGCACCGAGCCCGACTACGGCAAGCTGAACGGCGCGCTGTCGATCCGCGACCAGCGCGACGGCAAGCTGGACGTCTATCGCGGGGTGATCCCGAACCAGACCGTGCTGTCCGTCGCGGCGACCGACCACAACGCCTACCTCGGCAGCTCGACGCGCAACGGGCTCGGCACCGACCCGATCGTCAAGGAGGCGACGCTCTCGCAGTTCGACCTCCGGACACGCAAGGTGCGCTGGCAGATCACGCCGGTGCCCGGCGCGACCGCGATCACCGACGTCGAGGTCTACCGCGGGCTGGTCTACCTGCTGACGAACACCGGCAAGCTCGCGGTGGTCGACCCGACGCGCCAGACGGTGCTGTCGGTGACGCAGGCCGGCGCGGGCTGGGGCTCGCTGGTCCAGGCCGGCGGCGGTCTCTACGGCGCCGACGGGTTCACGCTGTTCCGGATCGACCCGGCCGCCGGCCGTGACTCCGGCGACCCGCCGCGCGTCACGGTGCTCGTAGAGGACCTCGACTCGGAGTGGTACGGCAGCCGCCCACTGCTCGCCGCGGCGCCCGACGGCCGGTCGCTGTTCGCCTTGCAAGGACGCGACTTGGTTCGGGTCTGGCTGTAACTCTGCCTGTAGCTTGGACGGCATGGTGGCTATTGACCGGCTGCTGGCGTTCGCGGCCATGGCGTTCCTGCTGATCGTCGTTCCCGGACCCAGCGTGCTGTTCACGATCGGGCGGGCGCTGGCTCACGGCCGGCGGACCGCGCTGATGAGCGTCCTCGGCAACGCGACCGGCGCGTTCCTCCTGGTCGCGACCGTGGCGCTCGGAATCGGCGCCGTGGTGGAGCGTTCCGTGCTGGCGCTGGCAGTGCTGAAGTATCTCGGCGCGGCCTACCTCGTCTACCTGGGAGTGAAGGCGATCCGCTCGCGTGGGTCGCTTTCGGCCGTGCTCGCCGACGTCGAGGTGGGCAGGGACCGCGGCTGGCGCACGCTGTGGGACGGGTTCGTCGTCGGCGTGACCAACCCGAAGACGATCCTGTTCTTCGTCGCGGTGCTGCGCAGTTCGTCGACCAGGGCCGCGGCCACTCGGCCCTGCAGATGCTGCTGTTCGGGCTGGTCTTCTGCCTGATCGCGCTGACGTCCGACAGCGTGTGGGGCCTGGCGGCGGCGACCGCACGCACCTGGTTCGCCCGTTCGCCGCAACGTCTCGCGATGGTCGGCGGCGCCGGCGGCCTGGCGATGATCGGCCTCGGCGTGGGAGTCGCCGTCACCGGCCGCAAGGACTGAGTCCCAGAGTCCGCAGGCCGCCGGGTTTCCGGCGGCTTTCGGGTGGCTTTCACCGGCTGGCTCCTTGGTGCCATGCCCCTGCGCGGTCGCGGATTTCCACCGATGGTGTGAACATGAGCCGTCGATCCGTTCTCGCCGCCCTGCTGGCGTTGCCGTTCGCCGCCGCTGTCCTCGCACCGGCCACACCGGCGAACGCCGCCACCACGTTCGAGACCGTCTTCACCTACCCGACCCTCTCGGGCACCCAGGACCTGGCGATCGAGAACAAGGTGATCCAGCTGATCGGGCTGGCCGCTCCGGGATCGACGATCCATGCGGCGATCTACACGCTGACCCGTGAGACCGTCACCGACGCGCTGCTGGCCGCCAACGGCAGGGGAGTGAACGTCCAGGTGGTCGCCGAGGACGACGAGCCCACCGAGTCGGCTGCCAAGCAGCGGTTGCGGACGGGCCTGCCGGCCGGCAACTTCACCTACTGCGACGACGGCTGCCTCAGCTCGGAAGCCGGGCGGATCAACCACAACAAGTTCTACGTGTTCAGCGCGCTCACCGACGGCCGGACCAACGTCGTGATGCAGACGTCGCAGAACATGACGACGACGCAGACCCGGATGCACAACAACGCCGTGATCGCGAGTGGCGATGCCGGCCTCGCGACCGTCTACCGCAACCACTGGGCCAAGCTGAAGGCTCACCAGCCGCAGACGATCTCCGGCAGCGGAAAGACCTCCGACGGGAAGGTCGAGGTGTTCTTCTCGCCGCGCAACACCAGCAGCGACGCGTCGACGTTCGGCAACTCCGACATCGCGGCCGCGATGCTGAACGACGTCAAGTGCCCGGACGGCAAGATCCGCGTCGGCATGGCGTTCTGGACGACGGCCCGGCCCAACATCACAACGGTGCTGGCCGCCAAGCACGCGGCCGGCTGCAGCGTCGAGGTGATCGCCGACGGCGACGAGACCGCGCTGCCCGGGCTGGCCGACGCCGGGATCGCGGTGTTCGGACTGCCGGACGGCGGCTGCCGCTATCCGTACGGCAACGCCTGCTACGTCTCCAACATCCACTCGAAGTACGCGATCGTCGAGGGCGTGTCGACGAGGGCAGGCGTGTTCAAGAAGTACGTCTACACCGGCTCGCACAACTACACCGGCGCCGCCAAGGACGACAACGACGAGACGCTGATGAAGGTCGACGATGCCGCGACGTACGACGCCTTCCTCGCCGACTACACCAAGGTGCGCGACGAGGCGATCAGGATCGAGCCGTCCCGCTATCCGAACGCGACGTACCAGACCGTGAACACCGCGGCCGGCGGCGACCAGGACGACCCGGCGATGGCCGCCAACGACGCGGGCGACCTGGCCGTGGCTTGGGAGGACAGCCCGGGAACCGCGAACACCAGCGCACAGGTCTTCCTGCGGAGGTACCACAACGGCACTTCTGTGTTCGAGAAGAGCATCTCGGGCACCGGCAGCGGCTCGTGGGCCCACACCGAGCCCGACGTGGCGATCGACTCCGCCGGCAACACCGTGGTGGCATGGGCCGAGGACGGCGACGGCAACGGCTCGCGCAACGTGAAGGTCGTACGCCTCGGCCCGACCGGACCGGTGCTCGGCAGCGTCCAGGCCAACTCCGACCCCGCCGGCGACCAGATCTTCCCGTCGGTGGCCTCGGAGCCGGACGGCGACTTCGTGGTCGCGTGGGAGAGCCGCCCGTCGGAGACCGCGACGACGGCGACCGTGCACGCGGCCCGGTTCTCGGCCGGCCTCACCCGTGGTTATGAGAAGCAGGTCAGCGCGGCCGGTGGCACGCTCAACCGGCGCCCCGACGTGGCCCTCGACTCCGCCGGCAACGCCGCCTTCGTCTGGGACGAGGACTCCGACGGCAACGGCTCGTTCAACGTCGGCATGACCGCGTTCAACGCGAGCGGCGGCGTGGCGATCGCCGAGACCAACGCCAACTCGGCGACGGGCGGCGACCAGACCCAGGGCAGCGTCGCGATGAACGCCTCGGGCGCGTTCACCGTCGCCTGGACCGACGACCGCAGCGGTGCCAACCGGATCTGGGTACGCGGCTTCAACGCGGGCGGAGCACAACGGTTCTCCGAGCGGGTGCTGACGCCGGCTCCTTCGGTCGACTGCACCGAGTGCCCGGCGATCGGTTCGCAGACCGTGCCGCAGGCCGGCATCGACTCCACCGGCCGCGCGATCGTGGCGTTCGACGAGGCCGCGTCCGACGGCACCGACGTCTGGGCCAGGGGAGTGGCCGCGAACGGCTCGTTCGACGGGGTGTTCCCGGCGCGGAAGGTGAACCCGGTGACGCCTCGTACGCAGGCCTACGCGGCGGTGGCTTCGACACCTGCCGGCGGCCTGTCGTTCGGCTTCGCCGACGACACCGACGGCAACGGCCTCGCGCAGCTCCGCCTTCGCCGCGGCTTCGGCCACGGCTAGACGGTGCCGGTGGCTTTCCGGATAACGTCCGGAAGTTCGGGCGGGTAGGTCACGTCGCTGGCCTCGAGCTCGTCGGCGTTCCACCAGCGGTAGCCGAGCGTCGTGTCCTTCTCGATCGGCTCCATGTGGTCGAAGGAGACCTCGGCGTCACCCACCCGGACGGCGAAGAACGTCTGGTCCTGCGTGATGGCGTACGGCCCGAAGCTGAACTCGACCGTGCTCGTCCCCAGCGACTCGCTGAACTCCTCTACCTGGACGAGGATCCCGGCCTCTTCGTGCAGCTCGCGCATGGCAGCTTCCTGCAGCGTCTCGCCGTCCTCGGCCGCGCCGCCGACGGTGAACCAGAACGGTTCGTCGGGCCGGTGCGGGTCGAAGCCGTTCAGGAGCAGGACTCGCCCCTCGGAGTTGACGGGGAGTGCGCGCGCGGTGAATCGCCGTAACGGTGTCAGCGGGGTCACCTGGACAAGGTACCCGAACCGGGCGAACGTCCTGGGCGGCCAACTTCCGGTTGTGGTACCAATGCCAGACGGGAAGCCCGGTGACACCGGGGACAATCGGGAGGAAAGAAGCGAGATGGCAATGGGGGCTGAGGAGCCACAGCAGTTGTTCTACGCGATGGCAACGCAAGCCGAGCAGCACGTCCGGAACGGAGAGCACGGCCAGGCACTGCAGCTGTTCGCCCGCATCGTCGCCGGAGGCGACCCCGAGTTCGGGCCGCACGCCGCGTTACGGGTGGGTGCCCTGCTCGCAGACAGCGACCCGGAGGCCGCGGCCGCGAGCTGGCGGTTCGCCGCCGACCACGGGGCGGGCGAGATCGCGTCGGCGGCGGCGTCCAACCTGCAGCTGCTGGCGCAGCACACCGGCCGGCCGGCCCGCACCGAGCCGTCCTCGATCGCGGAGGTCTACGGCCGGGCCGCGGTCGGGCGCGGGCGGATGCTGTTGAGCGCCGGCGACATGCAGGCGGCTGACCAGGCATTCGAGGAGGCGGTCGGCTGCCCGCATCCTGACGTGGCGGCGGAGGCGCGGGTCCACCTCGGCACCAGCCGCGCGATGCAGGGCGACGCCGACTCCGCGCTGTCCGCGCTGAACCAGGTGGTCGAGAGCGGACATTCGCACTGGGCGCCGCTCGCCGCGATCGACGTGGCCGAGCTGCTCTGGGATCGCGGCGAGACCGCCCGGGCCGTCGAGTTGCTGCGCTGGTCGGCCAGCACCAACCACCCGACCGCGCGTACGTCCGCGCTGTCCAGGCTGGCGGCTCTCGGCGAGTCACCGGCGGCCGAGCCCGCGTTCGCCGGCACCGGTGGCGACGGCACCGCCGACAGCCCTCAAGGCCTGCAGGGCCAGCCGACCTTCCAGTACTCCAGCGACAGCAACGCCGCCGAGGCCGCCGGCTACACCGACGACCCCGGCGGCTCAGACGAATCTGACCGCTCTGACGACTCTGCCGGCACTGACGACTTCGAAGACATCGGCGGCATGGTGCTCGGCGAGTCCGCTCCCGACGCGTCCAGCGACGACTCCGACCGCATCGGCGCCGAGGCCGTGCGGACCGGCCGCCGGCTGCTCGGCCAGGGCGACCTCACCTCCGCGCTGCGCTGGTTCGAACAAGCCGTCGACACCGGCCACCCGATCCACGCACCGATCGGCGCCGCCCACGTCGCGCACGCGTTCTCGCAGCGCGAGGGCATGGCCGGTGCGGAGACCGGCATCGCACGGCTCGCCGACAGCGGCCATGGCGAGCTGGCCGGCCGCGGCTGGTTCTTCCTGGGCCGGCAGCTGGTGGCGGGCGGCACGTTCGACGAAGCCGAAGAGGCGTTGCAGAAGGCCGCCGACCTTCCCGGCAACGCCCAGCCGGCCGCGACCTGCAGCCTGTGGGTGCTCGACGCCGACCTTTCCAACGCCGAGGAGACCTTCGGCGAGACGCTCGACCGCACGCCGGATCTCGCCGGCGAGGTCGTCGGCCTCGCCGTCGACTTCGGTGACGTCCTGCGCCGACAGAACGATCCGCAGAGCCGGACGGCTTACGAGCTCGCGTTCCACCTGGCCCAGCGCACCGGTGACGAGGTGTTGGTGGCGGACGTGCGGAAGTTGCTCACAGGGTGACCCCTCGACCACCGACCGATTCCGGCCAAGGCCGCAAAGGGCACTTTACCCGCGACTGTTTATGCACATAACGTAAGCAGCGGATCGACCACGGTTAGCATGGAAGTGCGGTCGGGCCGGACGTCTCTGGCCGGCTCGGCAACACCCTGAACGACCTGAATCGAGCGGCTCGTGACGCGCCCCGTTGCGAACGAACGGCCAGGTGAGCTGCCAATTTGGCGGCTCGGCGACGTCGCGGCGCCAGCGCTCGGACCGCCTGGTCGGGTGTGTCTGACCGGTTACGGACTCGTGGCCAAAACTTTTCAGGTGCCTGTTGTGTGTCGCCCGGCCAAGCCCTATGGTTGCTTCAAATTGGAGAGCGCTTTCCTGGGCCCGGGAAGGCGCTCGCTGTACCTCACCAAGGACCCGGTGTGGCCGCGTTCGGACGGGCGGCCACCTCAAGGATGAGAGGGGTTGTGTATGAACAGCCCACACAGCGCCGGAAAAAAGCCCAGTAGGCGAGACCTGATCCGCATGGCCGGCGGCGGGCTACTAGTTACGACCTCCCTCAGCGGCTGCTCGTTCTTCTCCACCGACCCGACGAGCACCGGCAAAGGCAACGGCGACACCAAGAAGGGGCCCAACCCGAAGGAAGCCCCGGCACTCTCGGCCGATGTGAAGTCGGGCAAGCTGCCGAAACTGTCGGAGCGGATTCCGAAGAGCCCGCTCGTGCTGCAGCCGAACGAGGGAATCGGCAAGTACGGCGGCACGTGGCGGAACGCGCTGCTCAACAAGAACGACAACTCCTGGCTCGGCCGCACGATGGGCGGCGAGAACCTCCTGCGCTGGGACATTCCGTGGGAGAAGGAGACGGAGCCGCTGCCCAACGTCGCTGAGAGCGTCACGCCTTCCAGTGACGGCAAGGTCTACACGATCAAGCTTCGCGAAGGCATGAAGTGGTCGAACGGCGATTCTTTCGACGCCGACGACCTGCTGTTCGCGTTCAACGACGTCATGCTGAACCCCGACATCACGCCGGTCGCGCCGGACTTCATCCTGAGCGACACCACCCCGGCCACGATCAAGAAGATCGACCAGACCACGGTCGAGATCACCTTCGCCAAGCCCAACGGCCTGTTCATCCGGCGTTGTGCGATGGGGCAGCCGCTCACGGCGAGCCCGCGAAAGTACCTCTCGCAATTCCACAAGAAGTACAACAAAGACGTCGACAAGCTGGCCAAGCAGGAGAAGCAGACCGACTGGATCGCGCTGTTCCTCGCCAAGAGCGACAACTGGGCCAACCCCAAGAAGCCGACGCTGAACCCGTGGATGACCATCAACGCCCTCGGTGACAGCGGCAAGCTGACCGCGGTTCGCAACCCCTATTTCTGGAAGGTCGACCCGGACGGCAGTCAGTTGCCGTACCTCGACAAGGTGGTCTACGACATCATCTCCGACGCGCAGGTGATTCTGCTCAAGGGCCAGAATGGCGAGCTGGACTTCACCACCCGGCACATCACGAACCTGGCGAACAAGCCGGTTCTCGCCGCGGGCAGGAAGAAGGGGCAGTACGACTTCGTCGACCTGCGCAACACCGTCATGAACGACATGGTCATCGCGTTCAACCTGAACGACAAGGACCCGGTGCTGCGGAAGGTCTTCCAGAACAGGGACTTCCGGATCGGCATGTCGTATGCCATCAACCGGCCGGAGATGATCAACGCGGTCTGGCAGCGTCAGGGCGAGCCGTACCAGGCGGCGCCGGTGCCCGAGTCGGAGTACTACGACGAGGAGTTCGCCAAGCAGTACACCGAATACGACGTGGCGAAGGCCAACCAGTTCCTCGACAAGGCCGGCCTCACCAAGAAGGGCGGCGACGGTTTCCGGCTGCGCCCGGACGGCAAGAAGCTCACGTTCCAGATCGAGGTCGCGAGCCCGGCGTTCCTGCCGTTCTGGCCGGACGCCGCGAACCTCGTCAGCCAGTACTGGAAGAAGGTCGGAGTCGACGTCACCGTCAAGAACGAGGACCGCTCGCTGTTCTACGAACGCAAGGACGCCAACGGCGCCCACTGCACGGTGTGGCAGGGCGACGGCGGCGGCCGGGGCGGCGAGATCCTCGAGCCGCGGTGGATCTTCCCGTACAGCAACGAGTCGAACTTCGCGCAGCTGTGGCGTACGTACTTCCAGACCCGCGGCAAGGACGGCGAGAAGCCGCCGCCCGAGACGCTGAAGCAGATGCAGCTGTACTGGCAGCTCACCAACGAGCCCGACACCGAGAAGCAGAAGGATCTGTACAAGCAGATCATTCAGATCGCCAAGGAGCAGTTCTACGCGATCGGCACGGTTCGGATTCCCAAGACGTTCGCGATCGTGAAGAACAACTTCCACGGTGTGCCCAAGGTGATCCCCGAGGCGCCCGTGTACAACACGCCCTACCCGATCCAACCCGCGCAGTTCTGGATCGGCTGAACGGCCCACCGGCTGTGAACGTAGAAGTGGTCTGGAGGTAGTCGTCGTTGTTCCACTACATCTTGCGCCGGGCGCTGTTGATGATCCCGACTTTGATCGTGATCTCGATCGTGTCCTTCGCGATCATCCAGGCGCCACCCGGCGACTACCTCACGACCGTTGTCGCTCAGCTCTCCTCACAGGGCGACATCGTCGACCAGAACCAGCTCGCCCAGCTCAAGGTGCAGTACGGGCTGGGCGACCCGTTCGTCGTGCAGTACTGGAAATGGATCAGCGGGATCGTGCTCCATGGTGACTTCGGCTGGTCGTTCCTGTGGAACCGCTCGGTGTCCGACATGCTCGGGCAGCGGGTGCCGCTGACCGTCACGATCGCGGTTCTCACCCTGCTGTTCACGTGGGTCGTGGCGTTCCCGATCGGGCTCTACTCCGCGGTCAGGCAGTACTCCATCGGCGACTACATCTTCACCACGTTCGGCTTCCTCGGGCTGGCGATCCCCAACTTCATGCTCGCCCTGGTGTTGATGTGGATCGGGCTCACGTACTTCGGGCAGAGTGCCGGCGGCATCCTGTCGCCGCAGTACCAGGACTCGGCCTGGAACCTCGGAAAAGTGCTCGACCTGATCAGCCATATGTGGGTGCCCATCGTCGTCCTCGGGACGGCGGGCACGGCCGGGCTGATCCGCGTCCTGCGGGCGAACCTGCTCGACGAGCTCCGAAAACCGTACGTCGTGGCGGCCAGGGCCCGAGGGATGCCAGAACGCCGGCTGACCTGGAAGTATCCGCTTCGCGTCGCTCTGAACCCGTTCTTCTCCACGGTGGGCTGGGTGCTGCCCGGCCTGATCAGTGGTGAGGTGATCGTGGCGCAGGTGCTGAACATCCAGACCACCGGACCGCTCCTCGTCGACGCGCTGAAGGCGCAGGACATGTATCTGGCCGGCTCGGTCATCCTGATAGCAAGCGTCCTGACAGTGGTCGGCATGTTGATATCGGACATCTTGCTTGCCTGGTTGGACCCGCGCGTCCGGCTCCGGTACGGCGGCTGAGCGGAGAGGGAGGACGCGACGATGACAGAAGCACTGTCCAGCCTGCGATCCGACACGCCATCGGGCGGCGGCGAGCTCAGCGGAGTAGAAGAGTCCAAGGTCGCCGTAGCACCACAGTGGAAGCTGGTCTGGTGGGCGTTCAAGAAGCACAAGGTGGCGCTGGTCTGTGCCATCGTCACCTTGCTGGTCTACCTGATCGCACTCTTCAGTCCGTTCCTGGCGCCGTACTCCACGGAGTACTTCCGGGCCGACTACGCATACGCGCCGCCGCAGCGGTTGCACATCCTCGACGACGGCAAGCTCGGGCTCTTCGTCTATGCGTACAAGTCCAAGCAGGACCCGGAGACGCTGGAACTCAGCTGGTCGACCGACGAGACCAAGAAGGTGCCCGTCCGCCTGTTCACCAAGGGGGAGGACTACAAGCTCTTCGGGCTGATTCCTTCCGACATCCACCTGTTGGGTCCGGCCACGGGAACCAAGGGCCAGCCGATGTACCTCTTCGGCGCCGACAAGAACGGGCACGACCTGCTGTCCCGGATCATCCACGGCTCACTGATCTCGATGTCGATCGGCTTGATCGGCGTGATCGTCAGCTTCATCCTCGGGATCCTGCTGGGAGGGGTTTCGGGCTTCTTCGGTGGTATCGCCGACACGGTCATCCAACGGGTGATCGAGTTCTTCTCGTCAGTGCCGACGTTGCCGCTGTGGCTCGGCCTGGCGGCGGCGGTGCCCGCGGACTGGGGCCCACTCTCGCGCTACTTCGCGATCACCGTCATCCTGTCGGTGATCGGGTGGACGCACATCGCCCGGCAGGTACGCGGCAAGTTCCTGGCGTTGCGGGAAGAAGACTTCGTGATGGCGGCGAAGGTCGACGGCGCCAGCCAGCCACGTATCATCTTCCGGCACATGCTGCCGTCGTTCACCAGCCACCTGATCGCTTCGCTCTCGTTGTCGATTCCCGGCATGATCCTGGCCGAGACCTCCTTGTCCTTCCTCGGTCTCGGGCTGCAGGAGCCGACCGTGAGCTGGGGTGTGCTGCTCCAGCAGGCGCAGAACATCCGTTCGGTGCAGACCGCACCCTGGCTGCTGATCCCCGGTCTCTGCGTGGTGGTCGTCGTACTCGCGCTGAACTTCTTCGGAGACGGCATGCGCGACGCGGCCGACCCGTACAAGAACTAGTTGAGGATGATCGATGGAGCACGTGAGCAGCGAGACGCTCGAGGTCGGCAAGACCCGTAAGCCGACCGACACGGTGGACCTCGGCGACACCGACATCCTGTTGAAGATCGAGGGCCTGAAGACACACTTCTTCACAAGTGAAGGTGTCGTGAAGGCGGTCGACGGCGTCGACATCTCCGTGCCGAAGGGCAAGACGGTGTGTGTGGTCGGCGAGTCGGGCTGCGGCAAGTCGATCACCGCGCGGTCGGTGATGCAGCTCGTCGATCCGCCTGGAAAGATCCTCGAAGGCAAGGTGCACTGGCGCGCCGGCGACGACGGTTGGGTCGACCTGGCCAAGCTCGGCTCGCGGAGCGAGGAGCTCCGCCGGGTACGCGGCGGCGAGATCGGCATGGTGTTCCAGGAGCCGATGGCGTCGCTGTCGCCGATGTACACCGTCGGCGACCAGCTGATCGAGGCGATCCTGCTGCACCAGCCGCTCAGCAAGGAGAAGGCGCGCGAGCGGGCCATCCAGCAGTTGCGCACGGTCGGGATTCCCCAGCCGGAGCAGCGGATCGACGCCTACCCGTTCCAGCTGTCCGGCGGCATGTGCCAGCGTGTGATGATCGCGATCGCACTCTCCTGCGACCCGGTGCTGCTGATCGCCGACGAGCCGACGACGGCGCTGGACGTGACGACCCAGGCCCGGATCCTCGACCTGCTGCAGGATCTGCAGGAGCAGACCGGCATGGCGATGATGTTCATCACCCACGACCTCGGCGTCGTGGCGGAGATCGCCGACGAGGTCGTCGTGATGTACCTCGGCACCGTGGTCGAGCAGGGCAGCGTTGACGAGATCTTCAGCCGGCCCAAGCACCCGTACACCAAGGCGCTGCTGCGTTCCATCCCCACTATGCGTGGAACGGGCGAACGGCAAAAACTGGCCGCGATTCGTGGGATGGTGCCGCATCCACAAAATCGCCCGGCCGGTTGCCCGTTCCACACCCGCTGCGAGTTCGCGATGCCGGGTGTCTGCGACACCGAGAGCCCTGACGTCACGACGTTCGAGGACGGCCACCTGACTCGGTGCCATCTCTACGGCGACAGCGAGGGCGCGGCCGACGGGCTGGCCCGGGCCGAGGCGCTCCCGGTGTCGGCGACCGAGGCAGCCGAAACCGTCGTGCACGTGACCGAACGAGAGGCGGCACCGGCCGACGCCGCCGCGGTGGACACCGGCGTCGAGTCGCTGCTCGAGCTGGTCGGAGTCAACAAGTACTTCCCGATCAAGCGCGGCATGTTCAGCCGTACGCTCGGCAACGTCCGTGCGGTCGACGGCGTGAACCTCACGATCCGGCCAGGTGAAACCCTCGGCCTGGTCGGCGAGTCGGGTTGTGGCAAGACGACCCTCGGCCGCTGCATCGCCCGGATCCACGAGCCGACCGCGGGCAACATCTTCTATCGCGACGAGAACGGCAAGCGGGTCGACCTGGCGGCGTTGCCGAACCGCGACCTGAAGGACTATCGCCGGCAGATCCGGATGATCTTCCAGGACCCGTTCTCGTCGCTGAACCCGCGGATGACGCTGGAGCAGCTGGTCGGCGAGCCGTTGCGCAACAGCCGGCAGGCGCAGGGATCCGAGCTGCGCGACCGGGTCGAGGACATGCTGTCCCGCGTCGGTCTGCGGCCGGAGTATGCCCGGCGCTATCCGCACGCGTTCTCCGGTGGTGAACGGCAGCGGATCAACATTGCCCGCGCGCTGATCACCGGCCCCCGGCTGGTCATCTGCGACGAGGCGGTCTCGGCGCTGGACGTGTCGGTGCGCGCGCAGGTGCTGAACCTGCTGTCGGACCTGCAGGAGCAGTTCGACCTGACGTACCTGTTCATCTCGCACGACCTGTCGGTGGTCGAGCACATTTCCGACCGCGTGACGGTGATGTACCTCGGCAAGGTGGTCGAGACGACGGACACGGCGACGCTGTACTCCACGCCGCACCATCCGTACACCGAGGCGTTGCTGCACGCGGTGCCGTTGCCGGATCCGACGAACAAGCGGGCCAGGCACGAGCACGAGCTGCCCGACGACCTGCCGGACCCGTCGAACCCGCCACCTGGCTGTCCGTTCCACACGCGGTGCCCGCACCTTCAGCCGGAGTTGTGCAAGACCGATGTGCCGGACCTGCGGAAGACGGCCGACGGGCACTTCGCGGCGTGCCACCACGTGGAGAAGTTCTCGCTGACCGGTGTGGCCGCGCGCTGAGCGTTACCGGTAGGGAGCCCGGATCGAGGGCATAGTGCATGGGTGGACCAGGTAGGGATCATCTACAACGCGCGCTCGGGCGCCCTGCTCGCCGAGGCTGACTCGGTGGAGGAACGGCTGCGCGACCTGTTCGCCGGCCGTGGGGTGAAGGCCGACCTGCGCGCGTTCGATCCCGACATGGTGGCCGCGGACGTGCGCTCGTTGCTCGCCGCCGGCCCGGACGCGTTGATCGTGGCCGGCGGGGACGGCACCATACGTACGGTCGCGGCGCAGCTGTCCGGCGTCGACGTCCCGCTCGGGATCCTGCCGGCGGGCACCATGAACGTGCTCGCGCGAGACCTGGGCATACCGAACGACCTGGACGAAGCCACCGACGTCCTGCTCGCCGGCGAGGTCCGCGAGATCGACGTCGCGATGGTCAACGGCGACCTGTTCCTCTGCAGCTCGACGCTCGCGATCATGCCGCACCTCGGCCAGCTGCGGGAGCAGGCCAGGGACGGAATCGGCTGGCGAGTCGTTCGCCTGGTAGGCAAGGCGATCCGGATCCTGTGGCGGTATCCCCGGATGCGGCTTTCCGTCGTCGTCGACGGAACGGAGCATGCCGTCCGTACCCGGGCGATGGTCGTGTCGAGCAACCCGCTGACGACCGCCCCGGTCCGGATGCCGAGCAGAGAGCGGCTCGACACCGGCGTGCTCGCGGTCTACATCGCCCAGGACCGGACGAACTGGGACCTGCTGGCGGTCACGGCCAAGCTGTTCGACGGCAGCTGGCAGCAGGACGCCCGGCTGCGCAAGCTCGAAGGGCGAACCGTGGAGGTTCGCACGGACCAGCTGGGAGGGATGAGCGTCATGAGCGACGGCGAGACCGCTCAGTTGTCGACGCCGATCCGCTACGAGATCCGGCCACGCGCACTGGCTGTGCTGGCCGGCCCGCCGGACAAGACTCCGGAGGACACATGACTGTACGCGTGGCGCAGATCTCGGACCTGCACTTCGGCCGGCACGTGCCGCAGGTCGCCGAGGGGCTGCTCGCCGACCTGAAGGAGGAAGGCCCGGCGCTCGTCGCGGTCTGCGGCGACCTGACCCAGACAGCGCGCGAGTGGGAGTTCCGCGCGGCCAGGGAGTTCCTCGACCAGTTGCCGGCTCCGGCTCTGGTCGTCCCTGGCAACCACGACCTGCCCGGCTGGCGGTTCTGGTCGCGGTTCGCCCGCCCGTGGCGGCGGTGGCGCCGCAACATCTCCGACGACCCGAACGGCCCGGCGATCCACCGGGCCGCCGGAATCGTCGCGGTCGGCGTCAACACCGCCCGGCGCTGGGGCTTCCACCCCGACTGGTCGCGCGGCCGGATCAACTCCCTGCAGCTGGCCGGAATCCTGTACGCCCTCGGCCAGGCCGACCCCGACGACGTACGGATCGTGGTGGCCCACCATCCGTTCCTGCTCACGCATCCGGGCCGGAACCGCGGCCTGGTCGGCCGCTCGGAGCTCGCCCTCGAGAAGCTGCACCAGCGCGCCGACCTGCTGCTCGGCGGTCACATCCA
Source organism: Flindersiella endophytica (assembly GCF_054779015.1). Lineage (NCBI taxonomy): Bacteria > Bacillati > Actinomycetota > Actinomycetes > Propionibacteriales > Nocardioidaceae > Flindersiella > Flindersiella endophytica. Next base: position 195,747 of record NZ_BAAGYY010000044.1, read on the forward strand.
CCTCGCGTACAGCGGTGTGGTCGACGGCATGGTCGTGGCACAGAGCGGCACCGCGATCAGCAACCGGCTGAAGGGCGAGCCCAACAGCTACAACCTGATCGACGTCGACGGCGGTGGCATGACCGTTGAGACGCGGCACTGGACCGGCGACGGCTTCGAAACCGCCCGGTCCAGCCGCTACGCCCGCGATGGCCACGACTGGAGCCCAGGCTGACACCAGCTAGCTGACCTCGCGCCGGACCGTACGGATCACCCCGGCTACCAGCGGCAGCAGGATCCAGAGCCCGAACGAGACGCCGATCTCGGCCCAGTGGCCGCTCCACTGCCCGGCCTGGACGTAGCCGAACGTCGTCGCCGGGTTGAGCCATTGGCCGGCCGTACTGAACACCGAGAACGCCCCCAGCACGCCCCACACCATCGGCAGCAGGTAGTAGAGCACGATCGACGCCGCGGAGTTCTGCAGCAGGAAGCCGAACGCCAGCGCCATCGCGAGGTTCAGCACCACGAAGCCGGTCGTTCCGGCCACCGCCTCCCAGCCCAGGTTCCACCCGACGGCGCGGCCGAGCAGGCTCGAACCGGCGAGACCGGCCGCCGAGACGCCGAACAGGAAAGCCGTCCCCAGCAGGCTGAGCAGCAGCGCGCAGCTGAGCTTCGCCATCAGCACCCGCAGCCGTCGCGGCTCCAGGGCGAACGTGACCGCCGCCGTACGCTGGCTCCACTCCGCCGTCGCCGACAGGATCGTCACGACCGGCAGCAGGATGGTCAGCACCAGTGAGGCGATCCCGGCGTACCCGCTGAACGTCTGGTCGATGCTCTGGACGGCCAGCGGCACGGCGAGCACGCCCACGGTCAGCACCGCGACCAGCGCCAGCAGCCATCGGGCCGCCCTGGTGTCGGTGCTCTTACGCCACTCCACCCGCAGCAGCCGGGCGAACGGGATCGGGTGCAGGTTCGGCATTCCGGTGGCGGCGGCTGCCACCGGAGCGGGTCGATCGGTCACGGCGGTCATCAGGCGGCCTTTCCGGTGTCGTCGGAGTTGTTGGTGAGCGAGAAGAAGAGCTCCTCGAGCGCGGGCCGGTCCGAAGGGCGCAACTCGACCAGGACGATCCCGGCTTCCAGCGCCATCCGCGCGACCGTCTCGGCCGCCGCGTCGACCGACAGCGCACCGTCAGCGGACGGGCCGAACGGGACGTCGCGCGCCGTGAGCAGCTCTCGCAACCGCGCCTGATCGGCTCGGATTGCCTTCACCAGCAGACCGTTCGACGTCAGCAGCTCCTCCAGCGAGCCCTGCGCCAGCACGCGCCCACCACCGATCACGACGAGCCGGTCGACGGTCGCCTCGACCTCGGCGAGCAGGTGGCTGGACAGCAGCACGGTGCCACCGCGGTCGGCGAAGTCACGCAACAGCAGCCGCATCCACGCGATGCCTTCCGGGTCGAGCCCGTTGGCCGGCTCGTCGAGGATCAGCACCCGCGGATCGCCGATCAGCGCCTGCGCGATGCCGAGTCGCTGCCGCATGCCGAGTGAGTACGTGCCGACCCGCCGGTCACCTGCCCTGGCGCCGAGCCCTACGGCGTCCAGTACCTCGGCGACCCGGCGGCCCGCGTCGGGTACGCCGGCCAGGTCGGCGGCGATCCGCAGCGTCGCCCGGCCGGTCCGGCCGGAGTGCGTCGCGGCCGCGTCCAGGAGCGTCCCGACGACCCGGGCAGGGTTCGGCAACCGCTGGTACGGCCGGCCGGCGATCGTCGAGATGCCGGTGTCGGGCCTGGTCAGTCCCGTGATCATCCGGAGCGTCGTCGACTTGCCGGCACCGTTCGGGCCGAGGAAGCCGGTGATGGAGCCTGGTTCGCAGGCGAATGTCACGTCGGCCACGGCGGTGGTGGGTCCGTAGCGCTTGGAGAGTGCGGTTGCGCTGATCATGCGTTCCAGGCTGCCGCCCGGACCGGGCCGCGCGCATCGGCAGCTCGGCCGGATCCCGCGCGCTCTCGTTCACACTTTCGTCGTCGGTGGCGCGACGATCGGCCGATGCCGCCAGTTCGGGCGGACGCATAAGGTAAGGTGCCGTGACCGAACCGATGTCTGGGCCGATATCCGGGCCCAGCTCCTGGTGGCGACGCAGCCGCCGCGACTGGCTGGCCGATGTCACGGTCTCCGTGGTCGCGGCCGGCGCGGGCGTCGCACTGATCTTCTTCGTCCGCGACAACAACGGCATGTCCGATCTCCGGTTCGTGCTCGAGTTCGTCGCCGTCGCCGCGTCCTGCCTGCTGTTGTTCGTTCGCCGGCGCTGGCCCGTTCCCGTCGCTGTCGTCACGCTCCTGGTCGGGCTGTTCTCCGCCGGTGGAGTGCCCGCCGGCATGGTGATGTTGTTCGCGATCGGCGTCTACCAGCCGGCGCGCGTCGCGATCGGGTTCGCGGTCGTCAATCTCGTGCTGACAGCGATCTCGGAGGTGGTCCGCCCGGATCCGAACTCCTCGTTCTGGGAGGCGTTCCTCTGGGCAGGAGCCTCGACCCTGGTGCTGGTGGCGTGGGGCATGGTCATCCGGACCCGGCGTGAGCTGGTGCGGTCGTTGCGAGACCGGGCCGAGCGGGCGGAGGCCGAGCAACGACTGCTTGCCGAGCAGGCCAGGCATGCCGAACGTTCCCGGATCGCGCGCGAGATGCACGACGTGCTGGCGCACCGGATCTCGCTGATCGCGTTGCAGGCAGGAGGTCTGGAGGTGCGACCCGACCTGCCGCCGGGCGAGGTCGAGTCCTCCGCGCAGCTGATCCGGTCCACCGCGCGGCACGCGCTGGAAGAGCTGCGCGACGTGATCGGCGTCCTGCGCGACGGTCCGGGCGGCAACGGGCCGTCCGAGGTGCCGAACGCGCCGCAGCCGGCGCTGCGCGACATCCAGCGGCTGGTCGACGACGGCAGGCGCGCGGGTGCGAACGTCACGCTCACCATGGCCGTCGACGAGGCCGAGGCCGCGCCGGGCGCGCTCGGACGGGCGGCGTACCGGATCGTCCAGGAGGCGCTGACGAACGTCAACAAGCACGCCCGCGGCACCGAGACGACCGTCCGAGTTGCCGGGGGAGTGGGTAAGGGCCTGCGAGTGACCGTGCGCAACCGGCTGCCGGTCGGCCGCCGCCACGAGCCGCCGCTGCCGGGCTCGGGCCGCGGCCTGGTCGGGCTGGCCGAACGAGTGACCCTGGTCGGCGGCACGCTGTCGCACGGACCAACCCTGGACGGAGCCTTCATGGTCGACGCGAAACTGGAGTGGTCCGCGTGAGTGACGTGATCCGGGTCGTCCTGGTCGACGACGACGCACTGGTGCGGGCCGGCCTGAAGCTCATCCTGTCGGCCGCCGACGACATCGAGGTGGTCGCCGAGGCACCCGACGGCGGCGCCGCGGTCGACGTCGTACGCGAGCACCGTCCGGACGTCGTGCTGATGGACATCCGGATGCCTGACGTGGACGGGATCACCTCGACCGAGCGGCTGCGCGCACTGCCCGACCCGCCGCACGTGATCGTGCTGACGACGTTCCATCTCGACGAGTACGTCTTCGGTGCGTTGCGGGCCGGCGCGAGCGGCTTCCTGCTGAAGGACACGCCGCCGACGGAGCTGCCGCGAGCCGTGCGGCTGGTGGCCGAGGGCGAGGCGATGCTGTCGCCGGCGGTGACGCGCACGTTGATCTCACAGTTCGGAGACGGGCCGGGCAACGCCCGCCGTACGCATGCGGTGGCTGCGCTCGACACCCTGAGTGAGCGGGAACGTGAAGTCGCGCTGGAGATCGGGCAGGGCCGGTCGAACGCCGAGATCGCGGCGGCCCTGTACATGAGCGAGGCCACGGTGAAGACCCACGTGTCACGGTTGCTCACCAAGCTCGACGTGGCCAACCGTGTCCAGATCGCCATCCTCGTTCACGATGCGGGGGTGGCCTAGCGCTGCGAGGATAGTCGGCATGGCCAACCTTGACCTCGTGATGCTGAACTCCCTGCCGATGCCGCTGCGCTGGTACGCCGCGCCGAAGAGCTGGCAGCACCACGAGACCGAACTCAGAGTCCAGGCCGGTGCGCTCACCGACATGTTCGTCGATCCGCAGGGCAAGTCGCGGTCGGCCAACGCGCCGCGACTGCTGGGTGAGGTGACCGGCGACTTCACGATGAGCGCCCGAATCACGGTCGGGTTCGAGTCGACCTTCGACGCCGGCGTCCTGATGCTCTACACCGACGAACGCACCTGGGCGAAGCTGTGCTTCGAATACTCTCCGCAGCGGCAGCCGATGGTCGTCTCCGTGGTGACGCACGGCGTTTCCGACGACTGCAACTCCATTGACGTCGACGGTTCGACGGTATGGCTACGGGTCGCCAGGATCGGCCAGGCCTATGCGTTCCACGCCTCAGCCGACGGCGAGCGGTGGCGATTCGTCCGCCATTTCGGCCTCGATGGTGCTCCGCTGGTCGGATTCTCCGCGCAGTCGCCGACCGGCGAAGCATGCTCGGTGACGTTCGACCGCCTCCGCTTCACCACCAACACACTCACCGACCTCCGCGACGGCAGCTAACGCTTGCACCACAGGTACGCCGCAGCCATCCGACGGTGGCGTGGGCTCGTGGTGTACCGCTCCCGAAGCGCTTCCTGCTCATGCGGCGTGAGCGCGCCGTCGAGCAGTTCGGCGTACGTCGGCGCCAGCGGGTTGGGCGAGGTGACCAGGAAGCCGTCCCAGTCGTAGTCCGGGTCGGCGGGGGTCGTACGGATGTCGACCCGGTACTCCAGGTGGACTTCGCCGAACCCCGCGGCCTCCGCCAGCGCGATCAGGTCCCGCTCGTCGAAGTCCAGCATCGTGGGCACGAGGTTGCGTTCCTGCGCTGCCTCGACCTTTGCCACGATCGGCTCCAGCCCGGTGAAGTCGACGCCCCACAGCAGGTTCGGCTGCTGGTTCGTGCCGAACCGGTTGATCGGCTCGAAGATCGACAGCCGTCCGCCGGGCCGCAGCACGCGGTGCAACGCCTCGAACGAGCCGGCCTTGTCGTCGACGTAGATCAGCACAGATCGGGTCATCGCCACGTCGACCGAGGCATCGGCCACCGCTTCCAAGCCCGGCAGTTCGGTCTCGATGAACTCGCACCGGTCGGTCACGCCGAGGTCCGCGGCGAGCTCACGGCAGCGCTCGAGCAGGTCGGCGGAGTGGTCGGAGAAGATCACCCGGCCGTTCGGACCGACGCGTTCGAGTGCGCCGAAGCCGAGCAACCCGTCGCCGCAGCCGACGTCGAGCACCGTGTCACCCGGCTGCATCTCAGCCCGATCGAGCACGATGTCACGGCGCTTGCCGACGAACTCCAGCGTGCTCCGCAGCCGTTCGGCGTCGCCGCCGTGGCGACGTTCCAGCAGCCACTCGGCCCATCGGTCGGGGCTCATCAGTCGCGCGCCAGCAGGTCGAAGACCGGCCGGAGCAGCTCGATCACCTGGTCCGCCGGCGCGTCGCGCAGCGGTGCGAACTCCAGCAGCTGACGTTCGACCGAGATGCCCATCAGGATCGTGACGATCAGGGCGGCGCGCAGCTCGGCGTCCGGGCATGGGATGGCCGCCGCGATCCGTTCGACGAGATCCGCCTGCTTCGTACGGATCCGTTCGGCGGTCTCCGGGTGCGTGAGCATCGAACGCATCGCGGCGAGCGAGGTCTGCGGCGCGTCGCCGAGCTTGATGCCTGCCAGCTCGAGCAGGTGCGCGGTCAGCCGGTCCGGGTCGCCGGCCAGGTCCTCGGCCGGCGTGGCGACGGCGGCCTTGCGGAACAGCTCGTCCTTCGACCCGAAGTACTGCATGACCAGCGCTGGGTCGACACCCGCACCATCGGCGACCGCGCGGATCGTCGTGCGTTCGAAGCCTCGATCGGTGAAGAGCCGCCGCGCGACCTCGAGGATGCGCGCCTCGGACTGCTGCCGGCGTTCCAGGCGAGTGATCACAGTCTTCACTCTACAAGTGTTGACCGACGCTCGCTGTTCGCTCTACGCTTGTTGAGTGAATTCACGACAGCTCTTCGAGCAGATCCGCCAGGCCCAGGTCACCCGGGATGCCGACGCGTTCGCCGACGCCTTCGCGTCCGACGGCCGGCTGGAGCTCCCGTTCACGCGCCCAGGCGTGCCGGCACTTCGCGAGAGGCGCGAGGACATCCGTGCCGCCGCCAAGCAGGGCTGGGCCGTCACGCCGCTGAGCTTCGACCGTGTCCGCGACGCCGTTGTGCACGAGACGCCCGATCCGGAGTTCGTGGTCGCCGAGCACCTGCTCGACGTCACGAGCACGGCGACCGGCCGTACGTACAGCTACCCGTTCCTCGTCATGCTGCGCGCCCGCGATGGGCAGGTGGCGGTCTATCGCGAGTACCTCAACGTCACCGCGGTCGCCGAAGCCACCGAGCGCCTGCCGGCCTTGCTGGACAGCGCGGCGGGATGGCAGCCGGGGGAGCCCCGGGCAGCGCTCGCGCGGCCGGCGACAGGAGAGCTGCCCGAGCTGTACGCCCGTTACCAGCAAGCGGTGCTGGCCAACGACGCCGACGCGATGGCCGACCTGTTCGCCACCGAATGCGTGCTGGAGTTCCCGTTCTCCATCCCGGGCGTGCCGACCGCCCGGCAGGAGAGCCAGGAAGCCGTCCGGGCCTGGCTGCGCAGCCGGATCGGCAGCGGCCGGATCCGGTTCGAGGAGTTCCGCAACGTCAACCAGTACGCGACGACCGATCCCGAGCTGCTCGTCGTCGAGCACGACATCGCCGTCACCATGCTCGCGACCGGCAAGCCGCGCCAGGTGTCCTACGTCTACGTCCTGCGGATCCGCGACGGCCGCGTCGTCCACATGCGCGACTACGCCGACCCGATGTCCGTGCTTGCTCTGAGCTCTAGCCCTTGATGCCGGTCTGCGCGACGCCCTGCACGAGATAGCGCTGCAGGAACACGAAGATGAGCACCAGCGGGAAGATCGCCACGGCGGCAGCCATGAACAGCTCGTGGATGTTGATCGTCTGCGCGGTGATGAACGTCGACAGCGCCACCTGTACGGTCCACGACGACTGGTCCTGCCCGATCACCAGCGGCCACAGGAAGGCGTTCCAGTTGCCGATGAACGTGATCGCGGCCAGCGCGGCGAAGAACGGCAGCGAGTTGGGCACCACGATCCGCCAGAACGTCCGCCAGTAACCCAGCCCGTCGATCCTGGCCGCTTCCTCGAGCTCCCGCGGGAAGCCCAGGAAGTACTGCCGGAACAGGAACGCCGCGAACGCGTTGAACAGGCCCGGGATGATGAGCCCGCGCAGCGACGACACCCAGCCGAGCGACGACACCAGCACGAAGCTCGGGATGAACGTCACCGCGCCGGGAATCATCAACGTCGCCACGATCAGGTAGAACACCTTGTTGCCAAGGCGGTTCGGGATCCGCGCCAGGCCGTAGCCGGCCAGCGACGCCAGCAGCAGCTGCCCACCGGTGCCGAGCACACCGACGACCGCGGAGTTGAACAGCGCCCGCGCCATCGGCACTTCGGTGTCGTTGAACAGCTCCTGGAGGTTGCTCCAGTGCAGCGTCGACGGGAACAGCGTCCAGTCCGGCGCGGTGATGTCCGCCTCGCTGGACAGGGCGTTGCGCAGGATGAGATAGAACGGGACCAGGAACAGCGCGGTCGCGACGATCAGCGCGATCCAGCGCGCGATCGACCCCGCGATGCCGGTGGCGGTGCGGCCGTAGCCGATCGGCCTGGGCGTGCCAGTCGTACGTTCGGACGCCATCAGTCACCTGCCTTGCCGAAGCCGAAGATCCTGCTCTGGATCAGCGTGACGATCATGATGACCACCGCGAGGATCAGCGCGCCCGCGCTGCCGCGGCCGAGATCCTGGATCGACCCGAGCGAGACGCCGTACAGATAGACCAGCGGAGGTCTCGCGTAGTTGACGTTTCCGACCAGGTTGTAGAACTCGTCGAATGCTTGGTACGCAGCGATCAGGTTGAGCAGCAGCACGGCGATCGACGTCGCCCGCAACTGCGGGAACGTGATGTAGCGGAACGTCTGCCAGCCGGGCTTGGCGCCGTCGACGTACGCCGCTTCGTACAGCTCGGTCGGGATCCGCTGCAGGCCGGCGATGAACAGGATCATGTAGAAGCCGAGCTGCAGCCACAACCGCACCGTCACCAACGGAATCCAGTACCACGGCGGGTTGACCGTCGACAGCCACGCGATCGGGTCGAAGCCGAACCAGTCGATCATCGTGTTGGCCAGGCCGAAGCGCACGCCGTTGAAGATCGACAGCTTCCAGATCAGCGACGCCACGACGTACGAGCACGCCGTCGGCAGGAAGAACGCCGAACGGAAGAAGGCCTTCGCGACCTTCACCTGGTTGACCAGCAACGCCAACGCGAGCGAGAGCGCGAAGGTCAGAGGCACGATGAAGATGGCGAAGATGGTGAACGTCAGCATGGCGGACAGGAAGTTCGGGTCCGTCAGCATCTGGATGTAGTTGTCGAGCCCGACGAAGTTCGTCGGCGTCACGGTGTTCTGCGCGTCGAAGAAGCTGAGGAACAGGCTCCAGATGATCGGGATGTAGCCGAAGATCAGCAGCCCGATCAGGAACGGTCCGACGAACACCCAGAACCACAGGCTCGTCCCGCGAATGCCTTTCCGCTTGGCGGCATCCGCGGAACGCGCCTGTTTGGTCTCCGTGGAGGCGGACTGGGCTTGCGTGCTCATCCGTACAGCCGGTCGAGCTCGCCCTGCACCTTCTTCTCGGCCTTGCCTATCTCGGCGGCCGGATCGGCGCCCTTCTTGATGATGTTGGTGAGCATGTCGCCGTAGGCACTGCCCATCACCGGTGTCCAGGACGGGTTGTCGGTGAAGCCGTACTGCTGGGTGAGCTTCACCGTGTCGGCGGCCGGTCCGCTCTGCAGCTTCTCCGCCTTGGCGGCAAGGCTCTTGCGCGGCGGGATGTGGAAGCCGTAGCTGAGCGACCAGTCTTCCTGGAAGTCGCTCTTGTCGATCCACAGCCACTTGACGTACGCCTTCGCCGCGTCGATGTTCTTCGACTTGGCCGAGACGAACTGGGTCCAGCCGCCGGAGTAGATGGCCGGGTGACCCTGGTCGTCGAGTTTCGGGAACGGGAAGACGCCGAAGTCGTCGCCCCACTTCTCCTGGATGGCGGGCATCGCCCACAGGCCTTCCCACTGCATGGCGACGAGCCCGTTGAGGAACGCTCCGGGGTCGGTCCAGTCGGTGGGGTTGCCGAGCAGGAGGCTCTTGCTGGCATACAGCTCGTGCAGCTTGCCGAACGCCTGGCCCGCGCGGTCGTTGGTGAAGTTGGGCTTGTGGTCGTCGGTGAGGTAAGTGCCACCGGACGACTGCAGTGCGGGACCGCCGAGCGCGAGGCCGCCGTCGTTGCCGACGAACATGCCCTTGACGTCCTTGGTCGTGAGCTCCTTGGAAGCGGCGATCAGGTCGTCGATCGTCTCCGGCGGCTTGATGCCGGCCTTGTCGAACAGGCTCTTGCGGTAGTAGATCAGCTGCGGGTCCACGATCATCCGGATGCCGTAGACCTTGCCGTCGATGGTGTTGGTCGCGAGGTCGCCCTCGTTGAAGTCGCTCTTGACGTCGGCGAGGATGTCGTCGAGCGCGACAACCTGCTTGCTGCGCACCATCGCGATGTTGAGCTGGCTCTCGAAGACGTCGGGGCCCTTGTCGGACAGCAGTCCGGACGACAGCTTCGAGGCATAGTCGCCCGGTGTCCACTGCACGGCGACGTTGGCTTTGGTGTAGGCCTTGGCGTACTTCTGCGCGGCCTGCTGCGTACCTTTCTCGCCGTACTGGTGATACCACTGCGCGATCGTTGGCTTGCTGCTGTCACCGCCGGAAGGCCGGCCGGTGTTGCCGCCGCAGGCCGCGAGCGTGGAGAGGGCCGCCAGGGCACCGGCGCCGCGCAGGAGAGTGCGCCGGCTCAGGTCGGTGGTGGACCGCCCCGCTGGTTGAGACGTCGTCATCGACGGGTCACCTCCGAGAGGCTTTGTTCAGATGGATTTACCACGTTGAACATTCGCAGTTTCACACGCCGGACGTCAAGCAGAAACCCCGACGACATACCCGATCGTGACCTATGAATCAGCTACGTACGACACCTTTGCGAATACTGCCGAGATCTGGACCCGCCCGAAGGTCTCTTCGAGGGTTACAGCCCGGCCAGGCGTTCGCTCAACCACGGCATCCAGTCGTCCCGGTCGGCGCGCTGGTGGGTGAGCCGGATGGATCGTCCGTTGACGTCGAGCGTGACCCAGCGCCTGTGAACGTGCCAGCCGAGGCGGATCTCCGGGAGCCGGCCGTTGCGCTCGCGGACCAGGATCTGGCTGCCGCTGTAGGCATATGTGACGTCCCAGTCGATTCCGCGCTCCCGGCAGGCCTGCAGCATTCGCTCCTGCCAGGGCAGCGGGACGACCTGGAGCTCGCGGATGACATCTCCGGTCGGCACGGCGGCGTCGGCCCACAGCATCAGGAAGACGGTCAGACCCCTCAGCCCCCGGCCACCCGCGAGCGTGATCGGCGTACTCCAGGAGACCGACAGTCGCAGGTCGATCGTCTTCTCTTCGCCTGCGCCGAGCCGAAGTTCGCCGGCGATGGGTCGGTCGAGCAGGCGGACGTGGTGAGCTCCCTCATCGTCGTCGAAGTCCGCGTAGACCCTGGCCCAGAGACGGGCATGGACCTGCCGGAGGACGACCGGCTCCGCGGCTGCCCGCAGGCGCAGCTCGCCGAGCAGCTTGCCGCCCGGCTGGATCCGCCGGCTCGCCAGCGTGAGCGCCATGGTCGGATACGGCTCCCGCTGTGTCTCGGTCATCGCGCGCCTAACCTTTGGCGAAGACGGTCCAGATCTGGCCCTTGCCGAACGTCATCGGCTTGCCGTCGGCCGTGGTGAACGTAGTGCCGCTCGTCGCCTTCGGCCGCGACCAGCGCACGTCGTATGCCTTGCCGTCGCGCAGCACGACGGCGCGGCCGGAGCCGACCGTCGGCGTGTACGGCGAGAAGTTGCCCCAGCGGTCGTGGAACCTCGACTTGTGAATCTTGGTGTACTGCACGACGACCGTCGCCGGCCGGACCGACGGCACGCGACGCCCGTCCATCGTCACGGCGTAGCCGCCCTTCGTCCAGGTGAAGCCGATCCGGAACGCGGTGTATCCGACCCGCAGGCTCGACCGCGGCTTGCCGCCCGCCGGCGCCGCACCGAGATGGAAGCCGATGTCCTTGGCCTTGCTCGCCTTCGGCGCCCGCGCGAGCAGGCCGGACGTACGGGCGTAGAGGTTGTGGGGTGCGACCCGGCCGGAGCCGCGGTAGTACGCCGACCCGGCACGCGTCGGTGACACGTCGTAGAACGAGGCCCTGGCCAGCAGCGGCTTGAGCTTGCCCTGGGCACCGGAGTACGCCAGCGCGGGCCGGCCGAACTGAGCGAGCAGCTCGATGTCGGACTCGCGGGCGCTGCGGACCGGTCCGACCGCCTTCGGCATCCGCGAGGAGTAGACCGCGCAGATCCGGCTCAGCCCGGCCTCGACGGGCTCGATGTAGATCAGGTCGGCGCTCGCGAGCGCGGTCTGCGGCCGGGCCGGCTTGGAGTTGTCGAGCTTCACCGCGAGCACGGGCTTGCCGGTCGGCGTCGCCGGCACCGGTCGCTTGGTGGGGTTGGTCGGTTTGGCTGACGCTGTCGGCGAGGTGCTCGACGTTTCGTTGGATGTGGGCGGCGAGCTCGCCGGTGCGGCACCTTGCCGGCTGCAGCTGCAGCCGGCAAGGGCCGTCAGCAGCAACGCGACCGAAATCCATCGCTTTGCGTGACTGCTAGTGCTCATCTCGTAGACGATATGGCCTTCAGGTCTTCTGGACCGGGATACAGACCTCGAGCCTCGGGCTGGCTTCGCTGAAGTCTTCGGCGTAACGCTCGAACTCCGGGCCGTCGTCGCGCACGTAGCTCGACTGCTCGAGCCACTTGTAGGCCGCTTCGAACGTCAGACCGACCTCCGGCAAGGTCGTGGCGAACACGGCGTAGGTCTGGGTGGGGATGTTCCAGGCCTCCATGTCCTCGGGCACCGCATCCGCGCTGTCTACCCCGAACCCGGCCAGGTAGTCGAACTGACCGGTCGCCGGGTCGTAGCCCCTGATGACGCCATAGGCGATCCTGGGACTTGAGAGGTCCTTGATCTCCCCGGACCTGGGCATGAACCGATCCCAGAGCCGCGGAAACTCGTTCTTGTCGCCGGTGCCGCGTAGCTTCATGCCGACCACTGCGAAGGCCGGCAGAGTGGTGATGGTGGGTTCCACGGGCGTCGTCACTTCCTTCTGCTCCGCTTGGAACCACTGTTGGCCAACGAGCGTCGCGGCGGTAGAGGCGAACGCCATCGGGATGTCCTAGATCGTCTAGCTGTGCAGCTCGCTGATCCGGAACAGCGAGCGCAGCTCGATGCCCTCGGACGCGAGCTTCTCGACACCACCGCTCTCGCGGTCGATCGCGCACACCGCGGTGTCGACCTGCGCGCCGAGCTCGCGGAGCTGGCCGGTCGAGATGATGATCTGGCCGCCGGAGGTCACGACGTCCTCGACCACGACCAGCCGGCGGCCCGAGACCTCACCGCCCTCGGCGAGCCGGCAGGTGCCGTAGGTCTTGGGCTGCTTGCGTACGAACAACGCCGGGAGCCCGGTCACCTGCGACAACATCGTGACCAGCGGGATCCCGCCGAGCTCGAGGCCGGCGAGCGCGTCGGCGTCCGACGGGACCAGCGGCGCCAGCGCGGTGGCGATCTCGCGCAGCAGCGCGGGGTCGGACTCGAAGCGGTACTTGTCGAAGTACTCGCTGGTCGTCACACCCGAACGCAGCAGGAACTCGCCGGTCAGGTGGGCCGTCTCGTAGATCCGGGTCGCGAGACCCGTCGGCTGCTCGGTCACGCTCCCGACGATATCCCGCGGCCGGCTTCGGCCCACTCGTCCTCGAGGAGGCTGAACAGCTCCGAGTCGCGCCAGCCGTCGCGGATGCGCTGGGTGTGACGCATCCGGCCCTCGTAGCGCATGCCGAGCTTCTTCAGCACCGCGGCCGAGCCGGCGTTACGCGGGTCGCAGGTGCCCTGGATCCGGTGCAGGCCGTGCTCCTCGAACCCGATCCTCAGCAGCTCCCGCCCGGCCGTGCTCGCGATGCCGCGTCCCCAGCGATCGGGATGCACGATGTAGGAGATCTCGCCCTGCCGCTGCGCCCGGCTGTGGAAGATCAGCGCGCCGTTGCCGAGCACGTCGCCGTCGACCACGAAGACGTACAACAGGCGCGGCGGCGACTGGAGCGCGGCGTCCGCGACCGCACTTGCGACGAACGTCCGCGTCTCGTCCTCGGTGTTCGGGCCCCAGGTCTGGAACCGGCAGGCCTCCGGGCGGCTCGCCCAGGCGTGGACCGCCGGCCAGTCGTCGATCGCGAGCGGGCGCAGCTCGACGTTCACTTGAGCTGCTCCACGACTGTTTCGACGATCTGCCTGGCCTTCGGCTCCGCCTGCTCGTAGGTGAGGTTGGTGCCGCGCAGGGTCTTGACGTTCTGGGTCTCGGGATACGTCGCGCCGAGGAAGTTGACCTCGATCAGGACGTTGCCCGACCTGACGTAGAGGTGCGCTCCGGCGACGTGGTAGTTGATCTCGTCCTCCTTCTCGCCCACGTCATCGGTTGTGATGATGTTGCTCGAGTCGTCGCCGAAGGCCTCGTCGCCGATCCCGCTGACGTCGTGGACGTTCTTGTGGAACCCGCCGTTGCTCTTGGTGTCGGCGGCGTAGTCCTTGTCCTCGGCGAGCTCCTGGCCGGCAGTGGCGATCGCGGTCGCCGGTTCGCGATCCGGGTACACGCTTACCTCGAGCGCGACCCAGGTGGCCCGCTGCTTGTCGAGCGAGCCCCACCGGCAGTTCTGGCGCTCCCCGTCGTTCGTCTTGTTGGGCTTGGCGGATCCTGGCCGAAGCTCGGCGGCCAGCGCGGTCTGCAGCTTCGCGCACAGATCGGGCTTCGTGGGCAGCTTGGCCAGAACGTTCGCAGGAGGCGCTTCGGTCGGATCCGCCGACTTCGGGACGGAGTACGGCGTCGGGCTCGGCTGCGCGGCGATCCGCTCCCGCTGCTTCTCGGCGGCGATCGCGGCCCAGGTGACGGCGGTGAACATGCCGATCAGCAGGACGACGGACAGGCCGGCGGCCAGCGCGACCCGACCGCGTCCGGTGCCGTTCGGGGGCGCTGTGGATCGGCCCGGCTCGCTGGGGCCGCGGCGGGCACCGGGCGAGCGCGGGGGACCTGCCTGCTGCGGGCCTTGCGGTGGGCGCTGCTGCTGCCCTTGCTGAGGCGACGGCTGCCGGCCTGGCGGCTGCTGCCCCGGTTGCGGCCGCCGCTGCTGAGGCGACGGCTGCCACTGTGGTGGCTGCGCGGACACAGCTGGTTCCCTCCCTGGACGTCGGACTCGTAGAGCTTAGAGTCGTAGCCCAACTCGCGCGAGCAGCAGAGGTAGTCTGGCCGAAACCGCGACTGGCGTAGGTGGGTCACCACCGGGGAGCGGTCACGAGTCGAGCGGCATCGATCGCCTGGGTGCTTCCGAGCCTGTCCACGGAGGTATCGATCTTGCACGACATCACCATCGGCGACTTCCTCGAGCAGTTGGCGGCCAAGGTTCCGGCGCCCGGAGGTGGCGCGGCCGCCGCTCTGCAGGCCGCCCAGGCAGCCGCGCTGCTCGCGATGGTCGGCCGCTACAGCCAGTCCCCGAAATACGCCGAGCACGCGCCAACGATCGAACGCATCATCGCCGAGGCCGACGAGCGCCGGGCCGAGGCGCTCCAGCTGGCCGCGGAGGACGCCGAGGCGTTCGAGGTCGTCTCGCAGGCCTACCGGCTGCCGAAGGACACACCCGAGCAGCAGGACTCCCGCAAGCAGGCGATCCGGTCCGCCCTGGTCGAAGCCGCCCGCCCACCCGCCGCCGTCGTGGCCGGCGCCACCCGGCTGATCGAGCTCGCGGAAGAGCTGCTGCCGATCGGCAACCGCAACCTCCTCACCGACGTCGCCGCGGCAGCGGCCGCTGCCAGCGCGGCAGCCATCACCGCCCGCGTCAACGTCGAAGTCAACCTCGGCTCCCCACCCGCCGCCGACGACGGCGTGGACGACTTGGTAGCCCGAGCCGCCACCATCGTCGCGACCGTCCGCAGGGAGATCGCCACGTGACCGCCGCGCACCTGACCGCCAACCCCCCGCCACCCGCGATCCACGCCGAGGTCACCTCGGCCCAGCTGATCGAGCTCGCGGAGGAGCCGCTGCAGATCGGCAACCGCAACCCCCTCACCGCTGCCGTTGCCGCGGCTCCTGCTCCTGCCGCTGCTTCTGCCGGTGCCGGTGCCGCTGCTCCTGCTGCTCCTGCTCCTGCCGCAAGCGCCGTGGCGACCACTGCCCGCGTCGACGTCGAGGTCCACCTCGGCGGCCCAGCTGCCGTCGGCGGCGTGGACTGCCTCGTCTCCCGAGCCGCCGCGACCATCGCGGCTGTGCGTGAGGAGGTCGTCAAGTGACCGCCATGCGCCTGGACGGCAAGGCACCGGCGGCCGCGATCCGCGCCGAGGTCGCCTCGGCTGTCGCGGCCCGCCCCACGCCGCCGAAGCTGGCCGTCGTGGTGGTGAGCGGCGACGAGGCCAGCGCGTGGTACGTCCGTACGATCTCCAACGCCGCGGCCAAGGTCGGCGTCGACTGTGAGGTGATCGAGGCCGAACCCGACGGCTCGGTCATCCGCGCCACGCTCCGGCAGCTGAACTCCGACCATGCCGTGCACGGCATCGTGCTCCAGTCGCCGCTCCCGGCCGGCCTGCCGTCCGCCCAGCAGCTCGCCGGCGCGATCGACGCCGCCAAGGACGTCGACGGCGCGAACCCGTTGAGCCTCGGCCGGCTCGCCGCCGGGCAGCCCGCGTTCGCTCCCGCGACGGCCGCCGCCGTCCTCGCGTTGCTCGACCACCACGAGATCGATCTGGCCGGCCGGCACGCTGTGGTCGTCGGCCGTTCGACCGTCGTCGGCAAGCCCGTGGCTCACCTGCTGCTCGACCGGAACGCGACGGTCACCGTGGCGCACTCCCGTACCTCCGACCTGGCCGCGATCACCCGGCAGGCCGACGTCCTCGTGGTCGCGGCCGGTCGCGCGGGCCTGATCACGGATCGGCACGTTCGCCCCGGCGCGTACGTGATCGACGTCGGCACCAACCCCACGCCGGAGGGCAAGCTGGTCGGCGACGTCGACGCCGCATCCGTCGAGCCGGTGGCGGGCGGCCTGAGCCCGGTACCCGGCGGCGTCGGACCCGTCACGACCGCAGTACTGCTACGACACACCGTCACCGCCGCTGTGACCGCACCTGGGAGCCGTGCCAGCATCGGAGCGTGAACACCGCGCTGCTGCGCCGGCTGCGGCTCGCCAAGGACGCCATGGATCGCGACTGGGCCGAGCCGCTGGACCTGGACGCCGTGGCGGCGACCGCGGGCTACTCGCGTTACCACTTCGTACGGCTGTTCAAGCAGGCCTACGGTGAGACGCCCGGTCAGTACCTCAGCCGCCGGCGGATCGAGCGCGCCCAGGAGCTGCTGCGGTCGGCGAACCTGACGGTCACCGAGGTCTGCATGCTGGTCGGGTTCACCAGCCTCGGCACGTTCTGCACGCGATTCAAGCAGCAGACCGGGCTGACGCCCGGCGAGTTCCAGGCGTCGGCGCGCAGCTCCGGGCCGCCGCCGATCCCCGGCTGCTTCGTACTCTTCTGGGCCGGTGGCTTCCGCAAGAATCAAGAAGCCCTTCCGGACGGGGAAGACCTAGCGTGAGAAGCGCACATCTCCCTACGTAGAAAGCGGAACAGCATGATCACGTCCCTCGGCCTGGCAACGGTGTGGGTACTCGACCAGGACTCCGCCAAGAAGTTCTTCACCGAGAAGCTGGGTCTGGAAGAGCGGTTCGACATGACGCTCGGCGAAGGCGGCATGCGCTGGGTCACTGTCGGTATGAAGGACCAGCCCGAGCTGCAGCTCACGCTGATGGTCCCGGGCCCGCCGTCGATGGATCCGGAGTCCGCCGAGCAGCTCAAGGCGCTGATCGCGAAGGGCGTGCTGGGCGCGGGCGCGTTCAACACCGACGACTGCCACGCCACGTATGCCGAGCTGTCGGCCAAGGGCGTGGAGTTCATCCAGAAGCCGGAGAACCGTCCGTACGGCGTCGAGGCGATCTTCCGCGACGACTCCGGCAACTGGTACAGCCTGACGCAGCCGAGCGAGCAGCTCGACGAGTCGGTCGCCTGGAAGTAGCCGGCGCGGAAATCCACTGTCCGACGGCTGGGCTCGCCAGATATCGTCCGATTCTGTGGGAATCGAGGTAAGAACCGCACGCGAGGACGAACGCGAGCCGCTGCATCAGCTCAGCCAGCTGGCGTTTTCGGCCCGGCCGTCGGCGTTCGACGAGGACGACGACCGTTCCAACAACCCGCTCGACCGGCGCCTCGTCGCGACCGACGGCGACAAACTGGTCGGCCGGTTCTCGATCTGGGAGCTCGGCCAGTGGTTCGGCGGCCGGAAGGTGCCGATGGGCGGCGTCTCCGGCGTCGCGGTCGACCCGGGGTACCGGCAGCGCGGTGTCGGCTCGCGGCTGGTCGCCGCCGCACTCGACGCGATGCGCGAACGCGGCGAGGTGATCGCCACGCTCTATCCCATGAACCACACGTTCTACCGGCGGCACGGCTGGGAGGTCGCCGGCTCGTTCCCGGAGTACGAAGTCGACCTGCGCGACTTCGCCGACCTGCCCAAGCCGTCGTCCCCGGTCGTCGTCCGCCCGGCCGAGGAGGCCGACCTGCCCGCGATGCGCGCGCTGCACGACTCGCTCGCGTGCGAGGAGCCCGGCAACCTCTCGTACGGCGACTTCTTCGCGACCCGGCGGATGCTGGGCTACCCGGGGATCCAGGAGGCGTACGTCGCCGAGCACTCCGGGCGCCTCACGGGGTCGATCACGTTCTCCCACAAGGAGTCGAGCGGCAACCGCGAGTTCTTCCGGCTCGCGGTGGGGCATCACGTCGCCTCCGACCTCGACACCGAACTGGCCTTCGCCCGCCTGCTGGCCGGCCACTATCCCGTCGCGCGCACGATCACGTTCGTGGCGCCGCAGAACCGCGCCCTCACCATGCAACTCAGCGAACGCGGCACCCGCCCCCACGGCGAAGGCTGGTGCTGGATGACCCGCCTCGTCGACGCCCAGGGCGCGATCGCCGCCCGCGGCTACGACGACTCCGTCTCGGCCGAGGTCCGCCTTGACCTCACCGACCCCGGAGCGGCGTGGAACACCGGCCGCTGGACCCTCGCGGTCAGTGACGGCAAAGGCACCCTCGAGCCCACCACCACCTCGGCACCCGCGGTAGCCATGGGAATCGGCCAGCTCGCCGCCCTCTACACCGGCTGGTCCAACCCCGCCCAACTCTTCCGCCGCGGCTTGCTCATGGGCGCCACCGAGGCCGACGTCGCCGCCCTGACCAGAATCTTCCAGGGCCCGACCCCGTGGTGCCAGAACTTCTTCTGACCAGCTGCCCCGTTACGCCCACCGCTCGCCCCGGCTGCTGCAGTGCCGCCTACCCCCGCGCTGTGCTTCCGGCTGCTCTGACTCAGCTGGCGCCGCCATCCGCTCCACCTGTTCCCGATCGACCAGCGCCGCGCCGTGGTGGACGATCGGCCGTGGTGGCGGTCGGTGGAAGCCAACCGTGGCGCGGCCGTCAGCGAAACACCGACCACCTGTTGCCACCACCCGGCAGGATGGAAGACGTGTCGACGACGGTCCTACTCGGTTTTCTTCTGACGGTCGCTATCGCGCACGCGATACCCGGCCCGGACTTCGCGCTCATCCTGCGGCACGCCTCCCGCGGCGGCCGTTACGGTCGCTCGGCCGCCTTCGGCGTGCTGTGCGGTCTATGCGTTCACGTCACCGCCGCCGCCCTCGGCCTGTCCGCCCTACTGGCCCGATCCGCGACGGTGTTCACCGTCGTAAAGCTGATCGGTGCCGCGTTCCTGGTCTACCTCGGCGTGCACGCGCTGCTTGCGTCCCGAAAGCCGCGCGACACCAAAGCCTCAGCCGAAACCGCACCCGAGCCCGCCATTGAGGCAGAGCCCAACACCAACGCCGAGCCCAACGCACCAACACCGCCCACCCCAACCGGCAGCCGCCGCAAGGCGTTCGTCCAGGGCTTCGTCGGCAACGTGCTGAACCCAAAGGCGGCCCTCTTCTTCCTCAGCCTCCTCCCGCAGTTCATCGACGGCTCGATGCCAGTCGCTCCGCAGGTCCTCGTACTCGGCGTGATCACCGTGCTCTCGGCCCTGGTCTGGTGGATGCTGTTCGTCGCCCTCGTCGACCGGATCCGCGGCCTGCTGGCCAGGGGCGTCGTCCGCCGTACGCTCGACCGCATCACCGGCCTGGTCTTCATCGGCCTCGCCGTCCGCCTCGCGCGAATGACTACGTAAGCAGCCGGCGGGCGACCTCGCGCAGGTCGTCGGCCAGGCGGTCGTCGACGGGGGCGTGTCCGCCGAGCAGGCGGTACCACATCGTGCCGAACAGCAGGTCGGACACGAGTTTCGGCTCCACGTTCCGCTCGAGCTGCCCGGCCGCGATCCCGTCCTCCAGGATCTGCTCCACCAACGCTCGGCGCGGCCCGAGCAGCGCTGCCTGCAGACGCGCCTGCAACTCCGGATCGTGCTGCGCGTCGGCCATCAGCCCGGACAGCGGCTTTCCCGTCACCGGGAGCAGGTTGAAGACGAGACGCAGTGCCGTGTGTACGTCCCGCAGCGCGTCGCCGGTCCGGTGGAAGCGGGGCAGCTCCCGCGCGGCGATGTCCGCCAGCGCCTCCAGCACCACGTCGGCCTTGGCGGGCCACCACCGGTAGACGGTCTGCCGTCCGACGCCGGCTTCGTCCGCGATGCCCTTCATCGTCAGCGCCGCGTATCCGTCCTGAGCGCACAACCGCAGCGTCGCGTCCAGCACCGCCCGCCGGGCGGTTTCACTGCGCGGCCGGCCGCGGGGGAGCACTTCGTCCATGGCTTGCACTTTACAAGACACGGTGTACCGCTATCCATTAACGAGTCACCGTGTATTGGAATTGGGAGGAACGAGTACATGGAACGCACAGTCATCGTCGGTGGTACGTCGGGGGTCGGCCTGGCCACCGCGCAACGGCTCGCGAAGGCCGGCCACGAGGTCGTCGTCACCGGCCGGAACCCCGAGCGCCTGCAGGCCGCCCTTGCCGAGTTGCCCGCCGGCGCGACCGGCACCGCCGTCGACGCGCTCGACGAGGCGGCGATGTCGGAGTTCTTCGCCGGGCTCGGCTCGGTCGACCATGTCGTCATCACGGCGACGGCCGCGGCCGGAACGTTCGGCCCGGTCTCCGAACTGACCGTCGGGCAGGTACGGGAAGCTGTCGACGGCAAGCTGCACGCCTACATTTCGACCGTCCGCGCCGTGCTTCCGGTGCTGAGCAAGAGCGGCTCGATCACGGGCGTCTCCGCGCTCAGCGCGCAGGGCAACATGCCGGGCATCTCGGCACTGGCGGCCGCCAACTCCGCGGTGGAGGCCTGGATGCGGATCGCGGCGATCGACCTGGCGCCGATCCGCGTCAACGTCGTCTCGCCGGGCGTGATCGACACGCCGTGGTGGAGTTTCCTGGACGAGGCCACGCGACAGGGCACGTTCGACGCGTATGCCAAGCTGACGCCGGTCGGCCGCGTCGGCCGGCCCGACGACGTCGCCCAGACGATCCAGTACCTCGTGGAGTCGACGTTCACGACCGGCGTCGTGTTGCCGTGCGAGGGTGGGGTACGCCTGGCCGGACCGCAGTAGAAGCTCATCAGGCAACAGGAGGAGATCACGTTGAACGGGCAGGTCATCCTCGTCACGGGTGCCACCGACGGGCTCGGCGCCTACCTCGTGCGCGAGCTGGTCTCGTCCGGCGCCACCGTCGTCGCGCACGGGCGCAATCCGGACAAGCTCCAGGCTCTGCGTACCAGCCTCGGGGTCGAGACCGTACTCGCCGACCTGGGTGACCTGCGCCAGGTCGACCGCCTGGCCGGCGAACTGTTGGACTCGCTCGATCGGCTGGACGTCCTGGTCAACAACGCGGGCATCGGCTTCGGCCCGCCTGGTGCGTCCCGGCAACTGTCGGCTGACGGGTACGAGCTGCGCTTCGCGGTCAACTACCTCGCCGGCTACCACCTGGCGCGGCGGCTGCTCCCACTCGTCCGCAAGTCCGCGCCGGCCCGGATCGTCAACGTCTCGTCACTCGGCCAGGAGCCGCTCGACTTCGACGACCCGATGTTCGAACGCGGCTACGACGGAATGGTCGCGTACCGCCGGAGCAAGCTGGCCCAGATCATGTTCACCATCGACCTGGCCGAGGAACTGGCCGGCACCGGCGTGACCGTGAACACACTGCACCCGGCGACGTTCATGGACACGCCGATGGTCGCCGAGTTCGGCGGGCAGCCGATGAGCACGGTGGAGGAGGGTGGCACGGCCACGCTTCGCCTGATCACCGATCCAGCGCTCGACGGCGTGACCGGCCGCTTCTTCAACGGCCTGCGGGAGGCGCGAGCGAAGCCGCAGGCGTACGACTCCGCTGCCCGGCAACGGCTGCGGGAGCTCAGCGACGAGTTGGTCAGCCGGGTGCTGCCGGCTTGACCAGCTCGGTTGACGCCGGCCGCTGCTTCGCAGGCCCGTTTCTCACCGATTAGTCGATACGGTCGAGAGCATGGGTGAACCCTTGATCGTGACCGTGCCGGCGTCCTTGGAGTCCGTCTACCTCGTGGCCGGGCTCCGGCAGGTCCCAGACGATCTGGGTGGCATCGCGCGGCTGTGGGCCAGCCGGATGGACGGTTTGGAGCCCACCGACGGCGAGCCGACGCCCGGCACGTTGCAGGTCGCACTCGCAGGGCAGAGCCAGCTGCCGTCGGTCGAGCAGCTGAACGGAGCCGGCAACACACCCGACCTGGTGCTGCGGGTGTCGCAGTCGGAGCGCTGCCTCGTGATCCGTTACAACGGCTGGCCAGGATGGCCCGCCCGGCCGGCGACGATCAGCCAGGGCGTGGCCAACGCACTCGCGTTCGAGGCCGCGGGCCTGGTGCTCGATCCGTACACCAACCAGATCCTGCGGCCCAGGCGGCAGACCGACTGGGACCTCACCGGCCCGCCGGTGCTGCACCGCCTGCCGCTCGGTGACTGGACCCGGGCGGCCTACCAGGAAGGCGACCGGCTGATCCTGCTCGGCATGGAACGGTTCGGCGTGCCGAGCCTGGAAACACCCGGTGTGCCGCCCGCCTTGGTCGAGCCGTGGGGCAAGGTGCTGCGTTCGGTGGCCGGAGTCCTGCTCAACCAGTACTGGAGTCGCCTCGCCGACGAGCCGCAACGGGCGTTCGTCGAGCTCGACAACCCTTTGTGGGTTGGCGACTCGACGCACACCTTGGTGCGGCTCGCGCTCGACATCGACCCCGGCCGGTTCGAAACCGTGCAGGTGCTGCCTCCGGAGGACTTCGCCGACGGCTACCACGACTGGCTCCGCGCGACGATCGCCTCCGTACTCCCAACCGGGCCGACGGGTGGCTAGGGGGTGTCCTGCAAGTGTCGCCGGGCTGCGGCGGCCCTGGCCCCACGCTGGCTGCGTTGGACGAAGATCGCCCGTATGACCTTGTGCGATCGACTCCACCCGCCTTGCCAGCCCGGCACCCTTCCGCACCACCACCGTGGTGCCAGCCCGGCGCCACTCTGCTCATGTGGCGGCTACGCCGCCGGGCGTCCTCGCTATCCACCGACACTTACAGGACACCCCCTAGCCGGTAGGCAGGCCGGCGCGGGGCAGGTCGTCGAGAGCGACTTCGCGGGCTTGTCTCGGCGTAACCACCCAGACTCCGAGCAGCCGGACCCGATGCTCCGCGCAGGTCTCCCGCATCGCCCGCAGCCAGTCGATGTCGGACTGAACGATCGACTCCGGCCCGGCTCGCTCGATGACCAGCAGGAGCGCTCCGTGCTCCTTGCCGGCCAGCGATGCGAACGCGGAGGCGATCCGTAGGCATTCGTCGAACGGCGGGTCCGGGGGAGCGCCGTCGACCGGAACGGCCGCTTTGCCGTGGCATTGGTCGTCGCACAGCAGGAACGTGATCCCTGGGCCGCAGGTTGTCGAGAGGAAGGTCTCCTCGATCAACCTGCGAATACTCTCCGCGCTGTCAAGCGCCTTCGATGTAGTCATGGGCGCCATCGTGCGCTCGGTCAAGCAAGATCGTGAGCGTTGTCCCCAGGTCGGTTATCCACAGCCTCGAGCGGCTACGGACGGCCTATGGGCGGCGCACGAAGCGGGCCAGCACGTCGTACGGGTACGGCAGCTGCTTGTCGCTCGCCTTGGTCAGCCGGTCCATCTGTTCGTCGCTCAGCTTCCAGCCGGCCGCGCCGAGGTTGTCCTCGAAGTGCGCGAGCGTCCGGGCACCGATGATCGGCGCCGTGACGCCCGGCCGCTGCACCAGCCAGCGCAACGACACCTGAGCCGGACTCTTGCCCGCCTCCTCGGCGACCGCGTGCACGGCGTCGAGCACGTTCCAGGTGTGCTCGTTGGCGTACTTCTGCCAGGTCTCGCCCCAGTCGGGGTTGTCGTTGCTCATCCGGTCGATCCGTCCACCGGACACCGGCGCACTCATCCCGCGCCGGTAAGCGCCGGACAGCCAGCCGGCCCGCAACGGGCTCCACGCGATCAGGCCGAGGCCTTCGGCCTGGCAGACCCGGACCAGTTCCCACTCGGCTTCGCGGTCGAGCAGGTTGTACAGCGGTTGCAGGCAGGCGTACGGCTCCCAGCCGTGCTGGCGCGCCAGGTCGACGGACTTCTGCAGCTGCCAGCCGCTGTAGTTGCTGGCCCCGACGAACCGCACCTTCCCGCTGCTGACCAGCTTGTCCAGCGTGCCAAGCGTCTCCTCGAGCGGCGTGGCGTCGTCAAAGACGTGCACTTGGTACAGGTCGATGTAGTCCGTGCCCAACCGTCGCAAGCTCGCCTCAACCGCGGCGACGATGTGCTTACGCCCGGCACCACCGTCGTTCGGCCCGGGACCCATGTCGCCGTAAACCTTGGTCGCGATCACCAGGTCGTCACGCGTCTTGCCCTTCAGCCAGCGTCCAACCACCTCCTCTGAAACACCGACGCTGTAGACGTCAGCGGTGTCGATGAACGTGCCACCAGCCTCGACGAACCGGTCCAGCATCTGGTGGCTGGTCTGTTCGTCCGTCTCGTTGCCGAACGACATCGCACCAAGGCACAGCTCGCTTACCTTCAGGCCCGTCCGGCCAAGAAATCTCTGCTCCATACGATCGAGGTTAGGGTCTGTTGGGTGCAATCCAGCAGGCCAATGGACGATGCGGATCGCAGTCCAATCTCGCACTACGCGGCCGAGGTCGCGCCGCTCATCGACCGCGCACACGAGGCCTTCCACCGGCAAGCGGCCGCCGCCTTCCGACAAAGCGGACTCGACCGCCCACAACACGCCGGAATCCTCATCTCGCTGCGATTCGCCCTCGCCGACCCGTCGCGGCAGCGGGACCGCCCGCTACGACTGTCCGTCGTCAAACTGGCGTTTCGCTACTCGGCGCCCGACGCCGTCGCCACCGCCGTCGCCGAACTGGCCACGGCGAACTGGCTCCACACCGACGGCGACCTGGTCCGCCCGACTCAACGAACAGTGGACTGGACCAACTCGCTGTACGACCTGCACGCCCAGGTCGCCACCACCTTCTGGCAGCCGGCACCCGCGGACCTCACAACGCTCGCAGCCCTGGCCAACCGCCTACTCACCGCCACATCCGCGACGCCCAACACCGCGCCGACGCCGCCTGCGACCGACACCGCGAACCCGACTGCCGCGACAGCCCACGCCACCGGGACCGCCGAGGATGCCGACGTGGCGGCCGCCGCCGCGACGCAGGCCGCTGGCGCTGCGAGCACCTCCGCCACCGACTCCGCGGCCACGTCCGCTGTGGCAGGGCCTGTCACGAACGCCGGGACCGCCGGAGCCGCTACGACCGGGGCCACCGATGCCGCGACCACATCGGCGATCGGCGCCGCGACGACCACGTCTGCTGCGGACGGGCCCGCCACCAACGTCGCGACCGGTGGAGATGGCGGGGCTGCTGCGAACCGGACTGCTGCGGCTGCCGGCGACATCGCGGCTGCGCGGGTCGCCGAGACTGGCGGTGGGGGCGTTTTCGTCGCGTTGGGATTGCCGTATGAGCGGGCTGGGGATCCGCCGGGGCTCGTGCTGTTCAACCGGTTGGCGGTGCTGCGCTATCACCGCGCCGACGCGCATGCGGCTGCGTGGGCGGCCGAAGGGCTGACCGCGCAGGAGATGCAGGCGCTGCACTCGGGTGAGCTGCGTGAGCGAATCGAAGCCGAGACCAATCGACTGGCCGCCCAGCCGTACGCCGCATTGACCGAGGCCGAACGGCAGGCCTTCCTGGCAGGGTTGGCGGCGCTCTCGGCGGCGCCCTAGCCGCGGTCCGAGGTTGGAGGTGGTCAGTGTGCATGGCCGCCTGCCGGCTTGACGGCTCGTACACACAGGGCGAGCGAGGGGAGGGGAAGCGTGCCGTCTGCTTCTTCGTAGGGACGGACCGCCGCCACGAGGGCGTCCCAGGCGCCGGGTTGCTCGTCGGCCTTCTCTACGAGGCCCGGCGGCAGCATGTCGCGGTTGTAGCGGACGTATTGGTCGATCGTGTCGAACCAGAACGGCACCGTGTGTTCGGCGATCGAGACCTCGACGAAGCCGGCCTCGGCGAGGTGGCCGGCCAACCGATCCGGATCGGAGAGGCTGAACGGTCCGGGCGTGCCGGGCTCGGGCGCGGGCAGGGCGAGCCGTTGCGCGAGTACGCCAGGACCGGTCGCGACCAGGCTGCTGGAGGCCGGGCCCCAGACGGCCGCGACGAGCACGCCGCCTGGCCGCAGCGCGGCCGCCAGCCTGTTCAAGGTGTGCACGGGATCGACGGCGAACATCAGGCCGAACCGCGACAACACCACGTCGAACGACGCTTCCGGCTGATCGATCGCGTCGAGGTCGGCCTCCGCGAACTCGGCCTGCGGCAGGTCGCCGGCGCGTCGGCGGGCCACCGAAAGCATCGCCGGTGAGGCGTCGACACCGAGGACCCGGCCGGTCGGCCCGACCAGCCCGGCTGCGCTCAGCGCCGGCTCACCCTGTCCGGTGGCGACGTCGAGGACGGCCTGACCCTTCCGGACGCGGCCCAGCTCGAGCAGGCGAGCCGTCACGGAAGCGCCTCCGCGCTCGAAGACCTCGGTCCAGGCGTCCCATCCCGGGCTGGAGTTTTCCCAGTGCGCGCGCTGCTGCATCTTGTACGCGGCTGCGTCGAAAGAACTCGTCTTCATGGTGTCCTCGTGATCGGCTTTCGTCAGTCGGCGTAGGCGTGTGCGATGTGGTCATCGGGCATGCCGGGAATCCGAATCTCGATCGGCCGCCATGCGGCGCCGACCTCGAGCATCCGGCGTAGCTCGGCGAGGAAACAGAGCCAGCCGCCCAGGTGCTGCCGCGCGCCGGGCTGGTCGTCACCGAAGCCGCTGTGCACGATCGTCAATTGCGTCTGGCCTCCAGAGCCATCGAGCTCCCAGCGCACGGCGGTCTGCTTGCCCTGCCACCGCCAGGAGTACGCGAGCGACCGGTTGGGTTCGAGCTCGAAGATCTTGACTGGTTGTTCCTGTGGGCTGAACCGGATTTCGCCGCCGACCCGCGGTTCGACGAAGCTGTCGTTGCCGAACCAGCGGTCGAGCTTGTCCGGTTCGATCAACGCGGCGAAGACCTGCTCCGCCGGCGCGTCGATCGGTACGTCGATCCGGACCGAGTCGCCCGGTGGCTGCTCGGTGAAGTCGAGCCTTGGCGCCGGCGCCCGGCCCTCGAGGTAGTTGGCGAGGTTGGCGATCGGCAGTCGCCAGTCCCACAGGCTGGCCTCGCTCTGGATGCCCTCGACCATCTGGTCGTAGGTGGTCGAGCCGGTTTGGGTGAGCGTGAGCACCGTGCCCGCCGGCCCGTCGCCTGAGTGGTCGTCCGGCGCCAGGCCGATCTCGACGATCCGCTCGGTGGAATCGAGATCCCATGCGAAGCGCAGCAGCCGTCCCGGCTCGGCGTCGAGCAGCCGCTGCCGTCCGGCGTCGCCGTTGGGGGTGTACCTGCCCCAGAACGAGAACTGCTTGTCAGGCAAGGAGACCTCGGCGTGTTCGGCCAGCCAGCTACGCAGGCCGTTCGGGTCGGTCAGGGCGTGGAAGACACGTTCCGGAGAGGCGGCGAGGAAGGCCCGTAGCCTGAATGTGTCGCTGGTCATGCGGTAACTCCTGGTCCTTCTGTATCGGATTTGCCAAGCTGGTCGTCGAGGTGAGCGAGGACGAACGGCCAGGCGTCGGCATGCTGCTTGGCGGACGCCTCGTTCGGGAAGCCGCGGTGGGTCAGCCGCAGTCTGGTGCCGGAGCTGGTTCCGCCGGCTGTCTCAGCCTCGGCAGGGCTGAGCTCGACTGCCACCACCGTCTCGGCGCCCTCGGTGCCGGCCGCGCCGGTGACCCAGGTCAACTCGACCCGGCGGCCGGGCTCGAGTTCGAGAAACCGTCCGTAGTGCGGGTGGCGTCCGCCCTCGTGCTGGGTCTCGAACCAGAACGGCTCGTCGACCCCGGCTCGCATCGCGAGGGAGCCGGGAGTCGCGAACCAGAGGTCGAATCGCTCCGTCCAGGCTTCGTAGAGCGCCTCGGGCGAGGCCGACATCATCCGTTCGACGGCGATGTCGTGTGGACGGTCGGACAGGTCAGGGCGGGGTAGGCGAGTCATCGTGGTCATCCCTTCTCGGTCAGGTCGACGGCGGTGATCGGCTGCCAGGCATCGCCCAGCTCGTGCATGCGGCGCAACTCGGCTACGCCGCTGAGCCAGCCGGCCCAGCCCGACACGTCGGCGGGCCGGTCGAACCCGCTCTGCACGAATGTCAACGATGTCTTGCCTTCGGTGCCCGATAGCTCCCAGCGGACCATGCCCGCGCCGCCCCAGGAGAACGTGATCTCCTCGCCCGGCCGCGGCTCCGCGACCACGCCTGCCGAGCCGTCGAGCACGATGTCGCTCGGCCGCGCGCCGAACCAGTCGGCGAAGCGGTCCTCGTCGGCGATCGAGGCGTAGACCGCGTCGAGCTCTGCGTCGACGAGCACGTCGGCGTAGCGATCGGGGTCGAGGTCGTCTGTGTAGTCGCACATCGGTGTGAGCTTGCGCCCGATGACGTAGTCGGCGAGGTTGGCCATCGAGAGCGCCCAGAACGTGTGCATGACCCCGCGTACGCTCTGGCTCTTGCCGGCCAGCACCTCTTGATAGGGCACGCAGCCGGAGTGCGTGACGGTGGCGACCGTGCGCTCGGGTCCGGCGGGCTTCAGTCCGATCTCGACCGTGGTCTCCACGCCGTCGAGGAGCCAGGCGAACCGAAGCAGCCGGCCCGGCACCGCCTCGATCAGGCGTTGCCGGCCGGGCTCGCCCTCCGGCGTGAAGCGGCCCCAGAACTCGAACTGCCCGTCAACCAGCGACACCTCGGCCTGCTCGGCCAGCCAGATCGACAGCGCGTGCTCCTCGGTGAGCGCCTCGAAGACTTCCTCGGGAGGAGCGTCGAGCCGGACTTGATAGGTGACCGTCGTGTCGCCGGCCTGCGGCAGTTCGGACTCGACGATCAGCGGCTGATAAGCGGCGCCGAGCTCGTACATGCGCTTTAGTTCGGCCACGCCGCCGAGCCAGCCGGCCTCGTGCTGCGCGGCGTCGTCGAGCTCGTCGGCGCCGAAGCCGCTCTGCACGAACGACAGGTGGGTTGATCCATCGGAGCCGGTCAGCTCCCACCGCACGACCGCGCCGTGCTCGTCGCCGTAGGCGAGCCTGCGCCCGGGCTCGAACTCGAAGATCCGGCCGTCGATCCCGAACGTGGTGCGGCCGCCGACCGTGGGCTCCAGCTCGACCCGCCAGCCGAACCATCGCTCGATCTGGTCGGGATCCGCCAGCGCCGCGAACACCTCCTCGGGCGAGGAGTCGATCCTCAGCTCGAACCGGATCTCCCGCGCCCGGTCCGAACTGAAGTCGCACAGCGGCATCAGGTCGCGGCCCTCGAGATGGGCCGCGAGGTTGGCCAGCGCCAGGCTCCAGAACGTGTGCATGGTGTGCAGGCCGTTGCGGCGCCCCGGTGGGGCCATCAGCTCATCGAGCGTTGGCAAACCGGACTGAGTGAGCGTCAGCAGCGTGCCGTCGGATTCGTCGGCCGACCAGTAGAGCTCCACCCTGGTCTCGACCTCGTCGAGCGTCCACGCGAAGCAGAGCCGGTCGGCTCCCACCGCACGTAGTCGCTGCCGGCCGGGTTGGCCCTGTGGCGTGTAGCGACCCCAGAACTCGAACTGCCCGTCGGCCAGCGAGACCTCGGCGTGCTCAGCCAGCCAGGTACGAAGCGCGGCGGGATCGGTCAGCGCGCTCCGCACGCTCGCCGGCGGTGCCGCGATCCGGGCCCGAACCGTGTAGTCACTCATCTGGGTTTCCCTTCGGGTAACAGGCCACGGCAAGCCGGAACGCGTCGCCCTCGGAGCCGCCGTATCGGGTGAACAGGTCCTGCAGGGTGGTGCGCAGGTCGTCGAGGAAGGCCTGCCGTTGCTCGGGGCGTACCCGAACGTCGCCTGAGACGCCGATCGACGGGAGCTCCGGAGCCGTCCGGTCGAGCCCGGCGATGTCGGCCTGCACCTCTTCGACCAGGTTGAGGAGATATCCGAGGCTCAGCTCGTCCTGTGCGCGCCGCACGCCGAGCGTGCCGACCAGGCGCGGCGACATCCAGTAAGAGCGGGCGCTGGCTTGATAGATGCCCTCCTGGATGCCGCGCACCCGGCGCTCGCTCACCTGGGTCACCAACTCGGCGTCGACCAGGCGCCGCACGTGGTAGTAGACCCGCTGCGACGTCTGGTGGAGCTTGGTCGCCACCTCGCCGCAGGTGCGCGGCTCGGCGAGCTGCCGCAGCACTTCGATGCGCTGCGGCTTCAACAAGGCCTCCGCCTGCTCGAGGCGTTCGAGGTAGAGCACGTCCTTCATCACGAAAACAAGTTTGTACGTAAAAACTCTGCTTGTCAATAGCGGAGAGTATGAAGAGTGATCCCGTGCGGTAGCGGATTTAGGCTGGTTCGCGGCCGGGGTTTGGTGCCAAGCTGTTGACATGGCCGAGCGAGCGTGATGGGAGAGGTGGGATGGGACGGGCACTTGTGGTCGCTGCGTTGGCGGCGGTGGTGATCGGTGGTCTCGTCCTCGTACTCATCATCATCAAGCTGGTCAGGGAGAACGCCCGCCAGCGCGAGGCCGCCGCTCGCCCGGAAGCGTGGCCGCCGGTCCCTCGCGAACGTGAGCGGGAGCCCGAGCGCACGCGCCAGCGTCCTGCTCGCCGACAGGCCGCGCTGATGACGCAGGAGAACCCCGCTGTGGACACGCCGCCGGTTCCGCGCCGACTGCCCGGCGCCGATCCGCAGGCTCCCGCACCGTCCGGCCCGATCCGGGTGGCACGTGCCGAGCCGCCGACCGGCCCGCAGCCCAGCCAGACCGGCCCGCAAACAGGCCCGCAAGCTGGGCCGATGCCGGCATCGAGGGTGATCCCACCCGCGGTCCCACCCTTCGGCCCGATGCCCGAACCCCCGTCGGGCCCGATGCCATACGCCGAGCCGCAATCCGGCCCGCACCCGATCTACTCCGAACCACCGTCGGGCCCGCACCCCGTCTACGCCGAGCCTCGTTCCGGCCCGCAGCCGATGCCGCAACCCGAGCCGTACTCCGGCCCGCAGAACATCCCTGGTCAGGGCGCCCAGAAGATGCAGACGCCGCCACCCGGATGGCGCCCGCCCGTACGCACCACCCGCCCGGCATCGTCCAACGGCGAGTCCTCCGAAACCGAATAGCCAGAGCCGCATCTCCCGCCCGCGATTGCATGGCCATTCATCCGATGGCATAATCATGCAGACCGACCAGAGGAGTGTGCGTTCATGGGGTTCAGTGCGGCCGTCGCCGGCGCGAGCGGGTACGCGGGCGGCGAGGTGTTACGCCTGCTGCTCGGCCACCCCGAGATCGAAGTCGGCACGCTGACCGCGGGCGGCAACGCCGGCAGCAAGCTCGGCGCCCACCACCCGCATCTCCTCCCGCTGGCCGACCGCGTCCTCGCCGACACCACGGCGGACCTGCTCAAAGGCCACGACATCGTCTTCCTCGGCCTACCCCACGGCCAGTCCGCCGCGATCGCGCAGCAGCTGCCCGACGACGTCCTCGTCATCGACTGTGGTGCGGACTTCCGCCTGGAGAACGCCGAGGACTGGGAGCAGTGGTACGGCGGCGAGCACGCCGGCACTTGGCCGTATGGCCTCCCGGAGCTCCCCGGCCAGCGCGACGTCCTGGCCACGGCCAAGCGGATCGCCGTACCCGGCTGCTATCCCACCGTCTCCAGCCTCGCGCTGCTCCCTGCCGTCCAGGCCGGTCTGGTCGAGCCGCAGGACATCGTGATCGTCGCCGCGTCCGGTACGTCGGGCGCCGGCAAGTCGCTCAAGCCCAACCTGCTCGGCAGCGAGGTGATGGGCGCGATGTCGGCGTACTCCGTCGGCGGCGTCCACCGCCACACGCCCGAGATCGAGCAGAACCTCGGCAAGGCCACCACAGAAGACGTCACGGTCTCGTTCACCCCGACGCTCGCCCCGATGCCGCGCGGCATCCTCGCCACCTGCACGGCCAGGATCAAGCCGGGCGTCGACACGGCACAGGCCCGTGAGACCTACGCCAAGGCCTGGTCGGACGAGCCGTTCCTGCACCTGCTTCCCGAAGGCACCTGGCCGACCACCGCCGCGGTTCTGGGCGCCAACACCGTGCTCGCGCAGGTAGCCGTCGACGAACGAGCAGGCCGGCTGGTCGTCGTCGCCGCCGAGGACAACCTCACCAAGGGCACGGCCGGCGGCGCGATCCAGTGCATGAACCTCGCGCTCGGCCTGCCCGAGACCACCGGCCTCCCAACGACCGGACTCGCGCCATGACCTGGACGCTCCGGCAGCACGGCGCCGACCTGGTCGTCTGCCGGCTCGCACCCGACGAGGACGTTCCGTCCTGGGTCGCGGGCCCGATCACCGCGGTCGTACGTACGCCCGGCGAGCTCTCCCTGCTGTGCGAAGCCGCCTCGGTGCCCGAAGGTCTGATGTCCATCGGCCCGTACACCGCGTTCGAAGTCGTCGGCCCGCTCGACCCCGGACTGGTCGGCGTGCTGGCGGAACTGCTGGAACCCCTTGTGGAAGAACGGATCAGCGTGCTCACGAACTCGACGTTCGACACCGACTGGGTGCTGGTGCCGAGGCACCAAGCCGAAGCGGCAGGAGCGGCCTGGCGACGACGAGGCCACACCGTCGTCACGCCGATATCCGCCTAGTGTTCCGGGAAGGAACGAAACCGTGAGCGTCACACAACCGAAGGGGTTCCGGGCGGCCGGGGTAACTGCCGGGCTCAAGCCCAGTGGCAAACCCGACGTCGCCCTCGTCGTCAACGACGGCCCGAACGCGGCAGCGGCCGCCGTCTTCACCGCCAACCGCTGCAAGGCCAATCCCGTGCTCTGGAGCGAGCAGGTCGTCCAGGACGGCCAGGTGCGTGCGGTCGTACTCAACTCCGGCGGCGCCAACTGCTACACCGGCCCCGAAGGCTTCCAGAACACGCACGCCTCCGCCGAGGCCGTCGCCGAGTTGCTGAACGTCTCCGCAGGCGACGTCGTAGTCTGCTCGACGGGCCTGATCGGCCCGCAGCTCGACCGTCCCAAACTGCTCGACGGCATCGCGAACGCCGCCGGGCAGCTCGACGCCGATGGCGGTGACGCGGCGGCCACGGCGATCATGACGACCGACACGGTCTCGAAGCAGGCCGGCGTCCGGAACGACCAGGGCTGGAGCGTCGGCGGCATGGCCAAGGGCGCCGGGATGTTCGCGCCCTCGCTGGCCACCATGCTCGTCGTCCTCACCACGGACGCCGACGTGGACTCCGCGACGGCCGACCAGGCCCTCCGCGCGGCCACCAAGCTGACGTTCGACCGCATCGACTCCGACGGCTGCATGTCCACCAACGACACGGTCGTGCTGCTCGCCAGTGGCGCCTCTGGAGTAACGCCCGATTACAAAGACTTCGCCAAGGCCGTCTACGAGGTCTGCCACGACCTCGGCCAGCAGTTATTGTCGGACGCCGAGGGCTCCGAGCACGACATCGCGATCCAGATCGTCAACGCCGCAAGCGAAGACGACGCCATCGAAGTCGGCCGATCCATCGCCCGCAACAACCTCTTCAAGTGCGCGATCTTCGGCAAGGACCCCAACTGGGGCCGCATCGTTGCCGCTGTCGGTACGACGAGCGCGGCGTTCGACCCCGCCAAGCTCGACGTGTCGATCAACGGCGTCCAAGTGTGCCGCGACTCCGAGCCGGCCGAAGACCGCGACCTCGTCAACCTCGACAAGCGCGACGTCGACGTCATCGTCGATCTCAAAGCGGGCAACGAGTCCGCCACGATCTGGACCAACGACCTCACCCACGCCTACGTACACGAGAACTCGGCATATTCCACATGACAGAGCTCAAGAAACGCGATCTCAAGCTGGCCCAGGAGAAGGCCGGCACCCTGATCGAGGCCCTGCCGTGGCTGCAGCAGTTCTCCGGTGCCGTCGTCGTCATCAAGTACGGCGGCAACGCGATGACCGACGACAAGCTCAAGCAGGCGTTCGCCGAGGACATCGCTTTCCTGCGCTACGCCGGCCTCCAGCCGGTCGTCGTCCACGGCGGTGGCCCGCAGATCAGTGACATGCTGAAGCGGCTCGGCATCCCCAGCGAGTTCCGCGGTGGCCTGCGCGTCACCTCGCCCGAGGCGATGGACGTCGTACGCATGGTGCTGGTCGGCCAGGTCGGCCGCGAGCTGGTCGGGCTCGTCAACAGCCATGGCCCGATCGCTGTCGGCCTCTCCGGTGAGGACGCCGGCCTGTTCACCGCCGAACGCAGGGGAACGGTCGTCGACGGCGAACCCGTCGACCTCGGCCTCGTGGGCGATGTCGTGTCGGTGCGTCCGGAAGCCGTCCGCGACCTGATCGACGCGGGCCGGATCCCGGTCGTGTCCAGTGTCGCGCCCGACATCGACGGTGAGGTCCACAACGTCAACGCCGACACGGCCGCGGCGGCGCTCGCGGTCGCGCTCGGGGCGGAGAAGCTGGTCGTGCTCACCGACGTCGAGGGCCTCTATCGCGACTGGCCCAACAGCGACGAGGTGATCAGCGAGCTCACCACCGGCGAGCTTGCCAAACTCTTGCCAAGCCTGGCGTCCGGCATGGTGCCCAAGATGGAGGCCTGCCTGCGCGCCGTACAAGGGGGAGTGCCACGCGCCCACGTCATCGACGGCCGCGTCGCGCACTCACTGCTGCTCGAAGTCTTCACCAACGAGGGAATCGGCACGATGGTGCTGCCGGAAGGGTCCCAATGACAATCTATGAAGAGCTCACCGCGCGGTTCGAGGCCGCGCTGATGCCCACGTACGGCATTCCTCCCGTCGCGCTCGCACGCGGCGAGGGCTGCGTCGTGTGGGACGTCGACGGCAACCACTACCTCGACTTCATCGCCGGTATCGCCGTTTCCTCGCTGGGACACGCGCATCCGGCGCTGGTCGAGGCCGTTTCCAAGCAGGTCGGCACGCTCGCGCACAGCTCCAACCTGTTCCTGCACGAGCCCGAGGTGCTGCTGGCCGAGGCGTTGCTCGCCAGGCTCGGTCATCCCGGCAAGGTCTTCTTCACCAACTCCGGCACCGAGGCAAACGAGGCCGCGTTCAAGCTGGTCAGGCTCTATGGCAACCACAACGGCAAGCGGGCTTACGTCGTGGCGGCCGACAGTGGGTTCCACGGCAGGAGCATGGGCGCGCTGTCGATCACGGGCAAGGCCTCGATCCGGGAGCCGTTCGCTCCGTTCGGCACCGACGTACGCTTCGTGCCCTACGGCGATGCTGCCGCGCTCGAGGCCAGCGTCGACAACCGGTGTGCCGCGGTGTTCCTCGAGCCCACGCAGGGCGAAGCCGGTGTCGTGCCGCCTCCGGACGGCTACCTCCGGGCGGCTCGCGAGGTCTGCGACGCGACCGGCGCCGCGTTCGTTCTCGACGAGATCCAGAGCGGGATCGGCCGTACGGGCACCTGGTTCGCGCACCAGCACGACGGTGTCCTGCCCGACGTCATGACGCTGGCCAAGGGCCTGGGCGGCGGGCTTCCGATCGGTGCGTGCATCGGCCTCGGCACGTTCGGCGACGTGTTCGGCAAGGGTGACCACGGCTCTACGTTCGGCGGCAATCCGGTCGCCGCGGCCGCGGCCCTCGCCGTACTCGACACCATCGAGAAGGAAGGCCTGCTCGACCACACGCTCAAGGTCGGCCAGCAGCTCTCCGACGGCCTCGCCGCGATCCAGCACCCGCTGCTCGCCGGCGTACGGGGGAGTGGCCTCTGGCGGGCTGCCGTGCTGACCGCTGAGAAGGCTCCGCTTGTGCAGGCCGCCGCCAAGCGGGCCGGCTTCCTCGTCAACGCCGTACAGCCGAACGCGATCCGGATCGCACCGCCGCTGATCGTCACCGCCGAGCAGGTTCAGCAGCTGCTCGACGCGTTCCCGGCGATCCTCGACGCCGCCCTGGAGGGCTCAGATGCTTAGGCACTTCCTGAAGGACGACGACCTCACGCCGGACGAGCAGCAGCAGGTGCTCGACCTCGCCGACGACGTGAAGCAGAACCGCTTCAAGCACAGGCCGCTGGAGGGGCCGAAGGCGGTCGCCGTCCTGTTCGACAAGACCTCGACCCGTACCCGCGTGTCGTTCAGCGTCGGCATCGCCGAGCTCGGCGGCTACCCCCTCGTGATCGACGCGCAGACCTCGCAGATCGCCAAGGGGGAGACGATCGAGGACACCGCACGGGTGTTCAGCCGGCAGGTCGACGCGATCGTGTGGCGGACGTACGGCCAGGAACGGATCGACGCGATGGCCGCCGCGAGCAGCGTGCCCGTCGTCAACGCGCTCACCGACGAGTACCACCCCTGCCAGATCCTCGCCGACCTGCAGACCGTACGCGAGCGCAAGGGCAAGCTCGCCGGCCTCACGTTCAGCTACCTCGGCGACGGCGCCAACAACATGGCGCACTCGTACCTCCTCGGTGGCGCGACGGCCGGCATGCACGTACGCATCGGCACACCGGACGGCTATCTCCCCGACGAGGCGATCGTCCGGCGTGCGGCGGAGATCGCAGGGCAGACCGGCGGGTCGGTCGAGGTTCTGCACAACGCCGTCGCGGCCGCCGAAGGAGCAGACGTGCTGGCGACCGACACGTGGGTCTCGATGGGCCAGGAGGCCGAGGCGGCCGAGCGGCAGCGGCCGTTCGTGCCGTACGCGATCGACCAGACTCTGCTCGGTCGCGCTGCCGACGACGCCATCGTCCTACACTGCTTGCCCGCGTACCGCGGCCAGGAGATCTCCGCCGAGGTCATCGACGGCCCGCAGAGCGCGGTCTGGGACGAGGCTGAGAACCGGCTGCACGCCCAGAAAGCTCTGCTGATCTGGCTACTGGAGGAATCTCGACGATGAGCACGCACCCGGCGACCAAGACGGCCCGCCAGCAGTACATCGTCGAAGTGCTGTCCCGGCACGCGGTGCGCTCCCAGACCGAGCTTGCCGACCTGCTCACCGAGGCAAGCATCGCGGTGACGCAGGCGACGCTCTCGCGCGACCTGGTGGAGCTCGGTGCTGTACGCGTGCGCAACTCCGAGGGTGTGCTGGTCTATGCCGTACCCGGTGAGGGCGGCGACCGTACGCCTCGCGTCGCACCGAACGAGTCCACCGCGGTGGGCGGCCGGCTGGCCCGGGTATGCGGAGAGTTGCTGGTCTCGGCGGTGGCGTCCGCCAACCTCGTGGTGCTGCGGACACCGCCGGGAGCGGCGCAGTTCTTCGCCTCGGCGATGGATCATGCCGAACTCGAGACCGTGATCGGCACGATCGCCGGAGACGACACCGTGCTCGTCGTGACGAAGGACCCCGACGGCGGCCAGGAGGTCGCCGACCACCTACTTGGACTTGCCCGAAAGAACCGTTGAGGAGAGAAGTGGCTGAGCAGACGACCAGGCTGTGGGGCGGGAGGTTCGCCGGCGGACCATCCGACGCGCTGGCGGCACTTTCGAAGAGCACCCATTTCGACTGGCGCCTGGCACCGTACGACATCGTCCAGACCGGCGCGCACGCTCGCGTGCTCCGGCGCGCCGGCCTGCTGACGTCCGACGAGCTCGCGCGCGTCGAGACCGCGCTCGCCGAGCTTTCCTCGGACGTCGAGTCCGGTGCGGTGCTGCCGCAACCGGACGACGAAGACGTGCACACCGCGGTCGAACGCGAGCTCCTCCAGCGGCTCGGCCCGCTCGGCGGCAAGCTGCGCGCTGGGCGCAGCCGTAACGACCAGGTGGCCACCGACTTCCGGCTCTACCTCCGTGCGGCGGCCAAGCAGATCGCCGTCGAGGTGATCGCGCTGCAGCGGGCGCTGCTGGAGCAGGCCGAGCAGCACGTCGAGAGCGTCGCCCCGGGCTTCACGCACCTGCAGCACGCTCAGCCGGTCTCGTTCGGTCACGAGCTGGCCAAGCACATCCACGGGCTCGCACGCGACCTCGACCGGCTGCACGACTGGGACGACCGCACTGCGATCTCGCCACTGGGTGCCGGTGCGCTGGCCGGCTCGTCGTTGCCGCTCGACCCGGAGACGGTCGCGGTCGAGCTCGGTTTCAAGCAGGCCGCGCAGAACTCCATCGACGCCACCAGCGACCGCGACTTCGTGGCGGAGTTCCTGTTCGTGGCGACGATGATCGGCGTACACCTGTCGAGGATCGGCGAGGAATACTGCCTGTGGGCGTCGACGGAGTTCGGCTGGGTCCGGCTCGACGACGCGTTCGCCACCGGCAGCTCGATCATGCCTCAGAAGAAGAACCCCGACATCGCCGAGCTCGTACGCGGCAAGTCCGGCCGGCTGATCGGCAACCTCACCGGGCTGCTGGCGACACTCAAGGGCATGCCGTTCGCCTACAACCGCGACCTGCAGGAGGACAAGGAGCCGGTCTTCGACACGGTTGACCAGCTGCTTCTCGTCCTTCCCGCCGTGACCGGCATGGTGGCGACGAGCCGGTTCGACGCGGAGAAGATGGCGGCCGCGGCGCCGCTGGGCTTCGCGCTGGCCACCGACGTGGCCGAGTGGCTGGTCAAGCAGGGCGTGGTGTTCCGGGACGCTCACGAGATCGCCGGTGCGTGCGTAGCGGCGTGTGAGAAGCGGGGCATCGACCTCCCGGACCTGTCGGACGCCGAGCTGGCCGAGATCTCCCCGCACCTCACGCCCGAGGTGCGCACCGTCCTGACGGTACGCGGGGCGCTCGACGCGCGGTCAGGAGTGGGCGGCACGGCACCGTCGCGCGTCCGCGAGCAGCTCGCCGTCCTCGGTGGGCGCATCGACACCGCAGCCGCCAACTGGACCGTCTAGTCCTGCTCGGCCGGCCTCGGTGCCTCCGAAACGACCAGGTCAGGAGGTCGGAGGTCGGAGGTCGGCTGCACGGCGAGTGCCGGCCGGACGTCCTCGCAGTTCCGGCGGAACCCGTCAGCCACGGTCTACCCTGCTCGAATGGCGACTTGGGACGATGTCGGCGCGATCGCGTTGCGGCTGCCGGAAGTCACGCCGGGACAGGCACACGAGGGCTCGCCTGCGTACGACGTCAAGGGGAAGCAGTTCGCGCGGCTGCGCTGGGACGACGGTCGCGAGATCCTGCAGTTCTGGAGCAACGAGGGCCGCGACGCGCTGGTTCGGGACAACCCTCGGGCCTACTGGGTGGCCAAAGCTTTCCCGTCGGCCGTCTTCGCCTGGCTGGACCGGCTCGACGTGTCCGAGCTCACCGAGATCGTCACCGACTCATGGCTCGCCCGCGCGCCGAAACGGCTGGTCAAAGCCAACCCGGACGTCGGCGTCAGGCACTGATCGCGAGCGCACGGGCCAGCTCGTCCAGCATCGCGATGTTGCAGCGGAACGCGCGCTTGCACTCGTCGATGATCCGCTGCTGCTCGACCTCGTCGACCGGCAGCGCATCGAGAGCGGCGCGGTACTCCCGTTTGAACGCCGCCGGGTTGCCGATCTCGTCGAAGACGTAGAACCGCACGCCGTCGCCTTTGTGCGCGAGGCCCCACGCGCGCTCTGCCATCGCGCGTACGACCTGGCCGCCGGAGAGGTCGCCGAGGTAACGCGTGTAGTGGTGTGCGAGGTAGCCGCCAGGCCAGGTCGAGGCGACCTCGCGGATCCGGCTGACGTACGCGATCGTGGTCGGCAGGGGAGCGGTCGACAGCTCCCAGTCCGGACCGAGCAAGAACGCCAGGTCGGCTTCGATCGCCCCTTGTCGTAGCAGCTCAGAGCGCACGAACGGCGTGGTGAGTGGGTCGGCAGGCGGTGCGGATTCCAGTGCACGGTAGACGTGCCAGAGCTGGGCGGTGTAGCGCGCGTACGCACAAAGGTCGAGCCGTCCGTCGAGCAGGTCGCTGACGAAGGTCGAGTCGTGTGCCTCGGCGTGCAGCTCACGCGAGGCCATCCGGATGCGAATGGAGAACGGCACGTCAACCATAACCTAAGGTTAGCCTGTCCTAAGTAGAAGTAAACAGGGTTTGGTAGGAATGACCCCGTGTCCCGTACGTTCTTCGACCGCCCCGTGCTCCAGGTCGCACCTACCCTCCTCGGCGCCACGTTCGAACACGAGACCGGCGAAGGGCTCGTCACGGTGCGGATCACCGAGGTCGAGGCCTACGACGGGCCCAACGACCCCGGCTCCCACGCCTATCGAGGGCTGACCAGGCGTAACGCCGTGATGTTCGGCGAGCCTGGACATGCGTACGTCTACTTCACCTACGGCATGCACTGGTGCGTCAACCTCGTCTGCGGTCCAGAGGGGACACCGAGTGCCGTACTGCTCCGCGCAGGCGAAGTGGTGGCCGGCGAGGAGCTGGCACGTACCCGGCGGGCGGCCGCGAAGTCGTCGCGCGATCTTGCCCGGGGGCCGGCCCGGCTGGCCCAGGCGCTCGGCATCGACAAGGCCTGTGACGGGCTGGACGTCTGCGACGCCGACTCGCCGCTGCGCTTCGCACCTGGTCGACGGGTGCCGAAGCGGCTGGTCAAACGTGGTCCAAGGGTCGGTCTCGCGCAGGCGGCTGACCGGCCCTGGCGTTTTTGGCTGGACGGCGAGACGTCTGTGTCGGTATACCGGCCACATGTGCCCAAGAAACGATCGGGCACGCTTAGGGAGACAACTGCTTAGTACCCGTAGAGAGGGACACCCGTGACCGACATCCTGGACGAGCTGCATTGGCGTGGCCTGGTCGCCGAGACGACCGACGAGGCCGCGCTCCGCACCGCGCTCGCTGATGGACCGGTCACCTATTACGTCGGCTTCGACCCGAGCGGACCGAGCCTGCACGCCGGCAACCTCGTGCAACTGGCGACGGCGCGCCGTTTCCAGGAGGCCGGGCACCGTCCGTTGATCCTGGTCGGAGGCTCGACCGGGCTGATCGGCGACCCGAAGCCGGACGCCGAGCGGACCCTGCAGCCGGCCGAGGTCATCGCCGACAACGTCGAGCGGATCAAGAAGCAGGTCGCACGCTTCGTGTCGTTCGACGGTCCGAACGCCGCGACGGTCGTCAACAACCT
Organism: Flindersiella endophytica; assembly: GCF_054779015.1. Taxonomy (NCBI): domain Bacteria; kingdom Bacillati; phylum Actinomycetota; class Actinomycetes; order Propionibacteriales; family Nocardioidaceae; genus Flindersiella; species Flindersiella endophytica. Next base: position 236,550 of record NZ_BAAGYY010000044.1, read on the forward strand.
CGACTGGACGGCACCGCTCAGCGCGATCGAGTTCCTGCGCGACGTCGGCCGCTACTTCCGTGTCAACAAGATGATGCAGAAGGAGGCCGTCAAGGCCAGGCTCGAGTCGGACGCCGGCATCGGATACACCGAGTTCAGCTACCAGATCCTGCAGGCCTTCGACTACCTCGAGCTGCACAAGCGGTACGGCTGCGTGCTGCAGACCGGCGGCTCCGACCAGTGGGGCAACATCACCGCGGGCGTGGAGCTGGTCCGGCGCGCGGAAGGCACGGCGGTGCACGCACTGGCGACGCCGCTGCTGCTGCGGTCGGACGGGAAGAAGTTCGGCAAGAGCGAGGACGGGGTCAACCTCTGGCTGGATCCGGAGGCACTCTCGCCGTACGCCTTCTACCAGTACTGGTTCAACACGCCGGATGCCGATGTGGCCAACTACCTCCGTACGTTCAGCTTCCGCGGTCGTGAGCAGCTGGAGGAGCTGGAGAAGGCGACGGCGGAACGTCCGGCGGCGCGGGAGGCTCAGCGCGTACTCGCGGAAGAGCTGACGACGACGGTGCACGGAGCGGCGGAGACCCAGCAGGTCATCGCCGCGTCCCAGGCACTGTTCGGGCGGGGGAGTCTCGAGGAGATCGAGGCGCGCACGCTGGACGCTGCACTACGTGAGGCGCCACACGTCTCCGTGTCTGCCGGTGAGGTGCCGTCGACGATCGCCGAGGTGTTCGCGTTGACCGAGCTCGCGCCCAGTAAGTCGGCTGCGAGACGGACGATCGGGGAGGGCGGGGCGTACGTGAATAACGATCGCGTCACGGATCCCGACGGACCTGCCCCGGTCGACCGCCTACTCAACGGTCGCTGGCTGGTGCTCAGGCGTGGCCGGCGCAACCTCGCGGGCGTGGAGATCATCCCGTCCTGACCGATTTGACGATCGATTTCGGGCCGCCGAGCGTCCTCCGGGACTCTCGGCGGCCCGGTTGGTTTGAGGGCGGGGCATCGGGGGAACGTACGGGTTCGGCAAGGCGTTACAACTTAAGTAGGCCACGCGCTGGCCCGGCGGAGTCGCTCTGACCTGCGGTGATGCTGTGGAGCGCCGGTGGGGTGCTGGTGAAGGCGACCCCGGATTTGACTCTGCCTCAGGCGGCACGTATGGTTCTACACGCCTCGCACGGAGCGCCGGACGCGAAAGCGGTCGGACCGGCGGGGAATCCCAAAACTCCGAACGATCTGAACCGGGTGCCGCTGTGCTACGGGTCGGGCCGGGAAGATGCGGGAGGCTGGAGCGGAAGAACCGGTTTGACCGGCTCGGAAGCACTGGCTAAGGTAGGACTCCTCGCTGAGAGCGCAGGACGCGGAAGCCCTAGCAGGCGGCCGTGGCCGTACCGGCGAGGAAATCCAACCAGACCAGCTAACCGGTTTCGACCGGGTTGCTTTGGCCTGGTAGGGTTGAAGGGTTGCCCCGAGGGATGGCCGTGAGGTCTGATGCGGTGCGCGTCCGATTCTTGAGAACTCAACAGCGTGCTAATAGTCAATGCACAAACGCCCCCTGGTGGTGCACGTGTGTGGCTGACCGTTTGGTTGGTTGTGCCGTGTGT
>NZ_BAAGYY010000045.1:0-31345 GCF_054779015.1 Flindersiella endophytica
GTGCGGCGACGCCGGATCGTCCAGGTGGTGGCGGCCGGCGCGACGGTCGCGGTGCTGAGCGGAGTGGCGTACGCCGCGCCGTGGAACGGTGTGGGCGGTAACCACAACGGCCAGTTCCAGGTCGCCGCGCCGCCGACGACCAAGCAGTCCGCCAAACCGTCGGCGAAGCCTTCGCCCAAGCCGCCGGCCAAACCGAAGCTGGTGGAGATCTCACCGCAGGCCACGTTGCAGCTCCTGCTGGACCAGTTGCCTGCGGACGTGAAGACAGGTGACTACAGCGGTGGACGCTACTTCGAGGGGAACGAGGACGAAACCCTCGGCACGTGGGCCGCGCTGACCTACACCGACAGCACGGGTGCCAAGACGCTCATGAGAGCAGCGCTGAACTGGCGGCCGGACGTGGCCCAGGACGGCGCCACCATGCCCTGTCCGGAGCCGTTCGGCGCGGGCGAGTGGTACATCTGCGAACGCGAGGAGCTCCCGGGCACGGGAGTGCTTCGCCTCGACCAGGACCACGAGTACCCCGCCAGCGCGAACACCGAGGACGACAAGGCCGGCCCGAACGGTCGTGGTGCGAAGGTCCGGTGGGCTGTCCTGCTGCGCGAGGACGGGCTGCAGATCACGCTTTGGGAGAACAACTCCAGCGCCGAGAAGGACGCACCCGAGACCCGGCCGACACCACCGTTGACGCTGGCCCGGATGAGGGCGATCGCACTCAGCCCGACCTGGCAGAAGCAACTGGACGCCGATTACGTCGAGCGGGCGGAGAAGCTGTTCAAGGTCGATGAGTAGGCGAGTAGCCAGCCACAAAGAGATGGATCACGTTCACCGGTCCGGTCCTGGACCGGTGAACGTGATCCACCAGAGATCGATAACGGCATCGCGGTCTACTTCGCCGCCGCGCAAGACACTCGGATGGGAGACATCCGCCGAAGCACTCGACGAGCACCTTCGATCGACCCAACGCACTGCACCCGACTCGTTGTGGTTGATCGCCGGGTCGGGGTTAGGTGTCCTTGCCTGCGATGTTGCCGACTGGTGTCGCCGCAGGAGCGTGGCGGAGCCAATGAGAGTGGCCGCGACGACGGTTGCTCCGAGCTCCATTGACAGTGCGGGCCGGATGGGAAGATAGCGGCATGAGCGAGGATCGAGCCGAATAGGCGCCCCCGAGTGCTCCGCCGACTTGTCGTGCGGCGTTGAGGATGCCGGAGGCGAGGCCGGCGCTGGCTGAGTTGACGGACTCCAGGAGCGCGGCTGTCATCGCTGGGACGGCCACACCGCTACCGATGCCGACCGGAACGAGCAAAGCGAGCAGGGCCGCGGGCGGGGTCGACTGGTCGACGAAGAGGAGGCCAAAGAGACCGATGGTCAGGACAGTCTGACCGAGGAGGATCGGCGGTTTCAGCCCGAGTCGTACGGTCAGCCTGCCCGCCAGCATGTTGGCTACGGTGATCGATGCGGTCATGGGGAGGAACATGAGTCCCGCGAGGAGGCGCCGAGGGTAATCAGGGCGAAGCCCATGCACGACGTAGCCACCGTCAGTCGTCCACCAGCTGGACCGACGTGCGTACGCGGACATCGGTATGAGCGCGTCTGCTGCCTTCCCATGATTCTGGATCCTGCAACGCACCACTTCGTAGAGCAACGACGACTTCGACATCGACCAATTCCACGACGGAATCGGTCCGTGGTCGCACATACTGGGTATAGGTGTGGATCCCTGCTGCAGAGAAAGGAGCCTGTCGTCGTGGAGCTCGATCAGATCCGACTCGTCCTCGTCCTCGCGGGGAGTTGCATTTCGGCCGGACGGCGGAGCGGCTCCACATCTCTCAGGCTCGGGTCAGCAAGCAGGTCGCAGCCCTCGAGCGCGAGCTTGGTGGAGCGCTGTTCGATCGGTCGAGCCGCCTTGTCCGGCTCACCCCGCTGGGTCAACGGTTCGTCGACGTCGTTGGAGCGGCGTACCAGAGTCTGCTCGACTCAGTCGAACTGGTCCGCGATGTCTATCAGCCTGAACTGCTGGTTGGATTCCTCCCTACGACCGGACGTGCCGCTCTGATCGGCGTGGTTCGCGAATTCGAACGCCGGCATCCTGACACCGTCGTCCGGCTGATCCAGATCCCTTACGACGATCCCTTTTAGTGCGCTCCGCGACGCCGAAATCGACATCCTGAGCCTCTGGCGTAGCCATCCAGTTCCCGGCATCACTGTCGGCCCGCGCATCGACCAGCAGAAACGTGTCGCGGTGCTGTCCACCGAGCACCCGCTCGCCAAGAGAACCAGCGTCTCGGTGCTCGACGCGGACAATTGGGCCCAAGCCGTCAACGTCACACCACTCCAGATTCGTGCGACCCTTCCTTCCCTCGACAACATCCGACGGCACTCCCATCCCGCGCTCACCACTCACCTTCACCAACGTCCAAGAGCTCGTGGCGCTCGTCGCGCGGAACCTAATCGCGCATGCCTCGGTAACCTACTTCGCAGAGATCGCGCACCGCGACGACATCGTTCTCGTTCCCATTCACGACCTGCCGGCGATCGACCTGGTGCTGTTGTGGTCAACCGCCCACGAGAACCAGATCATCCGAACCTTCGCGCGGTTCGTCGGTGAAGTCTCCGACTCTCACTCATCCGCAGCGCCCGGCTGAACAGCGAATCGGTCCACGCCGACGCCAGAGTCGCGCCAGCGGTGATCGGGCGCTGGAACTTGCCCTATGCTACTGACAGTGATATTACGATCTCGTATTAACGTGGTTCTGTCAACGGGTAAAGCGAGTTCTCGATCCGCGCCAGTGTGGCGCCAGCAGCCGGGTGCAGACTTCTGCCAACAAGCGGGTGTCGAATGATCTCTCCTACTTCTCGAAGAGCTGGAGGTTCGATGAAGTCCTATCTTGCTCGCCGGACGGCTGTCCTGGTCACGCTGGTCCTGGTGGTGACGTTGGGGTGGTCCCCAGGGATGGCGTCGGCCAACACCGTGGGCACTGCCCTGTACTCGGTCGGGCCCAACGAAGGCGTCACCTACGCGCGGGTGATCCGGCTGGCTCATTCGGGGGCGGCGAACGGTCGTCTGCTGGCGACGTTCGAGTTCGGTGTCAACGACGGCGAGGCCAGGGTGCCGGTCCGGCAGAGTCTGGACGACGGGGCTTCCTGGTCGTCACTGGCCAACGTCGCTGACGGGCAGACCGGCGCCGCGCATCCCTCGTCCAGCATCTATCAGCCGTTCCTGTACGAGTTGCCGCAGCAGGTGGGCGCCTATCCCGCCGGCACCTTGCTGTTGACGGCGAACGTGATCGGCACGGACAACTCCACGAACTTCCAGCTGTGGCGCAGCACTGACCACGGTGCGACGTGGACGTATGTGAGCATGTACCAGTACGCGCGCAACGCCGACGTCGGCGGTGACGACCCTGGAATCTGGGAACCGTTCCTCACCCTGAACGGCGCCGGCAAGCTGGTCGCGTTCTTCGCCGACGAACGGCAGCGAGCCACGCACTCGCAGTTCGTCGGCCACATCGTGTCCAACGACGGAGGCGACACCTGGAGCGCGAACCCCGACGGCAGCACCAACTACGCGCCCGGGTTGGTGAAGGATGTCGCGTCGCCGCCGCAGGTGGAGCGGCCGGGCATGCCGACGGTCACCCGGCTGCCGAACGGCACGTTCGTGCTCGCCTACGAGATCTGCTCGACCAGCCGGGGCGCCTGCGAGGCCTACCTGAAGAAGTCCATCGACGGCGGCAATGTCTGGGGGAGCGGACCGGCGGACCGGGGCACGTTCGTGCAGACCACGGACGGCCGCTACCTCGGCTCCAGCCCGTACGTCACCTGGAGTCCTGGCGGTGGGCCGAACGGGCAGTTGCTGATGGCGGGCATGCACGTGCGCTACACCGCCGGCGACGGGTTCGCGTATGAGAATCACGAGGCGGTGTTCGTCAACACCAACAACGGTGACGGCGCCTGGTCGTGGTTCCCCGCGCCGCTGCAGATCCAGGACGGTGGGCCGGGCAGCCTGTCCAACTACAGCCCGAGCCTGCTGCCCTCGGTCGATGGCCGCGAGGTGCGCTACACCGCTCCGTCGAACCTCGCGGGTCAGCCGAGGTCGGAACGGACCGAGAGCGCGAACGCCGGCGTGCTGCCCTACACGGCGCCCTGGACCGGCGGTGCGTCGGGTGGTTCGCAGAAGGGTTGGAAGCACTACGGCGGGACCTGGGGTCTCAGCGGCGGCGTCATGTCGGAGAGCGCCGGTGGTACCGGCGGCAGCAAGTCGCTGGCCGGCTCGACCGGATGGACCAACTACGTGCTCGAGGGCGACGTGCGCCGCAACTCGGCCGGAGCCAACGGCAACGCGGGCTTGGTGTTCCGGGTCAGCGATCCCGACATCGGTACGGACGCGTTGAACGGCTACTACGTCGGCGTCGGCGCCACCGGCCTGATCCTCGGCCGGCAGGCCTACAACTGGACCCAGCTGACTCCCGCCGCCGCGATCCCCGGCGGCTCACCGATCGGCACCTGGATCCACCTTCGCGCACACGTGAGCGGCTGCACCATCGACATCTCCGCCAAACACGCCGACGACCCCAACGCCTCCTCCACCACAGCCACCTACACCGATCCCGACTGCTTCGCCGTCGGCGCCGTCGGCGCCCGCACCTTCGACGGCACCGCCTCCTGGCGCAACCTGACCGTCACCTCGCTCTGACGGTCGACGGCGTAACCTCAGCTCCCGCACCCCGGCCCGAACCAGGGCGGGGTGCGGGACCTCCCGCACCGACCGGGATCCACGCTCTGCTCGACATCCGGCAACACGGCTGCCAGGTGACGAAGTCGATGCGGGCGAGAGACCGACGGGGCGTGTAAGCCATTTTGTGTAAGGCCTTGTGGTGTTATCGGATGATGATGCGGTCTCCAAAGTAGAGGGTGAGCGCGTTCAGTGCACTCTTCCACCCTGGTGCGACCTGGTTGCGGTCGCCTGCTCTGGGTTCGATCAGGTGCCGGATGGCCAGCCAGAGCACCTTGATCGCGGCCTGCTCGGTCGGGAAGTGCCCGCGGTTGCGGGTGACCTTGCGCAGCCGGGCGTTGATCGACTCGATCAGGTTGGTGGAGTAGACCACCTTGCGCAGCTCGGGCGGGAACGTCAGGAATGGTGTGAACTCCGGCCAGGCCGCGCGCCAAGTGCGCCCGATCGCGGGGTAGCGCTGGCCGAGCGGGGACTGCTCGAACTCGGCCAGGGCCTGCTCGGCAGCGGCCTCGGTGGGGGCGGTGTAGATCGCCTTGAGCGCGGGCACCAGTTGCGGGTAGTCCTTTCCTTGTTTGGCGTGGACGCGAACCGCAGGCTGGCGCGCATCAGGTGCACACAACAGGTCTGCACTGTGGTTTGTGGCCAGGTGGCGGTGATCGCGTCCGGCAGGCCCGTCAGGCTCGTCCCGTGATCGACACGGCAGGCGATCAGGACATCGGTCACGCCGCGGTTCCTGAGCTCGGCCAGGATGCTCATCCAGAACTTGGCGCCCTCGCCCTGGCTGGGTCCGATCCACAGCCCGAGCACGTGCTTGCAGCCGTCCAGGTCGACACCCACGGCCAGGTAGACCGGCCGGTTGGCGACGTTGCCGTTGCGGATCTTCACCCACAGGGCTGTTGATGTTCCGGGGAATGTAGAGGATCGGCCAGACCGGGTCCAGCGGCCGGTTCTGCCACGCGGTGATCTCCTCAGCGACGGCGTCGGTGACCTTGCTGATCAGGTCGCCGCTGACCTCGACACCGTAGAGCTGGGCCAGGTGTGCGCGGATGTCGCGCACCGACATGCCGCGGGCGTACAGGCTGAGCACCTGCTCGTTGAACCCGGCCAGCCGGCGGGCATGCTTGGGCACGATCCGCGGTTCGAAGCTGCCGTTGCGGTCCCGAGGCACCGTGACCGGCACCGCACCGATGTCGGTGAGCACGGTCATGTCGGTGAGCACGGTCTTGTCGGTGGAGCCGTTGCGGTTGTTGCCCGAACCGCGGCCTGTCGGGTCGCCCTTCTCATAGCCCAGGTGCTCGGCCAGTTCGGCGTCCAACGCCCGGTTCAGCACCCGCTGCGTCAACTGTGTGAGCAGCCCGTCCGGGCCCAGCAGCTGTGCCTGGTCGGCATCTGCCCGATCCAGCAACTGCTCGGCCAGCCGCTCCACATCTCCCTGCGGCTGGCCGGCACTGTCGCCTGTGCTGGTGTTGTCAACCTCTTCTGTCACTTGCGGTCCCTTTCCCGGGTGGCAGGGCCTTCGGCCCCGCCACCCTGCCAGACCACAAGATCACTTACACAAGAGACCGGACACGCCCGACCGACGCCAGCCGGAGACCGTGCGATCAGCGACGGCGTCGGTCCATCACACGCCGGTGAGGTGCAGGGAGGCCGCGTAGTGGCAACGCGCGACGTGATCCGTGTTCTGGTCGACCGCCGCGAGCATCGGCAGGTCGGTGTCGCATCGGTCTTGGGCGTAGGGGCAGCGCGGGTGAAACGCACATCCGGGGGGCGGGTTGGCTGGATCTGGCGGTTCTCCGTGGATCGGGACGCGTTTGGCCGACCGGCGTAGTCGCGGATCTGGTCGTGGCAGTGCCCGTAGGAGGCTTTCGGTGTAGGGATGCCGGGGAGCGGCGTAGAGCTCGTCGGTCGTGGCCTGTTCGACAATTCTGCCGACGTACATCACGGCGACGCGGTCGCACAGGTGCTGGATCACCGAGAGGTCATGGGAGATGAACAAGTAGGTGAGGTCGAACTGTTCCTGCAGATCCTCTAGTAGGTTGAGGATCTGGCCGCGCACGGAGACGTCCAGGGCCGAGACCGCCTCGTCGGCGATCACGAGCCGTGGCCTGGTGATCAGGGCCCGCGCGATCCCTACCCGCTGCCGTTGTCCGCCGGAGAACGCGTGCGGGTAGCGGCGCATGTATTCCGGCCGCAGGCCTACCAGGCGAAGCATCTCGGCGACCCGGTCGTCGATCTCGTCCGTCCTCGCCTGCTTGGCCGCCACCAGGGGTTCGGCCACGATCTGCCGGATGGTCAGCCTGGGGTTGAGTGAGTTGTTCGGATCCTGGAACACGGTGCGGACCTGGGTCCGATACGGCTTCAGCTCGCGCCTGTTGAGCCGGACCAGATCGGTGACGGTGCCGTCGGAGTGGGTGTAGTTGATCGTGCCCTGATCGGGCCGGTAGCCCCGGAGTACGCACCGCCCGAGGGTGGTCTTCCCGCAGCCCGATTCCCCGACCAGGCCGAGGGTTTCGCCGCGGTTGATGGTGAGGTTCACACCCTGCAACGCATGCAGCGTGCCGCGACGACCCCGGAGCAGGCCGCCACCGTGCCGGAAGGTCATCGTCAGGCCGCGAATGTCGAGTAGCACAGTCACTGCTTTCCTTTCGGCGCCGTGATCGACTCGGGCGACTCGTAGTGAAGGCAACGCACCGATCGGCCAGGCGCGTTGGTCATGAGCGGGAACTCCGAGTCGCACCGGTCGTCGATGATCCGGTCGCATCGGGTGTGGTACGGGCAACCTTTCGGTCGCGCGTACGGGTGCGGCACGGAACCGGGGATCGTCGCCAATCGTTGCTTGGATCGTGGCCCGACCACTGGTATCGATCGCAGCAGTCCTGCCGTGTAAGGGTGGCGGGGCGCGTAGAACAGGTCGTCCACGTCGCACTGCTCGACCGCCAGGCCGAGATACATCACCGCCACCCGGTCGGCGATTTCGGCCACCACGCCGAGGTCGTGGGTGATGAACATGACCGCCATCTCATGCCGTTCCCGCAGCTCCGCGAACAGGTCGAGGATCTGCGCCTGGATCGTCACGTCGAGCGCGGTGGTCGGCTCGTCGGCGATCAGCAGCCGGGGCCGGCAGGCCAGCGCCATCGCGATCATGGCCCGCTGCCGCATGCCGCCGGACAGCTGAAAGGTGTAGGAGTCGACCCGCTGCTCCGGACGTGGGATGCCGACCTCACGAAGCGCCTCGATCGCCCGGGACCGGGCGTCGGCCCTGGACACCTTCTCGTGCTCGAGGATGTTCTCCATGATCTGCGAGCCGATCGTGTGCACCGGTGACAGCGATGACATGGGCTCCTGGAAGACCATGGCGATCTCACGCCCGCGGAGCCGGCGAATCTCCCGGCCCTTGGGGTTGAGCCCGGCGATGTCGACCACCGTGCCGTCGGCCAGGCGATAGTTGATCTGCCCGGCGACGATCCTGCCTGGCGGCTCGACCAACTGGAGGATCGAACGGGCCATGATCGATTTTCCGCAGCCGGACTCGCCGACGACCGCCAGTGTCTCGCCTGGCCGGACATCGAGGTCGACACCGTCGACAGCCCGCACCAACCCTTCCTGGAGCTGGAAGTGCGTTGCCAGTCCCCGGACTTCCAGAAGGTTCGGCTCAGCTGTCATAGGGGTCTGCCGCATCACGTAGCCCGTCGCCGACGAAGTTCAACGCCATGACGGCGATCACGACCGCCAGTCCTGGGAACAGCAGCCATGGTGCCGAGGCCAGCACCCGGATGTTCTGGGCCTCCTGCAGGAGTACGCCCCAGCTCACCACGGGCGCCCGCAGTCCGAGGCCGAGGAAGCTGAGCGCGGTCTCGGCCAGGATCATTCCTGGGATGGACAGGGTGAGCGAGGCGATGATGTAGCTGGTCATGCCGGGCAGCAGGTGCCGGAGGATGGTTCGCATCCGGCTCACCCCGTCGAACTCCGCGGCCAGCACGTAGTCCTCGGTACGCAGCTCGAGGAACTTGCCGCGTACGACCCGGGCCAGGCCGGTCCAGCCGATCAGGGACAGGATCAGCGAGATCGCGAAGTACGTCTGCAGTGGTCCCCAGGTCGCCGGCACGGCCGCAGCCAGGCCCAGCCACAGCGGCAGCGTCGGTATCGACATGATGAACTCGATCCCGCGCTGGATGACCGAGTCCGTGGCGCCGCCGAGGTAGCCGGACAGGCCGCCCAGCAGCACGCCGAGCACCAAGCCGACCAGGATCCCGAACAGGCCGATCGACAGGGAGATTCTTGATCCGTAGACGATCCGTGACGCCACGTCCCTGCCCTGCTCGTCGGCGCCGAGCAGGTAGAACGGCTGACCTGGATCGGCGGGTCCGAAGAAGTGCCGGTCGGCTGGGATCAGGCCGAACAGGCGGTACGGCTCGCCGGGGGCGAAGAATCGCAGGCCCAGCTTGACGTTCTCGTCCGGAGTGAAGGTGCGCTGCAGGGTGAGCGGATCCACCTTCGAGCGGTAGCCGTGGACGTACAGGCGCGGCCCGTTGTCCCAGGCCACGTGGATCAGCTGGGGCGGCGCGTAGGACAGCGAGGCCCGGATCGTGTCCTGGCCGGCCGGTGCCCAGAATTCGCAGGTCGCGGAGCTCAGGTAGGCGAGGATCACGATCGCCAGGCTGGCCACGGCCAGTCGGTGCCGGCGAAACCGCCACCAGACCAGTTTCCACTGGGGTGCGAGGTAGATCTTCGCCTCGTCCCGCTCGGGCGGTTCGGCGCACGGCGCCGGCGTGGTCGAGCTCGTCGGGGCAGGGTTCATGTTGCGATGCCCTCCCGGATCCGTGGATCGATCGCCGCCAGCGCCAGGTCGGACAACAGGGTGCCCACCACGGTGAGCGCCGACAGGATGAAGATGATCGACCCGGCCAGATACATGTCCTGCGAGGTCAGGGCCTGCAGCAGCAGCGGCCCGGTGGTCTGCAGGCCGAGCACCTTGGCGATGATCACCTCACCGCCGATGAGGCCGGGCAGCACCCAGCCCACCGTCGAGATGAACGGGTTGAGCGCGATCCGGACCGGGTATCGCGCGATCAGCCGCCGCTCGGACAACCCCTTGCTCCGGGCCGTGACTACGTATGGCTTGCGCAGTTCGTCCAACAGGTTCGCCCGCAGGATTCGGATCGTGCCGCCCAGGCCGGACAGGCCCAGCACAAGTACCGGTAGCCACAGGTGTCCGATCAGGTCGAGCAGCTTGCCGAGGTTCCAGTCGGCGTCGACGAACTCGGGGGAGTAGAGCCCGCCGACCGACTGCCCGAAGTAGCGGAACTGGATGAACGCCACCGCGAGCGCCACCACGAATCCGGGAACCGCGATGCCGAGAAACGCCAGCGTGGTCAGCAGATAGTCGCCCACGGAGTACTTGCGGACCGCCGAATAGACCCCGGCCGGCAGCGCGACCACCCAGCTGAGCAGGAACGTGATCACGCCGAGGAACACGGTCAGCGGCAGTCGTTCCGCGAGCAGTGTGGAGACGGCCCGCTGGTGCTGGAAGGACTGCCCGAAGTCGCCGTGCAGCACGATGTTGCTGATCCAGGTCCAGTATCGCACCAGCGCTGGCTGGTCCAGTGCGTACCGCTGCCGCAGCATGGTCAGGTACGCCGGGTCGACCGTCTGCCCGTTGCGCTGCAGGTTGGCCACGACCGTGCTCAGGTAGTCACCTGGCGGCAGCTGGATGATGAGGAACGCGACGAGCGAGATCAGGAACAGGGTGAGCAGCATCGACCCGAGTCGGCGCAGCAGGAACCGGCCCATCGGTCAGTGCTTTTCGGGGTTCCGGAAGAACAGCTGAGAAGCAGTCGTGATGTCGCCGTCGCGGTGCGAGGTGACCGCCATCCGCGGCACGTTGATCAACGACTTGTTGACCACGACCGGATCGAACGGTGGCCGGACCGTGCCGATGATCCACACGTTCTTGTCGTGCAGCCGCAGGATCTGGCGGCCGAGCTCGATCCGCTTCTTGTCGTCGACAGTCGCGACCAACTCGTCGTACAGCAGCTGCAGCTGCCGGATCTCGCCGGTCGGCTCCTCGGCGTACTTGTCCTTCGGGTTGGCGTACCAGTTGCCGAACTTCGGCGCCCAGTAGGTCAGGCCGAGCGTCGGCACGTACCACAGCGGGTCGATGTCCCAGTGGTAGCCGACACCCACGTAGCCCATGATGTCGAAGTCGCCGTGCCCGACCGAGTCGTACCACAGCTCCTGCGAGATCACCTTGATCTCCGTCGCGATGCCGACCGCGCGCCAGTAACGCCGCACGAACTCGTACACGTCGATGTGATCGACGCCGCCGGTGAACTCGAACGTGACCAGGTTGAGCTTCAGCTTCTTGCCGTCGGGCCGAAGCCGCATCCCCTCAGCGTCTCGTGCGGTGAGACCAGTCTTGTCCAGCAGGGAGTTGGCCTGCTTGACGTCGTACTCGACGAACCGCCTGCCCATCCCCTTCTCGAAGTACTCGTCCTCCTTCTGCCCGCAGGGATGGTCAGTCGTGCCCTGCCCGGCTAGCAGAGCCTCGTTGATCTCGTCCCGGTTGATGGCATGCGACAGGGCAGCGCGAACGTCGATGTTGGCGAAGAGTCCTCGCACCACCGGATCGGGATGACTCTGGTTCAGGTTCATCACTACGAACCAGCCGTCGGACTGCCACCGCCGTACCTCGAAGCCTTTCTCCTCGGCCTTCTCGGCCAGGATCGGGGCGGCGGTGATGCCCGCGCTCATCTGCAGGTCGTACTGGCCGTTCGCGGCTTGCAGCACCACGTTCTCCGGCTCGCTGAAGGTCCAGCTGAGCCTGTCGATGTAGGGCAGTTGCCGGCCGTCCGGGTCGGTCTTCCAGAAGTACGGGTTCCGGTCTGCGGTGGCGTTGGCCGCCTTGGTGTCCGTCGGTTTGGTGAGCTTCCAGGCGCCCATGACCGGACGTTCGGGGTTCTTCCAGTGGTCGTCCTTGGCGACGAACAGGTCGTTCCAGTCCGGGCGACCATCCTTCTTCGCCAGCTTCTTGAGCTTCGACATCTCCACGAAGTCGGGATGGAACTGTTTGAGGTAGTGGGCCGGCTTGATCAGTCCGATCGCGATCGACGGGAAGCACATGTACTTCAGCAGCAGCGAGTTCGGCTTGTCGAAGGTGATCTTGAGGGTGACCGCGTCCACCTTTTCGAACTTCGCCTGCTTTCCCTCGGTGGCCAGCCAGCTCCACGGCGCGGGGGTCAGGACCTTGTTGCCGAAGACGTGGTCGTAGAGAAACATGAGGTCGTCGGTGGTGAACGGCTCACCGTCGGACCACTTCAGGCCTTCCCGAAAGTGGAAGACGTAGGTGCGGCCGTCGTCCTCGAGCTCCCACTTCTCGGCCAGGCCGGGCTGCGGGGCCGTGCAGTCGATGTTCCACTCGACGATGCCGGACCGGGCCGGATCGGCGATCGCGCTGTGGTGCTCGTCGGCGCCGCCGAGCCGGAGGGTCCCGCCGTACGCCCCGCTCTCCTGCACCGGCCGCACGACCATCGGCTTCTTCGGCAGCCGGTCGGCCAATAGGGGCAGCTTGCCCGCCTTGACCCGCTCCGCGAGCGCCGGCGCCTCCTTGGCGCCAGACTTGCCCCCGGCGGTCGACTGCGAAGCCTGGTGGGCCGGGTCGGTGGAGAAGAGCGAGCAGCCGGACAGGAGCGGCGCCGCTACCAGTGCTCCTCCGCCGATTCTGAGCAGGTTCCGGCGGGATGTTCTGAACGTCATGATGGTGACTCCTTGAACCTGTGGATCGCCCAGAACTCAGGCGGGGACAAGCAGATCGGCGACCGAATCGATGATCTTGGCGATGGCATCCACGACGTCTGCGATGTCCCCGTCATCGCCGAGCAGGACGAATTGTGGAATCCAGACCGCCTCCCGGCACAGCCGCGTGGTCTGTGGCAGATCCAGCCGGCCGTATGCGGTGCGCGGATTGCCGGAGGTCCAGCCGGTCGCGGCGACGTCGAAGGCCCGATCGGCGAACACACCTTGCCGATCCAGCGGCGTACCGTAGCCCGCGCTGCACGGAACTCCTTCGGCGTTCAACGCCTCGACGAACCGCGCCCGCGGCAGCCCGCCGAACGCCTCCGTGTCATAGCGGAACTGGTACAGGTGATATCCGTGCGTGGTGCACCGGCCGTCGCGTTCCAACGGCCGCAGCCCGTCGATCCTCGACAGCGCCGCGGTCAACTGCTCAGCGCTGCGTTCCCGGCGCGCGATGTCGTCGGGTAGCCCGCCGAGTTGGTCGGCCAGCAACGCCGCCTGGAACTCGGTCATCCGGTAGTTCCCGCCGAATCGGCCGTGCTCGTACCACGCGCCCGCCTTGGAGCGGCCGCAGTGATGCAGGCTCCAGGCCGCATCGGCCAGCGCCTGGTCGTTGGTTGTCAGGATCCCGCCCTCGCCCGACGTCATGTTCTTCGACGTCTGGAACGACCAGCTCCCGAACGCGCCGTAGGAGCCGACGCCACGCCCTTTCCACTTCGCGCCATGCGCGTGCGCCGCATCTTCGATCACCGCCAGTCCGTGCGCCTCGCCCAGCGCACAGATCCGATCAAGGTCCGCCGGATGCCCGGCCAGGTGCACCGGGATGATCGCCTTGGTCCGAGGGGAGATCAACGCCTCCACCGCGACCGGGTCGATGCACCCGGTCGAGCCCTCGATGTCGGCGAACACCGGCAACGCGTTCACCGACAAGACCGCGGTCGCCGTCGCCAGGAACGTGTAGCCGGGAACGATCACCTCGTCGCCATGACCAACTCCGAGTGCCCGGAGGGCGATCTCCAGCGACACCGTCCCGTTGCAGACCGCGATCCCGTGCCGGGCGTCATGGTAGGCGGCGAACTCACGCTCGAACCGCGACTTGTACCGACCCTGGACGTCTCCCCAGACACCGTCGGAGACGACGGCAGCCAGCGTGGCCGCGGCCGAGTCGGACACCGGCGGCCACTTCGGGAACGGTTTCGTCCGAACCGGTGAGCCATCGAGCAGCGCGAGGCGAGATATCACGAATCAATAGATTACGAGATAATAATATCTGTGTCCAGACCAGAGGCGCCCAACCTGACGTCATAGGACCCCTGCATGAGCGAGAAGGACTCGATCGACCGCCACATCGCGTTGTGGAGGCGCGAGGTGCCCGGACTCGATCCGGTCGTCGAAGGCGTCGTCGTGCGCATGCAGATTCTGGTCGGGGCGCATGCACCGGCTGCGGGCCGACACGGTCTGAAGGGCTTCGAGTACGACATCATCTGGAACCTGCGCGCCCTCGCTGCGCGCCGTACCGGGGCAAACCGACGCTGATCGCCGAACGGGCCGGCATCCATCCCGCGACGCTGACCGGCCGGCTTGACCGTCTCGAGCAGGCTGGATACGTGACGCGGCTGCACGATCCCTCCGATCGCCGCCGGCTGCTGATCGAGCTGACCGACAAGGCCCACGCCGTCCTGGACGAGTCGATAGGAGTCAACATCGACGCGGAGAAAGCCCTACTCTCGGCCCTCAACCGATCCGAGCGCTCACAGCTATCGACGCTCCTGCGCAAACTCGTGCTCGCCGTCGAAGCCGAAGGATCCCAGCTACTGGCCACCGAAGACGCCCCGCCCGGTTGACCTCCATCGAGGTTCGATGGGGAGCCGGCTGCGGCTTCCACCCAGGTCATCGGGACACGCCGTCGACACGAGGCTCGGGCCGGTATCCCTCAGCCTGCATGCGGAACAGGCGAGCTACTCACCGTCGGCAAGGAACGGTGTCTCGTGGGTCCCTCGTTCGGTGACCTGCCCGCCGGACAGTACGACAATCTGGTCGGCGTCGCGGATGGCGCCAAGCCGGTGTGACACGAGCACGCTGGTGGCACCTGCTCGATGCCGCCGCAGGCCTTGGTGGATGTCGTACGCCGCCGTCATAATGGATTGGGTGGGACGGATCGGTGTGAAGAGCTCAATCAGATCGTCGAGGCGGATCAGAATCAGCCCTCCGACGGCACCGCTCACGAGACTGACCACCGCACCTGCCATCGGGTAACGGATCGGCGTCCAAGCCCTCGTCGATCGATGCGATCGCGCTAGTTGGCACTCCGCCCTTCGAGCCTTCCGACAGCCTGAGCCCCGGCGTTGCCGCGTAGGCCGACCCCATAGTGCCAACCGGCCAGCGCATCGGGTTTGGTGAAGTCGACCCGGCCCCGGGTCGTGCCGCTGCTGACCTGGGTACAGCTCCCGCGACGCATGATCGGATGTCGCGAAGGTAGATGCACCGAAACCAGATAGTACGGGATGACCGTAGTGCCGCGCCGAGGCCAACAAGGTCCCCAAGCGAGTGCTCACCCGCCAGAGCTACGGCTAGCACAGCGCCGACCTCATCGGCATGATCATGCTCCGCCGCGCGGTCCAGAGCATGACTACCCCTACAGACCGGGTGCGAGCTGCGCCCGCCGGGGTGTGTGGGGCGCGGCGCAGCAGCACCGTGGCGAGGACCGCGATCGGCACGTTGATGAAGAAGATCGCCCGCCAACTCAGCGTGTCGACCAGGCCGCCACCGGCCAGTGGCCCGAGCACAGTCGCCGCGCCGGCTACGGCCGCCCACTGGCCAAGTGCTCTGCCGCGAGCGCTCGGGTCAGGATGAAGGCGGCTGGCCAACCAGAGCGCGGTCGGCAGCATGAGTGCGGCGCCGACTCCTGGGCGACTCTGGCCGTTATCAGCACAGCGAGTGTCGGCGCGAAGCCGCACGCCAGTGAGGCGGCCGCGAACACCGGGGTGCCGATCCCGAACACCTTTCGCCCACCCAGCCGGTCAGCCAGGGCGCCGGCGGTGAGCAGCAGCGCGGCGAACATCAGGTTGTAGCCGTTCACCACCCACTGCAGCCCGGTCACCGTCCCCCGCAGATCGTGCTGGATCCCGGGCACTGCGACGTTCACGACCGTGGTGTCGAGCACGATCATGAAGACGCCGATCAGTACGCCGATGTATGCCAGCCGGCTTCGGGCCATTGGCGCTTGCCCGACCGGTTTCGGCCTGGCCTCCGAGTAGACCCCGGTCATGCTCTCGACATCCGGCTCGTCCACGTCTCGGCCGCCTGTAGGTCTTAGCTCATGTAGTCCTGGAACAGGGCGCTGACGCGGTCCCGCAGAGCCCGCACGGACAACATCCGTAGGTCGATCCCATCCCAGAGGACCGCACCCCGCTCAGGATCGTAGAACCGGCACAGCAGCTTGACCAGTGTGCTCTTGCCCGCGCCATTGAGTCCGACCAGTGCCGTGGACTGGCCGTACGGAATCACCAGATCGACACCACGCAGCACCCAGTCTTGATCAGGCGCGTACCGGAACCGCACATCGCGCAACTCGACTCCCGTGGCGCAGCGCCGGTACAGGCATCGGATCAGCGGCGGCCGGTAGGTCGGGCTCAGCCTCCAATACCGTTCGGAAGTGGTTGTAGACCAGCAGCGCCTCGAGGACTGTTGCCACCTGCCCGACGAGCCCGCCGATACCGGCCAGCTCGGCAGCTGTCGTCGTGCACGCCTCCAGGTCGCAGTTGTCGAGCAGCCACAGAGCCATCCCGACGAAGGCCGCGGTGTGAACCGGAATCGCCAGGTATTCGTACCCCGACGGCTGAACGTTCTGGGGGTGTCGGCGCCGATCAGCGCGACCTGGCGTTCATGCAGCCACGGCAGGAGGACGCGTGCCAGCCTGCGCGACGCTGTACCTCGTACCGGCGTCCTGGCTCGCGTCAGCCGAATCCGCCAAGTGCTCTTCCGCTGTCGACGGGCGCCGCGTTCTCCGCACCGCAGACGATGTACGACAGCGGCGCTGGTGCGTACTGCTGGGAGAAGAGCCGAGCGACTGTGACCGATGCCGACGGTGACGGCAGGGACTACATCGTCACGTTGTACGAGCATGCGGCTACCGATGCGGGTCCGTACGTGTTCCGTTCTACCGGAACCGCTCTGGTAGCAACACCATGGTGGCGGCGGACGGTGGAGTTCGATCTGTCGAAAGCCGCGTTCGTCGCCGGTGACTTCGACGCGTCTACGGACGTCAGGAGACCTGGGAGGAATCCCCGTACGGCTGGGCCCAGCCCTGGGGTGGCGCCACGAATCCACAGGTCTCGCGTACGAACGGGCGCGGGGCACCTGGTTCCCGCCAGCCACGAACGAAGGGGCCGGCCTGGGGCAGGCGGACCTCCGAGTGGGTTCGACCGCAACGACGCGAGAGCGCCCGGGCCTGTCCTGGCCCGGGCGCTCCCCTGCGGCTAGGGCTTGTCTGGCAACGCGATGGAGTTGTTCGTGGGAGGCAGGTTTCCCGTGGCGCGTTCGCACTGTCCGGTAAGCGAGCAGCGCACTACGGCGCTGCCTTTACGGTCGCCCGCCAGAAGCAGTAGATCGTCATCGCTTTCCCAGACGATGCTGTGGGAGTAGCTGCCTTCGATCTGGAGCAGTCGGCGTCCGGTGGCGGCGTCGAGGACCACGGTGCGTGTCTGCCTCTCGTCGACAACATTCCCCTCTTCGCCGATGACCAGACCTGCCCTCGACAGCTCGGAGAATTCGATTCCGCACTTCTTCCACAACTGCTTACCGGTCGCGGCGTCGTAGACCGCCGGGCAGTTCTGTGCAGGGTTGGTGCCGGTCAGGATGTGGCCGAAGTCGTCGACTCCCCGGGCAGTTCCCGCCTTGTCGAGGGCGGAGACCTGCCCAGATTCAGGGTCCCAGATTCCAGTGACACCGGCGCCCAGCTGCTGGACAGCCTTGCCGAACGCCTTGTCGTTCTCTGCAGGCAACCCGGCGGCGAACACGACCTTGTCGCCGACGAAGCCGACGGGGTATGGGAACGGTACGTCGGTGACCACTTTCTCTTGCAAGATCCTGCCGGTAGTGGCGTCGCCGACCACGAGCTTGTGCTGCGCGCCGTTGGCGTCCCATTCCGGCCAGGCGATCTGTCGGCCATCGGCTGAGACCGCCGGAAGCGCACGGGTTGCGTGTTCGTTGATCATTGGCAGGCCGCGGATCGTGGCACCAGTGGTGTCGACCAGTTGTACGCGGTCTGAGAGGACCAGGTAGCCGTCGTGAACCGGCGTGAAGAACGGGCTTTCGTAAGGGCCTGCGATGCGGATCTTCCGTTCGCCGTCATGGATCTGTCCGCCGAGGACGTAGGGCACGGATGGTGGCACGCCTTGCTTGAGCTTGCCGACGTCGCCGATCGTGATCTTATGGAGCTTGGCCGGCAGGTGCGGCTGTACGGCCGGACCGTAGATCGAGCCGGCCGGTCCGACCTGCCGGTCGCCTGTTCCGAACAACCAGGCGCCCGAGGGAATGCTGGCGGCCAGCGCCGCCACGCAGGCAAGACCCGCAGTGACCCGGCGGCGGACTACGAGCCGGCGCCCACGTCGACGCACCTCACCGGTCAGGCCTGGGCCGCCGACTCTGGCTTCACTCGCCTTTCCTACCAACATGCTCCTGGTCAGGCTCTCAGTCCGATCGCTCATGACTCAACCTCCTCGCCGAGCAGCTTCCGTAGTTTTGCCAGGCCGCGTGCGTTGGTGCTCTGGACGGTGCCGACCGGCCACCCGAGGAGCTCAGCGACTTCGGCTACGCTGAGGTCCTCGTAGTAACGCAGCACGATGACCGCACGCTGCCGCGGTGGGAGCGCTTGGACAACGCCCCAGAGCTGTTCCTCCAGATCACTGGTGTCGGCGTGCGGCGGCCAAACGTTTGTGTCAGGCAGTTGGTCGGTGCTGCGCTCGAGTTGGCGCCACGCCCTCCGCCACAGGCTGACGTGCTCGTTGATCAGCACCCGGCGGACATAGGAGCCGATCGCCTGCTTCTTCCGGATCCGTCGCCAGGCCGCGTACACCTTGACCAGAGCGACCTGTACCAGGTCCTCGGCGGCGTGATGGTCCCCGGTGAGCAGGTACGCCGTTCGCGTAAGCGCTGCCCGGTGAGCGGCGACGTAGGCGCTGAACTCCTCGTCAACGCTCACATGGGTGCGGTTTCCCGCAACCGGTTCCGCCTCGGCTGCCACTTGGATCATCATCGACCTCCCTTCCGGCTGTTCGTTGCGCTGTCCACCCGAAGACGCGGCCACTGGCGGCTTTGAGTCCCATTACCGCCTCTTATCGATCCCTGTTGAGAAGAAGGCTCGGATCGTGCCGAAGGGCTCACAGGTGAGGCATCGGCTCGTCATCGGCGTCGAGCTTGGCGCACGGGCCTGCAGCAACGGCGCCTGGGAACACCAGGCCCTCCGGCACTTTGTCCGTGATCTCGCCAGCTTGTTCCGCCGCATGCCCCAGCGTGGACGCGCCAGCGCATCTCACACACCGGCGCCTCCACCCGCGACGGACTGGACCACGGCTGCGCTACCCCGACCGATTGCCACCTCCGTGACCGCGTCAAATAGGTGCTGACTTCGGCGCGCTTAGCTGGCTCCTGCGACGGCACACGACCGGGCCGGAAGCAGGTACGGACGGGGTGGGTGATCTGCTACGCCGTGTGCTGTCACGCCGTGCGTGCTCTCAACTGCGGGCGCGCATGATGTCGGCCTCGGCCTTGGGAATGGTGGTCTCGAAGTCGAGCAGCTTTGCCCCACGTAGGCGTGATGGTGATTACAGCCATCTGGTCGTACAGAACGCACGCCAGTCTGCCATTCGGTCCACTGATCGTCCGGCACGCGTTTCTTCGATGCGCGGAGAAAGACGTCCGGCACGCTCTGGGAAGGCGAGGCAGTCGTGCAAGAAGGAGCATGGCTCCTGGTACTTCGCGCACGATGTGCCGACGCTGCCGGGCGATACCCGCCGCTCCCGCGTACCGTCGAGCAGCGCCAATCGAGATATCACGAATCAATAGATTACGAGATCATAATATCTCTGTCCAGATCCCAGGCGTTTGAGCTGGCGTCATAGAATCCCTGCCATGAGCAGCAGGGACTCCATCGACCGCCACATCGCGCTGTGGAAACGCGAGGTACCCGGACTCGACCCGGTCGTCGAGGGCGTGGTCGTTCGGATGCAGGTTCTCGTCCGGCGCATGCACCACCTGCGGGCCAGCACCGTCGCCGCGCACGGCTTGAAGAGCTTCGAGTACGACATCATCTGGAACCTGCGCGCGCTCGGCGCCCCGTACCGTGGCACTCCGACCCTGATCGCCGAACGCGCCGACATCCACCCTGCGACGCTGACCAGCCGACTCGACCGCCTCGAGGACGCGGGCTACGTGGCTCGACTGCACGATCCCTCTGACCGCCGCCGACTGCTGATCGAGCTGACCGACAAGGCCCATGCCGCTCTGGACGAGTCCATCGGGGTCAACATCGACGCGGAGAAAGCCCTACTCTCGGCCCTCAACCGATCCGAGCGCTCACAGCTGTCGACGCTCCTGCGCAAACTCGTGCTCGCCGTTGAAGCCGAAGGATCTCAACTGCTCGCCACCGAGGACAATCCGCCCGGTTGACCCTCCACCGAGCAGGGATCAGCTAAGGCATACTACGTCCTTCCAGCCGTCCGACCGCCTGAACCCCGGCGTTTCCGCGTAGGCCGACGGCGTAGTGCCAGCCGGCCAGCGCCTCTGGCTTGGTGAAGTCGACCCGTCCCTGGGTCGTGCCGCTGCTGATCTGGGTCCAGCCGAGCCCGCGATCGGCCCAGACGGTGATCTCGTTCCCGTCGAGCGCGAAGGCCCACCTGTCGCCGGCTTCGAAGGGTTCGGTCCACCAGCAGCAGGCGTTGGACAGACTTCCGTCGATCACCACGTCGATGCCGTGCTGACCGTTGACGCCAGTCCACGCCATGACGTAGTTGCGTTCGTCCTTGACCAGCCCGGCGAACATGGCATCCTGGCCCTGGCCGGTGCCGGCCCATTTCTCCGGATCCACGATCACCACTGCCTTCGGGGTCGCCGGGCCCGACTCGTGGGCGACCAGACCGAAGTACGCACCCGGCCCATCGGACCGCAGTTTGCCATCTCCGAAGGTCAGGTCCGGCACGGCCTCACTGGACGATGGCTGGTAGATCGAGTAGGCGGCGCTGCTGTCGATGTCGAAGTTGTCGTCGACGCCGCGCTTCGAGTAGGCCGCCGGGTCGAATCCGACCACCGAACCAGAGATCACCTGAGTGGCGCGCCCGGCCCACGAGGCGGTCGCCGTGAAGGCTACGGTGTCGCCCGGAGAGACTGCTGTGTCGGTGGCGATGTCGAAGGCGACGTGCCGGGCTGCCCCTGGTGCGAGCGAGTCGAGCCGGGTGTTGCCGACCGGCGTCACTGTCCATCCGGTCGGCGCGGTCAACCGGACCGACACGTCCTTGGTCGCCTTCGCCGTGTCGTTGACGACGGAGACCATGACCCGCCCGGTCCCCGAGGCCGGCGAAATCGATGCCGCCGCCTGGTAGACCGAGAGTCTGGTGTCGGCCGCGGTGAAGTCAGGACGGTCATCAGGCACTCGAACGTTCCCGGCGACCAGCCGGGGTGGGATGCCGTACCGGCCGGACCGGGCGCCGAAGATCGACAGCCCTCCGCCGTCCGAGGAGAACCGCAGCGTCGCGGTATCGGCGTTCCCCAACGCCTTCGCGGTGATCGGCACCGCGACGCGGTAGCCGTACCGGTTGCCGTAGTCGCCGGGGATGGGGCCGCGTCGGCGCCCGGCGAGCGCCATCGGCCCGTTGGGATCATCGGGGAGCAGGACCGCCGGGAGCTCGGCACCGTTGACCGACACGGTCAGGTTGGCCGGAAACCGGCGTGCGCCGGTGACGTGGATCGCGTCGTACCACCCCTCTGCCTGGGCAGAGGCGACCTCCGCCACCAGAGTCGCCACCTTGACGGTGCCGTTCCGAACCTCATCCGGCACCTTCACCTCGTACTCGAAATAGCCGCGCCCACGACCGGTGACCCAGTCCGAGCCGCCGGCGGTGAAGGCCTCCGCGCCGCCGGTCCACGATCGTTCGGCGGGCTTACTCGGCGCGAACGCGGCCTCGTTCGCCGGCCCCGGTGTGTCGTACGTGAGGTAGTTCTCGGCGATCGTGCGTCCGCCGGCCTCGAGCCAGACCCAGAGGTAGCCGACCCGGAGACTCGCCGGCGCCTGGATCGAGATCGTTCCGGCGTCGGTCACCGTGTACCTCTCCGGGTCCACGGGGCGGGCGCCACCGCCGGCGTCGGCCATCCAGCGGCCGTGGTCGTCGTAGCCGCCGATCTTCCAGCGCAGCTGGGCGTTCGAAAGATCGTGGTCGCTGAAGTGGCTCAGCCGGACCGGGGTCACGATCGTTTCGCCGGGGTTGAGGGTCCGGGTCGACGGCCCCATCAGTGACACCGCGTCGTCGTCCTGGAACAGGTCGATGTCTCGCGGCTTGCCAGTGTGATCGACGAACGGTGGTTGGTTCGGTTGCCGGTCGAAGGTGATCTGGCTGGTTACTTCCTGCTCGATCTCGGCCAGCTGCACGCCGACGTATCCGTTCAACTTGGGGTAGCCGCGGAACAGGCTGGTGGTGTGCGGGAACTGGCCCTGGTTGATGCCGAACTCGGAGTTCAGCCACGGCTGGCCGCTCTGCGCGCCGTCGTTGAAGTTCCAGTCGGATCCTGACTTGATCAGTGGGTCGATCGCGTCCAGCAGCCCTTTCCACTCGTCGTAGGTGGACAGGTAGTAGTGGAAGTCGTTCAGGTCGGTGTCGAGGTGGCCGTTCAGGCAGCAGGCCGAGTTGTCGACGACCAGCCGGCTCGGATCGGTCGAGCGGGTGATCGCGACCATGTTCTTGACGTACGGGAAGGCCTCGGGCGGGATCGGCTGGCCCCAAGGCTGTTCGTTGATCCCCCAAGATTCGTTGAACAGCGACCAGAAGACGATGGACGGATGGTTGTTGTCACGTTCCAGCGTGTTCCGCAGCAGTTCCTCGAACAGCTGCTCCGCTTTCTCGCCCAGGGAATACCAGCCCGCGTTGGGGAAGTCGTACCAGATCATCAGGCCAAGCTTGTCGGCCAAGTGGTAGTACGTCGGGTCGTTGATCTTGACGTGAGTCCGCACCACGTTGAATCCGAGGCGCTTGGCCTCTTTCAGGTCCCGCAGCATCGATCCGCGGCCCGGGTCGGCCTCGGTCCCGGACTCGAGATCGGGCCCTGCCGTCACGCCGGTGTAGCTGTACACGCCCCAGGGGTTGTATGCCTGGTCGAGCACGCCGCGGACATAGATCGGCCGATTGTTCAGATAGACATACTGATACTCGCCGGTGTGGCCAGGGGCCCACTTGCGCTCGACCTTGCGTAACCCGAACGTAGTTCGTACCCCGTCATCGTCACCGAGCCGGAAGTCTGCCGTATACAGGGCAGGATCTGCCGGCTCCCAGAGCCTGGGCTCTTCGATCGTGAAGGTGGCCTCACCCTTACCGTCGGCGAGCGGAACCTCGACGGAGCCGACCGCGGTGCCGTCCGGGCCCTTGATCCGTACCGTTGCCTTGTCCGCGCCCACAGCCGAGACGTTGATCCTTGCCGTGGCGCGGCTGGGAGTCCGATCGTCACCGTCGAAGCTGAGCTCGGGCGTGACGAGCGTGGTGATCAGCCGCGCCTCGTTCACCGGTTCGATCCACACCGGCTGCCAGATACCGCCGATATCGGTGAACCAGCCCGTCGCGTCGCCCGCCGGGGGACCGGTCTGCTTTCCTGCCGGATACGGCGATTCCGGAGTGGTCGCCGGCGCCACGACCCGGATCGCGACGGTGTGGGTGGCGCCCGGCTTCAGCCGGCCGAGGTCGGTGGTGATCTCGGTGTAGCCGTCGCCCGAGTAAGGCAACACGGCCTTCCCGTCAAGCCAGACGGCGGCACCGTAGTCGGCCGCACCGATCCGCAGTCGGACACCGTGGCCGGCGAAGTCAGTCGGCACGGTGAACGAGCGCCGATACCAGACTGCGCCCCGGTAGGTGGAGAACGCGCTCCGGAAGATCTCGTTGGTCGCCAACTGCTCCTCGCCCCACGCGGCCAGAGACTGATAGCCGAACGGCACCCGGATCGCCTTGCTGTATTGGTGAGCCGGGTCGAACCAGTGCTCCGCCTCACCGACATTGCGGGGATCGAAGTCGAACGACCAGGTCCCGTCAAGGGCCAGCCAGGCATCATCGGTGAACGGACGCCGGTCGGAATCTGGCCGCGGGTACTCTGCCCGGGCCGGTTTGGTGTCCCGCTTCAGCTTCAGGGTGACTGCCTCACCGTCACCACGCGCCACCGAGGTGAAGGCGAAGCCCTCCTTCGCGGCCACCACCAACGCGCTGTCCTCGGGAACCTCCTCGAGCCTGAACGTTCCGTCGGCGGCCGAGGTCGTGAACACATCCGCTCGCGACCCGTGCACGCTCGCGCCCTCGATCGGAGCACCCGACCCATCGATCACCCGCCCGGTGATCGTGCTCGTCTCGGCCGACTCCTGGGCGGCCGGCGCGAGCCGAGGACTCACCGACGCGTTCGCGCGCGGATCCGGCGATGGCTCGGCCCCAGCCGGCACGGTGGACAACGCAGGGCCCACCAGTGCCAGCGCGATGATCATCAAGACAGATCTGGATCGCATCGTCCGCGAGGCTGTGTGCATGCCGGATGCTCCGTTGTCGCAATAGTCGGATGTCACGAAGGTAGATACACCGAAACCAGATATTACGAGATGGTAGTAGCCTCGTGGAGGCATGTCACTCCCTCTCGGCGCTGATCGCAGAGGTTCCGGTGCGACCGTCCGCATGCGGACAAGCGCCCGGTGCGTCTGGCTCTTGACCGTTCCGACTGAGTAACCGAGGACTCGCGCGGTGTCGGCTTCGCTGAGATCCTCGTAGAACCGCCGGACGACCACCGTCCGCTGCCGCCGGGGGGAGCTTGCCGGGTGCGCCGTCCAGGCAGAGGCGCAGCTCAGTCATATCGGCGAAGTCAGTCGCAGCGCGCGCTCAGGTAGCCTCTCGGCCGGATTTCCGAGTTGCGTTTGCGGCGCAGCCACGAGACGTATTCACGATGAAGGGACGTGCGGATATAACTCTCGGGATGCCGTGGGACACCAAACAGTCCCACCGCCCGACAACCCGAACCAGAACATTCTGCAGCAAATCCTCGGCCAGGTGCTGATCGCCGGTCAACAGAAATGCCGAGCGGGTCAGAGTCTACCCGCGAGCCGCGACGAACTCGCGGAAACCCGCGTATCGATCCATTAAGGCGCCTCCGTGACGCGTAACACGCGGAAGGGGATCTCCTTGCCTACGAAGTCGAGGTAGTCACTGCGGTAGGTCGCGCAGTGGAAGCTGAACGTGGGCGCGCTGGGGTAGTTGTCCTCGGCGGCAGAGGTGGTCGCGGCCAGATTGCCGAAGGTGCCGAACCGGCTGAGTGCCACGACCATCGACCAGCGTTTGGTCGCTCCAGCGGGGCCATTGGTTGTATCCGGTGGAGGGCATCGCGCTTCTATTGAAGGCTGGCCGTTGTTCTTGGGGTGTGGCGTTGCCGGTGTGCTTTGTCCGAAGGCTGTAGGGGGCGTACGACGACGCCTATCAGGCAGTTTCCGGAAAGGTAGCCGTAGTGGCGGGAGTCGAAGCTTTTGGCGGGGTTGTCTCCCATGACGATCAGGCAGCCGTCGGGCACGGGGGTGCCGGCGGCGGCGGACACGGTGGCGGCCACGGATATGGGTACTGGGTCGCCGGGTACGGCTGCCGCTCGTTTGATGATCCAGGGGTGGCCGGACAGGTCCCGGCTTTCACGCGCGGCGGCCGCCGGGTGATGGCTTGTCTGGTGGCTTTTGGGGTTTTGTAGGACGACGATATCGCCGGCCCGGATGTGCCGCAGCTGCCGTCGTCGTATCAGGACGCGGTCGCCTGCACGGAGCGTGGGTTGCATGCTTGGGCCGTCCACGTGGATCACGACGAAGCGGCGGCGGAGCCAGGTGATGAGCGCGGTGGTGCCGGCGAGCATGGTCGCTGCGGCGATGGCGGTCCGCCTCATAGCGCCGTGTCCAGGGCACGGTCGGGGACCGTGTCGGGGGCGGGGTCGGGTTGGTAGCCGTTTGCCTGCAGCGTGAATAGTTGGGCGTAGCGGCCGTCTCTCGCCATCAACTCTGCGTGGGTGCCTTGTTCGACGATTTGTCCCTGGTCGAGTACGACGAGCAGGTCTGC
Source organism: Flindersiella endophytica (assembly GCF_054779015.1). Classification (NCBI taxonomy): domain Bacteria; kingdom Bacillati; phylum Actinomycetota; class Actinomycetes; order Propionibacteriales; family Nocardioidaceae; genus Flindersiella; species Flindersiella endophytica. The sequence continues at coordinate 25,843 of NZ_BAAGYY010000045.1, forward strand.
GTCGCGGACGGCTGCCAGCCGGTGTGAGATCAGCACGCTGGTCCGATCCGCGCGGTGTTGTCGTAGCCGGGTGTGGATCTCGTGCTCGGCCTCGGCGTCCAGGCCGGAGCTGGGTTCATCGAGGATGAGCAGGTCCCGCTGCTCACGTAGGAGTGCGCGGGCCAGCGCCATCCGCTGCCACTGTCCGCCGGATAGGGCGACCCCAACGTCGGGGTCGGTGTCGTCGGGTCCGCGATCCTTCGCTGAGGAGAACAGGCGTGACAGCAGCGTGTCGTAGCCGCGGGGGAGTGCGGCCAGCGTGTCGTGAATGCCGGCTCTGCGTGCCGCGGCCTGCACGCGGTCCGTGCCCCGGTTGTTCAGGTCGCCGAGGCCGATGTTGTCGGCTGCTGTCAGGTCGTACTCCATATAGTCCTGGAACACCACGGCGATCCGCCATCGCAGTTCGGCCGGATCCATGTCCCGCAGATCCACTCCGTCCCAGAGGATCGCGCCGCGCTCGGGGTCGTAGAACCGGCACAGCAGCTTCACCAGCGTGCTCTTCCCGGCGCCGTTGCGGCCCACCAGGCCTACGGACCGGCCGTAGGGGATCGTGAGGTTCACATCCCGCAGCGCCCAGGGATGCTCCTGTGAGTAGCGGAACCACACCCCGCGAACCTCGATACCGCTACGCAACGGCGGAGTTGGACGCGGATTGGCAGGCACCGGCAGGTCCGGGCCGCTGGAGGTGATGGCGAGGTAATGGTCGAAGAGCAACAGTTTGTGGTGGGACCGGGTCAGCTCGCTCACCAGGGATGTGGCGGCGCCTTGGACCCCCGCGACGGACGCGATGAGAAGCGGTATGTCGCCGGCCGAGAGCGCACCGGCTCGGGCGGTGAAAAGCGCCCACAGCAGGCTGACCCCGGCGATCCCGGCGGTCAGCAATCCCAGGCCGGATTGGGTGACCAGGTCGCGCTGGTCGATCTGGCGCCGCTGTGTATCGGCGTCCCGTCGCTGCGCGATCATCAGCTCACGAAAGTAACTGGCGGTCCCGAACAGACGCAGTTCCTTGGCCGCCTGCACGCTGCTCAGCAGCCGTTGGAAGAAGAACTCCCGCCGCGCCATCGGGCTGATCCGCCACATCATCGCAGCGCGAAGCCGGGACAAACGTAGCTCAGCGATCAGCGCAGGGATGGCCGCAAGCGTTACCGCCAGCGCCAGCCAGTGGCTGATCACCAGGAGCGAGCCGAGAAACCCGACCATGGTGATGGCGCCTCGGCAGATAGCCAGCACGCCGAAAATCACCATGCTCGGTGTGCTGCTACCAGCTCCTTGGGCCAATTCCAACCGGTTCAGGAACGCTGGGTCTTCGAACCTGGCCAGACCGGGAAGCCGCTCGGTGGCCGCGAAGAGCCGATCCTGGGCGGTCAGGCCGATCCGACGCTCGAGTTCCTGCTGAAGGTAGCCGGACGCCAGGGGCAGTACGGCGGCCGCCAACCCGGCGACCAGGAGCCCGCCGCCTATCCAGGCCAGAGCGGAAACGCTGACCGATCGCTCCACTATCGCGTCCAGCGCGAGCTTGGTCAGCCACGCCACCCCTACCGGCACCACCGCCGCCGCCAGCTGCAGCGTTCCGTAGCCGAGGATCTGATATCGGCTGGCGCGCCATGCCAAAGCCAGGACGTGCACGATCCTGGCTACACCGGCTATGGCTCCGGTCTGAGTCCCGGTGCCGGCCCTGGTCCTGGCCCTGCCCACGTTGTCGCGCACGAGCAGCGGTCACACCCTGGTGGTAGCGGGCGATGTGCTCAACTCCACGCCGCTGCTGACCACAGTTCCGGACTGGTCGAGGACACCGAACGCGGGAAACGAAACCAACTCCAGCGCCGCCCGGATCACATTAGCCCTCGGCGCCTCGACGACAACGCGGGCGACCGGCTCCAACTGCTCGCGATAGGTGTCCGCCTCGTCTTCTTCCGCCAGGACGACGGCGATCACCTGGTCGCGTCCGCCGGGGAAGGCCTTCGCGTAGTCGACGAAAGCGGGCAGCTTCTCCTTACACGCAGAGCAATGCGGTGTGAAGGCACCGACCAACGTCTGGCCGGACAGCCGGTCGCGTGACACCGGTTCACCGGTGGTGGCCACGACCTCGAACGGCCCGGCGGCCTTACCTTCGGCGAGGATCGCGTGTGGCCGCCTACCGGACGACAGTGACGAGATCAGCTCGGTGTGCTGGCGCAGCCGCCGGACCACACCGAGCGTCAGTATCAGGTTCAGCAGGCAAACCGCGAGAGCAAGAATGGCCAGCGCGGCAACAACAGCCATCATCACAGAGATCCCTTCGTGGCATGGTGACCATTGAGAGGTACGACGGACCGGAACAGTTCGGCCACGTCGTCGGCGGTCACCACGAGGGCGGCGGCCACAGCGCCGGCGACCACGGCAGCAACGACTCCGGCCGGCTCGAGCGGCCCGGCCGCGGCCGCACCGACGGTCAACCCGAGACCAGCGGAAGCCCCCAGGACAACGTTCCGAACAAGATGCACACCACCGACCGGACGAGTCGAGGCCCCGAAGCAGTGGCATGGTGCGCGATCCCCGCGCCGCAGCGCGGCCAGCACCGCCACAGCAAAGACCAACGCCAGCAGGCCGGCGAGGACGAAACCCACCCACGCCGTACCGGGCAGCACGAGCAGCACCAGCACCGCCGCCTCAGCAGCGATCACACCACCGGCCAGCACACCGGCTGGGACCCGGGCGACAATCCACCCAGGCCCCAGCCGGGCAGTAGCCGCCACGAATCGGGCGTAGGACTCCCGGCCGCGCAGCTTACTGACGACCGAGGCGAGGAACACCAACCCGATCATGCAGCGGCAACCCAGCACGACGTAATCCATCACAGACCCTCTCCACAGCAAGCAAGAGCGACTGAGAACAGGAACTCACCCGTCGAACTCCGGCCAGCGGGCGACATCCTCCGGGGTGACATTGCACGCGGTTGAATGCCCGGACGAGCAACCTCAAGGCTGCCGTGCTCAGGACTACACGCCCGACCGTTGATGATCACTACTAACCACACGGGTTGAAGGCGGAACACACTTCCTTACCGCCTATCGCTCCCGGCGGATCGCCGTAGCACAGCCACCAATCGCGGGTGCGGTCGCAAACCCTATTGAGGTACTCGCACCAGCAGTCAGCGGATGCGCGCGCACGGGGGACCATCAAGCTGAGTAGACGGTCACCGAGCATTTCGAGCTTCATGAGCATCGCTTTCGAACCTCCCTTCATCCATATCGATCACAAGTGGCGCTCCCCACAGCCAGCGAGAGCGGCCGACACAGAAACTCACCCGTCGAACACCCGTCAGCGGACAACATAGCCGGCGTGACATTGCACGTGGTTGAATGCCCGGACGAGCAACCTCAACAGGGGTTTTGGTAATTGCACTCGTAGTAGCAACTCTGGCCGGCCGGGGTATACCTGCAGCAAAACCACCGAAGGCGGCTGACGTCGCAATCCCCAACGTATGTGCACTGGCATTCAGCGGAGGCACGTGCGTGGGGGACCATCAAGCTGAGCAGACGATCGCCTAGCTTTTCGAGCTTCTTGAGCATTGCCTTCTAGCCTCCATGATCCACCGCGACAGTCGAAACGAGACCGGACGTCGATCTTCGCCGCGATACCGCAACGTCGGTCGACCGTTTCCAGCTTGGCTTACAGAGCCACGTTGGTAAGCCGCCCTCGAGCCGGTCCTGTGTGGACCATTCTCCACATTGCGCTGGCGCCGCGCTGGCGCCGCGCTGGCGTGAAACGCCCCGGTCGGCGAACGTTCGCCCTTGGGCGGCAAGGACGAAGTCCATGGCCAGGAAGACGAGGCACTCGCGGGGACGCGAGAACAGGCGGTGGCCCTTAGCGTGGTCCACCAGCGGGACTACAGCTCCTGGCGGTCAACTGGAGTTCTTGGCGTTGGCGCCTGCGGCGACGTCGAGGACTTCGCCGGTGATGTAGCGGGCGCGGTCGCTGAGGTGGAAGGCGATGGACTTCGCGACATCCATCGGGTCGATCCATGGCACGGGGTTGGCGTTGAAACCTCCGGCGATGTAGTCGCTGACCCGGCGTTCCCGTTCCTGGAAGGTGAGGTCCTGCTGGTACAGGTCGGGCATCATGTCGCGGTATTGCTCGTCGTCGCGGTACAGCGGGTGTCCACGGTTGTCGGCGCGACGACGTTGGCGGTGTCTGGTTTCCGGTCTGGGGCGGGAGATCGACGCCAAGACAGCCGTTCAGCGGCTCGGGAACTCGGCCGCGGCGCTGGTCGCCGAGTACCCCCACGGACAGCGCCGCAGCGGGCTGCTGAAGATCTCCCGCGTGCACCCCGACGCCATCTCGCCGGAACTGTGGACCCGCGACATGGCCGCGGAGTACGTCGCGGACACGCTGTCGGCCGTGCATGGCCAGTGGGCGCCCAACAACCGCAACCGTTCCCGGTGGGGCCAGCCGCTGTCCGCCGGCGGCAAGGCTCAGCGCATGGACTGCCTGCGCGGGTTCTTCTGCGATCTGATCGAGTGGGAGTGGATCAAGCCCAGGTTCGACCCACGGCAGGTACTGAGCCTGCCGTTGTCGGTGCGAGCACAGATGGGACCCAACCCCAGGATCATCGACGACGTGGCGTGGGCCAAGCTGATGGCCGCCGGGCTGACCCTCAACGTCGAGGACGTCAAGGAGTACGGCACACCCTCAAGCCGCGAGACCGCCGGTTCACGACGCTTGTTCTATCCGATCGAGATGGTCCGTGCCCTGGTCGGGGTGTGGCTGTTCGCCGGCTGTCGGGTCGATGAGATCCGCCGCCTGGAAGTGGACTGCATCAGCTGGGACCAGGGCCGCGACGAGTCCACCGGCCAGACCTACCCGATCTGCCTGTTGCACGTCCCGCAGAACAAGACCTCCCCGGCGTTCACCAAGCCCGTTGACCCGATCGTCGGCCAGCTGATCAACGCCTGGAAACACGTCCGTCCCGCCCAGCCGCTGCTGGAGGACCGCAAGACCGGACAACGGCGGGAGTTCCTGTTCTGCTACCGCGCCCAGCTCATCGGCAAGGGCTACGTCAACGACACCGTCCTGCCCGCTCTGTGCGGCAAGGCCGGCATCCCCGAGTCCGACTCCCGCGGCGCGTTGACCAGCCACCGCGCCCGCGCCACCATCGCCACCCAACTCCTCAACGCACCCGAACCACTGTCCCTTGCCGACTTGAAGGAATGGTTGGGCACAAGCACTACTCCAGCACCCGGCACTACGCGGCGATCCTGCAACGCAAACTGTCGGCCGCCTACCGCAAGGCCGACTACTTCGCCCGCAACGTGCGCACCATCCAGGTACTCATCGACCGGGAGACCATCCTGTCCGGCGCCGCGACCGGCGGCGAGCAGCCGTGGAAGTACTACGACCTCGGCGACGGGTACTGCACCTACGACTTCTTCGCCACATGCCCACACCGGCTCGCCTGCGCCCACTGCCCGTTCTACCTCCCCAA
>NZ_BAAGYY010000045.1:31519-38406 GCF_054779015.1 Flindersiella endophytica
TGTCCCGACCCCCGCAGGCCCGACCCCGGAGCACCTCGGCACAGACCGCGCCTTCATCTCACTGACTGCCCTCCAGGACAGCATCTCCGGACAACGACCATGAAACGCGCAGCCGCTACTCGGATTCGTGCCCGAACAGCATCTCGCCGTCGCTGCCGCCAAGCAGGAACGTGAACCTGCTGAGGTCCGCGCACAGCTGGCCGAGGTCATAAGCCCGGTTCCCCACGAAGTCACGCAGCGACTCGCCGAGCCGGTCGTCGTCTGCGGCAAGCCAGTCGTGCAGGAACTTCAGCAACTCGGCCAGTTCGACCGTATCGCCGGTATCCAGGTTCACGGTGGGCATGGTGAGTGCTGTCCTCGCTCAACTGACCGCCTCGGCGGCGGCCTTAACGTGATCGTTGCGGATACGGATGAGCCGGGGCATATACCGGTTAAGCACGATGAATTCGGCGATGGCCCCCAGAGGCCCGAGCGGAGCGGCGAACTCGACGATGTCGCGCATGACGGTTCCGCCGTTCCCGTCCTGCTCGAAGTAGTGGGCGTGGTGCCAGCGCTTGAACGGACCCGTGACCTGCTCGTCGACGAAGTGGCCAGGTGGGTCACAGACGCTGATGAGGGAGGTCATCCGCCAGCGCAGGCCAAAGTGCCTGGCTTGCCAGGTGACGGTGTCGCCGAGCTTCATCCGGCCGGATGTGACGCCGCCGATGGCCTGCTCGCCGGAGTCAGCCATCGAGGCCATGTGCGTCTCGATTTCCAGGGAGACATCGAAGACGCGCTGCGGTGGTGCCGCGATGGCGGTTACGGCTTCAAAGCGCGTCATACATCGACTCTACGGTCAAACACGTCCAGCCGCGTCGGACGCATCCTGATATCGATCACCTCATGTTTGGCGTCCGCGCCGCTCAAAGACCGACCGCGTCGGCCGAGCGGTCAACGCCGACACTCCACCGCGCAGCTGAAGCGCTCAGCCAAAGATCGTTACCGGATATTCGCAATAACTTGCCCAGCCGTTGCCGGAACCCCGGACGCGCCATGAGGAGTACCGCGCCTATCTTCAGCGCGGCGAGACGAGACTGTCGACCCTGCATAGGGTTGCAGGCGCGTTCCTGGGCGGTGCGGGAAGCAAGACGGCATGCCGAGCGTGCGCAAGAGCTTGCCAAGCAGACGGGGTCTGTCCGGCACCGTCAACGAGTTGAGCGTGTTGTGCGGGCCGCGTAGTTCGCGCCTCCTTCACCGGGAGCCAGATGGCCGGAGTCTGTCCGGCGGATACCAGTGCGGTCGGGTGTCGCCATCGATGACAGCGCGACCCTTCCAAGTCTCGTGATCACGCATCAAGGACCAGGCCGTGAGGTTTCCCGGAAGCCACTCTCCATCAATCCAGATCTCGACCGGTCTGGGCGGTCGAGCCTTCAACTGACCCTTGTTGCTCCACTCAACTTCTCTGGTGGCTGACTCCACCCACAGGTCCTCGCGCGCAAACCCCTCCATCAGGCTGTCGAACACGCCATATCCCCTCCGTGTGGGGCGCACTTCGAACCGCTCGTACGTCTCGTATCGACCCACGTCGGTCCTCCACATGCGCGACCGATTCGAACAGGTGTGCGCTTTTGCCATGCAAGTCGATATTGGCGGTCAGGCATACGCTGGACGGCGCCATGAACCGCAGGCGATGGATCAGCAAGAACGGCACTGCAGAGAGTCGAGCTGATCGTCCTCGACGGCAGACCGGCACTGAGAGTGAGCAACACCTATGGCTTCAGCGAGGGCTACTTTCCGACGCAGGCAGCCTTGCTGGCCAAAGCTCGGCCTGACCGAGGACGATCTCGTGCCTGTCGAGCCCGAGAGCAGCGAGTCGTGACCGCTTCCGGGACTCAGGAAGGCTGCGTACCGATGGCGGTTCGAGCCGGTCAGGTACCTTCGCGCTACTCCGGCTTCAACCTCGTCATCACCAGCAGCAGGCCGACGAGGGAGCCGGAACCCAAGACCTCGCCACGGGCGATCAGCGCCGGCACCTCGGCCAGCGGTATCCACGACACGACGCCGGCTTCCTCGGCGTCGGTGGCTCGCCGATCTTGTCGGCCCGGTGCGCGAGGAACAGCTCATGCGGTGTGTCCACCATGCCGGGCATCGGCTGGAACTCCAGCAGCTTCTGCAGCGGCACGTGCGGCCTCCAGCCGGTCTCCACCTCAACCTCCCGTGCCGCGGTGGTCGCCGAGTCCTCGTCGCCCTCCACGATGCCGCCAGGCAGTTCCCAACCCACTCATCGGCCGCGAACCGATGCCGCCACAACATCAACACGCGGTCAGCGTCATCCAGCTCAACCGCGATCGCGACCCGGTTGAGCCGAACAACGTGGTGCCACCAGCGCTCCCCGGTCGGTGGCTCGATATCGACCTGTACAAGGCGAACCCATCGGTGGTCGTAGAGGGTCCGTTCGCCGTGAACCTTCCACCGCATCTGCTCGAGTTCTTCGGGTCTGGGCATGGTCCGACTGTTCGTAGCTGCCTAGCCAACCACGCAGGTAGCAGCGACCGAGGTGCAGTCTCCCGCCGCAAAGTCACCTCCACCTCTGCCATTGTGCCAACTACTCGCTTGGCGGAGGCTGGCCGTGAGGACGTTCGAGGTCGCCGGGCCGATCTGGACGACGAAGAAGCTGGCCGCGCTGACGCCGACGACGACCGCTGTCGGACCGGCCGCGATCGGCAGGAGAAACGCGCCAACTCTGCGCACCAGACGTGATCCCACGAAGACAGCACCGAATGGCCACCGGCGTACGGCCATGGTGGACAATGAGGCGCCAATGAGACAGCCTACGCCGACCCCGCTCAGGATCATACAGATGACGCCGGGATCCAGTTCGAGGTCCCGCACCGCGTAGACGAGGAACAGCGTTCCGGTGACGAGGGCGAAGAAGTTCCCAATTGCAGCCATCAACGCCGTCGGCCGGATGTAGGGCCGGCCGACGGCGAACCGGAGGCCTTGGAGGATCTCGTGTCCGACCTGCCGGCGACCCACCCTCGGGACGGGAGGTTTCCGGTTCCTGGTAGCCGATCCGTGCCAGCGAAGGGATCCCAATCAGATACGACACCCTGTCCATTAGAAGCCTGACACGTGCCGTAACTACCTGAATGAGGGCTCCTCCCAAGCCGGCCCCGCTGGTCTCCGCGGCTGATTGGCTCATCTCATACTTGGACATCGCGTCGACCAGTCCATAAGGTCAGGACTGATGCGGCTAAGCGAGCATCGTTCCTGCCGTGGTGCGAGTTCAGCCGGTTCGGAACGCGATCGCTCTGCCGGGTCCGGTCACCGCGTACGCCCGCCGTTTGTCGACGAGCCAGACCCCCGACCCGTCGCGACCGAGTTCGAGCAGTCCGCTGATCGGTGCCGCCTTACCGTCGGCGTCTATCCGGAGTAGGGCGATCTTGCCGGTATCTGACTCGCCCGTCGCGATAACCCCACGGCCGTCCGTGGCGATGATCGTCTTGGCGAACACCAACTTGCCATCAACCCTTTCGGTTATTTGGCCGGACCAGCGGTCCTTGCCGGCGACGAGGTCCCATGCCGCCCAGCCGGCACCTGCTGTCACAACGAGCAAGTACCGGTTGCCGATGAGACCTGAATGGTCGGTGAGCCTCCGATCGGAGTACTTGCTCGCCGTTTCTCCCCCAGGGCTCCAGCTACGAGGCACATTGGCCACCATGTGGACAGTGCGGAGCATCGAGCTGGTCTCGGGGTCGGCCGAGTAGTCGTATCTGGTCTCGTACACGACCAATGGCGAGGCCAACAGGACTTGGGTGTCCAGGTCCAGGTTGTCGAGCCGGATGCGGTGGAGCAGCTGACCTGTCCCGGGATCAATGACGCGTGCCTCGTCCAAATAGCCTCGATGCCAGCACCGGTCGGCGAAGGCGATCCGTCGCGGACTGGTGTCGAAGCCGACATCGCGGATCTTGACATTCATCTGCTGACACTCCGACTCATAGACCCAGCTCCGAACACCGGAGTCCGGGTCGAACCCGACGAGCACGTTCTGGCTGCCGCTGTGGCTGAGCACGCCGATGACCCGATCGCCAGCAACCTCGACTGCGTCGAGATACTCCTGGCGCGGAAATGTCAGGTTCCACTTGGGCTTGCCAGTGCCGAGGTCGAGGAGGAGAAGTCCCCGGCAGTTATGGTCCAGATCGTTCGACCGGTAGGATAGAGCCGCGGCATTCTTCAGGAGTCCGCTGCTCGCCGTGCAGATCTCGCCCTCAGCGCCCGGCACGCGATATTTCCATTGAACCGAGCCATCGCCCTTGTCCAACGCGACAACTGCGCCGGCGCCTTTACCCGCCGAAACCAGGAGATCGTTCGTAGTCCACGCGAGCAGCGTGCTGACATCCTTGGCCGGAGCACCCGCCACGGCTGACCACACAATGGGCCCAGCCGTAAGCCTGACGATCACGATCGATGCCCCGACCACGCCGACGATCACCACGACCAACACAGCGACCAGCACTTTCCTGCGGCGCACCATGAACCGACCCTACAAGTCGCTGCTGGCGCGGTACTGGCGCGATTCCCCGACCTGTTTCTTGGCTTTACGCCGCACGCGAACGCCGCTGACCTAGCAGGCGTGGTCAACGCAAGTGGCGAAGGGTGGCGTGCCAGGTGCGAGACCGAGTCGGGCACCGCCCAGGCCCCGCGAGTCCGCACGATGCGAGTGGGCCGCTCACCAGTCCGCACAGTGTCGCACACCTTGCCACGGACGACCCGGTCTACATCGAGCTCACCTTCTTCCCCCGCGACGACGAGACGGCCGAGGCCCGCCGCGTCGTAACTCTGGCGTTGTACAGGACACAAATATGTCCCGTACGCGCGGCATCGTGTCCCTGAAGATAGTGGCGGTTGGACTGGAGTCCGTGTGTGCATGACGGATCGGAGTAGGTGATGAGCGATCCGGCGATGGACGGGGCGGCGGCTGTTCATCAAGCGCTGCTCACGTCCGACCATTACCGGGCGATCGTGACTGCGGCGCCGGACCACTTTCGCTGCGGACTGGTTGGCGGTGGCCATTGATCGCCGCTGCCGTGGCGACCCTGCTCCGGCTCGCCACGATTGGCTACCCGTGGTCGTTCGGTTGGGAGGCGGCCGCCGATCTGGTGTGGCTGGCGGTGCCGCCACTGCTGGTCGCCGCCGTGCTGGCACCCGTCCATCCGAGGGTGCCGTCCTGGCGGCGGACAGCCGCCGTGGTCGCCGCCGGGTTGCATGTGTTGGCCACGTTCACGCCTCACGCCGAGCCCTATGCGCCGACGCTGGCAGCCGAAGCGGCTGTGCTGACCATCGTTCTTGTCGTGCTGGCCGGTTCCGGGGCGGCGTTCGCCTGGTCCAGTAGCCGATTGCCCGGCAGCCTCAGCATGGCCGGAGCCCATGCGGCGCACGGCCCAAGTGACAACAGCGGCGCGGGCGGCGTCGACATCAGCAGTCTGACCGGACCACGCGAGGCCGTACCGGACCGGCGGTTCACCCTCACCGCCCGTACCGCGTCCGTCCGGCTGGTGTCCGGCGAGATTGTGGCGGCGTGGACGTTCAACGGCCGGTTGCCCGGGCCTGAACTACGTGTACGGCAGGGTGACCTGGTGGAGGTCACGCTGGTCAACCAGAACGTGGCGGCCGGCGTCACCGTGCACTGGCACGGCGTCGATGTGCCCAACGCCGAAGACGGGTCGCCGGGCTCACCCAGAACGCCGTCCGGCCGGGAGGACGACATGTCTACCGTTTCGTTGCCGGGCAGTCCGGCATGTTCTGGTACCACTCCCACCAGTCGGCCGACCAGCAGGTCCGGCGCGGCCTGTTCGGCACGCTCATCGTCCAACCACGCGCCGTCCAACCACGCGCCGGGTCGGCGACGGGGGCTGATCTGGCGGTAGTCGCGCATGCCTGGCCTACCGGCGGCACTCGGATCACCGGACTGTCGCTGACCGGTTCGGCCCCGTCGACCGGAGTCACCCGCCGCGCGATCGCTGTCGGCACGCGGGTGAGGCTGCGGATGGTCAACGCCGACAACCAGGCACGTGAGCTCGCCTTCGACGGGGCGCCGTTCCGGCTGGTCGCGGTCGACGGCACCGGCCTGAACGGGCCGACCGCGCTGAACCGGCAGCATCTGAACCTCGCCGGCGGAGGCCGCTACGATCTCGCCTTCACCATGCCGGACCACCTTGTACAGCTGACCATCGGTGCGGACGAGAACGGCTCCAACCAGGGCGCCACCATCCTCCTGTCACCCGACGGCAACGGCAAGGTCGCGCCCACCCGGCCCGGTCGAATCCTGAACTTGGCCGGCTACGGAACCCCTGCCCCCAACCCCTTGGGCAGGAGCTCGCATTACGTCCGCCACTTCACCATGGTGCTGGGCCAGGGGTTCGGCTTCTACAACGGCCGGTTCGGCCTCCAGCGCACGATCAACGGGGCAGTGTTCCCCAACACACCGACGTTCGTCGTACACGAGGGTGACCTGGTGACGATGACGATCGTCAACCGCAGCTTGAGCGCACACCCGATGCACCTGCACGGCCACCACGCCCTGGTGCTCACCAAGAACGGAAAACCGACCACCGGCAGCCCGTGGTGGACCGACACCCTCCTCCTCGACCCAGGGGAACGCTACGAGATCGCCTTCCGCGCTGACAATCCCGGCCTGTGGATGGACCACTGCCACAACCTCGAACACGCCGCCGACGGCATGACCATGCACCTGGCCTACCAGGGATACACCACCCGCTTCCTGGTCGGCGACACCCCAGGAAACGGGTGTGTTTCGCTAACGGTGTTTCCGGCGGCTTGTTAGTAGGTCTCCGCAGCCGGGAACCGGTCTGCGAAGGTGATGGAGAACGCGTTCAACGCCGGCTTCC
>NZ_BAAGYY010000046.1:0-21402 GCF_054779015.1 Flindersiella endophytica
CGACGTCGAGGCGCGCCTGATCTGGACCGACGACCCGACGCGCACACCCCACCCTGACCCGTGGAGTTTCTGACACCGAATCTCTCCCGAAGTCGGCGGCAACCCATCGACGCGTGTCGAGTTCACGTACGACGTCGGCGATGTAGACGTCGTGGATGAGACGCAGGCCGGCCGCGTCAGCGATCGTCCGGACCTCGGCGACCTCCCCGTCAGGGAGCCAACAACCCTCGGGATCGTCGGTGCCGCCGCTCGCACGGCCGGACTGGTACCAGAGCATGTCGAACTTGACGACTGGGGGACGTCCGGTCGTTGTCTAGGCGACTGCACTGGACGACCCTGCTCGCGTACCGGCATGGCTGTTTCGATGTCGACAGAGTCGGACAGGTTGCGGCGGGCCCGGCTACAAAGGAACGGGTGGCGGTCTCCGCTTCTTCTTCAGCTTCGGGTCGGCCTCGGACCTCCCTCACCCAATCCGCACCTGGACAGCGAGTTCCGGAGGAAGGCCTGGACTGGGCGCAGGAGATCTGGACGAAAGGCCGGGACATTGGACATCCGGTCTATCTCCGCGGTGGCATGGGTACCCGGCTGTGGTATCACCTTCGCATGCGCGTCCAGGCGCTTGACGTCGAGTCGGAGAACCCGTTGATCGCCGACATCACGGGTGTGATGTCGGCGATGTCGATAGCACCGTCAACTGCTGGCGGCGTTCGCCGTTAAAGATCGCGGTCCCGATTTCTCATGTCGATCCTCCTATCGACGTCCGGTTTGATGGCGGACACCCCGGCTCGCTAACTGCTCGCCTGCACGGCGCTGTCGTAGACCGACTCCTGGCCGCTGCACAAAGCGATCGACTCGGCGGCGGTAGGCGCCTTGAGGTACGGGCCATAGCGCACGGTGTTTCGTCCGGTCACTCCGTTATGGCAGTACGCAACGGCGCGGAACGAGCCGGCGTTTTCGCCACACCGAGCCCATACGTATTGACCGGACGGGACTATGCCGTCGTAACAGGCCAGATGGCCGTGGGGTGGACCTCGGAAGCGGCAGCGCTCGCCATCGGCACGACGGACATTGGCATCGCGATCAGGGACGCCACGACGGCAAGCCGCCGGACTGCTGACCGCATGCTTACTCCTTGTCTGTGTGTCAGATTGAACAGGCTCAGTGAGATGTCAAGCCAGGCTAGGCTCAGAGGAGGGGCGTAGCCATTCCCAAATCTCACGAGTGCGGCTCATGCGCAGACTCCTTTCAGCTGCGCTCTGAATCTGAACTATCTCAGACAGGGCTGGCGCCCCTCTGGCGTCCTGCTAGCGCGAACCTTGAATTCACCGTGTCAGGACGGCTGCGGGATGGTGCGAAGCCGTGAAACCGGGGACAGGAGGACGGGGATGATCGAGCCGGCGTAGCCGATGGCTCCGAGCCAAAGGGTGGGGTGCATGCCGATGGTTTCACCGAGGAGACCTCCGGCGAGGCTGCCGAGCGGGAGCGCACCGTAGACCACCGTCCGGCAGCTGGCGTTCATCCGGCCGCGGATCTGCGGTGGTGTCACCGCTTGTCGAAGGCTGCCGATGACCACGTTGGAGTTGGCCAGGCCTGCTTGCACGATGAAGAAGCTGGCCGCGCACATGGCGACCACGACCACCTCCGTTCCGGCCGCCGCGGGCAACAGGAAGACACCCAAGCCGCCCGCGAGCCTTGCACCGACCACGATGGACCCGAGGGGCCAGCGGCGGGTGATCACGTTGGACACCGCCGCGCCCAGCAGCCCGCCGGCGCCAGTGGCCGTCAGAACGAGGCCGATCAGCCCAGGGCTGAGGCGCAGCACGTCGACGGCGTAGACCAGGAAGACGGTCTCGGTGATCAGCATGAAGAAATTCCCCACCCCGGCCATTATGATCGTCGGACGGATGTAGGGGTGGCCGAATGCGAACCGCATGCCCTCCAGCAACTCACGTCCAACGTGCCGCCGAGAGCCTTCGCCAAGCTGAGGCTCCGGTTCGCGGTACCGGATTCGGGCCAGCGAGACGAGTCCAACCAGGTAGGAAACCGTGTCCACGACAAGCACGACCGGGGCGGTCAACGCTTGCACCAGCAAGCCACCGGCGCCAGGCCCACTCACTTCGGCAGCGGCCGTGCTGACGCCGCACTTCCCCATTGCGTCGACCAAACCCTCGGGTGGAACGAGGCCCGGCACGTACGACATCCAGCACACCTCGAACAACGCCGCCCCGGCACCGATCGCGAACACGATCACCGTCAGCAGCCGCATGTTCAGCAGACCCAGCACGACGAGCAGGGGCACCGATGCGACCAAGATGGCTCTCGTCGCGTACGTCCACATCATCAGTGGACGTCTGCGACTTCGATCCGCCCATACTCCGAAGATCGGTGTGAGCAGCAGGAACGGCAAGTACTCGGCGAACCGGAGCAGACCGAGTTCTCCGACCGAGGCGTCCAGCGTCAGCACGGCCAGCAAAGGCATCGCGACGAACGTGACCTGAGTGCCGAACTCCGACACTGTTTGACCGATCCAGTACGCGGCGAAGTCCCGGTTTCTCCACAACGACCTTCGGCCTGCCGCCTTCGGCACGTCGACTTGGCTCACTGGTCTCCAACCCATGATGACCGGCGCGCGGCCGATGTCGGCACCCGGCGACGGCGCGGGAACCCCGCGCGCCGATGGAGAACGGGAACGCGGCCGTTCCCGTTCTCTCCATCGGATTCAGATAGACGCCATATCGGACCTGGCAGCTGCACTTACAATTCGCGGGTCTTGTTCATGAGACCCATCGTCGCGGGCAGGGCTGGCGCCGCACTAGCGCCGCACTAGCGCGAGGGGACGCAGCCCGGTGAAACCGGTCTCGCTATCTGGTAGAAGACCGGTTCAACTCCTCCATCTTCGTACGCACGAGGTCCGCCGCTGGGTGTTCGAGCTCGCGCCAGATGGTCAGGGCCTGTCGCCAGCTTTCCCGGGCTGCACCGTGGTCGCCCGCCGCCTGCTGGCTGTCGCCCAGGTGGGTGAGTGTGTCGGCTTCGCCGCCGCGGTCTCTGAGGCGACGATATCGCTGGATCGCCTGCTGGTAGCACCTGCTGGCTTCGGCGTGGTCTCCCAGACACTCGTGGACGTAGGCGAGGGTGTCGAGTGTGGCGGCCTGGCCGGACACGTGGTCCAGGGCTTCCTGCAATGCCAGCGCCTCCCCGCAAAGCAGGAGCGCCTGCGCGTGCTCGCCCAGTTTGGCGTGGCACCACGCTGCCCCGTTGAGCGCACTGCACTGTCCACGCTTGTCATCGGCGCGGCGAAACAACGTCAACGCGCTCATCGCGTGGGTCAGCGACTCCGCATACCGGCCTTGCGCCTGCATCATGAAGGCGACCGTGTAGTGCGTGTGTGCCTCGCCTGAAACATTGTGCTCTTTCTGGTAGAGCTCGAGTGCTTCACGAAGGTGCGTCATACCGTCCTCGATCCGGCCGACATCGTTGTAGGCCTTGGCAAGGTCGAGGTGGATGTCTGCGCACACAGCCGGCTCGCCCAGCCGTTCGGCCGCGTCCAGAGCCAAGCGCTGCACCACGACCCGGTCGTGTCGGTGCCCGCGCCGTTTCAGGAAGTCCGGCAGCGCCCACGCCAGCCGCCAGACCTGGGCATCGAACCCAGTGGCTGCGGCCTGTTCGATGGCGGCCAACAGGACGCGGCGTTCGGCATCCAGCCAAGCCATCGCCTGGTCGTAGTCGTCGAGGGATTCGGGCACGACTCCAGGCATCGGTGGGCTCACCTGAATACGGTCACGGCGAGGCGCGATCAGAAACGCGGCAGCGCAAGCCGTCTGCAGGTAGTGGTCGTACATCCGCTGCCGTGCCTGGTCGCGATCGGACTCCGGTTCAGCGCTGGCGAGCTCGGCCGCGTACGCACGCAGAAGGTCGTGGCAGGTGTAGCGGCCCGGCCGCTGCTCGTTGACCAGGTGTACTCGGGTTAGCTCGCTCAGCAGTCCCCGTACCTGGGTCAGCGGGCGTCCGACCAGGCTAGCGACCGCGGGCGCGGAGATGTCGGGTCCGTTGTGCAGGCCGAGTTGCCGGAAGACCTGGGCCGCCTGCGGACTCAGCAGCCGGTACGACCACGAGAAAACTGTTCGGACGTCAGCACCGGCGTCCGTGCTGGCCAACCCGTCCAGCACACCGGCGGAACTGCTCAACCCGTCGGCCAAGGCCTGCAGCGAGAATCCGGGATGGGTGGCGGCCTGGGCGGCGACCATCACCAATGCCAGCGGAAGCCGGGCACATGCCGCGATGATCGCATCGACCGCCTGCGGCTCAGCGTCTGTCCGTTGCCAGCCGAGCCGCCACGCCAGCAGTTCACGTGCTTCGTCGAAGGTCAGCAGATCGAGCAGGAGTGGCCGGGCGGCCTCGGCGCCAACCAACCCCGCGAGCTGGCTACGGCTGGTGACAATGACAAAACAACCAGGCGCACCGGGCAGGAGCGATCGGACCTGGTCCGTGTCGCGGGCGTTGTCCAGCACCACCAGCATCCGTCGGCCTGCCAGCAAGCTGCGGTAGAGGCCTGCCTGGGCGTCGAATCCCTTCGGTATCCGCCCGGCCGGCACACCCAGAGCGTCCAGGAATCCGCGCAGCGCTTCGGCAGGCGACATAGGCCGGTCGGAGGGGTGGAAGCCCCGCAGGTCTACATACAACTGGCCATCGGGGAAGCGGTCGGCCACCCGGTGCGCCCAATGCACCGCGAGCATGGTCTTGCCGACACCCGCCATACCCGAGATAGCCGAGATCACCACTTCGGGTGATCGCGCCGTCTCCGACTCCGCCGCCGGCAGGGACTCGATATTGGAACGCAGCAACGCCTCCAGTCGTGCCAGGTCCTGATCGCGGCCGGTGAACCCACCGATCGCGACGGGCAGTATGCGCGGCTTCACACAACCCACGGCTGAGACTGCCTCGGTCCCAACGCCCGCGGCCACGAACGGCGGAGCCGAGATCTCACCGGGCATGTCATCGTTCAGAATTTGCTGGTGCAACTCGCGCAGCGGCTCGGAGGGCTCGATGCCGAGTTCGTCGTCGAGCAACCGGTACAGCTTGCGGTACAGCTCCAACGCATCCGACTTCCGTCCGCCACGAGCCAGTGCCAGCATCCTCAGCTGCCAAAGCGCCTCACGCATCGGATACCGGATGAGGAGCGACTCCAGCTCGCTCGCGACCGAGACGTACTCGCCCATCGCCAACTCGGCGCCAAGGCAGCCCTCGACAGCGTCCAGCCAGCGTCCGCGCAGCAGGCTCGAACACTCACGAACCGCCGGCGCGTCGACAGTTTCGAACGCCTCACCACGCCATAGCCCCAGTCCGCCACGATACGCCGCCGACGCTGATGCGAAGTCCCCCGCCCGTGCTGCCTCCTGTCCCTCGGCCATCGCGCGGTCGAACCGGTCCAGATCCAACAGGCCCGCGGGAATCTCGAGTTGGTAACCCTCCGGGCGGGTAACCAGCTCGATCTTTGCACCGACCGAATCCAACAACTTGCGCAAGCGGTAGACGCACGACTGCACCGTCGCCCTCGCCGTCGAGGGCGGATCCCCCTCCCACAAGTGGTCGATCAACCACTCTCCGCTCACTGACCGGCCGCGCTCCACCACGAGCAGAGCCAGCAGCGCCCGCTGCTTCGCTGCGGCGATACCGATCGAGCGGCCATCGGAGTACAACTCAACCGGGCCGAGAACCCGCAGTTCCACACAACACACCCTCGTACACCTCCGATCCGGCGACAGGGACCATCTTGGCGCTACGTCGATCCACCGTCCACCATGCACGGGCCACACACCGGATGACTACCGAGCAGGATCAACGCCGAATGGTTGGTGAACCGGACTGGCGTCCGGTGGAGTTGGCTGCCAGGGCGTCTGAGGCAGCGATCGTCAGCAGGTGCATCGCAGACCTGTTTCGAGCCGACTCCCAGGCATCTGGAAGCCTGCGACCGCTCTACATTGAGGGTACGTAGAGCACGGAGCGGTTTCTCATTCTCGTCGAGAGCGTAGTCGATTGCCTGGACGCGGAAAATCGTCGGAGCCAGAATGGACCGGCACAATCAGGAAGGTTTGCCGGCATTCCGGGTGCGGCAGTCCACGAACGTCTACTGGAACGACTCATCGGTCGATCGACCGATGAAACTGGCTGGCATCGACCTCGAAGCGCGACTGGTCTGGTCAGAAGACCCGACACGAAAACCCCATCCTGACCCAAGGGGGTTTCTGATGCCGAACGGTCCAGTGGTGCGCTCGAGGCGGACGCACCCGACGTCGCCGCGCTAGCCCGGCGCCAGCACGGCGCCAGCGGCGAAGGCCACGCTGCCTTCGCGGATATCGGGACCATCTTCCTGGATTGTGAAGACCGTTGAGTGGAGTCGACCATGAACGATCGCTCAGAGTCGCGGGGCTTGCCACCGGTGGTGGACCGGGCCACGTGGCAGGCAGCACGAGACGCCCTCCTCGTTCGGGAGAAGGCGCACACCCGCGAAGGGGACGCGATCGCGGCGGAGCGCCGGCGGCTGCCGATGGTGGAGGTCGACGCCACCATCGAGGTGATCGGCCCGGACGGTCCGGTCCCGATCCTCGACGTCTTCGAAGGCCGGTGGCAGCTCATCGCGTACTTCCACGCCTGGTGGCCCGGCCAACCCGCCGCGGAGCAGTGCGAGGGCTGTACGTTCTTCAACAGTCAGGTCCGCGAGCTGTCCTACCTCCACTCCCGCGACGCCACCTACGCAGTCCTGTGCAAGGGCCCGTACGAGGCGAGTGTCCGTTACCGCGACTTCCTGGGCCTGGACATGCCGTGGTACTCCGTGGAGAAGACGGCGCCGCAACTCCTCGAAGGTCGTGACTGGCAGCGCCACCACCTCGTCTGCTACGTCCGCGACGGCGAGCGGGTGTTCGAGACGTACTACACCGGCGGTCGCGGCGTCGAGATCATGGCACCGACCCACGGCCTGCTGGACATGACCGTCTACGGACGCCAGGAGACGTGGGAAGACTCCCCGGAGGGCTGGCCCCAGCCCTGGGGCGACGCCAGGAACCCCCAGGTCTGGCGAGCGAACGGACGTCCGATCGCCCAGTGGTCCCGGATCGAAGCCGGCCACTCCGACAAGCTGACCTGAAGGATCAGCCGAGCGCGTACTGCTGGCCTGTGACCACCGCCTGTTGACACCCACCGCACTTGGCGCAACCTGACACCGGCAGAGGACACGTCATGACCCTTCTCGATCCAGCTCGCTGGACGGCTTCGATCTACAGCACGAAATGGACCCGCGCCCAAAGAGACGCCGCGGTGACCGAACCCGCGACAGGTGCGGAACTCGGCCGGATCGGCCTGGCCACCACGGAGAATGTTGCGACGGCGACCGAGGCGGCGGCTGCCGCGCAGCCGGTGTGGGCTACAACGTCGTTCGAGGAGCGAGCCCGCGTTGTCCGGCGTGCTGCTCAGGTGCTGGAAGAGCATGCCGAGGAGATCAAGGGCTGGTTGAAGCGGGAGGCCGGCGCCACGGCCGGGATGGCCGACTTCACGCTGCACCTGAGCATCCAGATGTGTTACGAGGCGGCGGTTCTGCCGTCCCAACCGCTCGGTCAGGTCCTGCCGTCGGCCGGGCGCCCACTCAGCCTGGCCCGCCGCGTGCCGGCCGGTGTGGTGGCCGTCATCGCGCCGTTCAACGCGCCGACGGTGCTGGCAATCCGGTCGGTCGCGCCAGCGTTGGCGCTCGGCAATGCCGTTGTCCTGAAGCCTGACCCACGCACATCCGTGGTCGGCGGCGCGTTGTTCGCCGAAGTCTTCGAGGCGGCTGGGCTGCCGCCCGGGCTGCTGCATGTCCTACCGGGTGGCGCGGACATCGGGGAGGCACTGGTCACCGAGCCACGCGTGCGCGTGATCTCCTTCACCGGCTCTACCGCTGTCGGCCGGCAGGTCGCCGAGGTCGCTGCCCGCAATCTCAAGCGTGTTCATCTGGAGTTGGGCGGCAACTCCGCGTTGATCGTGCTCGACGACGCCGACCTCGACCGCGCGGTCTCGGCCGGTGCGTGGGGGTCGTTCCTGCACCAGGGACAGATCTGCATGGCCGCCGGCCGGCACCTGGTACACGAGTCGATCGCGAGCGAGTACGTCGAACGCCTTGCGGCCAAGGCCGAAGCGCTACAAGTCGGAGATCCAGCCAGCAACGACAACGCAGCGCTCGGCCCCCTCATCGACGAGCGGCAACGAGACCGCGTGCACTCGCTGGTCACCGGCAGCGTGGCAACTGGTGCCCGGCTGGCCGCCGGCGGGACCTACGACAACCTGTTCTACCGGCCAACCGTGCTCACCGACATCACCACCACGATGCCCGCATACGACCAGGAGGTCTTCGGCCCGGTCGCACCAGTCCTGTCGTTCAGTAATCCAGACGAGGCGGCCGCCCTGGCCGCGGCCACGCCGTACGGGCTGTCGCTCGGAATCCTCACCAGCGACCCGCTGCGGGCGCTCGCGCTCGCCGAACGGATTCCCAGCGGGATCGTGCACATCAACGACCAGACCATCGACGACCAGCAGGTCGTACCATTCGGCGGTGTCGGCGACTCCGGCACCGGTTCCCGATTCGGCGGCGCGGCAGCCAATCTCGAAGCGTTCACCGAAACGCAATGGGTCACCCTGCAACGGGAGATCACCGCATACCCGTTCTGACCACCACCTTCGCGGCTCCGCGAACAGTAGCGCCGCCAATCCACGAAAGGGCGCCCCCGGCCGCAGAGAAAGGGCCGGGGGCGCCGTCGAAGAAGCCCAGGAACCGGGGGGCGTGGTCCCGTGGCTTCCGGCTTAGTCGTGCGTCATGTCCGCGGGACAGTCGTGCGTCATGTTGCACCCGGTTGGCGCGAAGTCGTGCGTCATGGGAGGCGGCGGCGGGTCGGCCGACGCGGTGCCGGCTCCGACAACGAGCAGAGCCAGCGTGGCGAACCCGCCGGCCACGATGCGCTTCGTCATGAAGATGTCCTTTCGGGAAAGAGTGCAGGACACGTGCAGGTCAGACTTGCCACCAGACCTCAGCAGAAGTCTGGCCTCCTTCTTGCGCCACCCAGTCTGGCACCGCCCGCTGGCGCAACGCTAGCGCCAGCGCGCCAGATGGCCTGCGACAGCACCCGATGTCACATTGACATTGCTATGGGTTCATAATATATCCGCCGATAGCATGTGCGTGTTTTTCAATACGCCTGCGATATACCGCGACCGCTATGTTGAACCAGCACCCGCTCCGGACATAGAGAGCAATACGTGGTCCACGACGGAGAATGGACTCGGTGTTCGGTGTTGCGAGGCGCCGCGATGATGGCGGGCACGGCCGCGTTCGCGCCGCTGTGTACAGCCACTCGACCGTCGCCTACCCTGCTACCCGAAGGAGGTCCGCCTCGGCAACGCCACCGCCAACGAGGCCTACTGCGTAACGAACCCAAACATGCAAGTCACCTGGCACTACTGCTACGACGTATGGGGCGACTTCGCCCACAGCTTCTTCAAGCCCTACAACCTAACCCTCGACTTCACCGACATAAACCTCTGCATCGCCCGTGGCAAAGCGGCCTAACGGACAGGGGCCCGTCCGAACGCTGGTTCGGTGCGTCATGCACTCTGGTCAGCCTCAGTCCCTTGCTCTGGGATCGAGTTGGCCCGCGCGATCTGGGCGTACGTTCGGCCGCTGGGTTTGACCGTTCGGCGCAACGAGTCGCGGTCGACGGCGATCAGGCCGAAGCGCATGGAGTATCCGTGAGCCCATTCGATGTTGTCCATCGAGCTCCAGTGGAAGTACCCGCGTACGTCGACTCCTTGCTCGATCGCTTTCCATACCTCGTTCAGCATCGCCGGCAGGAACTCCTGGCGGAGGGTGTCGTCGGCTGTGGCGACACCGTTCTCGGTGATGTAGATCGGTTTGCCGGCGGATCGCAGGTCCTCCAACGCGAGTCCCAGCCATGGTGGATGGATCACCCAGTCGAAGTCGCTGACCGGCAGGCCGGGCGGGTTGGTGCGGTGGATGAACGCCTCGCCGGGATGGCGGAGCGAGAACGACACCGCGGATCCGCTGTAGTGGTTGAGGCCGATGTAGTCGCCGGCCGAGTCGACCACCCGCCGCAGCCGTGGTCCGTCCGGCCATCGGCTCATCGCCGCGTCGGCCACCCGGGCGGCAATGCGGTCCAGCCATCTGCTGGTCTTCGGCACCATAAGCCACTTGTGCTGCGCCAGCCCGACCGGAACATCAGGGGTCAGTTTCTTCAACTCCGCGTAGGCGGATTCGTGTGCCCGGCGAAGGTGGGCCAGCACCCTGAACATCCCCAGCACATCTCCGGTTTTGCCGGGCGGGAACTCCCCTGTCATCCAGCCTTGGTAGGCGTAGATGCTCGGCTCGTTGATCGTGCACCAGAAGGACACCAGATCGCCCAGCTCCACGGAGATCCGGCGGACGAACGGCAACCAGCGGCTGACGGCGCGCCGGTTCGGCCAGCCGCCCTGTGCGACGAACCATGCGGGCGAGGTGAAGTGGTGCAAGGTGACGACGGTGGCGATGTCGTGTTCGCGAAGATTGGTGAGTACGGCGCGGTAGTGGTCGATTACTTCCTGGTCGAACCTTCCGGGCTCCGGCTCGACTCGCGACCACTCGATCGAGAGCCGGTGCGCATTGGTGCCGAGTTCGGACAGCAGCTTGACATCCTCATCGAAACGGTTCCAGTGGTCGCACGCGACGGCCGCGCTGTCGCCGGTCTTGATGTGCCCTTGTTGTTCCCAGGTCCACCAGTCGTTGTTGTGGTTTCCGCCCTCGACTTGGTGAGCGGCCGTCGACGTGCCCCACAAGAAGTGATCGGGAAATGAGCGCGACATTGACAAATAGTCTCACTTCACGAATCCGGTTTCAAGGGAAGTATCGGTAACGCCATCAGACTTCCGTCCAGATACCGCACGGTCGTCGCTTTTCCGCTACTCCAGCCTGGAGTCTCGTCTAGCAGATAGCCCATGGATTAGATCGTCCAGAAAGGAATCGCGCACCGAATGGAGACCATGCCTAATTCGACGGCTGTCAGACCTCGTCCCAGCGTTACAGCACAACCCGAAGGAGCGGGACACTCCGAGCCTGGTTGGACCCGCCGCTTTCGCCGTCGACCTGGTGAGACATACACGGATCGGCTGCGTGGGCTGCTGAGATCGGCTCGGCAACTTGGGCTGGCGAACGGTGCACGGGCGTTGTGGTACTCGTTCTATCGCACCCGAATCGACGCGGCTGATCGGCAGCGTTGGTTGCCAACAGCGGGAGCGCCGCGAACACCGGGCCGTCTGCAGAAGGTCGAGGAGGTCCGCGGCGGCGCGCGGTTCTCGTACGCCAGAGTTGAGCTGAGCCTGCGACTGCTTGCCGGCGGTGGACTGTTCGTTGGATGGGACGGCGCTGAGCCCTCGCCGTCCTATGCACTCGAGCCTGATGGCGGTACACCGGAGTTCGATGCAGAGGCCACGGTCACCCGTTTGGTTGGCTGCTGGGCAGTGGCTGGTGCCGATCTCACCGTAATCGTGGACTCCGAAGGAGGCCTGGCGTTCGAGAATCCGTCGGGAGCGGTCTTCCGCCGCGACTCACCGCCACGCTGGGAGGGTGCGGCCTGGAGCCACATCACCGACCTCACCGAGGGCGTCGTCGTAACTGGACTCGGCGGCCGCAGTAGCCGGCTCGACCTTTCCGGCCGGTCCTACCGCCTGTGGAACACCGACCCTCAGATGAGCACCTACGGACGGAACGAGGACCCGTTGTCGTTGTCGATCCCGGTCTACACCGTTGTGGCGGACGGCCAGAGCCATCTGGCCTTCTACGACAACAGTTTCGACGGCGTAATCGACATAGGCACACAGACCGGCGCCCAGATCAGTACCCGGTTCACCGGCGGGCCGCTGCGCTACTACGTCTTTCCTGGAACGCCCGCCCAGGCCATCCAGCGGTACACCGCGCTGACCGGCCGGCCGACCCTGCCTCCACGCTGGGCTCTGGGCTATCACCAGTCGCGCTGGGGCTACCAGAGCCAGAGCGAGGTGCATCGGATCGCAGGCGAGTTCGCCGAGCACGGGCTGCCGCTGTCGGCGATCTGGTTGGACATCGACCACCTGGACGCCAACCGGCCCTTCGCGATCGACCAGCGACGCTTCCCCGATCTGGACGGCCTGGTCACCGAGCTCGGCGAACACGATGTCCACCTCGTGTGCATCGCCGATCCCGGCATCGGGCTCACCCCTGAAGACCCCACGTACAACAGCGGGTTGGACGCCGACGTCTTCTGCCGGACCAGCGACGGTGAGATCGTTCGCGGCGTGGTCTGGCCCGGCATCGTCGCGTTCCCCGACTTCACTTCGGCGAAGACCAGACATTGGTGGGGGACGCTGTTCGAGGAGTACCTCAAGCTGGGCGTCGGCGGCTTCTGGCAGGACATGAACGAGCCATCGTCCTTCTCCGCATGGGGCGACGGAACATTGCCGCTGTCCACCCACCACGACCTGGACGGCCGGGGCGGCGATCACCGCGAAGCACACAACGTCTATGGCCTGTTGATGAATCGCGCCGCCTACGAGGGCCTGCGCGACCAGCGTCCCGACCAGCGCCCGTTTCTGCTGTCCAGATCAGGCTTCGCCGGCCTGCAGCGCTACGCCGGCACCTGGACCGGCGACATCGGCACATCCTGGGACGGGCTGCGCATCAGCTTGACGTTCACATTGGGACTTGGTTGTTGCGGGATTCCGTTCTCAGGGCCTGACGTCGGCGGCTTCGACCGGCATCCCACCCCGGAGATGTTCCTACGCTGGTTCCAGCTCGCCGCGTGGCTGCCGTTCTTCCGCGTCCACTGCGCCTCCCTGCTACCGTCCCGCGAACCATGGACCTGGGGAACCGACGTCCTCGAGTTGACCCGCAAGGCGATGCGGGAACGGTATGAGCTGCTGCCCTACTGGTACACCCTGGCCTGGGAAGCCCATCGCACCGGCGCACCCTACGTCCGGCCGATGCTCTGGGCCGACCCCGACGATCCACAGCTGCGTCGCATCGAGGACCAGTTCATGCTCGGCGACGCACTCCTGATCGCGCCCATCCTGCACGAGGGCATGCGAGAGCGCACAGTCCGGCTGCCCCGCGGCACCTGGTACGACCGACGCACCGGCGCCGTCCACCACGGACCCGCAATGGTATCTGTCGAAGCCGGGCTCGACACCACACCGGTGTTCGTCAGGGCCGGTTCGGTCATCCCCGTAGAACATGATGGGAGGATCGAGCTGCACGCCTACCTACCAGGTGGTGTTGACAGCACGCCCGAGCCCGGAGGACGCCTGATCTCCGATCCAGGCGACGGCTACGCCGAGCCGATCGAAGAGCGCTTCGACATGTGTTTGGACGCCGACAACAAGCCGTACGTGTCCTACGACGGGCCTGCCGAGTCCCTGCCTTACCACATCGACTGGCAGCCATGGAGCCAGCTGTGAACGACGGCGCCCCGTCCGAGAAACCCTTCGCCGACGAGCAGCACTCCCGTGCGGCATCCTCGGACCGTCACCTGAGCTCAGTATCGAAGAAGGGCGACCCGCCCTCGATCCTGATTCTGTTCTCCGACACTGGAGCCGGCCACCGCGCCGCCGCGCGCGCCCTCGAGACTGCCCTGCTCCAACTGAACCCATCGGCCCGCGTCGTACTGGCCGACCCGCTGATCGGGCCGGACAGCCGTTGGCTGTTACGAAAGGTCTGCTCCTCCTATTCGGCACTGGCGAAAAGCTCCACATGGGGTGTGTTCTACCGCGGCACCAACTCCCGTCCAGTATTCCCGTTCGTTCGTACGGTGATGCGCACACAAGGAAGAGACATCGCCGTCCGGCTGTTCGAAGCGCACGACCCGGATGTCGTCGTCTCCGTCCATCCGTTGCTGAACCACGTAAGGTTGAAATCCGGCAGGCAGCCGGAACGAGAGCGGGGCCACATCACGGTGGTGACCGATCTGGCGAGCGTTCACCACGCCTGGGCGAATCCACTGACAGACCTCGTCTTCGTTGGGTCGCCACAGGCCGCCGACGAAGTACGCACGCACGCGGTGCCGCCAGAACACATCCGTCACCTCGGCCTGCCAATTCACCCCGACTTCCGGCCACCAGCAGCAGGCGAGCAACAGACCCTACGCAAGCGATGGGGACTGGATCCCCACCGGCCAACCATTCTGTTGATGAGCGGTTGGCACGGCAACAGGAATATTCGTAGACAGGTGGAGGCCCTGGCCAAGGAGTTCCATCCATGGCAGGTCATCGTCGTCTGCGGACGCAACGACAAACTCCGCCACCGCCTTCTGGCCCAACCACTCGGCACGTTCCGCACTCCCCTGCTCGTGCTCGGCTTCGTCGACGACATCGCCGACCGCATGCGCGCCTCAGACCTCGTCATCACCAAGGCCGGACCGGGAACGATCGCCGAAGCACTCGCCACCGGCATCCCGCTCATCCTGACCGGACACGTAGACGGGCAGGAGAACGCCAACCTGCGATTCGTCGGAAACTACGGCGTCGGTGTCTACGTCCCACACACATCAGACCTACGCGAGGCCGTCGAAGCAATGCTGGGCAACCCCCAACAGATCAACGAAATGAAACAACGCGCCAACACCCTCGCCCGGCCAGACGCCGCACTCGACATCGCCCACCAATGCCTCGATCTGGCCAACCGCTTCAGACGTTAGTTCGCTGGCCAGGGCTCGCAAAGCGCGAAGCTACAGAACCTCCCTAACACGCCGTAGCGTAGCCAAACGGACACCAGCCAGGTGACGAAGACACCCGGCGTACAAGGCCATCCGTCCTGAGCGACCACTGAGCCCGAGCCCGACATCCCTGCTGCGGGCAGGTGCACTCGCGGCAGGTCGACGTCATGCTCGACGGGCTCATCGAATCCAGGACTCGGGTTCGCCGACGGTGAGCTCGGCGCCCCCTCCAGGGCACGGCACGCCGCCTTCCGGCACACCGCCGAGTTGCCGGACCAGGGCTGAGGAAAGTAGTTGGTACCACAGCGGGGCGGCAAGGTGATCGGGACCGATGAACTGGTGCGGACAGGTCAGGACGCGCCCTTGGAAGGCGGTGTAGTCGAGCATGACGCCGGCCCACTCCAGCCCATGGGCGAGTTCCCGGATCAGCTCCCGCCGGCGGCGCAAGTGGGCGGCCAGGCTGTCGCGCGTCCAGTCGCTCCTACCTTCGGTGAGCAAGACTCCGTATCCGTTCAACGTCCCAAGCTCAGCAGCAAAGGCACGATCGGCGAAGTCGGTGCTCAGCAGCATGACGCGGGTCGGCCGGCCACTCGGAGAACCCAGGAGATCATCCACAACCGCGTGGAGAGTCGACCACGAGAGCGGGATCTCCACACCGCTGCCTGCCACCGCGATCAGCTGATCCTGCTCCTGGCGCGCTTCGCGCAGCCAGGCCAGAGCCACCTCGACCAGTGCTTCGGACGGCCGCGTAGTGAACCTCGGTGCTCCCTCTGGCCGTGGGTCGTGCAGCCAGGTACGGACCAGCGGGGTGAAGCGGTCCAGATTGAGATAGCGGTCGCCTAGCCGGGCAGGCGCTTCGACCAGTGCATCGGTAATGCCATGGCCGGCCAGGACGTCCGTCAATGCTTCTGGCAGTCGGATCCGGTAGCTGGCCGGCAGGTCATGGAAGTCGATATGGATCAGGCGACCACCCGGGATCCTGACCGGGTCGGAAATAAAGGACGGGGATGGCGTCTCCTCCGAATTCGGCCACTCCTCCGGCCGCGGACCTAGATCCCAGATCGCCTGCACGACCGCAGACATCGCCGCGTCGAGCGCGACCAGGTCCTGCGTCCGCACAACGAACGTCACATCAATGTTGTCCTGGAGCTGACCTCTCAGGACAGGGTCGACCCGTATGGGCACGCCAACACACTCCTCGATCGGTTCGCCACGGGACTAGCGGCAACGGCTTGGCAGCCACGACGCAGAAGCCCAGAAACGGTATCCCTACCGCACTACCGTGGGCATTAGAAGAATGCGCTAACACCTCTCGTGCGAACGGCTGCCGCCTGATTCCCCACCGTCAGCCGGGCGGCTCACCGGGGCGTGTCCTGTCAGTGATCTAGCTTCTGGTCCGGTTTGAACCAGATGATCAACGAGATCTTGCGGAAATTGGGCGCGGGCACGCCGTGCCGGGACCGGCCCGAGACCCACGGGCCATGGAAGATCGCGCAGGAGCGATCACTGGTCCCGACCCAGACCGGAAGCCAGACAGAGGATGTGGTCATACCGGCTGCCGGCGACATCGAGACCTCGTTTGCTGGCGATCCGGTTAGCCCTTGGCGCAGGGCGGGATTGTCGTTCATTCGTAGCATGCGGGTGCCAGCACAGACGGCGTCAGTCGAAGAGCTTGGCCACCTTAGTATGCTCGTACGCTGTCCGTTTCTGCCCTGGGCAACCGCCGGGTAAGCGGATCCCCCACATGCACCCCAAGTTGATCCCCAAGATGAACCCCTGACGGATCCCTGCCGCCCAGCAGACCGGCCGCCCGGAGCACGGCCAACTGAGTCGCGGCGTCCTTCGGCGCCAGGCATCACACGCCGACGTCGATGGCAGGGCTTCGCCCGTACGGCGTGATCACGTTACAGTGCGGGTTACGGCGTGCTCGCTCGGAACGGCTTGGAAAAGCGCACGTACCCGTGTTACCCCTGGGCCGGGGTCGTCAGAACGCAGGGAGGGTCAGCAATGAGCAGCACCCCGAACGACATGTTCGGCGATGAGGTCGCTCCACCTGGAGTAGACATCACGCGGCCGAGCCCGGCACGGATGTACGACTACTACCTCAGCGGCAACGGGGAGTACAACTTCCGGGCAGACCGCGAGGCAGCCCAACGAGTCATGGCGCGTGACCCCGACATCCGGGACGCCGCCTGGGCAAACCGGGGCTTCCTGCAGCGGGCATCGTCCTGGATGGCTGGGGAGGGCATCGACCAGTTCCTCGACATCGGCGCCGGTCTACCGACGCAGAACAACACCCATGACGTGGTGCAGGCGGTTAACCCGCACGCCAGGATCGTCTACGGAGACATCGAGTCCGACGCGGTGCTGCACGGCCGGCAGCTCATCGAAGGCATCGACGGTGTCGACTACATCCAAGCCGACGTACGCGACGCTGCCTCGATCTTCGACAACCCGGTGGTCACTGAGAACATCGACCTGTCCCGACCGGTAGGTGTGCTGATCGTGGCCTGCTTACAGTTCGTCGCCGATCCGCCAGCCGCGATCCAGGCGATCATGGAGCCGCTCGCAGTGGGCAGCTATCTGGCGATCAGCCACCTGACCAGCGAGCATCAGGACCCCGGCAAGCTGGAGGAGTACCGCGAGATCTACTCCCGCACCAACACCCCGATCTTCTTCCGCTCACGCAAGGAGATCGAAGCGGCCTTCCACTATGCCGACGACTCGCCGATGCAATTCGTGGCACCGTACCAGGGCGCCGAGCCCGGAGTGTGCTGGGCAGGCCAGTGGGGCGCCGAAGACCCCGACGCCGCAGACGACACCGCCGGACGCTGGTGGTACGCCGGCGTGGCCCGCAAGGAAAAGCAACACTGAGCACCGCCAACGGTGCCGCAGGTCAGACCAGGCCGTGGGTCCAGGACAGGGCAGGAACTCCGCTGATCCAGTACGTGTGGCTGCGGTCGGTCACCTTCAGTCGAATCTGGTCGATGGCGGGCTGTCCATTGTGATCCCAGGCGAGGACAGCGGATTCGATCGCATCCCGTAGAGCGACTGATCCCTGGCGTAACGACCCACCGGCCATGCCGCTCTTCAAGCGTGGCTAACGACTCGCGTTGGATATCGAACATGTAAACGGTCTCGGTGCCGTCTTCTCCGATGGCATGGACGAGCTCGGCACGGGGGGCAACCAGTTGGGCGAGGAACGCGGGCATCCACTGCTCCAGCCGTGCCGGTGACAGCTTGGTCTCGCGCTCGCCGTCTGGGTAAGCCGCCCGTGTCTCCAGGTCACCCGAGACGGGGCGGGTTGCCTGGGAACGGGCGTGCATGAACGACGACTGGCCGATGATCCGCCGCGAGTGCCTCGTCTTCCTGGCCATGGACTTCGACCTTGCCGCCCAACGGCGAACGTTCGCCGACCGGGGCGGTTCACTCCAGCACGGCGCCAGCGCGGCGCCATCGCAATGTGGAGAATGGTCCACACAGGACCGGCTCGAGGGCGGCTTACCAACGCAGCGTCGATATTGATCCCGTGAAGGAGCTGTGCCAGCAGCAGACGGCTGGAGTCGACACGGCCGTGGTCAGGGTTACGATCTTCGATCCCGCGCTTGACATGGGCCATCCCGGCAAACCGGCCAAGCCTCAGATCCCCGTCACTGCGCGGCCCGCCGCCGACTTGCCGGCGCCTCCAGCTCCGGCGAGCGCCCGCGAGGCCTGCTCGGCAGCGCCCCGGCCGTTCGCGCCCAGATCGACGTGCCCCGACCCGACGCGCGCGGTCAACGCCACCGGGTCCGGCTCGAGCTGGACCTCGGTCCCCAGGGCCTGGGCGAGCACTCGTCGCGCCTCGTCCCCGCCGGGCCGCGTCACGCAGGCGCACGTGTATCGACCCAGCGCCCACCGACGACTTCAGCTCGCCCGGCGTACCCTCGGCGATCACCTTGCCCTGGTCGATCACGGCGATCCGGGACGAGAGGTGGTCGGCCTCGTCGAGGTACTGCGTGGTGAGCAGCACAGTCGTACCCTGCGCGACGATGATCCGGACGATCTCCCAGACCTGGTCGCGGGTCCGCGGGTCCAGCCCGGTCGTCGGCTCGTCCAGGAACAGCACGGCGGCCACGAACGCTTTCCGCGCGAGAAGGCCCGCGTCACCTGACGTACGGTTCTGGGCGGTCGTCTCAGCGAGCCGGGCTCGGAAAGCCGCCGGCTCCGGGAACCAGCGCCACGCAAGCCCTCACCACCAGGCGCCCCACCAGCTCGGAATGGATCGCGCGTCGGCGGGAAGGGGGAGGCGATGCCCACCAAGTTCGCCACGATCGTCGTCCCGTTCCATGTCCTCATCCCTGTGCCGGACGAGGAGCTCCCGATCTCCGGTGACCGCCGGGTCGAGCCGGAGCTCCCGGCCGGCGGCACGCCCTGGGAACGGCTTGCCGTCCTCTACGACGCGGTGGCGACGGAGGTCGCCGACGCAGCCAGCCCGGGCGCACCGGTCGCCGTGCTGTCCGGCGACTGCACCACCTCGCTCGGTACCGTGGCGGGGCTGCAGCGCAGCGGCCGGTTCGGCTCCCTGGGGATCGTGTGGTTCGACGCGCACGGAGACCTTCACACGCCCGGCAGCACCCGGACCGGCTACCTCGGCGGCATGCCGCTGCGCATGCTGGTCGGTGAAGGCGACCCGACCGTGGCCGCGCACACAGGCCTGAGACCGGTCGACGCCGGCAACGTCGTCCTCGTCGGCACGCGCGATCTGGAGCCGCCCGAACGCGAGTACCTCGCCACGTCGCCGATCCGCCAGGTCCCAGTCGACGCGGCCGCGCAATCCCTCCCGCGAGGGCCGCTCTACGTTCACGTCGACATGGACGTGCTCGATCCGACGCAGGTACCAGGCTTGCTCTACCCCGCCCGCGGTGGCACGGACCTCGCCACGCTCGCGGACGTCCTCTCCGCCGTGCTGTCCATCGGCCAGGTGGCGGCGCTCGGCATCGGATGCACGTGGACCGCCGGCCACGACGCGGCTCCCGTTGTCCGCGACTTCGTCTCCAGCCTCGTCACGACGTGAGGACGCCGCTGAGCCAGGCAAGCCATCGGGTATCGCCTGGGTAGCCATGGCCGTAGCAGCCATTGTCGGCTGCCCAGTGTTTCGCCTCGGCTGGGCTGCGGCCCTCAGCCGGTGTGCAGACCTGGCCGAGCTCGCCGGTGGCGATGGCGCCACGGATGGCGGGTGAGCTGGCATTTCCGAGATACAGCATGCGTGACCCCCTTGACGAGCAGGAGGTACGCCCCGCCGACCCAGACGGCCTTGACCAGCAGCTGCCCGCCGACGGTGGCCGCGGTGACGGGGAACCCGGCCAACCACAGGAAACCCAAGCTGTCCAGGGTCGCGCCGGCCAGCCCGGACACGGCGATCGCGGTCGCGCGCCCGTGTCGACGCAGCGGAACGTAGACAGCCATGTCGGTCAGCTCTGCGCCGGCTGCGGCCACTGCGCTCGCAAGTGCTAGGTTCTGTTGCGAAAGTGCTGAGGTGACCGGCGTGGCGTCTGGGCAGGGGTGAGGCCCCCTGTGTAACGCAGGTGGTGTCTAGGCATCCACATCACCGCAGGAGGCCTCGTGTCCACCCTAGATGCTGCGTCTCGTCATGACTTGACCGATGTGCGGTGGTCGTTGCTGGAGCCGTTGTTGCCGGTGCCGGCATTGCGGGGTCGTCCTTGGCGGTGGCCGCTGCGTGGCCTGGTCGACGGGGTGCGGTTCCGGGTTCGGGTCGGGTGCCCGTGGCGGGACGTCCCGCGAGCCTATGGCCCATGGTGGCGGGGTCTATGCACTGTTTTCTTGCTGGCAGCTGCTGGGCGTCTGGAACGTATCGAGGCGGCCTTGGTGGCTGCGGCGGACGCGGCCGGCAAGGTCGAGTGGCAGGTCTCGGTCGACTCCACCGTGTCCAGCACGGCCCGGGCGCACGTGCACGCCGCCGGGGCCCGGCGCGACAGCAGCCACCGCATTCCTGACGAGCCCGACCACCACGCACTGGGACGCTCCAGGGGTGGCTGGTCGACCAAGATCCACCTGGCTTGCGAGCAGCATCGCCAGGTGCTTGCGCACCTGCTGACACCGGGGCAGACCGGCGATTCACCGCAAATGATCCCCGTCCTGCGACAGATCCACCTGCCGCGGATCGGACCTGGCCGGCCGCGGACTCGACCTGATCGTGTCCTGGCGGACAAGGCCTACTCTTCCCGGAAGAACCGGGCCTACCTGGCTGGCCGCGGGATCAAGACGACCATTCCCATCCCGGCCGACCAAGCCGCGCACCGGCGCAGGCGCGGGACCGCGGGCGGACGACCACCCGCATTCAACCCCGAGATCTACAAGCAACGCCATGCCGTGGAATGCGGCATCAACGCCCTCAAACACAAACGCAGCATCGCCACCCGCTACGACAAGCTCGCCGTCCGCTACACCGCAACCATCAACGTCGCCAACATCGACCGATGGCTCCAACGACTTACGTAACAGGACCTAGGTGTACTCGGCTGACTGGTTCATGTCAGTCGGTTGATCGGGTGTGTTTCGCTAACGGTGTTTCCGGCGGCTTGTTAGTAGGTCTCCGCAGCCGGGAACCGGTCTGCGAAGGTGATGGAGAACGCGTTCAACGCCGGCTTCC